>NZ_CP155079.2:0-672134 GCF_039634365.2 Mucilaginibacter sp. PAMB04168
GGTCTCTATTAAGTATATGTTGCAGTAACGCAAATACGCCACCGGCAATGCTTAAATTAATTAGTAGCACCAGTAACCACAGCACTACCGCTACTACCGATAATATCTTTTTAAAAGACTTACGGGTGGTGCTGAGATTTATACGGGAGAACAAGCCGTTTGAGCAGGAGCTTACTTTGATCTGCAGCTCCAGTGCATCGGTAAGTATTTGTATAAGTACGGCCAAGCCAACAATTTGCGTAAGCCCTATAATTGCCGTTGTGCTAAACACCCTGGCCAGGCTTATGCGGCCAAAAATATTAAGTACTATAGAAAGCACATTGAGTGCAAAAAAGATAAACAGCACCGGCTTTATCAAGCGCTCGGCAACGTTTATCCGTACCAGTTTTTTAAAAAAGTAGTAGCCCATGTAAAGGGCTATAAAATTTAGCGCTATAAGCCATAAACGCATCCATATGGCATCATGCACTACCATGCTGGTTACAATTACCAGAATGTACAGGGCCACAATCATAAGCCAGTAATTAAGATCGGCTTTGGGCAGCGTTTTCCAAAAATGTACGGTAATGGCAATAAGCAGCAAAAACTGTGTTAACTCAATGTACATGGATGGCGAATCGGGCTCAAACAGCGGCGTAAGATTGAGCACCAGGATGATTGTGGCAAGTACAGGGTAAGGTGCCAGGTATTTAAAATCGAGCTCGCCAATCTGTTGTTGTAACTCGGCCTTACGTGCACTTTTGTAATTACGGAAAACCCAAATGTAAAACAGTACACCCGCCAGCAGCAATAAAATACGATTATCCCACGTGGTGCTAATAAAGTAGCCTAAAATCTTGTTCTGGCCTTCGTATGAGGATTGTATGAGATCGCCAATGCTACTACCCTCGGGCCCGCTGCTCGGTGCCGACCATATATAGGGCGACTCGCGGCTCAATGCACTTTTACCCGTTTCGCGCAGGCGGTCATTAATGTTGTTTTGCAGATCGGTAACGGTTAAGTACGAGGCCGAAACATCGGCCAGTAACCGGCTTACGGTGTCCAGCTTGGCGGTGGTGCCCTTGCCTGCAGTTTGCAGGCGCAGTTTAATGCTGCTCAACTGCGTGTTGTATAAGCGCTTTTCGGTAGTGTCGCGGGTGCTAACCATCAGTACCGAGTCGTTACTCAGCTCTATTACCTGTTCGGATAGGCGTTGCAGGTCATTGTTGTATTTGGTTAGGGCCGTGCGCCAGTCTGTTAGCTTGGTCAGGGCATCTTTTAAAATCAGGTTATAACTGAGCAGGCTTTTTGAATCAATCATTTTGCGCGAGGCGTCCATATCGCGTTTAATCGGGGCAAGGTCCTTCTTCACGTCGTTTAACCCTGTACGTATGGCCGGTATGCCGAAGCCTCGCTTGTTGGTAGCGTTAATTTCGGTAATGGCAGCCTGTGCCTTTTGTATCCTGAAAAGTAAGGTATCCGGAATAGTCTGTGCCGAATCGGTTTTAGCAGTGGTTGTATCCTGAGAATAAGCCGGCAGTTGTATAAGCAACAGGGCAGCTATCAGGCTTAAAGAGAATCCGGAGCGGGCATATATTTTTTTAAGATGGAGGTAAATAGACTTTTGCAACATGGTAACAGTATTTACTTGGACAAGGTAACAAGCCGATATTGGTATACAACCGATAACTTAAAGGGTTTTGCATTATCGTTTTTACTTACATAACGCATTATCATTATATGAGCCAAAACTAAGCAGCACTTTATTAGTTATAAAATTATTGTGCCCAATTCTACTAACAACAAACCACCCGTAAATTTAACCGGCCAGCTTAAGTGGGTGGAAGGAATCTCGCGCCTGCTTGACGACCAGTTTAAGATACCGGGCACTAATTTTCGCTTTGGCCTCGATCCCATTATCAATCTGCTCCCCGTAGCGGGCGATGCCGCTGGCTTTATGGTGAGCGCTATGCTGGTTTTAACGATGGCCAGGCACGGGGTAAGCCGCAAGGTGCTGATATTAATGCTGCTTAATGTACTCATTGATGGTTTAATCGGGTCAATACCCTTAGTCGGACAAATTTTCGATTTCTATTACAAATCAAACACCCGCAACATTAAGCTGCTCAAAGAGCATTATGTAGAGGGAAAACACAAGGGCAGCGGCACAGGCGTTGTGATTGTAGTGTTGTTAATATTACTGGTATTCATGGCGCTGTTCCTATACCTCAGTTACCTGTTGTTGTCGTTTATTGCCCATCTTTTCTAAAATCTTACCATCGGCTAAACTACACAGAGCTTTTAGCAAACGATTGCGTAAAAAAGTTACATGTCTAATGTTGTTTCGGGGCCAAAATCTTTCAAATACTCAATAATTATTGTTTAGTTTGTGTTCTGCCCCTGTTGCCGAAAAAAAGTTTTAGCACAATAGGGTAATAAACATATAAACCTAACTGCTAACACCAGTTACCATGAAGAAAGCAGGCAGCTAAGCATGTTGCCAACATTTGTTATGAAAAAGTTTTTAGATGAGAATTTCTTGCTGCAAACCGAGACTGCGCAGCGCCTGTACCACGAGTACGCCAAAGGTTTACCTATTATTGATTACCACTGCCATTTGCCGCAAGATCAAATAGCAAACAATCTTAACTTTAATAACTTAACGCATGTTTGGCTTTACGGCGACCACTATAAATGGCGCGCCATGCGCACTAACGGTATTGACGAGAGCTATATAACCGGTAATAAATCCGATTTCGAAAAATTTGAGCAGTGGGCTGCCACCGTGCCTTATACGCTGCGCAACCCCCTTTACCACTGGACACACCTGGAACTACAACGTTATTTTGATGTGTATGATCTGCTTTCGCCAGCTACGGCAAAGCAAATTTATGATGATTGTACCGCTAAGCTGCAAACCCCGGAGTTTGCCGTGCAAAGCCTTATCCAAAAAATGAACGTGGAAACCATCTGTACCACAGATGATCCGTTAGATAACCTGGCTTACCACCAGCAGTTGGCCGGTAACCAAGTAGTAAAAGTGCTTCCGGCTTTCCGCCCCGATAAGGCCATGAATGCTGATGATACTGCTGCCTTTAATGCATATGTAAACAAGCTGGAAGAAGTGGCCGATGTAAGCATTGGCGATTATGACTCCTACCTGCAGGCACTTAAAAAACGTCATGATTTTTTTGCGGCCAACGGTTGTTCGGTATCCGACCATGGCTTGGAACAAATTTATGCCGAAGATTATACCGAAGAAGAAGTAAGAACCATATTTGACAAGATACGCGGCGGGGCCGTACTGCTGCCGGGCGAAATATTGAAACTGAAATCGGCCTTGTTGTTCCAGTTTGCTATCTGGGATCATGAGAAAGGCTGGGTGCAGCAGTTTCACCTGGGTGCCTTGCGTAACAACAACACCCGTTTGTTAACCCAGTTAGGGCCCGATACCGGTTTTGACTCTATCGGCGATTTTAGCCAGGCCCGTTCACTGTCCAAGTTCTTTAACAAACTGGACACCGAAGATAAGCTGACCAAAACCATCATCTACAACCTTAATCCTGCCGATAATGAAATGATGGCTACCATGATTGGTAACTTTAACGACGGCTCGGTTGCAGGTAAGGTGCAGTTTGGCTCGGGCTGGTGGTTCCTGGATCAGAAAGATGGCATGATTAAGCAAATGAATGCCCTATCCAACATGGGTTTGCTGAGCCGCTTTATTGGTATGCTTACCGATTCGCGCAGCTTCCTGTCGTTCCCCCGCCATGAGTATTTCCGCCGTTTGGTGTGTAACCTGCTGGGTGAGGATATTGAGAACGGCGAACTGCCAAACGATATTGAATGGACCGGCAAAATTGTGCGCGACATTTGCTACTACAATGCTAAAAACTATTTCACTTTTTAATATCAACCTGTTAAATGAGTGACTTACTGAATAAAGATTACAGCAGCGGCTCGGTTCTCAACTTTGGCGAGCTGTTGTTGCGTATTACCCCCGATGCCGGCGGCGATTGGCTGCGCGAGAACAACATTCCTGTTTTTGTGGGTGGTGCAGAGCTTAACGTAGCCACTGCACTGGCCCTTTGGGACGTACCATCGCGCTATTTTACCGCTTTGCCGCAAAATGGCATGTCGGCGCAGCTTCTTTCTTTTTTGCAGGATAAGGGCATAGACACCTCATCCATTTTTTACCATGGTAACCGCGTGGGCCTTTACTTTTTAACTAAAGGACAGGATTTAAAGAACGACGCCCTCATTTATGACCGTGCCAACTCTGCCTTTGCTGAGCTTACCCCCGGCGTGGTTGATTGGGATAAAGTACTAGATGGAGTAACCTGGTTTCACTTTAGTGCGATTTGCCCGGCCATTAGTCAAAATGCTGCTGATGTTTGTAAGGAAGTGCTGGAAGTAGCTTCTCGCAAAGGCATCACCACATCGGTGGATTTAAATTACCGCGCCAAATTGTGGAAATACGGCAAGGAGCCTATTGATGTAATGCCTGAGCTGGCTCAATACTGCGACCTGATTATGGGCAACGTATGGGCGGCCGAGCGCATGCTGGGCGTAAAGGTTGACGAACTGGTAACCGAATCGGGACAGAAAAGCCTGTATGTTAAGGAAGCTCAAAACAGCTCTGAAGCCGTTATAAAGCAGTTTCCAAAATGCAAGGCAGTTGCCAACACCTTTAGGTTTACGGCCGATGATAATACCAATGTGGAGTATTACACCGTTTTATATACCGACGGGAAACCGTACCTTTCGGGCGAGCACCGTGCCGAGCGTATTATAGATAAGGTAGGCAGCGGCGATTGTTATATGGCCGGACTCATATACGGTTTTTATAACGGCTATGATCCGCAGCAAACGGTTGATTTTGCTACGGCGGCCGCATTTACCAAATTATTTGTAAACAGCGATGCCACCGACCGCAGCGTTGAATTTATACAAGAAGCCATTATTAAATGAAAAGCAAACAAGAAGTTTTAGATAGTATTATTGCACAGGGCATGCTGCCCTTGTTTTTTTACGCAGATGCCCAAGTGAGCGTTGAAATTACCCGCACACTGTATAAAGCAGGCGTAAGGGTGTTTGAATACACCAACCGTGGCGCGGCAGCGCTCGATAACTTTAAGCAGTTAAAAGAGCTTCAGCAAAACGAAATGCCCAACCTGCACTTAGGCATAGGCACTATCAAATCGGCCGATGAGGCTGATGCGTTCATCAATGCCGGTGCCGATTTTTTGGTATCGCCTATTGTAAACCCTGAGGTGGCTAAAATGGCGCACGACAGGAACATGCTGTGGATACCCGGCTGTATGACGCCTACCGAAATTTACACCGCCCAGTGCAATGATGCTGCGCTGATTAAACTGTTTCCGGCCAATATTTTAGGACCGTCGTTCTTAAGCTCTATTAAAGAGCTATTTCGCGACCAATTATTTATGCCAACCGGCGGTGTGGAGATGGAAGCCGAAAACATTGCTACCTGGTTTAAGGCCGGTGTGTGTGCAGTAGGTATGGGCAGCAAACTCATTAGCAAACAAGTACTCGAAGGTAAACAGTATGATCAGTTGTATACCGATACACAAAAAGCACTGGAACTGGTACAAACCAGCCGGTAAACCTTATTACAGATAAAGCGCCTAAATTATGAAAGATGTTAACATGAGCAATTACCGGTGGACCATATGTGCACTGCTGTTTTTTGCTACAACAATTAACTACCTCGACCGCCAGGTACTGAGCTTGTTAAAACCTTTATTATCAAAAGAGTTTGGCTGGACCGATAGTGATTATGGCACCATTGTGGGTGTTTTTTCATTGGCCTATGCTTTTTCTATGTTGTTTGCTGGCCGTGTCGTAGATTACCTGGGTACTAAAGCAGGTTATGCCTGGTCAATCATTTTATGGTCTATAGGCGCTATACTGCATGCCATAGCCCACTTGGTGCCTAGCAGCATTTTGGGCTTTTCGTTGGGTCGTACCGTTTTGGCCGTAGGCGAATCGGGCAACTTTCCGGCGGCTATTAAAACCACGGCCGAGTATTTTCCTAAGAAAGACCGTGCACTGGCAACCGGCGTATTCAACTCTGGAGCAAACGTAGGCGCCATCCTGGCCCCTATTGTGGTGCCATGGATTGCCGAAAAATGGGGCTGGCAGTGGGCTTTTATTGGTATTGGTGCCATTGGCTTTATCTGGTTAATTTTCTGGCTGTTTTTATACGAAATCCCTTCAAAAAATAAAAAAGTTAATCCATCAGAATACGAGTACATCCATAGCGATGAAGTTCAGCAGCACGAGCCTATCAAAGTAGAGCGTGAGGATGAAGGAAAAAAGTTCACGTACCTGCAATGTTTTCAGTACAAGCAAACCTGGGCTTTTGCCTTCGGTAAGTTTATGACAGATGGTGTATGGTGGTTTTACCTGTTTTGGCTGCCGGCTTATTTTGATGCACAGTACGGCATGACGGGTACTTCCATATCTATGCCTATTGCTATTCTGTATACCATTACCGTTATCGGTTCAATTGGTGGCGGTGCATTCCCGCAGTATTTTATCAATAAAGGATACAACCCTTATGATGGGCGTATGAAGGCCATGCTTATTATAGCCATATTCCCGCTGGTGGTGTTATTAACCCCGTATTTGAGCCAGTATAGTTACTGGTATGCAGTTGGATTGATTGCTATTGGTGCTTCGGCACACCAAGCCTGGTCTGCCAATATATTTACTACTGTAGGCGATATGTTCCCTAAAAAAGCTATTGCAACCATTACAGGTATCGGTGGCATGGCTGGCGGCATCGGGTCCTTTTTGTTGAGCAAAGGCGGCGGTATGCTGTTCGATCATTACAAGGCATCAGGTAAAATCAGCACCGGTTACTCTATCATGTTTGTAATTTGTGCGGTAGCTTACATAATTGCCTGGGTAGTGATGAAAACATTAGTGCCTAAAATGAAGCCTATTGAAATGTAATTGCTGCAATACGTTCTTAAACAACAAACACAAATACTGAATCAACTAACATTATCATGAGTTTCAAAGACGAGCTTAACAGCTTATTCGTTGAAGAAAGCCAGATACAGGAGGAATACCGTATCTCGGAGCTTCATCAGCGGGAGTATCTGGTAAACGGCGAGATGAAGCAATGGGATGGCGAAGTAAGTGAGGTTTTCTCACCTATCTGCATTCCAGGGCCCGATGGTTTGCAACGCAAACTGATTGGCAGCTATCCGCTGGGTACCGAAAAAGAAGCGATGGATGCCCTGGAGGCAGCCGAAGCAGCTTACAACAATGGCCGTGGCGAATGGCCCACCATGAGCGTATCAGACCGCATTAAGTGCCTCGAAAAGTTTGTATACAAAATGGTGGAGCAGCGCGACCTGGTGATTAAGCTCATTATGTGGGAAATTGGCAAATCGCTGGCCGATTCTACTAAAGAGTTTGACCGTACGGTTGAGTACATTAACCTGACTATTGATGCATTGAAAGACATCGATCGCCAGTCGTCCAGATTTGAAATTGCCGAAGGTGTGGTTGCACAAACCCGCCGTTCGCCCATAGGCGTGGTGCTTTGTATGGGGCCGTTCAACTACCCGCTGAATGAAACTTTTACAACGCTCATTCCGGCCATTATTATGGGCAATACCATACTCTTCAAACCACCAAAGCATGGTACGCTGGTGCATTATCCGCTGTTGCGTGCTTTCCAGGAATCATTCCCTAAAGGCGTGGTAAACACGGTTTACGGCCGTGGCGCTAATGTTACACCTGGCCTTATGGCTACTGGCCGGATCAATGTGCTGGCCTTCATCGGCTCAAGCAAGGTGGCTAACGATTTAAAGAAACGTCACCCTAAAATTAACCGTTTGCGTGCGGTATTGAGTTTAGATGCCAAAAATGCGGCTATCGTTACCAAATCTGCTGATTTGCAGATTGCCGTTAACGAGTGTATTTTAGGTTCACTCTCTTATAACGGTCAGCGTTGTACAGCAATTAAAATCATCCATGTACATAAAGATGTTGCTGATGAGTTTTTGAAACTGCTGAGCGAAGGCATTGCCAAACTGAAATACGGTATGCCATGGACTAAGGGTGTAAACCTTACCCCGGTGGCCGAACCAGGCAAGCCCGCTTACTTAAAAGAATGTATTGACGACGCCATTGCTAACGGCGCCCGGATAGTTAATGAGAACGGCGGAGAAACCGTTGCTTCATTCGTATTTCCGGCGGTAGTTTATCCGGTTAAAGAGACAATGAAACTGTACCGCGAAGAACAATTCGGCCCGGTTATCCCCGTTATTCCGTTCGAGTCTATAGAAGAACCTATTCAGTACCAGATTGATTCGCCGCATGGTATGCAGGTGAGTATCTTTAGCACCGATGCACAGGAAACGGCCGACCTGATCGATCCGTTTGTAAACCTGGTAAGCCGCGTAAACATCAACGCACAATGCCAGCGCGGACCAGACGTATTTCCATTCACCGGTCGTAAAGACAGCGCCGAAGGCACGCTTTCAGTAAACGATGCCTTACGTTCGTTCTCTATCCGCTCATTGGTAGCTACCAAGCTTACCGATGCCAACAAGCAGTTACTGAACGATATTGTAAACAAGCACGACAGCAATTTCCTGAGTACAAATTATATTTTTTAGACAGGAAAGATTAATAAAAATACAAGGGCTGCAATTAGTTTTGTAGCCCTTTTTATTTGTACTCAAAAATTATACAAGACAAAGGAAGTTCTTTACTACTGAACAAAGTCTGGCTTCCATCCAAAACCATAGAATAATTTAAAAAGTTAGCCGTTTCTTTGTATCGCATGAAGAAGAATCTCTTACTCGCCATATTCTCGGGACTTTTGCTTTGGATAGCATGGCCGCCTACATCGTATACTACCGTCCTTTTGTTTGTAGGATTGGTGCCCATGCTGGTGGCTATCGAAAACATCATTCAATCTAACGTAAAAAAGAAAGGTAGCTTTGTTTTTGCAACCACCTTTATTGGCTTTTTTATCTGGAATAGCCTGTGTATCTACTGGGTTTATAATTCATTAAAAGCCATAGGGCCGCTTATTGCCATACCTATTACCTTAATACCCTATGCATTAGGGCCGCTATTAATGGCCGGCGCTTGCTGGCTTTACTTCAGGCTGCGTTTGGTTGCTCCACGTGGCTGGGCACTGGCCGCCCTGGTTTGCTTTTGGATTGGCTACGAGTACCTGCATCAAACCTGGGATTTGAAATTTCCGTGGATGACTTTGGGCAACGGGTTTGCCGTGAGCCATAAATGGATACAGTGGTACGAGTTTACAGGCGTATATGGCGGTACCATTTGGGTATGGCTATGTAACATCTTTTTGTTTTTGCTGTACAGCAGCTTGCGTGAGGCCCAACCACGCGCTTACCGGCTTAAAGTAATCATTGGCTTTGCCGTTTCGCTTATACTGCCGCTGGGCATTTCCTTAACCCGCTATTATAATTACCAGGAGCCCGAAAATCCATCGAACGTGGTGGTGGTGCAGCCTAACGTAGATCCTTACGCCAAGTTTAACCTGCCATCGTACCAAGAAATTAACAACCTTACGCATTTATCAGACTCCCTGGCGCAACCCAATACCGAATATTTTATATGGCCGGAAACAGCCATAGCACAGGATGTAAATGAGGATAACTTTGTTGGAAGTGCGCAGTACCGCCAGGTGAGGCAGTTTTTAAATAAGTATAAGAACGGAAACCTGATAACCGGTATTTCCACTTACAAATTTTACCAGGATGCGCATACCCTAACCGCACGCCTGATGCCCGAAAGCAACCAATACTTTGATGTTTTTAACGCAGCCGTAAACATTGAAAACTCCGACAAGGTACAGTTCTACCATAAATCCAAACTAGTACCTGGGGCTGAGTTAATGCCGTTCGGCTCATCGTTAAGCTTTTTAAAGCCAGTGTTTGAACATTTGGGCGGCTCGGCCGGCGGTTATGGCAGTCAGCCCGAGGCCGACGTGTTTTATGCCCAAAGTGGCATAGGTGCCGATCCAGTAATTTGTTATGAAACCATTTGGGGAGACTGGGTAGCGCAGTCGGTACGTAAAGGCGCACAGTTTATTGCCATTATTACCAACGATGGCTGGTGGGAAAATACATCAGGTAAAGACCAGCACCTGGATTATGCCAAGCTTCGCGCTATTGAAAACCGCCGCTGGGTTTGTCGCTCGGCCAACACCGGTATATCTGCCTTTATTAACCAGCGTGGTGATGTAGTGCAACAATCTGGCTGGTGGGTTAAAGCAGCCCTAAAACAAGACATCAACCTCAACTCCGACCTTACCTTCTATACCCAACACGGCGATTACCTGCCCAAAGCAGGCTGTGTTTTGGCATTTTTAGGCGTGTTGTGGATTGTATTCAGGCGTTTCAAGCCAGTAAGGCGATGAGCAGGAAAAGAGCAAGTACCAAGATATTTTTACAAAAGCGAAATATTCAAATAAAAAGAAGCGAAAGGCTGCCAGCGTACCCGGCCTGGAGTATGTTCTGTAACGCTGGCAGGAATTGTGCTACTCAGGCACTTTTGCTACTTTGAGACTATGCAAAAAAAAAGTAGCTACTCGGGCATTGAGGCGACGAAGTGAGTTTATTTAGTTCTTAAATTCTACCGGCACAAACTTAGGTCAATAGCACAGCAAGTAGGCTATCTTATGCGGGGGATTGCCACCCTATCGCTCATAATGACATACTTTATGTTTAATTCACCAGCTTACCACTCAAATCAACCGTTCTTGCAAAAGGGTTTAAATATTTATTAGTAAGCACTGCAAACTCGCGGCGGGTAATAGGACGGTTGAGATCAAACGCCTGCTTAAACTTATAATTGGCTTGCCATTGTTTCTCCAGCGTACTGTTCAGCACTTTGGGCTCGGTAAGCGTAATTTCGCTGATAAAAGAAAGCAGGTTGCCAACGGTAAACTGCTCGGCTGGTTTGGCTTTGTTAAACCATAAGAACGCCCGGGTATAAATCTCCTTAATTACCGGTTCTACCTCGGCAGTTAATACAAGGCTGTCGGGCTTAAACAGTACGGCTGCAGTTTTTCCATTTACCTGCTGTACGCCTTTCAATAACCCGGTAGCGCCTACCTGTTGTATGGCCCTAAAATTAGGATCAGTTAGCGGAACGTCCGAAAACGGCATCAAATAACCTTTAAAATCCAGCACCTCACCCTGTATGGTACGTACATTTAAATGCTTGGTTGTGGTTTTAAAAAAAGCGCAGTACGCAGCAACAGTACCTGCACCCTGCCCCAATACCATTTGTACCGACGGATAAAAAGCGCTCGCATTAACCAGGTGCGTGGTTGACAAAGCTTTTTCGGTAACTAAAAGGTTCTCTGCATCAGGCAGCACAACGGTACCCAGCGGAATGCTGTAAGCAGGAAACGGCGGGTAAGGTGTTTGTGGTCCGCGTTTATCAACAAAATGCTGACCCGGCGAGGCATCGCCCACGGCAATAGAGGTACGGTAGAGCTTGGAGCTGCGGTTGTAAGGGGTTAAAATATCATCCAGCACCATGCGTATCTGCCCCTTAGCGCGGCGATATTCGCGCATGTAGGGTATGGGCGGCAAGCCATCGGGCGTACCAAACTCATCGGTTACACTAAAGTTTTTTAATCCACCTACGGTTTGCAGGTAATAAATCAGTCCTAACACGCGCAAACGGGTTTCTTTATAATACTGTTCCCGGTTCTTAGGGTCGAGCAAATCAACTGAGGCTTTGTAGGAGTTAGCACACTCGCTCCATTTAATCATGTACTTATCATTGGGCAGCTTACCGCCTTGCACCATTTTGAGCAGGTCTTTACCTTTCAGGCAATCGTATTGAGCAGGGTCATAGCCCTCGGGCTTGGCTATGGTCTTATCGGCCGCACGGCCGTAATCTTTCAATATGGCGCACCAGGTAATATCCTGTATTACAGGCAAGGCATTTTCAGGAGCCAATTGCTCACCGGTATCCTTACGGCTATCAAAACCGGTTATAAAAGAAACGCCGGCTTTGGCTGCCACATCGCCTGTGCCCGTGGCATCAATTAATACCTGAGCTTTAATGGTATTGGTTTTGCCTTTTTCGGTTATGGTTACTTCCCAGCCGGTGCCATTCTTTTTAACGGTGGTCCAGGGCGTGTTTAATTTTAGGGTAAGGTTTTTTACCGTATCGGTCATTTTCCGTAGAATAGCAGCACCGGTATAGGGCTCAAAGCGTAATACCGCATTGCGTGTGGTATCAAACCCAGGCGTTTTCATATAAAACTCCCGCACTTTTTTTCTGAATTCGCCCCATATACCCGACGGCAAATTGCGGTTAGCATCTACCACGCACATACCGCCCGACGTCATTTCGCCGCCCAGCCAGGGGCCAGGTTCCACCAAGATGGTTTTTACTTTGCTGCGCGCACATTGTAAAGCTGCAGCCGTACCGCTGGCGCTGCCGCCTATAACCAGTACGTCGGTTTTAATGGTATCGGCATAGGTATAGGATAGCCCTGAGCAAAGCAGGACGACAAGTAACTTTTTCAACATGTGGGGATTATATCAGGTTTTAAACGCTAAATTAGGGCAAACCATTTACTATAGATGAAAAATTCTGTAACAAAATACGTTACGTTAGGCGCTGTTGGCGCTTTAAGCTTTATATCGGGTGCATTTGTGATCAAAACTTATGAGAGCGTACCCTTAACCGTAAGCATTATACAGGAAGCCGAAAAAATTATAGGCCAAAACTTTACCCCAGCCCAGGCCGACTCTATGCTGAATATGCTGAATGGCTTTAACAATTCTTATGAAAGCCTGCATAAACTAAATATGCCTAACAGCGTGGTGCCGGCACTAAACTTTAACCCTGTACCCGTAGGCTTTGTAAGCCCCGATAGTAAGAACGGCTTTAAGCTGGATAAAACCACTGGTACTAAAATGCCAGCCGATAAGAACGAACTGGCATTTTACACCATACGCCAGCTGGCCGAGCTGCTGCGCACCAAACAGATAAGCAGTGTAGAGCTAACTACGTTTTTTATTGACCGGCTCAAGAAATACAACCCTATACTGCAATTTGCCGTTACCATTACCGAGCAGCATGCCTTAAAAAAAGCTGCCGAGGCCGATGCGGAGATCAAAGCCGGCCGTTATAGAGGTGTGTTGCACGGCATACCGTTTGGCGTTAAGGATTTACTGGCACAAAAAGATTATAAAACCACTTTTGGCTCGGTTGCCTATAAAGACCAGCAGCTTAACATTGATGCCACCGTAGTAAGCAAGCTGGAAGCGGCTGGCGGCATACTGGTAGCTAAAACCACCTTGGGCGAATTAGCCATGGGCGATGTATGGTTTGGCGGCAAAACTAAAAACCCCTGGGATATTACCCGGGGTTCCAGCGGCTCCTCGGCGGGTTCGGCATCGGCAGTGAGCGCAGGGTGTTTGCCTTATGCCATTGGGTCAGAAACCCTGGGCTCTATTGTATCGCCCTCTACCGAATGTGGCGACACGGGTTTGCGGCCATCATTTGGCCGGGTAAGCAAGTATGGTGCTATGGCATTGAGCTGGAGTATGGATAAATTAGGCCCGATTGCCCGCAACGTGGAAGATGCCGCCCTAGTTTTTAACGCTATACAGGGTACCGACAGCAAAGACCTGAGCACTATTGCAGCTCCATTTAGCTATGACGGTACCATAAAAACCTTAAAAGGCTATAAAATTGGTTATGTAAAAGCCGACTTTGACCGCGCCTATTTTGGTACCGGAGCCAACCGGCGCATGGTTCCAAACCATGCAACCGACTCGGCTACCTTAGTGAAACTGAAAGAACTGGGCGCAGAACTGGTGCCCATTGAGTATCCGCAAATGCCTGTAGGTGCCATGACGTTTATTCTAGACGCAGAAGCTGCTGCAGCGTTTCAGGAACTGGTACTATCGCACCGCGATGACCAGTTGGTACAGCAGCATAAAAATGCCTGGCCAAATATTTTCCGGGCATCACAATTTATATCGGCAGCCGAATATATACAGGCCAACCGGGCCCGCACCTTGCTCATTCAGAACTGGTACGAAAAGCTGGAAGGGCTTGACCTGTACATCACACCCACATCGAGCACTAATTTGAGCATGACTAACCTTACCGGCAACCCTTGTGTGGTGGTACCTAATGGCTTCAATCAGCGTGGCCGGCCTATGAGCATTACTTTTATGGGGCAGTTATTTGGTGAGGGCAAAATGCTGCAGGCAGCCAAAATTTACCAGGATGCTACCGATTTCCACAAAAAGCATCCATCTTTGAATTTCTAAAACGCAGATTCAGAATAACAATCTGTCATTTCGAGTTATAGCGAGAACTCTTTTCTAAGCGATAAACTAATTCGTTCGGAAAGCGCTCTACTGTCGTTCGAGATGACACGTACGTATTAACATATGACAACTACAAGCCTAACCGACGAACAACTACGCTATCCAATTGGTAAGTTCCAAAAACCTGAAGCCTATACATCTGAACTTTTACAGGAAGCCATACAAACTATTAAAACCTTACCCGCCCGACTGCGTGCTGAGGTGATTAAGTTAAATGCCGATCAGTTAAACACCACTTACCGCCCCGGTGGCTGGACACTGAAGCAAGTGGTACATCACCTGGCCGACAGCCACATGAACGCCCTGATGCGTATTAAACTGGCCTTAACGGAAGAGAATCCATCCATTAAACCTTACAGCGAAGCCGGCTGGGCCATGCAGGCCGATTATAACCTGCCCATCGAGGCATCAATAAAATCGCTAGAAGGCATTCATCAGCATATGGTAGCCTTGTTTGAAAGCTTTACAGAGAATGAATGGCCGCGTACCTTTTTGCACCCGGAGCGGGGCGTTACCTACACCATCCAAATGTCGGCAGCGATGTATGCCTGGCACAGCAACCACCACCTGGCGCATATTACCCAAACCATGAAACAGTGGGGTTTGTAGTTATATAGCGGTATTTTGGATAAAAATACAGACAAAGTTAACCGCCATACAGGCAATAATGTACTGCGGTTAACTTTGCAGTTTAATCAGTAACGCTTACATTTTCACCCCTACGTTATGCTGATGCTTTCCCATCATCATTTTCATCAGTGATGGATTGATGCGGATGTACACCTCAAAACCAACCGGCGTGCTGCCATACAAGGGCTTTAGTGCCGAAGGCGAAACGTTAAGCGTTGCTTGCGCGCCAATACGCAAATCGGTGTTTTTTACCTGTGCAACAATGCGGTTAGCGCCAAGGGTCACAGCATTGATGTTAAAGTTGGGGTTATTCGGGAAGCCGCTCAGCAGATCCAGTTCATCTGCATTTTTGCGTACGTAAGTATAACTGCCGTAAACAGCCGTTTTATGTAGCTGCAAATTGCTCTCTAATACAGCAGTTGGTAAGGTACCATGCTGATCACCAGTGTTTTGCCCGTATACCAACGATGCACTGAAATGACTGTCCTCACTCAGTTTTTTAGCATACAGGGCTGATGCCGTAAATAGTTTTACGTCATGATCTGGCTCTAATGATTCGGGGCTTTTAATCCACCCATGCGATACCTGCAAGGCCCAGCTTTTGGAGGGATTGTAGGATAAACGCATGGAATAGGAATCAAACTTAGGGGCATCAAATCCATAGCGCTCTTCATCCGGCTCGCGGCCTTTAAAGGTTGAGCCTTCTATTTTTACGTTCTTGTACCTAAAACCAAGCGTTGCTACGCCGAAAGTAATGTGCGTGGCATCGGCATAATGGTGCTGCAAAGGTGCGTCGGGGTTGTTAGTGGCCGACAGCCGGTGCATAAACACGGGCGGGCCTAAAGCCGGTTCGGCCGGATAACCTACTGAAACGTACACATCGGTATTTTGAGCAATGCGCTGTGCGTAAGAAACGTTCAGCTCGGCAAACAGATCATGCGGATGCTGACGGTCGACCAGTTTTTGGCCTTTATAGGATTCTCCGGTTTGATACAGGAGTGGATATCCGTCAAGTCCAACCGTAAACGGATCGAACGAGATCATGGCGTTAGCCGAGAATAAGCCGTTTTTGCCCACTTTGCGCTGCGTCATGCCCATGAGCCAGTTGGGAGCATCAAACTCGTGACCGCCACGGCCGCTTTTGTTAAAGATATCCTGGTTGGTATACCTAGCAAACACGTTGCCATGTACCATGCTCATCCACTTTTTGCCGTGTATCATATAGCCGTAAACAGGTGTTTCATCGGGTACCCATGAGGTACCGGATCCGTTGCGGCTCATGGGCAAGTCGCGCGATAGCTGGCTGCTCATCATCATTTGCATACCGGTATCGGTACTGGCGTGGTTTTTTGACTGATTGTTTTGCATACGGTGCTGGTTGTGCGCCGTACTGTCCATCTGCATGTGGTTATGCTGCGCATAGCCAATGGTGCCGCTCGAAATGAGCAGCACCATTATTATATAGGTTTTCATGGTAATGTTTAATTAAAACAGATTAAAGATGTTGTACTCCACCCTTACCAGGTACATGTTTTGCGTATTGCGCACCATGCGGTTAACTAAGGGTGTACGGTATGATAGATCGACCCGGAGTACGCTATTAAAAATAAACTGTATTGCAGGCGCAATATCCAGGTAATGTTGCCCTTTGCCCGGATTTGCTTTGCCCAGCAACTCGGCGTATAAGTTAATGTTGGTTTGCTCGTAGTTGGTATACTGCTTAGGGAACAGCAGGTAGCCGGCAGATAAGCTATACCCCACACTGTTTGGGTTAACAGGCACATAGCCACCACGGTTCTCAAAAGCGCGGAGGTAACTTACCGAGCCTGATAAAGCCAGTTTATGTAAAAGTTGCGTAGCCACCAAACCACCCTGCACGCCGGTGTTGTCGCCCTCGAGTGAGATCTCCTGGTTAGGCACAGGGTTGCTGATGCTCGACGCCTTGGCAAAAGCCGCCATACGGAAATGGCGCTGCACGGTATCGGCCGAGTAAAAGCGGTACTTGGCATAAGCACTCAGGCCTTCAAAGCGCTGCTTGTCCTGATAAAAGTTAGAGAGGTAAACAGAACTGTGCAGCATGAGATATTTGCTCGCCCCGTACATCACTTCAAGCGTGCTGCGGTTTCTAAAATCGGGCTTAAAATAACCTTGATTTTCGGTCCGGATGCCCAAAGAATTGGTGGCCATGTTACTGGCAGGCTCTGTATTCACATAGAGTTCCTGCGCCTGGCTTACGCATACCCCCGCCAGCCAACCCAGCAAGATTAGTGTTAAATGCTTTATCATGATGGTTGGTTTTATATAACCAGGTGATAAGTCTTGTTGCCGCCATTGGCAATAATAACCGGGCTATACTTTTTTACTACGGCAGGCGCTGCAAAACCTTTATTAACTACCGTTACGGCAACTTGCCCGTCCAGATCCTTTTTGGTATCGTTCATGATATGAAAGGTATCGCCGGCATAACTAAACGTATTGTTATTATTCAGCTTTAACTTGTCAAAATCAAGCGTGGCTTTCAGTTGGTTTATAGCAAACCCTGCTCCCTGCACTTTTTTGCTCATCTTTTCTAAATCAACAGGGGTGTTGGCTTTAAAGGTGATAGTAAATAAGTTACGGTTAAGGTCGGTTTTAATATCGCCAACGAACGGCAGTGTACGTAATGATTTTTCGGTAGCTTTTGAGCACATAGAGCAGGTAAGCCCGCTAACTTGCAGCTCGGCTTTAACAAACTGGGCTTTAGCAATACCCACAGAGATAGCCATTAAGGCTATAAATATTTTAATAGTTTTCATGGAAATGATCAGATAAAAAATTGTACAAAAAAGTAAAAGCATAAGCCAGGTGGCCATGCTTAAGCATGATACAATAATTACTGATCAGAGACGGAAAGTGCAGTTTTTTAGGAATGTAGCAACCTTACTGGTAGGCTTGTTTTCGGGCGGACCACGGTCAAAAAACTTTTCGAGCAGTGCTTTCTGTGCCGAAAATACAAAATCTTCAAAAGGCAGCTTGGGTATCTCAAAGGCAAACAGTTTAGCCAGCAAAGAGGCTTCCTGCTCGGCCTGATGAACATCTTTAACCTTTACATCAACCTTGTGGTTTTTGCAGCAGTTCATCTTCATGCCACAGGTTTCGGCTTTGGCTTCCTTAACCGGGGCTGTTATTTTAACCGACGCTACTTTGGTACCGCAATAATGTAAGTTCAGGGCAAAGCCTAACACCGTTATGGTGTATAATATGGCTAAACTTAATGCTCCCGACCTTTTAAACATACCGCAAAGATATAACGGAAATTTTCAATTGCCAAATAATTATGCGTTAACTTACTGAAAAGTATGGTGTTACAACAGCTATTTAAAGGTGGAAAAGCCGGCTTGCGCACCGGCTTTCAGTTGAAAAAATGGAATTTAAAACTATTTTACTTAATGTTCAATCCGTTGCCATTCAGTGCAAGTGCAAAGATGCGTTACAAACGCAAATCATATTAAGCACTCATCAAAGAAGAACGCAGAATGACGCGCCCTTTCGCAGCAAAAAGCAGTAAAACAGGTATCCTATAGCGGATAAAAATGCTAACAGAACTAAAGCACCGGTAGTTGCCGTAAAGGCAATAATCGTTTTTTTTATGAACTGTGATAACAAGGTTATTTATACAGACGTGAAAAGAAGCAATTGTGTTACACCGGAGAATATTTTTTCGGCCTGCGAAACGGAAGTATGCATGAGCTATTGCTTGCAATGAAGATTTGTGAACGCAGCTAAAAGTTTAACGTGTTTTATTGGCAAATGCTACTCTGTGCTACCTTCTTCAAAAATATATCCTTCCACGCTGGTGGCCAGTACAAAGTCATTGTCGTCTTCCGAGATTCCATTGTAACCGTCTTCGCTCTCGTCAGGATCGAGCGATAAGTAAACTTTGCTGCCAATGTGATAAAATTTGCAGGAATCCACCTGGTAAAGCTCAGCAGCGGGGTTACCTTCAAATCCATTCTTAAAAACATCCCTGAAAATGAGCATCACATCAGCTTCCGTATAAGCGAGTTCAAACATAATGCTGACGGCAGGACTGCCTTCCACGTCATGCGTTCTAAATTGCTTAACTACTGCATTCAACAGGGTCAAATCACCGGTTAGGTAGTTAATAATGTCAGAATCGTGGCCAATGAATTTCATGCCGGTTGTGTTGCTGCTTCATATCCGGTGCTCAGGTCAACCTCTATATCCCCTTCAAATACTCTTTTTGCCGGGCCTTCTAAAAATATGTCGGTAAATTTAGCGCCATCGTAATTAAAGTTGATGCTCATGTTGCCGCCCAATACTTTAATAGGGGTGGTAATATTACCTGTTTGTTGGTTAGCATGGGCCATAGCCAATGCAACGGCGGTAACACCGGTACCGCAGGCATATGTTTCGTCTTCCACGCCACGTTCGTAGGTGCGTACAAAGTACCCTTCATCAAGCGGTTCTACAAAATTTACGTTAATGCCTTTGGTTAGGTAAGTGGTATTATTGCGTATAGACCTTCCATCGGCAAATACATCTTTATGTGTTAAATCATCAGCCAGCTGTATATAATGCGGAGAGCCGGTGTTAATTACATAGTCGTCGCCATCGCGGTTTATGGTATCTACATTGATAATTTGCAGACTAACCCAATCGCCCGATTCTGAAATTTTGGCATAATGCGGACCGTCAACTGCCAAAAAGTTGGTCTCGGTGTCAATAACACCCAAGTGTTTGGCAAAGGCTACAATACAGCGGCCGCCATTACCGCACATGGTGCTAGGCTGACCGTCAGAATTGTAATAAACCATTTCAAAATCGTACCCCTCGCAGTTCTGCAAAAACATAATACCATCGCCGCCAACACCAAAGCGCCTGTCGCACAATGTTTTGATTAACAGTGGATTATGGTGATCTATCTTGGTAGTGCGATTGTCTACCATTACAAAATCGTTTCCGGCTCCCTGGTATTTATAAAAATGCAGTTTCATAAAGCAGTGTAAATTATCCGGCGCAACACCTCATAACAACAGTAAAAGGCTATCTTCCGGTTTTTAACATTTTTTAACAATAATCGGAATAACTTATTATTGTTCCTATCGTCTTAATGGTATTAAATTTGAAAAGTAAAAAGTAACCTAGTAAATAAAAAGCAAAAGATAATATGAGAAAAATTGGTTTAACCTTGTTAACTGCCATTGTTGGTGGTGCAATGGCGCTCGGTACTTATAAAGTATTCGAGAAAGATCCGCTGGAAGGGATGACCTTGGAGGAGCGCCAGAAAGTATATTTTGCCAGCAACCCGTCAACGTCTAACATTGTGTCGTCTGCCGGTGATGTTGACTTTACCCAGGCTGCAGCAGCGGTTACCCCTGCCGTAGTTTACATCCGTACAACTTATGCAGCCTCAGCAGGCCGCAGCAGCGGCCGCGATCCGTTTGAGGAAATGTTTGGCGATATGTTCGGCCAGCGTGCACAGCCGCAACAACGTGCTCCGCAACGCGCTTCGGGTTCAGGTGTTATCATCTCAACCGATGGTTATATTGTAACTAACAACCACGTGGTAGCTAATGCCAGCAAAGTGGAAGTAACCACAAATGATCATCGCACCCTGCAAGCTAAAGTAATTGGTACCGACCCTAATACCGACCTTGCCCTTATTAAAGTAAGCGCTACTAACCTGCCTATTGTAAAATTAGGTAACTCTGACGATGTGCGCGTGGGCGAGTGGGTTTTAGCCGTAGGCAACCCTTTCAACTTAAACTCTACCGTTACTGCCGGTATTGTAAGCGCCAAAGGCCGTAACATCGGTATACTGGGCCGCGAAGAAGAACAAAGCAGTCCTTTTGACCGCAGTAACTACCAGCAACAGCAACAACCCCGTTTAAACAAAGCCATCGAGTCGTTCATTCAAACTGATGCGGCTATTAACCCTGGCAACAGCGGTGGTGCGTTGGTAAACACTAAAGGTGAACTGATTGGTATTAACTCTGCCATTGCCTCACACACCGGTTCATACGAAGGTTATGGTTTTGCCGTACCGGTTAACCTGGCTAAGAAAGTATTGAACGACCTTGAAAAATTCGGTTCGGTTAAACGTGGTTACATTGGCGTAAGCTTTACTGAGCTGAACCCTGATGTTGCCCAGGAACTAAAAATTAGCACAACCAACGGTTTATATGTTAGCGAATTGGTTGAAGGTGGTGGTGCCGAAGCTGCCGGTTTACAAAAAGGTGATATTATTACCAAGGTTGAAGGTAACCGCGTATATGAGTCATCAGACTTGCAAGAGCGTGTAGGCCGCTTACAACCAGGTGATAAATTGCATTTAACCGTGCTACGTAACGGTGCTGAGAAAAACTTTACCGTTACCCTTAAAGGCGAACCAGCCGCTGCTAACCGTACTGCAGCCGTATCCAAATCGGCCGAGGAGTTATATAACAAGTTAGGTGCCAGCTTCCAGCCTTTAACCCAGGCACAAAAAGCTAAGTTTCACTTAAACTCAGGTGTAGTGGTTACTCAGGTTCGTCGTGGCGGTTTCTTTGAGAACTATGAAATTCCTGAAGGTTCTATCATTACTAATATTAACGGTAAGCCTATCAACAGCACCGGTGATATTGATAAAGCCATTACCAACTTGAAAAACGGACAAATGACCATTGAAGGTTATACCTCAGATGGTATGCGTTTCCGCAACAGCTTTGATGCGCAATAAGCATCCCTATTGATTAAAAAGAAAGTCCGGCTACTGGAAACAGGCCGGACTTTTTTGTAGAATTAATATTGGTTTTTAAGCAAACCTGTACTTAATCAAATTACAAAACTTGTCTTCTCAAACTACAGTAGAGAATCTTATTAAAACCGACAAGTTAATTGCTTTAAATTCAGTTAACTACTAAAACCTAAATGCTCTGCCTTCCATCCATGATTGTAACAAAATAACAGCCGATACGGTATCAACCAGCGCTTTATCCTGCCGACCTGCTTTTTTTACACCACCGGCCAGTATAGCCGCCGATGCCATTTTGGAGGTAAAGCGCTCATCCAGCATTTCGACCGGAACATCAGGGAAAGTCTTTTTTAAAAGATTAGCGAAGCCCTTTACATGCATGGCCGATTGCGACGGAGTATTGTCCATTTGCTTGGGCTCACCCACCACAAAAACTTCCACCTGCTCAGTTTGCAGGTACTTTTTCAGGAATTCTACAATTTGATTAGGATGTACGGTTTGCAGGCCGGTGGCAATCATTTGCATAGGGTCGGTTACGGCAATACCTATGCGCTTGGTACCATAATCAAAAGCCATTATTCTGGGCATATAGCTGAGTGTTGAGATTTGCTTACGGAGATTATAACCGTAGTTAAAAGAAATATCATTTAAATTTCAAAGATAACCTATCCCTCGCAATGTCTCAAATCTCATATCTCACATCTCAATACTAATTATTACCTTGCACCAATGCAGTTTAAAGAAATAGTAGGGCAACAAGCTGTAAAGCAACGTTTATTAAATACCGTTAGCGAGAACAGGGTAAGTCATGCTCAATTGTTTTTGGGACCTGAAGGCTCGGGCAGTTTAGCCCTGGCAGTAGCATACGCACAGTATTTGTCGTGCGAAGATAAGCAACCCGAAGATTCATGCGGGGTTTGTTCTTCGTGCCGTAAGTATGAAAAGTTGGTGCACCCCGATCTGCATTTTTCGTATCCGTTTTTTGCTTCAGACAAAAATGATACGTCTTTAAGTTTTATTGAGCAATGGCGCGAGGCCTTGCTGGCTAATCCGTACCTGAGTCTGGATATTTGGCGCGGATACCAGGATTCACAAAACAAACAGGCTAATATTAACATTGCCGAGTGCCACCAAATAATCAAAAAACTGAGTCTAAAACCGTTTGAATCGGTTTACAAAATTTTGATTTTATGGCTGCCCGAGTACCTGGATAAAGAAGGCAATACGCTGCTCAAAATTATTGAGGAGCCACAGCCTAATACAGTTTTTTTGCTGGTAGCACAAAATCAGGATCAGATATTGAACACCATTCTCTCACGTACGCAGTTGGTAAAAATTCCGGGACTGAGTTATGAAGAGGTGCGAAGCTATTTGGTTAACGAGCGTGGGGTACCTAACCAAACAGCCGAAGAGACCGCTTATTTGAGCAACGGTAACTTAACCGAAGCGCTTGGCATGCTGCAGCAGGAAACCAATAGTTTTCATGCTGATTTTGTAGACTGGCTGCGTAAGTGCTATAGCAACAAGGGGCTGGAGATGATGAAGTTTGTGGACCGTGTAGCTAAAGCAGGGCGCGAATCGCAAAAGAACTTTATACGCTACGGTATTAGCTATATCCGTGAGTGCTGCCTGTTACTGAGCGATGCCGGCAACCTGGTACATTTACCTGCGGCCGAAAAGGAGACAGCGCAAAAAATGGCCGGCGTAATGACACTTGATATGGCCGAAGCCATTAGCGAAGTGCTTGAACAGGCTCATTATGCGGTGGAACGAAATGCAAATCCTAAAATTTTATTTTTAGATGTATCTTTGCAGATTATTAAAATTTTACACTTTAAAATACTCCCTAAGGGGAATCAATATATATAAAATAAAATGGGATGTGGAAGTTGCTCAACCGGGGGCGGATGTACACCGGCAGGCTGCAAAAGCAATGGGTCATGCATGACCAATGGCTGCAGTAAGCTGGATGTATATGATTGGCTGGCACACATGGATATGCCAACCAACTATAAGCCTTTCCAGGTAGTTGAGATTAAATTTAAAGGATCGCGTAAGGATTTTTACCTTAACGCCGACAATATATACTTAGAAGCAGGTGAACTGGTTGCTGTTGAAACGGCTACGGGCGGCTATGATATTGGCCACGTATCGTTAACTGGCGAGCTGGTGCGCATGCAAATGGTAAAACGCCATGTTAAAGAGGCCGATGTAACCAAAAAAATCTATCGCCGGGCTACGCCTGCCGATGTTGATAAGTGGAAACTAGCCAAGGAAATGGAATGGGAAACGATGCACAAAGCCCGTAAACTGGCTTTGGATCTTAACTTATCCATGAAGATAAGCGATGTTGATTACCAGGGCGATAAAACCAAAGCTACTTTTTACTACACTGCCGAAGGCCGGGTTGATTTCAGGGAACTGATTAAAAAGATGGCTGAATCTTTCCGTATCCGTATCGAGATGCGTCAGATAGGCATGCGTCAGGAAGCCAGCCGCCTGGGTGGTATTGGTTCATGTGGCAGAGAGCTATGCTGCTCAACTTGGTTAACTGATTTTAAAACAGTATCAACCTCGGCAGCGCGTTATCAAAACTTATCTTTAAACACACTTAAGCTGGCTGGCCAATGCGGTAAGTTAAAATGCTGTTTAAATTACGAGTTAGACGGTTACATGGATGCCCTAAAGCATATACCCGATAACGTAAACTACTTACGTACCGAAAGAGGTGATGCCCGTTTACAAAAAACCGATATTTTTAAACGCATGATGTGGTTCAGCCTGCCCGGTGCCGAAAACTGGATACCGCTGCCCATTGAACGTGTCAAGGAAATACAAAAGCTTAACAAGGAAGGCATAACGCCTGAAGACCTGGGTGAAGCCGTTGAAATGGAGACACCAGCAGCTAAGGTTTTAGATTATGAAAACGTAGTTGGCCAGGATAGCCTTACCCGATTGGATGAACGCCACCAAAACAGGAACAGAAAGAAGAATAAAAAACCTAATACAAGTAGCCAGAATGCGCAACAGGCTGGCGACAGAAAGCCACAGCAAAATAATCAGCAAAGACCAAACAATCAGCCTAAACCAAACCAGCAAAAGCCCGCACCTGCACAAGTTTCTCCTGATGTAGTAAAGCCTGCCGCACCTATGGCGGATGGAGAGAAGGCAGAAGGCGCTAACCCGGCTAAGCGCAATAACCGCAGGCACAGGCCAAACCGTAACCGTGGCAATAACAACAATAATAACCAACAACCCCGTAGCCCAGAGGCATGAAGTTAGTAGGTAAACTATGTTCGTATTTGTTATTGAGCTGTGTTATGATCAGCTCCATAACAGGTTGTACTGACCCTAACCGTGTAATGGACGAGAATAAGTCTGTTACTAACCATAACTGGAGTTATGGCAACAAAATAAAGTTTGATATTGACATAGCCGATGCCAATATTGCTTATAACTTATACATTAACGTACGGGTAACATCCAATTACCGGTACTCCAACATGTTTGTATTAGTGTACCAAAATGGTGGCCCGGCTAAAAAGGCAGCTATTACACGTTACGAGCTAAAGCTGGCCAGCCCAACAGGCGAGTGGCTGGGCAAAGGGTCGGGCAGTATGTATAGCTACCAGATACCGTTTAAAACGAACTACCGCTTTCCGGCCAAAGGCAAATACCATTTCGAGATTGAGCAAAACATGCGCGATAACCCGTTGCGCTCAGTAAGTGATGTGGGTTTGCGGGTTGAAAAAGCTGAATAAAGTAAGTACTATGTTAAAAGCTGTTTTAATCATAGTACTTACTTTATTTTTTGCCTGTAATATTTACGCTCAAACCAACACTACCTCAATTAAAAGCAAAAGTCATAATAAACTAACCGGAGATTTTTGGATAGATTATTTTGCTATTAAACACAATCCATACAAAGATTCCATTGATGGAAAACCGGTTAAATTTTACCTTGACCATCCTAAGGTTGCTCCAATAGCTAAAAACTTTTATAAAGGCAAATACAGGCCCTCAGACAATGATTCAACGAGTTTGCTGCTGTCTTTGTGTTTAACCAATAATGCTGAAATCAGGCCCTTTTACCGTTGGTGTCTTAATGCCACAATTGAGATTGCTGATGGCGCCCTGAGTGAATATCCGGGTGAGCCGGCACTTAATTATGTGATAAAATATCCAAAAGAATTTTTCGGTTATATGGATAAAGATAAATCCGGAATTCGATATAAAAATTGGGTACAAATAATAGCTTATAGCGGGCTTCCATCTTATAACAACATTACTTTTGTAAAAAAGTATATTGTAACCAGGCTAACCGCTAATTGTAGCAACTGTACTATTACCTATAAGCATAAGATACAGAAACTTGCTACAGATGTTTCTAAAGCCTTAAATTAAATGAAACCCTTTTTTCGATAGCCTGTTTTAATTCTAAATCATATTATGAAAAAGCTGGCTTATACTTTACTCTTTGGCGCTTTTATATTAACAGCTTGCCAACAATCTACCAGTAAAACGGGCGGCGATGTAGCAGACTCAGGAATGGCTGGCAGCTCGGGCCCGGCCGATACCGGCATGAAGAGCGGTACGCCAATGGGTACAGCAACCGGTGTTTCTGATACCAGCACCACTGCCAGCAAAGATGGTGTAGCTAACCCTACTGTTGATACAACAGGCAAAAGAAAACCTCAGTAATATTAGCATTTATCGAAAATCCTTCTTTCATTTGCTAAATTTTTTATCAGGATGAGTGTAGGGATATTGGCTATTGCCGTAGTTATTTTATTGATTTCGGTTTACTTGTTTATCAGTAAATCAAAAAATGCTGCCGGCAATGTTTCTGTAGCTGAATTTGAGCAGTTGAAGACCGAAAACGAGCAAATCAAACTCAAACTTGGCATTACTGAAGAAAAGGTTAAAAGCGCTTATGCCGAAAAAGAAAGCATTACCCAACTCCTTAAGGAAGAGAACGGCAAATTAACAGATCAGCTATTATTTGAGCGTCAGGAACTGGCACAGGCCAACCAGGCGCTGGAAAGCACCCGCAGTTTTTATAAAGCGCAACAAGAAAAATTACAGGAACAGAAAGCGGAGATTGAGCAAATCCGCCAACACTTTCAGCGCGAATTTGAAAACGTAGCCGAAAGGTTACTGAAAGAAAAGTCGCGCGAGTTTTTGGACGTGAATAAAGCCAACCTCGATCATATCCTTAATCCTTTGAAAGAGAACATCAAAACTTTTGAAGAGAAAGTGGAAAAAGTTTACAATATGGAAGCGGCCGACCGTAACACGCTGAAAGGTGTAATTACGCAGCTAATGGAACTAAACAAGCAGATTAGCAGCGAGGCGCAAAACCTAACCAAAGCCTTAAAAGGCGATACTAAAAAGCAAGGCAACTGGGGAGAGTTTATACTGGAAAGGGTACTGGAACGCTCGGGCCTGGTTAAAGACCGCGAATATCGTTTACAGGCTAGTCACCAGGCGCAGGATGGCACCCGTTTCCAGCCCGATGTGATCATTGATTTGCCGGATGACAAGCACCTCGTTATCGACTCCAAGGTATCATTAATTGCATACGAGCGCCTGGTGAACTGCGAAACCGAAGAGGAGCGTAAGCTGCATGCCAAAGCACATGTAGAATCGTTACGTAACCACGTGCATGGCTTATCAGCCAAAAACTATCATGATCTGCAAAAAATCAATTCACCCGATTTTGTGCTGCTATTTGTGCCTATTGAATCGTCTTTTAGTTTTGCGGTGCAGCTGGATGCCGACCTGTTTAACGATGCCTGGGATAAGCGGGTAGTTATTGTAAGCCCGAGTACTCTTCTCGCAACTTTACGTACTATAGCCAGCATGTGGAAACAAGAACATCAAAACCGCAACGTAATGGAGATTGCCCGCCTGAGCGGCGATATGTACGACAAGTTTGTAGGCTTTTTAACCGATATGGATAGCATAGGCCGTAACCTAAAGCAAAGCCAGGATGCCTATGACAAAGCCATCAACAAACTGAGTGACGGCCGTGGCAATTTAACCATCACTGCAGAAAAAATTAAGAAATTAGGTGCTAAAGCTAATAAGCAGATAGACGGGAAATTTGTATC
Organism: Mucilaginibacter sp. PAMB04168; assembly: GCF_039634365.2. NCBI lineage: Bacteria > Pseudomonadati > Bacteroidota > Sphingobacteriia > Sphingobacteriales > Sphingobacteriaceae > Mucilaginibacter > Mucilaginibacter sp. PAMB04168. The sequence continues at coordinate 27,852 of NZ_CP155079.2, forward strand.
ACTACTCACCGAGGGCGAAGATTCGGAAGAACAGAAGCATAATTGATAGAGTAGAAACGCTGTATTCATTCCTATTTTATGGAGTAATAGCGTGGCCATCTCGTTACGCCAATGTATAAATCGGTGTGCTCAACACTAGTGTTGATGAATACACTTACTTAGTGAAGATTGCACGTCGTTAGCACTCCCGCAATGATTTTATTTTTCAAATAATTACATACTATTTCTTAAACGCATTCCACCCTTGCGCCTTCAACTCATGTACCTGGCCGCTTTTAGAAATCAAATTACAGCCCGCTGAAGCTTCGGTGATGTAGCCAATGATGCTGATGTCGACATCGTGCTTTATTTTGTCGTAGTCGGCTTGTTTAATGGTAAATAACAGCTCGTAATCTTCGCCGCCACTCAGGGCACATATAGTAGGATCGAGGTTAAACTCGCGGGCGGTTTCATACGTCATCGGGTCGATGGGTATTTTTTCCTCATATAGTTGGCAGCCTTTATTGCTTTGGGTACAAATGTGCAGTATCTCCGAAGCCAACCCGTCCGACACATCGATCATAGCAGTAGGTTTCACTTTTAGATCACCTAACAATTGTATAATATCCTGGCGAGCCTCTGGCTTCAACTGTCGCTCAATTATATAATCTTTACCTTCCAGATCGGGTTGTATCTGCGGATTTTCCAGGTAAACGAGCTTTTCGCGTTCTAATAACTGCAAACCAGTATATGCGCCGCCTAAATCGCCAGATACGCAAAGCAAGTCGCCTTCTTCGGCACCGTTACGGTATACTATATCTTCTTCATTAGCATAACCTAATACGGTGATGCTAATTACTAAACCTTGTTTTGATGACGTGGTATCGCCACCTATAATATCAACCTTATATTTATCACAAGCCAGGTAAATACCTTCGTAAAGCTCTTCAACAGCTTCTAAAGTATACTTGCTCGACATGCCTATAGATACTGTTACCTGGGTAGGCGTACCGTTCATGGCGCAAATATCGCTCAGGTTTACCTGTACCGATTTATAGCCCAAGTGCTTAAGCGGCGTATAAGCCAAGTCAAAATGAATACCTTCCAGCAGCATATCGGTTGATACCAACACTTTTTTACCAGCATAATCTAGCACGGCGGCATCATCTCCTACACCTTTCAGGGTGCTTTTATGGGTAAGCTTAATATTTTTAGTTAAATGATTGATCAGGCCAAATTCACCTAACTCATTAATATGGGTTCTATCAACATTATCAAACATATCCATGGCAGCGCAATTTAAAGGGTCAAAAATACAAAAGCAGTTTTAAACCGCCCGCAAAATTTATACATCGGTTAAGTAATGAAGCCAGTAACTAAAAAATAATTTAAAGCATCAAAATCGTAAACCAACATTTATTGTAATTTTATTAACCGATTGTTTGTGATTTTTTGATTACAATTCGTATTTATTAACACACAATTAATATCTAAACCGCAAATTTGTAAACACTCAATATTTATATGAAATTAAAACATTTACTCATTTATCTTTTCATCCCCTTAGCACTGGCCAGTTGTAAAAAGGATAGGGATGAAACCGAAAATCCCGAAACGGAAATACTCCAACCGCCAGTTGCACCAAAACCTTATAGCATTAATGAAAATTTTGAAAGTGGCATTAAAGCAGGCTATGATGTTGCCGATGTAACTATCAGCACCGGTTCTTGGAGCATGAATGGCGCTTTGCTAGGAAGTGATGCAGGCGACATTAGAAACGGCGGTAAGTCGGTACGTATACAAGGTACAAAAGACAATGCCAAGCGCAATGGTAACCTGGCTATGAATTTTGATGTAACGGGCTTAAAAAGCGTTATCATCAAAAGCTCTTTCGCCAACTTTGCCGATAAACAATTTGTTACGGCTACCAACCCCGTTGCCTTAAAAGGCTCCTGGGAACTCCAATCTTCAAAAGACGGTGGTAAGACTTATACTAAAGTAGGCCAAACTATTACTGAAACTGACATTGTTTTAGTGGCCCATACTTTTCAAATCACCGATCCTGCCGCGCAACGCTTTATTATTGTGAATACATCAGACTATAACGGCAGTAACCGGGTGCGTTTAAGTATTGATGATATCACATTTGTTGGCGAGGGCGAATCGGGTATTACCATTGGCGGATCAGACACCCCTCCAGATGACGGGGGCGGCACATCAACCGGTACACCAACTACTCCAAGAGGAATAAATATTGGTACCGACGCGCCACCTGCAACCGGCGATAACAGCAACCTATTATTCGGCAATCCTTCAGCTGCCAATATGATATCAGCCGAAAATTATTTACTGGATATGGGTTATTATGTAGAATCGTACAGCAAATCAAGAGGTACGCCTAATTGGGTAAGCTGGCATTTGGATAATACTAATACTACTAATGCCACTGGCCGCCTGGATAATTTTGCGGGCTTTAAAGATTTACCTGCAGGTTACTACCAGGTACAAAGCACCAGCTACTCGGGCAGTGGTTTCGACAGGGGGCACAACTGTCCATCGGCCGACCGTACCAGCTCAACCTTCGCTAATTCGGCTACTTTTCTGATGACCAACATGATTCCGCAGGCACCACAGAATAATCAGCAAACCTGGAATAACTTGGAGAGCTATCTGCGCCTACAGGTTAATAACGGTAACGAGGTTTATGTAATTATGGGTAGCTATGGTATAGGCGGCGTAGGCAGCAAAAGTACTGCAACTGTAACCACAATTGACAATGGTAATGTAACTGTGCCCAGCAATGTTTGGAAAGTAGCCGTTATTATTCCGGCTGGCGACCGTGACTTGATCAGAGCTGGTAACACTAGTGGTATACGTGTGATTGCTGTAAATACACCTAATGTAAATACTATTAACAGCGACTGGACCAAGTATATCGTAAGCGTACGCGATATAGAAACAGCCGTAGGCAACGGTTTTAACTTATTGGGATCTTTACCACAATCGGTACAAGATGCTATTGAAGTAAAAAAAGACAGCGGCATATAAACTTCTAACAATCTTTTTAAACCCGGGCGGCAAACAGCTTCTCGGGTTTTATTTTAGATATAAATCTTAATAACATATGAAAACTGTTCTCTTTTTGATAGGACTTGCAAGTTTTTATATCAATACCGTGCTGGCACAAGCACCCAGAACGCTTAACAGTGTTGATTATGTAAAGCATAACCAGATATTTTTAACACATGGTAGCCAAAAAATTAATATTGGTAAACTTACACCATCTAGTATAGTCAAACTACTGGGAAAACCGCTGTCGATAAAAAAGGAAATGACAGAAACTGATGGCTTACTTGTTGTTTACAGATACGACGGTTGCGAAATTGATTTTGACAAGAGTTATTTAAATTCTGTTAGTATTACTAAAGATAAATGGGCGTTTTATATGATGCCTAATGAAAAAGCAGCACATACTTTTCGGGTAAAAGAATCAATAAGCAGTTTAAAGAATTTTTTTCCTAAATCATGGAAAAACCATCAACTTGAAGGATTAGCTTTAATGGTCAAAGATACCTCTGGCGAGATAAATCCTTACATTTGGATCACCTTTATGACTGATGAGAATCAAGTCAAATCAATTATCTACGCTTTTAACAACTACTAAAAAAAAGCCGCTTAAGTAAGCGGCTTTTTTATGTTTATAATCCCAGCTGTGCCGAAATATCCAGCATGCGCTCTATAGGCTTAACCGCTTTTTCTATAATATCGGCCGGTAAGGTAATCTCCGGCATTTCATTTTTAAGGCATAAATAAAGCTTCTCCAGCGTATTTCTTTTCATGTGAGGACAATCATTGCAGGCGCAGGTATTGTTCGGTGGAGCGGGGATAAACACCTTATCAGGGTTATCTTTTTCCATCTGGTGAATGATACCTGCTTCGGTGGCTACAATAAACTCCTTTTCGGAACTGTTGGTTGCATATTTTAAGATACCGGTAGTAGATCCTATATAATCGGCCAGTTGCAGGATGTGTTCTTCACACTCAGGGTGAGCCAATATTTTAGCGTTGGGGTGGCGCTCTTTCAGCTTGGTGATCTTCTCGCGGCTAAATATCTCGTGCACCATACAGGCACCGTTCCACAATACCAAATCACGCCCTGTTTTCTTAGCCACATAAGCGCCCAGGTTACGGTCGGGCCCAAAGATGATCTTTTGATCGGCAGGCAGGCTTTCCACAATCTGTACCGCGTTGCTTGATGTACAAACAATATCGCTCATGGCTTTCAATTCTGCCGTACAGTTCACATAAGTAATAACCAGGTGATCAGGATACGATTCCTTAAATTTCTTGAATAAATGCGGAGGGCAACTATCGGCCAGTGAACAACCCGCTTTTAAATCGGGTAGCAACACCTTTTTGGTAGGGGATAGGATCTTGGCGGTTTCGGCCATAAAGTGTACGCCGGCAAATACAATAATGTCGGCATCGGTTTTGGCCGCCTGTTGCGATAGGCCCAGGCTGTCGCCAATATAATCGGCTATATCCTGTATCTCACCTTCCTGGTAGTAGTGCGCCAGTATAACTGCGTTCTTCTGTTGCTTTAATTTTTCAATCTCAGCATACAGGTCAAGCGTGGGGTCTATTTCCTCTTCAACAAATCCTTTTATATTGATCTCCTCTAAAACGTCCATTCCTAACATTACAATAAAGACAAATAATTTAATTTATATATATAAACCTATTGTTATTAGTGTGTGAATTGTGTGAACAACTGGAGATAGATTTTATTGCTAAACAAACTTATTCCACTTGTTTCCACAGGTTATCCACATACTCTAAAACTTAAACTACTGATAAGCAGTTAGGTTGTTTTATTCACACCGATGTTGATAAACTAAAGTGTGAATTAATATCGGTTTTTACGGATGTGAATAGTCGTTGGTTATCTTCCCAAAACTACTGCAGCAAATGGGTATAACTTTAGTTATCCACAGGCTTTTTCACAAACCTAAAACTTATTAGCTTTTTACCTACGCAAAATTAACATCTTTTGATGGGGTTATACACACAAGTATTACTTTTACACATATTAGACACTATTTATGACAAGAAATGTGGATTTCCTGGTAATAGGATCGGGCATTGCCGGATTAAGCTTTGCACTTAAAGCTGCTAAACATGGTAAGGTACTGATAGTTACCAAAGCGAGCGAGGACGAATCAAACACGAAATATGCACAAGGCGGTGTGGCCGTAGTTGTGGATAAAAAAGAGGATTCGTTTGAAAAGCATATCGAAGACACGTTGATAGCCGGCGATGGCCTTTGCGACGAAGAGGTAGTACGTATTGTGGTGGAAGAAGGGCCCGAAAGGATAAAGGAGATTATAGACTACGGTACCAATTTCGATAAAACCAATGATGGCGTTTACGATCTGGCTAAAGAAGGCGGCCACTCTGAATACCGCGTACTCCATTATAAGGATATTACCGGCTTTGAAATGGAGCGCGCCTTATTAGCGCAAATTCACCAGAACCCAAATATCGAAATACTAACCCATCATTTTGCGGTGGACTTGATCACTCAACATCATTTGGGTGAGTTTGTGGATAAGTCTACCAAAGATATTACCTGTTATGGCGTTTACGCCTTTAATACCGAAACTAAAGAGGTGGAAACCATTCGGTCGAAAGTTACGGTAATGGCATCTGGCGGTGCAGGGCATATTTATGCTATTACCACCAACCCGGTTATTGCCACGGGTGATGGTGTGGCTATGGTTTACCGTGCCAAGGGTAAAGTTCGTAATATGGAGTTTATCCAATTTCATCCTACAGCTTTATATAACCCTGGTGAGTACCCATCCTTTTTAATTTCTGAAGCAGTGCGTGGTTTTGGCGGTATTTTAAAACGTACCAATGGCGAAGAATTTATGCAGGAGTATGATGAACGCAAATCATTAGCCCCACGTGATATTGTAGCCCGCGCTATAGACGCCGAGATAAAAAAATCGGGCGAAGATTACGTATACCTGGATGTACGCCATAAAAGCAAGGCCGATATTTTAAACCATTTTCCTAACATTTATGCCAAGTGTTTGGATATTGGGCTGGATATGACCAAAGATATGATTCCGGTATCGCCTGCATGCCATTACATGTGTGGTGGTGTGTTGGTAGATCATATGGGCCGTTCATCCATACAGCAACTGTATGCGTGCGGCGAATGTTCATCAACCGGCTTACATGGTGCTAATAGGTTGGCATCCAATTCATTACTAGAAGCGTTGGTATTTGCCCACCGCATTTATGAGGATGCCATTAAAGGATTTGAAGGCTACGAGGTACCGAATAACATTCCGGATTGGGATGAAAAAGGCGTACAACTCTCTAACGAAGACATACTGGTTACCCACAACATTCGCGAAATGCAAAAGCTGATGAATGATTATGTAGGTATCGTACGGTCTGATTTCCGTTTGGAGCGAGCCATGCGCCGTTTAAAGTTACTATACGAGGAAACTGAAGAATTTTACAAGCGCACCAAATTGTCGGTTAAGCTATGTGAATTGCGTAACTTAATACAAGTTTCTTATTTGGTTGTAAAATCGGCTACTGCACGTAAGGAGAGCAGGGGATTACATTATACTACCGATTATCCGCAACATGCTGAAGTTTTGGAGGATACAGTGTTTTAATTAGGTATACAATGGAATATCAAAAATTAATACCAAAAGACAAATTTGATGATAGTGGAGTTGAAAAACTTAAAACGCTTTCATTTGAGGAGATCGAACCTATAATTCCAGATTTGTTAAAGTGGCTACAAGATATGAATTGGCCGGTTGCAAAGTGTATAGCTGATATATTAGAACCTTTTGCCGATAAGATTACTTCTCAAATTATTAGCATATTAAGATCAGATGATGGAATGTGGAAGTATTGGATATTAGGAAACTTGGTTAGGAATACAAATGATCCATCTATATTGATGGAATTAGAAAGAATTGCAAGACATCCATCAAAAGACGATATTGACTGTGAAGTTAATCTTGAAGCAGTTTCAATTTTGAATGGTGATTATAAATAGAATAAAATTGTGAGCGGAAAACGGGATTCGAACCCGCGGCCTTCAGTTTGGGAAACTGATGCTCTACCAGCTGAACTATTTCCGCTTATGGAGCTAATATATAAAACATAATTTATCCCACCTTGTCATTTCCGAGTGATAGCGATAAATCTTTTCAAAGCGAAATGTACGAATTCGAAAGTATCGCTCACTGTCATTCAGGACGACAAATAAGGGTGTAAAAAATAAGTCCGAAATAAAAATATGGCGCTCATTCTACCTGTAAAAGATAAAAGTCCGGTTTGGGGCGAAAACTGTTTCATAGCCGATAACTGTACCATTGTAGGCGATGTAACCATGGGGAATGATTGCTCGGTATGGTTTAATGCCGTCATTAGGGGTGATGTGAACAGCATTACCATTGGGCACCATACCAATATACAAGACGGCGTTTGTGTGCATGCTACTTACTTAAAGGCATCTACCACTATTGGCAATTACGTATCGATAGGACACAATGCTATTGTACATGGCTGTAAATTAGATGATTACGTGCTTATAGGCATGGGGGCTATAGTAATGGACGATGCTGTTGTGCAATCAAACGTCATCATAGCAGCAGGTGCCGTAGTGCTTGAAAGAACTATATGCGAGTCGGGATACCTATACGCAGGTACACCAGCTAAAAAGATTAAACCGCTAACCGACGATCAATTGGCCTTACTGCAAAAACTACCGCATAATTATAGCTTGTACGCCAGCTGGTTTACGGCTTAACCGCAGGCGTGGTAGACGGGGTAGGTGCAGCTGTGGCTGGGGTAGGAGGAGCGGCACGCGTCGCATCTTCTTCTTTGGGTATCACCAATGGCTCTTCCATTTCCCAGTTAGGGCGTAAGGTTAATTCTTTATCATTATACCAGCTTTTTTCTGGGTAAGATTTAGTTCTCACATTTCCAGGGTCGGCCTTACGGTTCTTATTGGTATCGTAAGTCACCTTGACTTGATACTTGCCTGTAAAAAAGTTTTTATAAACTATAGAGGCGTTTTTTGTAACAAAGTCCGTTTGCAATACCGTCTTTTTACTATCCATCACCTCTACAATATAAGCCTTACTGGTATCGGGTACGGTTACTTTTAAAGTTAAGGTACCATAGTTTTCGGGCTTATCAATCATAAAGCGCTTGGTGGTTTCCTTGTTTTTCGTACCATAAATGTCGGTTAAAGCTTCATCACTAAACACCAATTCATAACGCGCAGCCTGCCGCCAGCGGTGCTTGATAATTAGATTCCGGGGGTTTGTAGTACTTTTCTGCAGGTTTAAAGGACTTACCGGAACGGAATCTTCCAGTAACTTAATTCTGCTGATATCAAATGTCTCAATAGGCAAGTTAGCAATCATCGACAAATCTGCTCCCGGGCGCAACTTGTTGTCTACATTGATATTGTATTGTAAGCTTACAGTTCTTTTAAAGCTTTCTGACCGGCCTTTTCTTAATACTACCGTGTCTAAGAACTTACCCTTATCAGCAATGGCAACACTTACCGTATCAAAGTTCATGTTACGTAAAAAGATCAAAGCTGTATCTCGTGTTCTGCTAAAGTCTACTATTTTTTGCTCATCAATAGCAGACTGATCGATAATCTTCATAGAAGGCTGTTCTAAAGGTTTGTTAAAAACCATGTTGATTTTGCCATCCGGGTCAAAGCGCCGTGAGCTGATTCTGAACTTTTCTGGAACTTGTTTAAACAGATCCAATTCTATACCGTTTACATTTGCCTTGAGCATAACCGGATCTTTTTGGAAAGCTATTAACTCATTATCGGCATTGTATATCTTATCAGGCGATACTTCTTTTAAAGCATATATAGTGTATGTCCCTTCATGAAGATTGTTCAAAGCAAAATTGCCAGCTGAATCTGTGGAGGTATAATAGGCGGGTTTCTTTTTACCAAACATGGCCGAATCTTGTGCTGCCGGAAAAATCATTACAGTAGCTTCTTTTTCAGCCTGGGCAGTAGTAGTGTTATAAACCCTGCCGCTTATACTCAATGAATCTATCTGATCGCCGGTTGAAAAAACATACGAGAAGTTTTTTAACACGTTAGATTCATTTACGTCGGCTAGCGCTTTACCAAAATTAAAAACGTAAGTAGTGTTTTTTTGAAGAGAGTCATTAAGTTTAATTAATAATGTTTGGCCTTTGGTTATATATTCCGGCTGTTTCTCAAAAGCTGGGCTAACACTTATCTCGCTGTAGGGACTTGTAAGCTTAAAGTATTCATCAAACTCTAGTTTTATTTCTTTGGCATTAAAACGACGGGTCTTGTTAGCAGGGGTGGCTTTTAAAAGTTTGGGTGGAGTGCGGTCTCGGGGTCCGCCTTGCGGTCTTTGCATACTGGCGCAACCCCATAAGGTTAAAACGACAAAAGTAGTAAAAACAGATGCTGAAAATTTTGACCTTAAGTTTATAAGCATTTTTAAGCGTTATAAGCGATTTTTGAGTTTTTTGGAACTGGGATATTAAAATTTAAAAATAATGGCTCTAATAATAGGTATTAAAGCCACTTTTTCGGTCGAAACCGCAAATTTCTTAGTTTTTCTACCTTGATATGTGAACCATGAGGACTGAGATATCTGAAGGAGACACACCCGAGATGCGGGAAGCCTGACCTAAAGTACGTGGTTTAATACGCATCAGTTTTTCACGTGCTTCTTTAGACAGGGATACTAATTGCTGGTAATTAAATTCCGGATTAATTTCTTTGTCTTCCATCTTGCGCATGCGTTCTACAATTTCCAGTTCCTTATCAAAATAACTCTCATATTTAATTTTTATTTCAGCCTGCTCAATAGTTTCTTTATCATAAGCTGAAAGTAGCGCATCTAATGATGCATCTGCTTTTCTCAAATCGTTAAAGCTCACTTGTGGTCGGCCTAATAATGAGATCAGCTTAACATTCTGGTTGAGCGGCGCAGTGCCTAATTCTTCAAGCAATGGGTTTAACACCGTTGCCTCAACTGATTTATTGCGCGTGTATTTAACAATGTCATCAGAATTCTTTACTTTTTGCTTAACCTTATCTAATCTTTCATCGTTAATGAGGCCTAGGTCATGCCCAATAGGGGAGAGTCTTATATCTGCGTTATCCTGGCGTAACAACAAACGGTGCTCAGCCCTAGAGGTGAACATACGGTATGGTTCTTCTGTACCTTTCGTAACTAAATCATCAATTAATACACCAATATAAGATTCAGAACGCTTCATGATAAGCTCATGCAAATCATGCACTTTTTGATGCGCATTAATACCCGCAATTAAGCCCTGTGAGGCAGCCTCTTCATAACCTGTAGTGCCATTAATTTGGCCGGCTAGGAATAGGTTGGCTATCTTTTTTGTTTCTAAAGTTAGGTTTAATTGGGTAGGTGGGAAATAATCATACTCAATTGCATAACCTGGGCGGAACATTTTTGCATTTTCAAATCCGGGAATTTGTGTTAGTGCACGATATTGTACATCTTCGGGTAATGAAGTAGAGAACCCGTTTACATAAATCTCTACGGTGTTAAATCCCTCTGGTTCTACAAATATCTGGTGCCTTTCGCGCTCAGCAAACCGGTTAATTTTATCCTCAATGGAGGGGCAATAACGCGGTCCCAAGCCTTTAATGCGACCCGTGAACATTGGCGATTTTTCGAAGCCTTCTTTTAAGGTTTCATGTACGTTTGCATTGGTATAGGTAATCCAGCAGCAACGCTTTTCTGTAGGGCGCTCCACATCGGTAAATGAAAAGCGGCCAGGGTCTTCATCGCCCCATTGCTCTTCCATTACACTGTAGTTTAAACTACGACCGTCTATCCGGGGCGGAGTGCCGGTCTTCATACGGCCGGCCTCAAAGCCCAACTCTACCAACTGTTCGGTTAAGCCAGTGGCAGATTTTTCGCCAGTGCGGCCACCACCAAAGCGCTTCTCGCCTATGTGTATTATACCATTTAAAAAGGTGCCATTGGTAAGTACCACAGCGCTGCATTCAATTTCAACACCCAAAGATGTTTTAATACCGCATACGGTATCGCCTTTTACTAGGAGAGAAGTTACAGTGTCTTGCCAAATATCAAGGTTTGGTATACTTTCTAATGCTAAGCGCCATTCCTCTGCAAAACGCATACGGTCGTTTTGTGCGCGGGGGCTCCACATAGCAGGGCCTTTCGAAAGGTTAAGCATCCTGAATTGAATGGTAGTTTTATCAGCTATAATTCCTGAATAGCCACCTAATGCATCTACCTCCCGAACTATTTGCCCTTTAGCCACACCACCCATAGCCGGGTTACAGCTCATTTGTGCTATCGTGCCCATATTCATGGTAATGAGCAATACCGACGAACCCATGTTTGCTGCTGCCGCTGCCGCTTCACAGCCAGCGTGGCCACCACCAGCAACTATTACATCATACTTTTTAAACATCTAAACCTCCAATGTTCCACGTGGAACAATTACAAAATTACCGCTAAAAAATTATGTTCCACGTGGAACTTTAAATAATGATACTAACGCTACAAACGCCCAAATGCTCTCTAATATTACAAAAGGGTAGAAGCTTATTAGGTAAGATGAATATCCACATAACCCCGCACCAACAAAGTTCATTAATGCGTACGACTTGCTTTCGGCACTTATCTTTTTAAAAAGATTAAGCATAAATCCAATCAAAAGTATAATTACACCTACTGATGCTATAATGTCTGATGTCTTCATAAAGCGTCTCTTAATTCTATTAACTCCATCCAACGTAATGATCTGTCATCAACAGTGGCTTTCATTTCCTCTATTTTGGTAGATAGTTTTATTAACTCCTGGTGATCTGTAACGGTGTTTAACAGCTCAGTTGTTGCTGATATTTCCTTTTCTATTTTTTCAATATCCGCTTCTAATGTTTCCAGCTCCTTTTGGTCTTTAAACGATAGTTTATTCTTTTTTGGCGTTGCAGCTACAGGTGCCGGAGCTACGGCAGTAGGCTTGGTTTTTAACGCTTGCTTAGCTTCTTCCTGCTCTAAACGATATGAAGAATAATTACCATTATACAAATCAACATGGCCGGTGCCTTCAACCACAAAAAGCTGATCGGTCAACTTATCCAGCAAATACCTGTCGTGTGAAACCATTAAAAGAATGCCTGTGTAATTGGTTAAAAACTCTTCTAACACATTTAAGGTGTCAATATCCAGATCATTGGTAGGCTCATCCAAAATCAGAAAGTTCGGGTTTTTCATTAGGATGTTCAGTAAATGCAATCGCTTTTTTTCGCCACCGCTCAGTAGATGAATAAAGCCATACTGCCGGGCGGGAGGGAAGAGGAATAATGTGAGCAATTGTGCAGCCGATATAGTTTTACCATCGGCCATGGTAATAAATTCAGCTACATTTTTTACTACATCAATTACACGTTCATCATCCTTGAAAGACATACCGGCTTGGTTAAAATAACCAATCACCGTAGTTTCGCCTTTTTCTATATGGCCACTATCGGGTTGTAATAAACCGGTGAACATATTTAACAACGTTGATTTCCCACTGCCATTTTTACCAGCAATACCTACACGGTCACCTTTCTTAAATACGTAGCTAAAATCATCGATCACCTTACGGTCTCTAAATGTTTTAGTAATATGGTATACCTCCATGATTTTATTACCCTGGCGCGCCGTTTTGGTACTTAGTTCTACCTTACCTAAAAGTCCATGATTTTTGGTCTTTTCTTCCAGGTCATAAAAAGCTTCGATGCGGGCTTTTGATTTGGTGCCACGTGCCTGGGGTTGGCGGCGCATCCACTCCAGTTCTTTCTTTAACAGGTTAGAGTTTTTTTGAAACTGCTGCTCGTTGGTAGCTTCGCGCTCAGCTTTCTTTTCAAGGTAATATTGATAGTTGCCGTTGTAATTGAAAATCTTTCCACGCTCAATTTCGATAATTTCATTACAAACATTATCTAAAAAGTACCTGTCATGGGTAACCATCAAAATAGTTTTGTTACCTTCTGTAAGCAACTTTTCTAACCATTCAATAGTATCGATGTCTAAGTGGTTAGTAGGCTCATCCAGCACATAGATGTCAGGATCCTCAATTAAGAGCTTGGCTAAGGCCAATCGTTTTTTTTGCCCGCCCGATAGGGTATCAATCTTTTGATCGAGGTGATGTATGTCCAGGCGGCCCAAAATGTTTTTAATTTGATATTCGTACTCCCAGGCATTTACAGCACTCAGTTCTTCCGTAATTTTCTCGATAGCCTTTTCATTGTTTGGATCGTTTTCAAGCAATTGCTCATATTTCAGTATAAGCTGTTGTTGCACGTTATCCTTATGGAAGATATAGTCGCTTATGGTATGACCCTTTTCAAACATAGGATCTTGCTCTAAGTAGCCCGGCCGTAAATCACGTGCTGATACTACTTTGCCTTCGGTAGGATTAATTTTACCTGATAATAATTTTAATAGGGTAGATTTTCCGGCACCATTAACTCCTACTAAGGCAACGCGCCTGCCACGATTGATGCCTAAAGTTAAGTTACGGAATAACCAGTGGTCATGAAAAGAATGACCTAAATTTTCTGCTGATAAGTAAGTGCTCACGCTAATTGTTTGATATGATGTGAGGGATGTACAAATACACCTTCCTCTGAATTTAATGATTGTTTGTACATAGCCCTTGCAACTACTGCTGCAGGTATGCTTTTATATTTTTTAAGGCCTCCTAATAACAATGGGTCTAAAGCTTTCATTAAAACGGTGGCTATTCGTTCTGCAAATCTGTACTCCATCCGGTTTCCAGTCAATAACGACGGTTGATATATATGAAGGACGTGTAACCCTACCTTTTTTATATCCCGTTCAGTTTCTCCCTTTAGCCTGGTGTAAAAGTTAGACGAGTCAGCATTGGCACCAACGGCTGATATCAAATGAAAACTTGCTACCTTATTTTCTTTAGCTATTTCTGCTAACTGCACCGGGTAGTCATGATCTATCTTCCGGTAAACAGACAAGTCAGGCGTTTTACTTCGGGTTGAACCTAAACAGCAGAATAGCGCTTTGCCATTTATAGCATTTGCATGTTCTGGTAAGCTATCAAAATTTACTACTAATTGAACCAACTTTTTATGCCTAACAGGCAGTTCTTTTCTAACTAAGGCTAAAACCTCTGTATAATAATTTTCCTGCAAGAGTATGTTTAGCAATTCTCCACCTACCAATCCACTTGCACCAACTATAACTGCTTTATTTACCATAAGTTAAATTATAGCAAAGGTACACAATCTTATTTAAGCCTTTAATTGATGTTTAAACACGTTATTAGAAATCCTTATAGTATTACAACTAAAATGTTTAAACAAATAAACAGCAGCTGTGTTTATATCTTAGTTCATCTCATAAAACGGCGTACTAACCTCATTATGAATACGCTATGCTAGCTACCTTTGTTGGCAGCAAGAACTTGAACCGATTATTACGGATACATACCAGCTATTACAATAGCACAAATACTTGCTTATGGCAGAAAAAATAATGAATTCGGGCTGGAGACAGTGGATAGAGAGTGTAGGAGACCAAACGGTATTTTTTATGCGGTTTATCCGCAACGCGTTTTCGGGCGGCTTTGAATGGTCAGAATTTATACGCCAGTGTTACGAAATAGGGTACAAATCATTAACTCTGGTAGGTATAACTTCCTTCATCATGGGCCTTGTACTTATCTTACAGCTACGACCAACCCTGGTTGAGTTTGGTGCTGAGAGCATGTTACCTCATACGCTTTCTGTTTCTGTAATAAGAGAAATAGGCCCGGTTATAACAGCCATTATTTGCGCAGGCAAAATTGCGTCGAGCATTGGAGCTGAGCTAGGCAGTATGAAAGTTACGGAGCAAATTGATGCCATGGAAGTATCAGGTGCCAACCCAGTGCAATATCTGGTAGTTACCCGCATACTGGCAACCAGCCTTATGGTGCCGCTGTTGGCTATGACAGGTGACTTGATCTCGTTATTGGGTGGGTACTTTGCACTCAACTTTACAGACGACATCAGCTTTAACTTATATTTTACCAAGTGCTTTGCCGCGCTTGATTTTACCGACTATTTGCCTGCATTAATAAAAACTATATTTTTTGGATTTGCTATAGGCTTTGTAGGGTGCTATAAAGGCTTTAACTCTAATAAGGGTACTGAAAGCGTGGGGCTTGCTGCAAACTCGGCAGTTGTTACCGCTTCGTTGTGGATCTTTTTTATTGACATGATGGCTGTCCAAATTACTAACCTGTTGTATTATTAAGATGGAAAGCGTAAAACAACATGACCTTAAATCTGAGCACCAGTCAACAAAAACAGATGAGGTTGTAGTAGAAATCAAGAATCTTAAGAAAAGTTTTGGCGATAAAGAGGTACTTAAAAACATCAACTTAACGCTGCACCGCGGCGAAAATCTCATCGTATTGGGCCGTTCGGGTCAGGGTAAATCGGTAACCATACAATGCATAGTGGGCTTGTTAACGCCAGATGAGGGATCGGTGAAGGTGTTTGGACAGGAGGTACCTGAACTCAATAACGAGGAACTGAAAGAGCTACGCACAAAAGTCGGTTTCCTGTTTCAAAGCGGGGCTTTATATGATTCCATGACGGTTAAGGAAAACATGGAATTTGCGCTAACCCGTGTGTTAAAGATCAAGGATCAGCAGGAATTAGATAAAAGGGTACAAGAAGTATTGGAAGGCATAGGTCTTCCTGAGGCGATAGACAAGATGCCAAGCGATTTATCGGGCGGTATGCGTAAACGTGTCGGGCTGGCGCGTACGTTGATTGTAAAACCCGAAATTATGCTGTACGACGAGCCTACAACCGGCTTGGATCCTATCACATCACGTGAGATAAGTGAGCTGATACTTGAAATGCAAAAAAAATATAAAACGTCTTCTATCATTATAACGCATGATATGGATTGCGCTCGTATAACCGGCGACCGTGTACTGATCATGAAGGACGGTGAATATGTAGCCGAAGGTACTTTTGACGAGCTTCAGCGCTCAGAAGACCCATTTGTTAAAGCATTCTTTTTAGATACGATATGAAAACAACATCCGGACAAAAAATAAAAATAGGCGTATTCGTAATGGTAGGCTTGTTTGTAATATTCTTAGGCATCTTTTTAATTGGCAGCCAAAAAAGCATGTTCAATTCCACATTTAGCGTTTACGGTGTATTTAAGAACGTAAACGGCCTGATGGTTGGTAATAACGTGCGGTTTGCCGGCATAAACGTGGGCGTAGTTGAGGGCATTAACATCGTTTCGGATAGTGCCGTACGCGTTGACCTTACACTCAATAACAACGTTAAAAAGTTTATTAAGAAAGACTCAAAAGTTAGCATCGGCAGTGATGGTTTAATGGGTGATAAATTGATTGTAATTAGTCCCGGTGGCTCAACCAGCCGTACCGAGGTAGAGGGGGGAGATAAGCTAACCGCAGTAAACCCGCTGGATGTGGATAAGATCATCAATAAGCTCACCAAAGTGGCCGACAATGCTGAGTCCTTAACCGGTAACTTAAATGCCATTGTAAGCGATATAAACAGAGGAAAAGGGTCATTAGGCAGGTTGCTTAAAAACGACCGTATAGCGAATGATCTGGCTACCACCGTATCATCGGCAAAAACAACCATACAAAATGCGAATAAAACTACCGTTACCTTAAATGAGGACTTAAAAGCGGCACAAAGCAACTTTTTGCTGAGGGGCTTCTTTAAAAACAAAGAAAAAGCCAAGCAACGTAAAATAGACTCTGCGCGTAAGGCTCAGGAGAACCTGACCAAGGAACAGGAGAAGTTGCGAAAGGAACAAGACAAGAAGCTAAAGGAAGATCAGGAAAAGGCCCGTAAAGAAGCGGAGAAGAAAGCCAAAGAAGATGAGAAAGCCGCTAAACAAAATAACTAAGCATAAAAAAAGGCGCTTGTTTTAACAAGCGCCTTTTTTGCTATAACTGACTGGTTATTTCTGGCGATAGCGGCTTAACGGCCGAACGGTAGCGGTGTATCAGCTTACCGTTTTCGTCTATCAGGAATTTTTCAAAGTTCCATTTAATATCACCTGTAAAATCAGGGTTTTCCTGTGTAGTAAGGTATTGAAATATAGGAGCAATATCCAACCCTTTAACGCTTACTTTTTCAGTTAACGGGAAAGTAACACCAAAGTTCTTTTTGCAAAACTCTTGAATGTCAGTGTTTGATCCTGGCTCCTGACCATTGAAATTATTTGCCGGGAAACCGATCACAACTACTTTATCTTTGTATTGCTCAGCCAATTTTTGCAGTTCTGCATATTGTGGTGTATAACCGCATTTAGATGCCGTGTTTACAATCAGCAACTTCTTGCCTTTGTACTTAGACAGTTTAAAGTCCTTGCCTTCAATGTTTTTTAACTTAAAATCATAAATGGTGCTGGGTGCAGTGAACAGCAGCGCCATCATTAATGCTAATATTTTCATAAATTAAATGGTTAAACGTTTATTTGATAAAGGTAGCTAAACAATTAAGAATCAAAAAGATTTTAAGGCCAGATATTCGTTTTCTTTAGCCGTCATGAGCTGTTTGTCAGCAGGTTTCTTGTCTTTGTAGCCTAATAGGTGTAAAGCACCGTGTATAATAACGCGGTGCAGCTCAGTTTCGGGCGAAACATTGAACTTGATAGCATTTTCCTGCGTACGTTCAACAGAAATGAATATATCACCGGTAATGGTGTCTGCTTTTTCTGAATTGTCAAACGTTACAATATCCGTGTACGTATCGTGATTTAAATACTGCTGATTTATTTGCAGCAGGTATGCATCTGAGCATAAAATATAATTCAGCTCATTCAATCGGTAACCTTCAGCCGCGATAGTGTCTTTTATCCAGCGTTTAAGCGGTAACTTGTTCTTTAATTTATAGCCGGTGTCTTCAGTAAAAAAATGAATTGCAGCCATTAAAATTTAAAGTGCAGTTCTACTTCATTGCCCTTGGAGTTAAACACGCACTGATCGGCCAGGTGCTTTAAAATAAACACGCCTCTTCCGGTTAACTTTTCCAGGTTTTCTTCTGCTGTTGGGTCGGGCAGGTGATTGTAATCAAAACCTTCGCCTTCATCAGTAATGGTCCAAACGGCCCTTTTGGCATCAACCTCGGCGTTTACAATAACTTTTTTATTTGGATCCAATTTGTTGCCGTGCACAATAGCGTTTATAGCTGCCTCGTTAAGGCAGGTCATCATATTGGCAAAAGTATCTTCACTTATACTAAACTTATCAGCAATTTCTTCAATCAGGTTTTCAAGCAAAGTGATGCTATCATACGTCGACGGAAGCTGCAGTGTGAACAGTTCCCCTGTTTGCACACTGTCGGGTTGTATGTTATTTGGCATTAAGTTGGTCAAAGTAACGTTTAATTTTTTGTTTATAGTATTGATTGAGCACCGATGGTACGGTCTGTATCTGTTCGGTTTGCTTAGCTTTCTGTTGCTGATAGCTTTGCAAAGCCTTTATATACCCCGGCGGTAAGTTTTTCCCTGCCTTGCTCTCTCTTTGCTTATCTTGTTCCCGTTCCTGCTCTGCTTTTTCGGCCTCTAACAACCGGGTTTGAATTTGCTGCTGTCTCTTTAACGATTCCTCCGTAATTTTCTTGTTTACGAGATCGCTTTCAGTTTGTTCCATTTCTCTGGAAATTTTGTCAAGGTTACCCGGTTTTCCGGTTCCATCCTTATTTTGCTGCCGGCTAATCTGCTCCAGTTGCTGCCTTATTTGCTGCTGCTGTCTGGCCATACGTGCCATCTGCTCACTCAGGTTGTTACCCTCCCGGCCCTGTCCCTTGGCACTCTGTCCCTGGTTGCCTTGTTGTTGCATCTGCTCACGCATTTTTTGCATATTTTGATTAAGCTGCTGCTGCATCTGGCTCAGTTGCGATAATGATTGTTGTTTCTTACCGCCCTTACTGCTGCTTTTACTCATGGCATTCTGCATATTCTCTAATGCCTCGCTCAACATCAGGGCCAAGTTATTCATGGCCGTCATGGCGTACTGCTGGTTGCGGTTAGCTTCGGGCGTACGGCGGTCGCCTAACAAATCGAGTGCACGGTCAATATTATCGTTAATGCCTTTAACCTCGGTATTCACAGCGCTCTGAATTTGTGGCACACGGCGGCTCAGAGCATATAAGCTATCCTCAGCCGTTTTTAAATTGTCCTTAATATCTTTTTGCCTCTGCGCAGTTTGCACATAGGCCGGATCATTGGCACTCATCCCTCTAAACGTTTGCATCACTTTCTCTTGTTCAAATGAACTGGATAACAGCACTTTCAATAACTCGCGTAACTGTTGTGCATTTACCTGGTTCTCTTGTTCCTCGCCTTCTTGCTGATCCTGCTGCATTTTTTGTGCCATTTGCTGCATTTGCTTAGCCGCCTGTTGCTGAGATTGTGCTGCTTTTGGGCGATTATTTTTTTGTAATTGTTCGCTGCTCTTCTCCATCTGCTGTTCTACAGCCGATTGTGCTTTTTCCGCTTTCTCAAAATTATTTTTCCGTTCAAGCTGCTCATTAGCCTTATCCAGCTCCTGCATGGCCTTTTTTACATCCTCAAAATCTTTTTTTATTTGATCCTGCTCTTTTTGCAGCTGTTCTTTATTGGCATCTGGCTGTTGTGTTTGCTCCGCCAGCTTTTCCTGGCGCTCGGCCAGTTTATTCAATTGAGCAATATTTTGATTCAGTTTTTGTTCAAACTCCAGTTGTTTATAAAGCTCCAGCATACGGTCTAATTCCTTTTTTAAGGATTTATTATCGTTCTGCATTTTGGACAATTCGTTTCGGGTTCCTTCTTTCTGTTCCTTTTCCAAAAGCTCCTGAAGCCTCTTTAACATTTCCTGGGTCTTTTCATCCAGCACGTGGTTAAACAGGTCTTCCATTTCTTTCTGCTTCTGCTGCAGTTCGGCAGTTTGCTCCTGGTTTTCCTGGCGGTTGTAAAGGTCTTTCTTGTTTTCCGCCTGAATTTCTTTGACCAGGTCATTTAACTCTGCTTTTCTTTTAAGCAGATCTTCTACCTGTTTCTTTTCTTCGAAGCTTAACGCATTTTTGTTAAGCAACATTTGATTCAGCTTCTGTGCCTCGCGCTCAACCTGTCCGGCCAGTTTAATAGCCGATACCATTTTTTGCTTTACGGCTTGCGTGTTGGCGTTCAATTGCTCGTTTAATTCCTTCTCGGTAGGCGTTTGCAAAGTGTGCTCCGGGGTGCGTACTTTTTTAGGACCCGATACGGCATCATTATCAGCAACCTCAAAATAATAATTCACCTGGCTGCCGGGTTGAATGTTCAATTCACTTAAATTCCAAAAGTGAAAAAAGGTACTTTGTGTATTGCTCAAGTCGGCCTTTATAGATTTGCTAACAGATCTTGCTTTTGCGCCCGGAACGTTGGTAGTGTAATGGAAAGTTAACGACGAAAAACCATGATCATCGCGTATGTCACCATTAAAATAAATGGCTTTGCTGCTAATAGAATCTTGCTTTTCCTGTAGGTTGATAGCCGGCATTTCATCGGCAATAACATTGACGTGGTAGCTGGCCGCATCCCCTTGCTGGTTGGCGTTGGCTAACGGCAGCAAACTGTACGTAGTGTTGTTCAGTATCCGTTCGCTATGCTCAACGGTGCCATTTTGTTGTGTCTTGAGCTTCGTTTTGTTTTGATTAAGGGTAAAAACTAACTCATCCGCGTGCTGTGTATGCAACTGCCATTTAACGGTTGTTCCGGCCGGAACGGTCAGATCTCCTGCATTGCTTAACTTTTCGTTGGCCTTGTGCAGGTAGGTAGGGTAAAACAGTTCTACATCAAAATGCATTAATGAGGGCTTTTGGTTTACCTGAATATGGTAGGGTTGCGATGTAAACCCATTTGCCGAAATACGAAATGTGGTATTTTGTTGCAAATTGGCAAACAGGTAATGAAAGCGCGACAAGTTTTCTTTATCGAGCTTAAAAGTGTTGTTGCCTGTTTCAATATAAACATTGGCAGGAAGCGCGTTGCCTTCAAGCTTGACATCCAACTTTAAATCGTTGCCCTGCATAATTGCCAAAGAAGAATTTAACACAATAAACTTAAACGGGGACACAGGAGCAAAGTGCTCGTTGTGCCTTATAAGGCGCTTGGTGCTTTCTGTAAGTACGGATGGCGCAGCAAAAGCAATGATAACAATAGCTGCTACAGGAAACGCTACCCACTTTAAATACCTGTTATTTTGTTTAAGGTTGATGGCCGTAGGGAAGCTTACCGGGTTGAGCGTATTTATCTTTTGGTTAATGCTGGCCTCAATAAGCTGGCGATGCTGCTCGCTCTGTTCCGCTTGCTTTTTAAGCTGCAGGGTATTGAGCAATTTATCTTTCACATCGGTGAAATGTTCGCCTATAATAGCAGCAGCTTCATCGTGTGTAAGTGTTTTGCCTAATTTAAAGTAAGCAAATAATGAGGGAATAACCAGCCAAAACAGCAGCACCAGGTTTAACACAATAAACGCATAAAATAAAATGGTGCGCAGTAGTGTGTTGAAGTTGCCAAAATACTCAAGGAGGGTAATTGTAATGTAAGCCGTAAAAAGGCCGGCTCCTAAAAAAATAAGTCCGCGCAATAAACTATTAAGGTAATACTTCCGAATAAAAGCATTCACCCTATCAATTAAGATAATATAATTGTCTGACGCCTGCATACCAAATACTAAAGTAGTTAATATAAAGCTAAACGAAAATTAGAAAGCCGTTTATCTCAATCAAACTTAACTAAAACTAGTAATTATGTTGTTTATTGGTTAAGAGGTGCTGATAATTTGACAAGATTTAAGGGCGAAGTAGAATTTAACTGCATACCGCTTAAAACCAATCTATCCCACCAAACTAAACTTTGCCTTGTATTGTTGTTGCTTGACCATATAGTCATTTGATTTTAATAAAGCTAATTCACAATTTATTAGCCTTTACTCGTTCAATTCATACTACCTCATTTTTATAATGATAACAACGTACAGATATCTGTTAAAGCTTCAACTGTTACTGCTTTTATACCTTTTTTCAGGATGTGCTGAAAACGCCGAGGCTAAATTATCTACAGCCAAGTTATTTGCCGACCATATGGTGTTACAACGAAACCAGGATGTTTACATATGGGGATGGAGCACGCCAGAAGCTAATGTAGCTATTGCGTTTAACGGACAGGAAGCAACAGCTCAGGCTAATTCGAAAGGTAAATGGGTAATCTCCTTAAAACCTATGCAAGCAGGGGGGCCATACGTTATGTCTATCTCATCAGGCAATAACCGTATTTCCTACAAGGATGTGATGATAGGCGAGGTTTGGATCTGTTCGGGGCAGTCTAATATGCAATTCTTCTTAAATCAATCTAGTAATTACGATTCAGAACGTAAAAGCATAGGGGAATACGCTGTACGCCAGTTTTTAGTTCCTCAAAAGATGAGCCTCAATCCTGAAGAGGATTTATCTGCTGGTGAGTGGAAAAATGCTGACCCTAAAAGCGTGGGTTATTTCAGTGCAGTAGGGTACATTTTTGCTAAACAACTAGCGCAAAAGCTACATGTTGCCGTGGGAATAATTAATAGTAGCTGGGGCTCATCGCAAGCAGAGTGTTGGATAAGCAAAGAGGCCATGCTAAATGATGCTACTTTAAAACCAGTTGTACAAAAGCAACCCAATAATTGGGAAGAAATTAAGCAGAATATAGATAAGGAGACCAAAGCCTACGTTTATAATAACGCAAAAGCAGCACTTTTTAACGCAGCAAAATTGGCTGCAAACCCACCCTCATTTTTTGATAAATGGAGAACCGGGAGCATTGGTGCATGGCAATGGCAAAACAAGCTTGCCGCTTTCAGAGGAACGGGGTTTATGCAAAGAACCATTAGGCTTAACAGCGGCAGCGAAGCAAAACCCTCAACATTAAGCTTAGGGGAAACAGATGCCGACATGGAAATTTTTATTAATGGCAAATCCGTTTTTAGTGGAGCATTACCTAAAAATAAGCCATTGCAATTACCTGCCGGTATATGGAACCCAGGTGCAAACAACTTGCTGCTGCATTTAAAGTCAGACCAAAAAGACCCCTGGTGGTTTGGTTTTGGTATTAATGGTGATGCTAAGAATACTTACATCAAATTTGCTGACACAACTTTAAGTCTTAACGATTACTTATGGAAGCTCATGCCCGACTTTGGTAAGCCTTACCATATAGAGCCAACACCCAACAACACCGTAAACACGGTATTTAACGGAATGGTTAATCCTTTGACACCATTATCAATTGCTGGGGTGATCTGGTATCAGGGTGAGGCTAACGCGCAAAGAGCATTACAGTATCGTACTGTTTTTCCGTTGCTTATTAATGATTGGCGCAAACATTGGAAAAAGGATATCCCCTTTGTTTATGTACAAATGCCATCTTTTGGTTTAATGAAAAAGGGTGATCAGGAAAGCCAGTGGGCAGAATTGAGGGAGGCGCAAAGGTTGGCCTTAAGTTTACCTAATACGGGTATGGCCGTTACTTATGATGTGGGCGACCCTTTAAATCTGCATCCCGCAAACAAGTTTCCGGTGGGAATGCGCCTTGCCAGCACAGCGCTTAAATTGGTTTACCACATCGCCGGCTTTTATTCGAGTCCGGTGTTTAAGTCGGCAGAAGTAAAAGGGGGACAGGTTATCATAAGCTTTACAAACCCTGAGGATAAGTTGGTGATTAAAGACGGGGAACCACTTAAAGGTTTTGAGTTAGCCGGGCAAGACCATCGGTTTTATCCGGCAAACGCCGAAATTAGTAATAACAAGGTTAGCGTTCAGTGTAACGAGGTGAAGACGCCTAAGTTTGTGCGTTACGCCTGGGGCAACTCACCCATAGACGCTAATCTTTTTACAAACAGGAATCTTCCCGTCAGCCCTTTTAAAGACAATATTGTTGAAGGTTTAACACAATAAAATAAGCCGTAATAATAACCGCAGTGGTTAACTGCCGTTAATTAATGTTATAAATTATTTACTTGCACTTGCCAATCTGGGCTTATAAAGTATGGGTAGACTTTCATTCTATCCCTTTATTAAAACAACAAAGTTCTACCAGATTGCAGTAGGACATCATGCTGAAGTAATCATTTTAAAACAGGCCCTCTATCAGATGCAGATAAAAGGATTGTTGGTTGGGCTTAAGGTTAGTGGACACTACGTCAGTTTCTTTCCCGAATATACCCTTACGACCCCGGACCGAAAGTGTTTCGGTACCATGCTGGTCCGTTATAACATTATTCACATTCCCTAATATGTCTGTAGTGCTTTTGATGGTTGCGATAACCTGTCCATGGCTGTCTGCCACTTCCTTTATACGGTTACCTAATATATCCATCCTGCTTTTCACCGTCATTCGCGATCCATCATATCCGATAATTTCCTTTGTTTCATTTCCGAATATATCTTTGGAGGTCTTTAGTGTAGTGGTTTCACTATCTGTAGTGACTGTCTTTATACGGTTACCAAAAATATCGTTGGATATTTTAATTGTTGCAGTAGGTTGCCCGTTCTCTGAAACTAATAGTATTTTGTTTCCAAAAATATCAGTAGAACTTTTAACCACTTTAATTTCCTTGCCGTCACCATCCGTACCTTTCAGGATCTTATTTCCGAAAATATCGGTCGATTGTTTGAATGTTTTAACATCCTTACCGTCCCCATCTGAGGTTGTGACAATCTTGTTCCCGAAAATGTCTGTTTTTTTGGTGACTGTGTATTCGGTTCTTCCCTGGCTGTTAGTATAGGTGGTTATGGTGTCGCCAAAAATGTTTACCCTGGAGCTGGTTGAATATTGTTGCCCGTATGCGGTGGTAAGCCCCATCATGAGCAAGAAAGTAAACGCGAGTTTGGCAGGTAGATAATTCATAAGGTACTTTGGTTGTATTTACGACTGTTTTACTTCAGCATGGTTTAATTGGAATATGAGGAATTAACCACCTATTTTAGGAATGACTGATCACTTGTTCCGCAACAACATGATTACACAAATTATCTTATTTACTCAATCATTTAAAGTCACATGCACCAGTTACTGTTACACACCAGTAACTTGAACAATAACAATTTGCAAAACACTTTTTCATGTGTTGCTTAAACTTATATATTTGCAGTCCCAACATTGTTGCCCTTTATTATACTCTAGTGTTGGGAATGAAGTTCTTTCTATTAAACGAAGTCTAAAGCTTAAAAATGGCGATATCGCAAGGTATTAAGATGGAATAGAATAGAAGATGAGTAATCTTCGGGATGTAGCGTAGCCCGGTATCGCGCCAGCATGGGGTGCTGGAGGTCGTAGGTTCAAATCCTGCCATCCCGACTAAAATAAGAGCATATTTAAGAGGTTTTAGGACTGATTGAGTATGCTTTTTTTGTTTGTTATCGGCCAAGTTGACCTCTTTGTTGACCTTCATGTTGACCTTCTATTGTCATAACTCAATCAGTTATGGCTACCATAGCAGTAGTTTTAAAGACCAAACAGAAACTTTCAAACGGCGAATTTGCTGTCGCCTTAAGAGTGACTCATGACAGACATAGCCGTTTTATTGTCATCAACACATTATTAACAGACCAATCATTGAAACTGCGTTGTCGGACAGAGGAATGGAAACCGGCAGAAGCGGAAGACAATGGTTTGGGCCGTTTTCGTAAGACTTTCAAAGGATATAAAGAGTGCAATGCTATATTGGAAACTAAGCTTGCCGAAGCACACAAAATCCTTCGAAGATATGAAAGTGAAGGAATAGCATTTGATTTCATTCAATTTGAGACAGATCTCAAGAGGAAAGAAGAAGCAATCTTAAAGAAGGAGACAAATAAGTCGACAGGTGAAATATCTCTACAGGACAATTACACGCAGCAGATTCAAATTTTGGAAGAACAAGGTCGTGTTGGATTAGCTGGGCTGTATTTGGAAGTACAGCTTATTCTAAAGAAGTTTAAGCCTGATATCTGGCTTTCTGATATAAATATCCGTTTCCTTGAAAGCTTTGAATATTGGATGCGTAATCAGCGAGGTAATAAGGACACTACTATTAGTGTTAAGATGCGTAATCTGCAAAGAGTGATTAACCAAGCGATTGACGATAAGTTATTCAATCCTGAATATGGTGAGACCTATGGTGTAAACTTATATAAGGATTTATTTGGAACATTGTTGAAATCACTTCCTCCGCCAACTAAAGCAATTGTATTATTAGATCCTGACATCGGTATAGAGAAAGGTGTTTTGAAATTGCTTACTTCAGTCCACTTATCACTTGATGGATCATATTTATAAAAATGATAGTCAAGGTTTTTACCATAGTATGAATTATAAGTGGTTGTTTCCCCCATGCCTACATAACCGTAATTACCGATAGCAAAATTGGCAAACCATATTTCTCCCGATCCTGGATAATTGGCTTTTTGCGACCATTGATCGGTTGCTGTATCGTAACACCACGTTTCTTTAGTAGGCTGAGACGAGTAATCGTTAACACCCACCGACCCGCAGGTGATGTAGATCTTACTCCCTATATTGAATGCCGCATTTAGCAACCTCCCTTTGCCTGTAGGAAAGTCGGCCATTTTTTTCCATATTTTAGTCCCAAGATCGTAGCACCACATATCGGTGTAATAAATGTTTCCTCTTACATTGATTATACCAGGACTGTAACCTAAGCCAACGAAAAGTTTATTATCATGTAGTATTGAAACAGGGCTCCTCCTGGAACCGCCAGGGAAGTCAGTCTCTTGTGACCAAGTATCGCTCGTCGTATTATAAATATAATGAGTACTTGTACTACTTGAATTTTGATAGCCTCCGACCCGGTCACCTGCAACAAAATGAATAAAGGTACCCGCTTGTATAATTGCGGCATTTTGTGCCATATACACTTTATCAAACGGCGTTAGGTTGACCTTCTCATTAGTTAAGTAATTAAAGCGGCTGAACTCTGCTGAAGTAGTAACTGTTGACGAGGCAACCTTGTACGTATAAATCCAATCACCTCTCACAAAATTATCTGCATTGCCCACCAAGCCTCCATTATCTGCCGGTAGGTTATTCACTCGCGTCCAATGGCCCTCCATGATCGTTACCTTTTTTTGATAAACCAGATTGATATTATTTAATAACACGGTCAATGTATACCGACCTGGTGCTAATTGATCCGGTGTTTGTAAAGAAAAGCTGCTGCCCGTGGTAGTGCCGAAAACCACACCTGTGCTGTTTATTGCCAAGGGTATACCATTCAGCGAAATCTTGACGGTTGTACTAGCTGAGATATTGGAAATGTTGGTTAATACGGTAAACGGTTGTCCATAATTTATGGTTGTATCTGCATAAGTGATCTGAGGTGATACTTTGCCAATTACTTGATTCGCTGAGTACTCTATTTTTCCATCGTGTGAACCGTAAGCGCGTGCATAAAATACCGCTCCGGTGTCTAAATTGGCTAAGTTGTAAGTAAAATCAACGGACGCTTTTGATTTGCCCAATACTGATTTCGTAGCATTTTCGATTGTAGGGTTTATAGACTTGCCCAGAACTACGCCATACTCAATCTCCCCGATGGCATTTCTTACATCCATTGAACCAGTGATCTTGTATTGATTGAAGCTTTCCGTTTTTACAGGAAGGATGGAGATTCTAAAAGACGCGGGGTCTATATCTTCGACTATTATGGTTTTTGTGCAGGCGAAAAATGAAAAGGCAATGAGTAAAAGGAAAAGTTTTTTCATAAGGTTGGGTTACTTGTAAAAGTATAATCATTAGCCGATGCTGCAAAGTGTTTTAAGAAAATTCTTTAAATATTTAAAAATGATATTGAATCTTATTAAAACTGCGTATTTTCACAGCAAACCGGAATCACATCTTTATGCACGCCTTTAAAAGCCTTGTCTTTGCTTTATTAGTTGTTTTAATTTTTTCTTGTAAAAAGGAAGAGGAACACAAGGAAAAAGCTGCCATCCCATTTGCTACTGCAGGAACGAATCAGAGCGATATTGAAGAATTTCAGGTTACGCTTAACGCGGATAGTTTAAAGGCAGGACAAAGCGGAAAGTGGTCTATTGTTAAAGGTTTAGTTGAAAGCAAAGTCAATTTTTCAAATGATACCCGTCCGGATTCCAAGTTTAACGGCATGCCTGGAGAAACCTATGAATTGAAGTGGACGGTCATGACAGGCAGTTCCAAATTTTCCGAATCAGTTGTAAAGATAAATTTCAAACCTTTAAGCACAACTATTACCAACTCTTCGCCAGGCAACCAAACACAATTTTTCCTGAATGCAAAGATGTACGACCGCGGCACCTGGAGTATACAAGGGAAATATGCGACCCTCCGTACCCAGACTTCTGGCGGCACAGTTGTTCCTGACCTGAATTCGCCCTATATCAAATTCCAGGGATATGCGAATACCAATTATAAGATCACTTGGACAACTTCTTATGGCAGCAAAACAGCATCAGCAACCTTTGATGTGAAGTCGGGCAATTACTTGGAAGTTGAAGCGCTTAATGACCTGCAAATGGATCCAAACTCCTACCGAGTGGGGTATGAGAATGGCCATATCGTGAAGCTTGATTTGAGTTCAAGTGGCATTAGCTGGATTTTACAAGACACCGTTCAGTACCCAGCTTTGCAAGCTTTTAGATATTTGAAGAAACTTTATCTACAAGGGAGTTCTATCAACAATTTTCCAATTGTTATTGGCGAAAAATATCGTGACCTCGAGTATCTGAATGTGGATGATACTGGAATTTCTGCAATTGCATCCAATGTAGGAAAATTAACCAAGCTTAAGCAGTTTCTGATGAGTCATACGCAATACGGTGCAAAGATATATTATCTTCCTGAAAGTATGGGAGACTTGGAAAATCTCGAATATTTAGTGATGGGTGCGATTGGCCTTCGCCAATTACCTGAAAGTATGAGTAAATTAAAAAAACTAAAGTACTTTGACTGCAATAACAATTCGGTTCAAAAGCTACCAACTAATGTTGGTAATATGGAAAGTTTGGAATCATTGGTAATCAGCACAAGTGAAGGTTTGCCTCCATCTATTGCTAAACTTTCTAAGCTCCGCCGCTTATATTTTACTACAACAGCCACCAGCGCTGCGCTTCCTGCCGACTTTGGGAACTTGCAATCACTTGATACATTAGATCTCTCAGGTCAGTATAGAGAGTTACCTGCCAGCTTTGGAAATCTGAACTTAAGATATTGCAATCTTTCAACTCCTGCACTCTCTTCAATTCCTGAAAATTTTGGAAATCTGAAAAACTTGGAATCATTGACCCTATTCGGGGTATACAAGTCATTGCCCAATTCATTTAGTAATCTTACCAATCTTAAATATCTTACAGCAGCAGGGTCCTTTGAATACCTACCTAAAGACTTTGGGAACCTGACGAATCTTGTTTACTTCAACGGGCAGTCGGGAAGTATAAAAGAGCTGCCTGAATCAATAGGTAATTTAAGCAAGCTTACTGAATTGCGACTGGATGGAAATCAAATCACATCGCTGCCTTCAGGTTTATTTAATTTACCTAAAATCACCCGGCTAACGCTTTCTTATAACAAAATTAGCACCCTTCCTGATGATTTTTTAAAGCTTGGCAACACGCTTGGAGAGCTATACCTATACGGCAATAACTATTCTCTTGCTAGCGGTATAAGATTAAAAGGATTGATGACCAAAACCTTGGTGTACGTTAATTTGTTTTAGGAATAGGCTTTCATTGTTTGGGTATTACAGTCAGATGGTAATGATTGCAAGGCAGTCCGGTTGTTAGAACTTAACGAGGCAACTTTGCCGCTCAAGATAGGATTAGAGTTGATTGATAAAGGCAAGTTGAACTACCTAAGTATGGATGAAGGTGCAGATGACATCAAGACACTGGATTTAAAGCATCAGGCCATACAGGTTTCAAACTTTGAGGCTTCAGCAGAGACTTACTACTGGAAAGATGGCAAGTACCAATCTGTGACAACAGGCGATTAAAATCTGCACATTTTCAGAACACATGGTATAGTATAAGTAGTATTGAATTAGAAATGTGCAGCTACTTGAGTGCAGACTTGCCTATGTTAACTTTTAAAGATACAGGTAACTATTCTTTTAAAAGTCAAGCCATTCATTCAAACTTTCAACACCCTCTATAAAACATAAATTCTTAACTTTCCTGAATTGAAAGCCTGTTCACGCTATGCTAACTTTTAATGTCAATCAGTACACTATAACAGTCAAAGATGCTATATCTCGAGACTTGGACAACCTTTCAGGATTTGATGTGGTGTATATCAATGATGACGGTTACAAGCCTACCTCAATGCAGGCTATCCATCTACATAGTGATGGAGTACTACTAAAAAGTATAGTACTGGGTGCGAATGGTGGAGGAACAGGAGTGTATGCCAATACAGCCTTGTTAGATGGCGACCGACTAGTTACTTGCTGTTCTGATTCAGTCTTCTGTCTTTGTGCCACCTCATTAGAGCTGCTTTGGAAAACAAAAGCAGACTGGGCTACTTGCTTTGCAATCTATAAATATAAACAGGACTATATCATTCATGGAGAAGTTGAGCTTTCAAGATTGGACAGATCGGGTAACATCGTTTGGCAACAAAGCGGCGCAGACATCTTTGTAACACCACATGGAGACAGTAATCTTTTACTGCTAGAAGATAGTATTGTTGCCATTGACTTTGAGTTTAGTAAATACGTCTTTGACTATGATGGTAATACCATATCTTACACGAGAGCACATTAGCTTAGTTGCCTAATTCAGAATTTGTGTAGCCTCTATAAAGTAAAGAATTTAAGATTTTCTGAATTAAATCATTGCAAACATGCTTCGACCTTTAATCCGTATATGTGTGCTCATCATGTTATGCTTACAAGCGCATACTAATCTACAGGCACAGAGTAGTAAGGCTACTAAACAAATTGTAAGGGTCTTGCGGTCAGCTAATATAGGAAAGGAATATCAATACAGTAACGAAGGTGGCTCAACAACTTCCCTTAGGTATTTAGGAGCCGTTCAAACAAAGACCGGGCTGAAGTACAAAATACTTACATCAGTGTGGATATGGGGACAGTCTCACAGAGCGACAAACCGTATCTTGGTTTACAACTCTAACAACAAGTACATTGGGAACTACAATGTCACAACGATTGAGGACTTGCCAATCAAACTCCTAAATAATCAATTAGTCTTCAAATCAGTGAAGGATGACTGTACTTATAACGTATTGTTAAGTTCATTACCAAAACGGATGTATAATGAGTGTGCGGGAGATATATACACCTTTCAACAATAAGCAATTCAGAATTTATAGCACCTCTATAAACTAAGGAATTTCAATATTTCTGAATTGGAAGGAAGAGCGAAGAATAGAATTATTCAGCAAATTTACGCTCATAGCTGCTGTAGCGTGCAAGAGCTTCCGGCATAAACGCTCAATACAACCGCACTATCCATTTATTCCTTTTCCATCTTGCACTTGATTGCTATAAGCGTGTGAGGGCATCATAATTATTTCATTCACTTAACCTCATATAACATGAATCAAGTATCTTTGAGTAGCAGACATCATTTTGTATACGGTGATGTATATGGTTGACACTATCGTATAACTGCAAATAGTGCGTTTATTAACAGATTTAACAACATTAACGACAGTATATCGCAATCATGGCGTGCTGGAGGTCGTAGGTTCAAATCCTGCCATCCCGACTAAGAAAAGCCGTTTTAGTCTACCGAAACGGCTTTTTTATACACCTTTGTGTATAGTTTGATGTAGTTAAGGGCAAAAAACAGATTAGTTATCGCTTATAAGATATAGAGGAAAGCGTTAAAGGCAGCGTGTTTTCTGTTACCCACTTAACGCTAAGTTCGCACAACCGGGCGGTATTGCCTGATTTTTGTTTAACTTCTTTAACAAGATCTTCCACTTCCGCCAATTCAATCGAAGGCAGTTGCTTACCTTGCTTCAAGTATGCAAGTAGCGCATCGGTCATCTTTTTGTATTCTCCGTCCCAGTTTACACCGCCGTTGTCTTCTAATTCACGGGCAATCCGACCTGTAATGCGGATAACTTCACCCTGAATAGTTGCGGCATGGCCACTTGAAGGAACCAGTTGTTCCCAAAGGTCCTGATGTTGTTTTTGCCAGGTTACTGCGGTGGTAATTATCGGAGATTTACCATCGTGCAAAATACGTTTGGATACCGGTACCACATTGAACAGTCTGTATAATTCTTCTAAAGCTTCACTTACTTCAGCTACCGTATCTTGATCAAAATTGGCTCTATGAAACTCAAAAGTGCTACCTATTTTGGCAACCAGATCCTTCATCCTTGAAGTAGTTTGCACACCTGCATTCAGGTAAATTCCGGATATTTCTGCAGTTTCAACAATGTCTATATTATTACAGGTGCTGAGTGCTACTTCTAATGGTGTATATCCATCGGCATTAAGTTCATCAGCTTTCGCTCCGTGGGCTAGCAAAAGCTTTGTGTTTTCAACATTGTGAGCATCTGCAGCTGCATGGAGGGGTGTGCCTGTTGAGTTGCTTTTGTTGTTTATGTCGGCTCCTAACTTTAACAAGCTTTCTATATTGCCTGATGTGCTACGTGCTCTTGTATGAAGAGGCGTATTTCCCCAGGTATCGGTTGCTTGTAAATCGGCCCCTTGTTCAATCAGCCATTCTGCCAATTCATGAGGGCAATTATCAAAAGCTAACGCGGTTTGCTTTTCATATCCTCCATGAGCATCAACCTCGCATTGGTTAAAAATGTCTTTAAGTTCCTGCAAACTTTTTTTACTTAAAAGTTCTTCAAAATCTTTAGGCAACGTTGTTCTTTTTTTGGGCATAAGTAGTAAAGGGTATCTAAAAAAACAGCAGTTTAACCAGGCTATCAAATCTTACACCATTTAGGCGAAGATCAGAAATTATACCTGCAGAAAAACCTGTATAAAAAAAGCCGGCTAATTAGCCGGCTTTTTTGTCTTAGCAGAAGTTATTTAACCTCAACAACCGCTAGCGGATCCATATCGGTGTAAACCTGGTTTTCGCCGGCCATGCCCCAAATGAAGGCGTAGTTGCTTGTACCGCAGCCAAAGTGTACAGACCATGGCGGAGATATCACCGCGTCATGATTTTGCATCACAATATTACGGGTGGCCTGTGGCTCGCCCATAAAATGGAACAGGCGTTGGTTTTCGGGCAAATCGAAGTAAAAATATACTTCGGTGCGGCGGGTGTGTGTATGCGGCGGTACCGAGTTCCATACACTGCCGGTTTCCAGTACAGTTAAGCCCATAACCAGTTGGCAGCTGCGTATGCCATCTAGGTGAATATATTTGTAAATAGTGCGCTTGTTTGAGGTGGTAATATCGCCCAGTTGTACCGGTGCTGCTTCTTCCTTGGTCATTAAACGGTTAGGATAATTTGCATGGGCAGGGTTCGACAGCAGGTAATATACGGCAGGGTTGTTGCCATCTGTGCTTTTAAAACTTACGTCTTTAGTGCCTTTTCCCAGGTACAAGCAGCTCATTTTATCCAGTTCGTAAGTTTGTCCGTCGGCTATTACAACGCCGTTGCCTCCCACGTTAATGATGCCTATTTCGCGGCGCTCCAGAAAGTACTCGGCACGTAGTTCGGGATGATTGTCTAAGGTAACGGCGCTGTTAACCGGTTTTACACCGCCAACAATAGTGCGGTCGTAATGCGAGTAAACCGAGGTTAATTTGTCAGCTTGCATTAGGTTCTCCACTAAAAAAGCCTCTCTAAGCTCCTCGGTGGTCATGCGGCTTACCTCTTTCTTGCTATGCTCAAATCTTATTTCCATAGTTTTCAGTTGTATGTGGCCTAAGGCCGGTTTCTGTTATCAGTTGTCTGTGACCACTTGCATTAAGCCCTTATTCAGACTATTCGATGTGTTTAAAGTCCTGGTTCTTGGTGTAGGTTTACCTTCCCATCCAGCCACCGTCAACGGTAAGCAGGTGGCCGTTTACATAGCTGCCAGCATCTGATGATAAAAATACAGCCGGCCCTTTAAAGTCTTCAGACTCGCCCCAGCGTGCTGCCGGTATGCGGTCTAAAATGCTCTTGCTGCGGTCGGGATCATTACGCAGGGCCTCGGTGTTGTCGGTAGCGATATAGCCAGGTGCAATACCGTTAACGTTAATGCCTTTAGATGCCCATTCGTTAGCCAGCGCTTTAACCAGGCTGGCCAATGCACCTTTGCTGGCTGCATAACCGGGTACATTAATGCCGCCCTGAAAGCTTAATAACGAACAGGTGAATATAATTTTGCCACTACCACGCTCAATCATGTGCTTGCCTATTTCGCGGGCCAGTATAAAAGGCGCGTCGAGGTTTAAAGAAAGTACGCTGTCCCACCATTCGTCAGGATGTTCGGCTGCTGGTTTACGCATAATGGTGCCGGCATTGTTTATCAGGATATCTATCTGTGGATTCTCGGCCAGTACTTTATTCACAAAGTCGTACAAACCTTCGCGGTTGCCCAGGTTGGCCTGGTATGCCTTAAATTTGCGACCTAAAGCGGTTACTTCCTTTTCAATTTCGCTGCCTTGCAGTTCAACTGAGCCCGATACGACAATAATATCGGCACCAGCTTCGGCCAAACCAATTGCCATGCCTTTACCTATGCCTTTATTGCCGCCGGTAACCAGCGCCGTTTTACCCTGCAGATTAAACAAGTTAGATGAATTACTCATGTGTTGTTGTTGATTGTTTGATACTTTTAATTTATGCAACCGGAGGTTTTACTGCCTGACGGGCTAACAGCACCCATTGACCTTTTACTTTTTGCCAAACCAGTATAATAAGTAGTTTAGCTGTACCAGGTGCTTTGCCTTTATCATTTGTGGCACCGGTTAGGGTGTGCCGTACAATAGCTGTACTTCCAGATACTGTTATAGTTTGATCGCTAAATTCAAGGCTGGTAAAATCAGTATCGCCCGAGATGAATGAATGCAAAAACTCCTGCTTATTTTGAATCTTACCGCTCGAATGACCGAAAGTTAATTTTTCAGACGCCATTGCTGAAAGTGCTGCACTATCGGGGTTAACCATTAG
The DNA here is from genome assembly GCF_039634365.2 of Mucilaginibacter sp. PAMB04168. NCBI lineage: Bacteria > Pseudomonadati > Bacteroidota > Sphingobacteriia > Sphingobacteriales > Sphingobacteriaceae > Mucilaginibacter > Mucilaginibacter sp. PAMB04168. Next base: position 63,094 of record NZ_CP155079.2, read on the forward strand.
CGTACGCAGCTTTTCAACAGCTTCTTCGACAGCTTTTTTGGCATTAGCTCTTGGCTGTTTTTGTGCCTTAGAAGATAGGGTAGTGGTGATCATGAGCAGAATGATAGCAAGATTAATTAGACTAAATTTCTTCATGTTAAAAGGTCTTGTATAATTATGGTTTGGTTTATTCTTTAATAGTAAAAGGTGCATTGCAAATGTAAGGTGTTCTTTTATAGATGGTATGATAAAGCCATATTTATTTCTCTACCCTGAACCAGTCAAAATCGGCATATCCACCGGTGCGTGCCTCCGGTTTGCTAATGCAAAATAATCCCATTTTAGCGCCTATCCATTTGTCGGGGGCGGCGGTAAATGTCTCACCAATGGGTTTAAAATTGATGCCGTCCTCGCTATAGCTAAAACTGCATTTGGCATCAGGGGCAATTACCTGCATGCGCAGCCAGGCTGCATTGCTGCTTATCCTTTTTTCATCAATCGTGTTCTCTCCAGCACCGTTAACCGCACCTTTGCAAGTCACCTGGCTAATTTTATAGCCTTTTTCGTCTTTGCTGATGCTTATATAGGCGTAATCGTTACCCATCATCAGCAAACCTGCTTTTTTATCTTGCCAGGCATCCTGCTCAACGGTGTATTTAACTTTGGTGGTAGCAGTAAAAGCGGGTGCAGGCAGTTTTTGCATCAATAAATTAGGCACTGGCCACAGGCTTTGCGCCCCTTTTTCGGTAGCGTAGGCAAAGAGACGCAGGTAACCTTTGCCTGGTATTTTGGCACTCCATTCTAATCGCGGATTGGCATGCCATTGCCACTGAAGTCCTAAACTGTCGGTATTAAATTCATCACTCTCTGGTGGTGTAACAATAGCATACGTTTTACCAACATTGGGCTTTTTATAAACCAATACCGGTTCGCCCTTGCCATCGCCATCAGGGTCGGCACCTATAACGGGCCAGTTGTTTACCCAGCGCATGGGTTGCAAATGTGTAATGCGGCCATAAGCGCCCTTGTCCTGAAAGTGAATGAACCACGATTCGCCGGTTTGCGTTTCCACCCAGGCCCCCTGGTGCGGGCCGTTGACAGATGATTTGCCCTGATCCATCACAATTTTTTCTTCGTAAGGGCCATATACGTTTTTAGAGCGAAGTACTAACTGCCAGCCCGTGCCTACACCACCGGCAGGTGCAAACAGATAGTAATAACCATTGCGTTTGTAAAACTTAGGGCCTTCAATAGTAGGGTGGCTTTCGTGCCCGTCAAACACATGGCGGCCATCATTAACAACCTTAGTACCTGCGCTATTCATCCTGAAAACAGTGAGCAGGCTTTTTACACCGGCACGACTACCGGCCCAGCCTATGGCCAGGTAAACTTTGCCGTCATCGTCCCAAAGTGGAGTAGGATCAATATATCCTTTGCCGGGTAATACAATTTGCGGTTTCGACCATTCACCCGCCGGGTTCTTGGTTTTAATAACGTATATACCAAAGTCAGGATCCGGATAGTAAATATAAAACTCGTTGTTATGAAAGCGGATACAAGGCGCCCAAACGCCTTTACCATGTTGTGGCTGGCTAAATACATCGGCCGGAACTTGCTTAGGCAATGCATAATTAATCAGTCGCCAGTTTACCAGATCTTTTGAGTGTAGAATGGGTAGGCCGGGCGTGCAGTTAAAGCTGGAAGCCGTCATATAGTAATCATTGCCAACCCGTATGGCATCAGGGTCCGAATAGTCGGCATACAAGATCGGGTTTTGATAGGTGCCATTGCCTTTATCGGCAACCCAGGTTTTGGATACCGGATTGGTTTGTGCCCGGGCGTTTAAGGCAATCACAAAGGCAGCAATGGCCAGAATATATATACCTGCTTTATGCATGGTGTTATAAATTTAAGGTAACTGGTTTACAATTATAAGAAATATACAGCCTTACATGGTTTTTACACTGCTTTAATACATCATTATTTGAAAGTTATGCCGAACAAAGTTTTGTATCCAAAGGTTAATCAGCTACTTTTGCGCATATAGATATATAAACGTTATGGCACATCATCATAAAGAAGAAGAAAACAACGATTCATATTTTTACATCATTGGCCTAGTAGCTGGCTTGTTCACCGGCGCTGTTGTAAACCAGGGCTTAATTTACATTCCCATTGGCGGTGTGTTGGGCTTACTTACTGCAGCCTTATTTTTAAAAGTATTGGTTAAAGGCCGTCAAAGTGCCTGATCGGCAAGACCTGCCTCCATTTATACGCAACTGGAACCAGTTTTACGGTATTGTTATCGTATGGCTGGTTCTTCTAATTTTTGTATTTTGGCTCATTACCATTAGTTTTAAATGAGCCTTACCGATTGGATTGTTTTAGCTGTTACCCTGTCTGTAATAATTACTTACGGCATTTATAAAAGCAGGGGGAGCAAAAATCTGGATCAGTACCTGGTAGGCGGCCGCTCGCTGCCGTGGTACCACATCGGTTTATCGGTTATGGCCACACAGGCCAGTGCTATTACCTTTCTTTCGGCACCTGGTCTGGCTTATTCAGACGGGATGCGCTTTGTGCAGTTTTACTTTGGTCTGCCCCTGGCCATGATTGTGCTCTGTATCACTTTCGTACCCATTTTTCATCGGTTAAAAGTTTATACCGCCTACGAGTTTCTGGAGCAGCGCTTTGATTTGAAAACCCGTGCTTTAACTGCTTTTTTGTTTTTATTGCAACGCGGCTTGTCAACAGGAATCACCATATATGCGCCCTCTATAATTTTGTCAGCTATCCTTCAAATTAATGTGGTTTATACCACACTGTTTATTGGTACGCTGGTTATTGTATATACGGTTTACGGAGGAACTAAGGCGGTGTCTTACACGCAAATGCTGCAAATGAGCATCATATTTGCCGGCATGTTTTTAGCCGGGGTGACAGTAGTAATGTTACTGCCAGATGGTGTTGGATTTAAAAACTCGCTGCAACTGGCAGGCAAACTTGGCCGCATGAACGTAATTGATTGGCATTTTGATCCTAAAAATCAGTACAGTGTTTGGAGCGGTTTAGTAGGTGGATTCTTTTTGCAGTTATCTTATTTTGGTACAGACCAAAGCCAGGTTGGGCGTTACTTAACGGGCAGTTCGGCGGGGCAAAGCCGCATTGGCTTGCTCATGAACGGCCTCATTAAAATACCGATGCAATTTCTGATACTGCTTATTGGGATACTGGTGTTTGCATTTTATCAGTTTACACAGCCGCCCATGTTTTTTAACCGTAACGAGGTTGAACAAATAAAGACCAGCCGCTACGCTGTGCAATACCAACGGCTGGAAACCCAATATGCCCAGGCATTTAAAAGTAAAAAGGAGAAGAGTGAAGCTTTGTTAAATGCTTTAGATAGCAAGGATAAAAAGGGGATAGATGCTGCCCAAAGCAGGCTGCAACAAGCCACTACCGAGGCCGATACGCTGCGAAAACAAGGAATTGCTTTAATGAAGCAAAACAATGCCCTGGCCGATGTGAATGATACCAACTACGTTTTCCTGAATTTTGTAACGCATTATTTGCCTAAAGGGTTAATCGGCTTGCTGATCGCTATTGTGTTCCTGGCCTCTATGGGATCAACGGCCAGTGCGCTTAATTCGCTGGCGTCGACCACTGTGGTTGATATTTATAAACGGGTGATTAATAAAAATGCCAGTGATAAGAGCTATGTAACCGCCTCGCGTTGGGCTACAGTTTTTTGGGGTGTTATTTGCCTAATTATGGCGCTGTACGCCGGGCAATTGGGCAACCTGCTTGAGGCGGTTAATAAACTGGGTTCGTACATTTATGGCGTTATATTGGGCGTGTTTGTGGTTGCCTTTTACCTGAAACATATTAAAGGCAGTGCCGTCTTCTTAGCAGCAATACTGGCCGAAGCCGTTGTAGTATACGTAGGGTATACTGATAAAGTAGCTTATTTATGGCTTAATGCCTTGGGCTGTATTGCATTGGTGTTAATAGCACTGGTTGTCAATCCGTTCTTAAACAAAAAGCCCGACACTCAGGCCGGGCTTTGATGTATTTCTTAAGGCAAAGAATTATCCCTTCGCTTGTTTTATAACTCCTTCGTTTAAGCGAATGTATTCATCATTCTTTTCTTCTCTTGCCAGGCGTGCACCTTCTTCAGCTGTGGCAATAGCCGCAGCCTTGTTTCCCATTTTCAATTGAATACGCGCCTTCCATAATTTGTAATAAGGGGCTTTGGGCGCTGTTTTTTCAGCTTCGGTAATCCACTCCAAGGCCTTATTTAAATCTTTACCGTTTTCGTAGTAATACTGTACAGCAGCAAAATAAGGCTTCTTTTCGCCCTTCATGGCGGTTTCAATACCGGCCATAACCCGGCTATCAATATCGGTTGCTAAATGCAAATTGATAGCAGTACGTTCCCACATTAATTGCAATTCGGCGGTGGTTGGTAAAACATTAGCAAATTGCATGGTAAAAGTTTCAACAGGTGCGGCAGTTTTGGCAGCTTTTACTTTAAAACGTAAAAAGTCGTCGGCCTGCTTATATTCATAAGCGCCCCATTGTTTAGTGGTTTTGTTCAGGATGATGGTCCACTCATTGGCATCAGGAATCGAAAAAAAGGCATATTCGCCGGCCGGCACTTTGTTGCCCTCAATCGTAACGTCATCGGTAAAGGTAATTACGGTGGCATTGTTTGCGCCGGTACGCCAAACCTTACCATATGGCTCTAATGCGCCAAATATTTTACGGCCTTTAGTATTGGGACGCGAGTAGTTTAAAGTGATCTTGCCTAAGCCAAATTCTTGTACAAGGGTTTGTGCCGAACTGGCTTGTGGCATTTTAAAGCCCTGTGCCTGGGCAGAAAAGGTGCTGCCTGCTACTATAACAGCTAAAATTAAGATGTAAATTTTTTTCATGATGATCTATAATTAGATGCACCAAAGGTATAAATAGTTACGACGAAACTTATTGACCAGAAAAAAGTAATATGCTCGGGAAGCAGTTAAAGAAAGTGAAAAATGGCTATAAATAAAAAGCCCCCCAGTCTTGCACCGGGGGACTTTCAACCTAAACCTTATCACAATTAAATTGGTAAGTTTACCAATTCATATATACTAACACAATTGTTGTACCAAAAATTGTGTTAGAACACATATTTTTACAAAATTTCTTTTCGGCTGATTTTCAAATAGAGTGAGTTAATGAAGATAGTTTGTTTCATGACAAGCTATCAGGGATGACAGACACTAATGTTCAGCATTGTGTACAAAAGTGTCAGTTTTTTTAGGCTTGTTGTGTATTATGACGTTTGCGCAGGTAACCGTCAAATAAAAACAGGGCTAACACCACATCAAAAAACAGAAATGCCTTTAAAGCCGGCCCGCTAAAATAGTGCTCAATTTCGGGCAGTTTGGCGCTTGCAGGCAATTGAAAGCCATTATTGCTACTAATGCTCCAATCGGTATTAACCAGGGCAATGCCTAATAAAGCTACAATGGTTAATATAAAAAATGCGGCAATGCCTTTAATAATGCGTGTATCAATTGTGGCTTTTAATGGCTTGCTGGCCTCCTCGGTGCGTATGCCTTCCATTACTTTATAGGTGAAGGCCATGGGCGGCATCTCCAGTTCTATGCTTTGCAGCTCCTGGTTAAATGCCAGTATCTCCTCATATTTCTGCCGGTAAATTTCATCTGTGGCAATAAGCCTGGCGATGTCCTCGTGCTCCTTTGGTGAGCAAGAACCGTCCATAAAATTCCACAGTTTTTCCTCAATGTTGTTCATATCAGTTCCTTAACTTCATGCTTTAAATTACGCTCAAGCTTCTCTTTCAAACGCTGGCGTGCTCTAAATAGTTTCACTTTAACATTGTTAGGCTCAATGCCTAAAGTTACGGCAATTTCTTCTAATGACTGCTCGCCTTTATAAAATAAGGTGACGATCATGGCGTCATCAGCCGATAACTGTTCAATGGCCTGGTTCACATAAAACGACCGTGATTTATTTTCGGCCATGTTGTTTTCTAACCCGCTGCTGTGGTTCTCAACCTGTATATGATTGGTTTCATCATCAATAGATGAAGTATCCAACCGTTTCTTGCGCAAAAATGTCATGGCCGTGGTATATACAATACTGTATAGCCACGTACTGAACTTGCTGTTACCTGCGAAGTTTTGCAATGAACGATAAGCCTTAATGAAACTATCCTGTGCTACCTCCTCGGCATCTTCGCGGGTTTTGGTAAAACGCACAGCCAGCGTGAATACAAACCTCTGATGCCGTTTAACCAAGTGCGCATAAGCCGATTGGTCGCCCGCGAGGGTTTGTTCAATTAGTTCTATATCTGAAAGCTTGCTTTGCATTTTACAATAACTATGACCACAGTAATTGAAACCAGGTTACAGCGTTTAGCAATAAAATTATAAAAATAAGCGGAGTGCCCAACTTCCTATTGTTGGTGGCAAGCATTAGTTATATATATATGAGGTGTACAAAATGTTGTACTAGCCTGTCCATTTGGTAACCTGTTACCTTTTTTTAAAAAAAAGTAAGATAAACCTGTAACCTGCTTACAAAACGTGTGGTCATAGCTTACAAATCACCGCAGTTGGTGAGGCGTTCGATAACAAATCAATAACTTTAAAAATTAAATAACATGGAAGGCGCACAATTATTAGTACCCATCTTAGTACCACTTGGCTTATTTGCTATGATCTTTGGAATTGTATACTTACAGAAACGTGAAAAAATGGCCATGATTGAGCGTGGTATGGATCCACGCCGGTATAAACCACAATCGGCTCCGTTTCAGAACCTTAAATGGGGTTTACTGCTTATAGGTGCAGGTTTGGGTTTGTTTTTAGCTTATGTACTGGATGCAACGGTTTTTGCCCGCATGAAAGATAACGAAGCCGTTTACTTTGGTTTGATAGCCATGTTTGGCGGCCTGGGCCTTTTCTTATCTTATCGTATCGAAAAGAAAGAAACCATTGATAAAGAAGCCCCAGCTGCTTATATTCACGAGAAAGACGTGGTATAAATATAAAAAGCAAGCCCATTTATCACAAAAAAGCATCTTCTGTAAACGGAGAGGCTTTTTGCTGTTTACAGGTAACGTTGTTTAATGATGTCCAGGTGGTGCAACTCGTGGCCGGCGGTAATGTATAGCAGCGCTCTAACTGAAACCGTTTGACCACTGGCCGTACCGTTGTATAATAGTTGTTTATCCGTAACAGACCTGAATAGAAACAAATTGGCTTCTCTTAACGCCCTAAACTCGGCAGCTAAGTTGGCCAACGTTCTCGTATGTAACAATGCCTTTTCTACATAATCATTCTCATCAAAACCTGGCAAAGGATTCTGATCCTGTCGCGAGAAGCATAGAATACGATAAGCGAATACCCGCTCTGCATCAATCATATGGCTCAACAGTTGTTTAATGGTCCACTTGCCTGCTGCATAAGCGTAGTTTTCCTTTTCGGCAGGCAGCGCTGTAAAAAACTGATAGGTACTTTCCTTTAATTGCGTAAGCGTTTGCAGAACATCGCTGTGCGCTATAGCCTTCTCTACATAGCCGGCATAAAACGGCGCGTACTCGCCAGGCTCAGGCTTAATTATCATCTTCTATATTTTTAAGTACAATTCTGAAAGTAGTGCCTTTGCCCAGTTCAGAATCTTTAACAAAAATTTGCCCGTTATGGTAATTTTCTACCATGCGCTTGGTGAGCGAAAGTCCCAGGCCCCAGCCACGTTTACGTGTAGTGTAGCCCGGCCTAAAAACGGTAACAAATTTTGAACGGGGTATACCTTTGCCCGTATCGGTTACGTCAATATAAATATGGCTTCGTGTTTTGCTGGCCATAACATCTATCTTAATGCTGCCGGGGGCTTGTATAGCATTTACTGCATTTTTTAACAGGTTTTCAATCACCCAATCAAACAGCGGCACGTTAATGCCGGCTTTAAGGTAGCGATCGCCGTTAAGCTCAAAGCTGATCTTGTCAGACACGCGAACTTTAAAGTAATCCACAAAATCTTTTACCACCTCGTAAACGGAATGGGGCTCAAGCACCGGTTTTGAGCCAATTTTAGAAAAACGATCTGCTACTACTTCCAGCCGTTTTACATCATTGGCCATTTCGTTTATCAACGTATCATCTTCTGCATCAAATTTGTCTTTTAACAACTCTATCCATGCCAGCAATGATGAGATGGGCGTTCCCAACTGATGAGCCGTTTCTTTTGCCAAACCTACCCAAACCTGGTTCTGTTCAGACTTGCGCGATGAACTGAAGGCAGAGTAAGCCACCATTAAAAATATAGCGATAATGGTGAGCTGTATATAAGGGAATACCCGTAGCTGGGTTAATAAAGGAGAGTCTTTATAATATACCAGCCAATAACTGTTATTGAAGCCCGGTACGTTAATTTTAATAGGCTCGTGTTGCGATTTCATTGTAGCCAGCTCATTTTCAAAATAGGCTGGGTCATATACGGGCTGTTTCTTTTTATCCACACCGGGCTCAGGCGGCATCTCTATGAAGGTTTTGGTTGAGTCTAAACCACGCTGAAATTTAAAGTCGCCTTTTTCATCGGTTATCAGAGCAGGTACGGTTAGGCTGTCACGCACCAGAAAAACGTAATTGAGCTGATCTTCATCTACTGTAGAAAAAACCTGTTTCATGGTTTGTGCCCACACTTGAGCACGGGTACGTTCAGACTTGGCTATGTTTTTAACCAGATACTTGGTGTACAGCAACGAACTGCCGGCTATAATTACGGCAAAAAAAAGTAAAAGGTATTTCCAGCGTTTTTTGCGTTGGTAGGGGTTGCTCATAAACTGCTCAAATATAGTGAGTGGATGAGTGAATGAGTGGGTGGATGAAAGTTTTTGCGCATATCAAAGTACTAAATAAGTGCAAAAACGTTCATCCTGTTTTACTATGACTGATTATTGGCGTTAATTATATACTAATTGGCGCATTAATCAGGTAATTGCCAGGTAATAACTATACACTCATTCTCTCATTCACTGCTCCACTTACTATATTTGCGGCATGTTAAATCCAAATGTAAGAGTGCGCTTTGCGCCCAGCCCAACTGGTGGTTTGCACCTGGGTGGTGTGCGTACCGTGCTGTTTAATTACCTGTTTGCTAAAAAGCACAACGGAACATTTATACTGAGAATAGAAGACACTGACCAAAACCGCTATGTGGAAGGTGCCGAAGAATATATTATAGAGTGCTTAAAATGGTGCGGACTGAATGCAGATGAAAGTCCGGTTGTTGGTGGTCCGTTTGCCCCATACCGCCAAAGTGAGCGCAAGGCGCTTTACCGCGAGTATGCCGAAAAACTGGTAATGCATGGCCATGCTTATTATGCATTTGATACGCCCGAAGAATTGGAACAAAAGCGTAAGGATGTGCCTAACTTTCAGTATGGAATGGCACACCGTAATGAAATGCGCAATTCGCTATCACTGCCTGAGCATGAAGTAGATCAGTTGCTTGATGCCGGCACGCCGCATGTAATCCGTATTAAAATGCCGGAGGATGAAACCATATCCTTTAATGACATGATACGCGGTTATGTGTCTTTTGACACCAATACTGTTGATGATAAAGTACTGCTGAAGGCCGATGGTATGCCTACATACCATTTAGCCGTGGTGGTCGACGATTTTTTAATGCAGATATCGCACGCTTTCAGGGGTGAGGAGTGGCTGCCATCGGCCCCGGTTCACATGCTGTTGTGGGAATACCTGGGTTGGAAGGACAGCATGCCGCAATGGGCACATTTACCACTTATACTTAAACCAGACGGCCATGGTAAACTGAGCAAACGCGATGGCGCGCGCTTAGGCTTCCCCGTATATGCCATGACCTGGGATGATGCTAAAAGCGGCGAACAAACAGAAGGCTTTCGCGAGATTGGCTTTTTGCCCGAAGCATTTATAAACCTGCTGGCGATGCTCGGCTGGAACGATGGTACCGATCAGGAAATCTTTTCACTGGATGAATTGGTTGAAAAATTTTCGATGGAGCGCATTAGCAAAGCAGGCGCTAAGTTTGACTTTGAAAAAGCCAAGTGGTACAACGCCGAGTGGATCAAAAAGCTGGATGCCGAAAGATTAATAAAAGAAACCAAGGCCGTTTTAACTGCTAAAGGTGTTACTGTTACCGATAACAGCTATCTGCAAACGGTAACCGAACTGGTTAAAGACCGTTTGGTATTGCTAACCGATATATATGAGCATGCCTGGTACTTTTTTAAACAACCCGATGAGTATGACCTTAATTCGGTAAAGCCAAAATGGAATGAAGCTAAAACCGAATTTTTCCAAACATTGATTACCCAATTACAGCAAACTGCTGATTGGAATGCTGTTGATTTGGAAAATAGCTTTAAAGTGCTGCTAACTGAGAAAGGCTTAAAGCCAGGCGACGCCATGCTACCTTTCCGGATTATGCTGGTTGGGGGCAAGTTTGGCCCACATGTTTTTGATATTGCCGCCGCGTTAGGCAAAGACGAGGTTATTGCCAGAATAGAAAAAGGGTTGACCGCATTTACCGCCTAGCGGCCCGTAAAGCCCTCCCTTAAAGGGAGGGCTTTTATAAAAAGGCATCATTATAAATTTTGAGGTGAAAACGGTTTTATAATCGGATATTATCCTGGCTCTTAACGCTATCGTAAAGGTTTACTCAGCAAATTTACAAATAGCCGGTAGGCGCCCGGTACACCAGCAGGCAACTGACGAAAGAAAGCCAACGAAGTATAAACGAACCTACCCTTGCCAAAGTTGGCCGTAATCAAAGATCCTTTCTTGCTGGATTCACCAGCATCGTTCATTTCAAAAGTGGCCTGGTACTCTGGTGCAATATCGCTTACAAAATATAAGCCGCGCTCCTGTACCCAGCCATCAAAATCGGCCTGTGTAATTTTGTTAGGATAGTTTAGCAAAGGGCTTTGCGCGTTGGTAAATGTTACTTTAGCCAGCTCGTCGGTTACGCGCTCATTAACCACCCGGAAAGGGTAGGGGCCAATTTGCTGCACTACAAGTCCGGCAAAATTGTTGTATTGCACTACCAGGTTGCCTCCATTTTTAACATATTCCATTAACTTGGGCTGTTCATAAGCCAGGCGTGCATCAACATTGTAGGCACGCACACCGGTTACTATAGCATCATAAACTGACAGGTCAGTATTCATGATCTCACCCTCGGTTAATAAATGCACTTCATAACCAATTTGGCGTAACGCATCTGGTACAAAATCACCTGCACCTGTAATGTAGCCTATCTTTTTGCCGGCAGTTTTCAAATCGAGATTAACCAGCCTGGTTTGTGCTGGTGGGAAAAGGGTAATGTTAGGAATATGCTCGTATTGTATATGCTGTATTCCGTTGGTGTAAATTTGCCCACCTGCAGTTACCTGCACTTCGGCTACGCTACTCTTAGCATTTGGTGCCGGCGTTATGGTAAAATCAGCCGTCCATTCGTCGCCTTTTCGTTTGTCTTTAAAATCAATTGAAGACGGGCTTATTTGCCAGCCCCCAACCGGTTTAATAGAAATGCGGCCCGTGGTAAGTTTAAAGCATTTTAACTTAAGTTGAAGCATTTGCGGCTTACCGGCGCTAAATATTAAAGCCTTGCTTTCAATGGTAGCAGTTACTGGCGGCGCTATCTCCACCGGCTGGTAAACCTCACCACGTACCGGGTCCACATATTTGTAGGCCAATTGGCGTTCATAGCGCAATAGTTTACCTTCAATAATAAAATCATAGTTGATCTTTAACGCATCCGGATTCTCAGGGTTTCCGGCAAGGGTATCATTCGGTAAAGTATAAGCACCAATACCATGCGGCGCATTGAGCCAGTAAGGTTGTGTTATTTTGTTAGCATAGCTATGCGAAGTGAACTGCTGAAGCTGATTAGCCGGCAAAGACTGGCCACCGTTGGCAAAATTTTGTGTACTGATGCCTGCAAGCCTTACTTTATCACTATAGCGGTTTAAAACTTGAGACCTCACAGTTATGCTATCACCAAGCGCATAAGTAGCTTCAGTAGCATAGCTTTCAAACCACAGGCCAGCACAAGCAGCAATCAGGTCGTCCAGCTCTCTCAACTTTTGAGTACGCCAGTAAACATCGGTTACTTTTTCAATCTTATTGCGGAGTTGAATAAGTGCAGGAACAGATTTTTCCGGATTTTCACTGTCATAATTTTTGCCGGCAGTGGTAATGTTATTAGCAATGTCATCGCCGTTTTTAACCCGTTTCCAATTGGCGGTAACCCCGTCAAGCAGGTCGGTTTGCGGAGCCTCCCCCAAAAGGTTTTTAAAGTACTCGAACGATTGGCCCCTTTGTTTGGCCGTGCCAAAGCCCTGCGATTTATGATTGGAACGGCTCTCGGCTGCAATTTCGCCGTAGCCTTTGCCCAGCACTGGGTTATAAACGCCAACGTCAATCTTAAACTGATCGGCAGCGGTGGTATTGGTGCTGCCAAAATTAAAGGTATTCCACAGCAGGCGCTTGGCCTGCCATGGTTGTACATATTTTAATTGCTCGGGGTAACGTTTAGGGTCGGCCGCCGCAGTAAAGGCTTCCTGCGCTAAAATAGCCGACGACGTATGATGCCCGTGGCCGCCCTCACCAGTTGTTGGGAAACGGCATATCATCACATCGGGTTTAAACCGGCGTATTACCCAAACCATATCGCCTAAAACTTTGTCGCGGTCCCAAAATCTCAGGGTTTCTTCCGGTCCTTTCGAAAATCCGAAATCATTGGCACGCGTAAAAAACTGTTCGGCACCGTCAACACGGCGTGCTGCTAACAGCTCTTGTGTTCTAATTAAGCCTAATAGTTCGGCTTGTTCGTTACCAATTAGGTTTTGGCCGCCGTCGCCGCGGGTAAGGGCCAGGTAGCCGGTACGATAACCTTTTTCGCGTGCCAGATAAGCCAGCAGGCGGGTGTTCTCATCATCGGGGTGAGCTGCAACGTACAGCACGCTACCCAGTACACTCAGCTTTTTAAAGCTTTGCTTTATGGTGGCTATATCGGCAGGTGGAGCGGTTTGCGCCTGGGCTAAGTTAATAATGAAGGGAATAGTAATAAGTAATTTAATTATTCTCATAAAAGTTTCACTGCTTTGACCAGATGAATGTACAAATATTCAAAACAAATAAGCAAACCGGGCACTTAAGCCTTTAAAACTGAATTAATTCCGATGGTTTATGTATATTGATGACAAGCATTTTACATATTCATTACATAATTTTTAAAAATTAATCAATCGTTTGATTAATTTTGCACAACGAAAAAGTAATGGAAAAGGAAAAAGTTGATAAAAAAGATCATATTCTGGATGTAGCCGAGAGGGTATTTGCAGAACATGGTTTTGACGGTGCTTCCACCCGGATGATTTCGGGTGAAGCAGGGGTGAATATGGCCATGCTTAATTATTACTTCGGTTCTAAGGAAGGGTTACTGCTTTCCATCTTCGAACGTAGAACATCGAAATTTCATAGTCTTATTAAAGGTATTGGCAATAATGAAAATACAACTTCCTGGCAAAAGGTGGAAGAATATGTAGATGCCTATATGGACAGGGTTTTTAATAATAACTGTTTTCAAAAAGTAATTTACCAGGAATTGGCTGTGAGGCGCACCGGAGAATTGTCGGATAAGATAACTGAGATGGTGATGCAGAACGTTGTTGAATTCCGAAAGATATTACACGAAGGCATTGAAAAGGGCGAATTTGGAAGAGATATTGATACCGATATGGCTGTAGCTACCGTATTTGGCCTGAAAACCCAAATAGTTAATTCCCATCATATATCCAGCCTTATGTTAGGTTACGATACGCAGGATACGCAGAATATTCAGGAAAAATTAAAGCCCAGAATTACTACCTACCTTAAAAAACTACTAAAAGCTTATTTACTTGTTGAAAATGACAACGCTAATTAATACAACCAATCATTCACACACCCTTAAAGGGCTGCGGCCTAAACCATGGCGTTTAGGTGTTGCAGCATTATTGTCGGCTGTGTTGTTAGGCAATGCTGCCAACGCGCAAGACAGAACCATTACGCTTGACGAGGCCATTAAACTCGGCGTCGAAAACAGTAAAACACTTAAGTACTCGCAATCGAAAATTGATAGGGCGGTATCACAGTATAACCAGGCTAAAGACCAGGCATTGCCAACAGGTTCGGCCAGCTTTATGTATAGCCGCGCACAAATTCCAGCCAATAAGTTGGACTTGGGCCCCGATCAATCATTCAGCCTGCCTAAAAGCGCCAATGCCAACTTAGGTATTGTGTCTGTTGAAGAGGTTATTTACGGTGGTGGCCGTTTGCGCTACGCTAAAGAATCAACCGATTTGCTTATACAGGTTGCCCGGTTAGATGCTGATAGAGATAAGGAGCAGATTGCTTATAACGTAGTAAACTCTTATTATAATTTATACAGGGTATTGCAAAGCAAACGCGTGGTTGAGCAAAACTTAAAATCGATTGACCAGCAAATACACCAATCACAGCGCTTTTTTGAGCAGGGCCTGGTTACCCGTAACGATGTGTTGCGTTTTCAGCTACAGCGGTCGAACGTGGAGCTTAACGGCCTGGAACTGGAGAACAACCGCCAGGTTATTAATTACAGCCTGAACATTTTGTTAGGCTTGCCTGAAACTACACAAATCAATATCAACCAGCTTGATAACGCCAGTTTACAGGTAGCGCCTTTATCGGCTTACCAGGATACGGCACTGGCCGCCCGTCAGGAATTGCGGACACTGGATTTGCGCACGCGTGTTGCCGAAACTAATATAAAAAATACAGAGGCCAATAAACTGCCTACGCTAGCCGCAACTGCTGGTTTATATTATGTTAATGCATCGGCTAATCCGTTTCCTAACAGTGGTAAGTTTATTACGCCGCTTACCGCCGGCTTAGCCTTATCATGGAACTTTGGTTCGTTATGGAACAACAAAAACAAGGTAGCTGAAGCTCGTATAGAGCGCGAGCAAACCATTATCGACAAGGGGATTACTACCGATAATGTTAAAAATGAGGTGAATCAAAGCTATCAAAACTATCTTACTGCGGTAAACAAGATCAAGCTGCTGGAAACCTCTATTGAGCAGGCTACCGAAAATAACCGTTTGCAAGCATCCCGGTATTCAAATGCTACAGCAACAGCTACTGAGCGTGCTGATGCCGAAACTTTACTATACCAGGCACAAATTAATCTGGAGTTAGCAAGAGCCGATGCCGGACTAGCCTACTACAATTTGCTTAAAGCAACCGGAAAACTTACTAAATAATAACTCAATACAACTCTACTATTATAACAATGGCACAAGAACAAGACATCCAACAACAGGAAAAGAAAAAGCCTAATAGGGTTATTCCTATTATACTGGGCATTATCGTAATAGCCGGATTAATTTTCGGTGTAAAAGAATATATCTACTCTACCAAACACGAAGACACCGACGATGCGCAAATTGATGCAGACATAAGCCCGGTAGTAGCCCGTGTAGGCGGTTATGTAGACAGTATTTATTTTGAAGACAATCAGCACGTTCAAAAAGGACAGGAATTGGTTAAAATTGACGACCGCGATTACAACGTGAAATTAGAGCAGGCACAGGCCGCACAACAAGGTGCAGGTGCAACTGTAGGCGTAAGCGAATCGCAGATTTATGCCACTGCAGCTAATTCAGCAAGCGCTAAGGCTCAGGTTACTTCGGCTGCTGCCCGTTTAGAGAAAATGCAAAAGGATTATGCCCGTTACGCTAATCTGATTAAAGACGGCTCTATTACGCAGCAACAATTTGATCAGGCTAAATCTGATCTAGACGTAGCCCGCGCTAACTATCAGGCAGCTGTTGACCAATATAAAGCTGCTCAGCAACAAGTAGGCACAACCCGTAACCAGTTAAAAGTTACCAATACCGGTGTTAACCAGCGCCAGGCCGACGTTGACTTTGCTAAGCTGCAGTTAACTTATACAACCATTAAAGCTCCTGCAAGCGGTATCACCTCTAAAAAGAGCGTACAATTGGGCCAGTTGGTACAAGCAGGTCAAACTTTGTTCTCGGTAGTAAACGATAACAGCTTATATGTTACCGCTAACTTTAAAGAGACCCAGTTAGAGCACTTACGCAATGGACAAAAAGTGAAAATTGAAGTTGATGCGTTCCCTGATCTGGAATTAGAGGGCTCAGTTTATAACTTCTCGCCTGCCACAGGTGCCCGTTTCTCTCTGCTGCCTCCTGATAATGCTACTGGTAACT
Organism: Mucilaginibacter sp. PAMB04168; assembly: GCF_039634365.2. Classification (NCBI taxonomy): domain Bacteria; kingdom Pseudomonadati; phylum Bacteroidota; class Sphingobacteriia; order Sphingobacteriales; family Sphingobacteriaceae; genus Mucilaginibacter; species Mucilaginibacter sp. PAMB04168. Next base: position 79,394 of record NZ_CP155079.2, read on the forward strand.
TTGTAAAAGTTGTACAACGTGTACCGGTTAAAATTAAAATAAACGGCAATAAAGAAACTTTAGATAAGCTGCGCGCCGGCATGAGCGTAAACGTTTCGGTTTCTATAAAAGACTAATTTATAATGGCAGAAGTAGGATTTAAAAAGTGGATCATTACCATCACGGTAATTACAGCTTCGCTACTGGAGCTGATTGATACCACCATTGTAAACGTATCCTTGCCAACGATACAAGGTAACTTGGGTGCCACGTTAGAAGACGTAGCCTGGATTACCACCGGTTATGCGGTAGCTAACGTAATCATCCTGCCTATGTCGGGCTGGTTAGGTAGCTTTTTTGGCCGTAAAAATTATTTTCTGGCTTCTATCGTCATCTTTACCATCGCCTCGTTTTTGTGCGGTAACGCTACTACACTAACCGAGCTAATCCTGTTCCGTATTTTGCAGGGTATGGCCGGTGGTGGGCTAATATCAACCTCGCAGGCTATCTTGTTAGAAACCTGGCCCCGCGAGCAAGTGGGTACGGCTACTGCCTTGTTTGGTTTAGGTGCGGTTGTTGGCCCTACAGTAGGCCCAACCATTGGTGGTTACATAACCGACCATTACTCATGGCCCTGGATATTTTATGTAAATATACCGGTAGGTATATTGGCAGCCATATTTACCATTATGTATGTAAGGCCCACCGCACCCGAGGGGCGCAATAAGCCTATCGACTGGTGGGGCATTGCATTGTTGGCCATAGCGGTTGGCAGTTTACAAACCATTTTGGAAAAGGGTGAATCGGAAGATTGGTTTGCTACACCGTACATTACAGCGCTTACAGCAACTTCAATAGTTGGCGTATTGCTGTTTATATGGCGCGAAATGAGTACCGACCACCCCATTGTGAACTTTAAGATCATGCGGCACCGGAGTTTTTCCATTGGGATGTTCACCTCTTTCATTTTGGGCTTCGGCTTGTATGGTTCGGTATTCGTGTTCCCGGTATTTTGTCAGGCATTGTTAGGCTTTTCAGCCCAGCAAACAGGGGAGTTGCTCTTCCCAGGTGGATTATTTACCATATTTATGATGCCTTTTGTGGGCAGGATGTTAAATAAAGGTGTGCCGGCGCAGTTTATGGCAACGGTTGGTATGTTCCTGTTCTTTGTGTTTACCCACATCCTGAGCAACTCAACGCTGCAAACCGGCGAAAGTGATTTCTTTTGGCCGCTGGCTATACGCGGTGTAGGTATGGCGTTACTGTTCGTACCGTTAACTACACTGGCTATATCAGATCTTAAAGGCGCCGAAATTGGACAGGGTGCTGGTTTGAACAATATGATGCGCCAATTAGGCGGTTCATTCGGTATTGCAGCATTAACTACGCTAATTCACATACGGCAGCAAGGGCATCGTAATAACTTACTGATTAACATTAATCAGTATAACCCGGCGTTTAATGAGCGGTTGCAAGGTATGATTCATAACTTCATGGCGCATGGCCGCTCGTTGATGGATGCAACCAAGATGGCTTATGCCTCAATGGAAGGAACGATTACCCGCCAGGCTATGCTTTTAACGTATGATGATGCTTATTGGCTTACCGGTTTAGTAATGTTGTTCTCTATACCGCTATTATACCTGCAGCCATTCAAAAAGAATTTGAAGCCCGCTGCAGATGTGCACTAAATAACAAAAGCCGTTCTGGAGTCAGCAGAACGGCTTTAAGTACAATTAAATTGTTTTTTGTATTACCCTTAAGGCAGTAATTTTAGAGGGTTGAATTTTAAAATTACCTTGCGCCCTAAGTGTGTTTAATCTTGCTTCTAATTTAAGGAACCCTTTAATTAAAAGCAAACTTTTTTAAATAAAAAATAAAAGGGCAGATAAATCAATTATCTGCCCTTTTATTTTAGTTGTAAATATTTAGAATATAATCTTACCAGTGGCAGTAACTAATGATGCAATACGTACCGCATCAAAAATGCGCTCTTCGGTAGTTCCTAACTTAATTAACGAATCTTCATGTGCGTTAACGCACATTTCGCAACCGTTAACAGCCGAAATAGCCAGGCTCATCAACTCAAAAAACTCTTTACCGGTTACAGGCTTCATCATCAGCTGCATGCGTATGCGTGCAGGTATCTGTGTGTATTTCTCCTTTTGTGTGAAGTGACGGAAACGGTAAAAGATGTTGTTTGATGCCAGTAATGATGCGCAGCCAGCGGCTTCACCGGTTTCTGCGGCTGTAGCACCCTGCTCTTCAGCGTATTTAGTGAAGTACTGGGTTAACGGTTTGTTATTATTGTTTATAGCCGTACTTAAAGCAATTAAAGCGCACTCTTTGGTGTTTAAATGCTCAGAAGTTAAGGTGCTGGTCAGGTTCAGTTTTAAATCGCGCAGGTAGCGTGATTCGCCTTTCTCAAGCAGCGTTAAACTTTCTGTACGGTAATCTTTGTCTACAGCAACGCTTTGCAGTAATTCTTCTATGATATCGGTGCTTTCGCTCATTTTCGTATTTAATTTAGAATGGATTAAAAACAACAATCCCCGTAATGAGATACATTACGGGGATTAATTATAGTGTTATGCAGTTAATGTTTCCTGACCTTTTTCCCAGTTACAAGGGCAAAGCTCGTCAGTTTGTAAACCGTCTAATACACGTAAAACTTCTTTAACGTTACGGCCAACGTTCAGGTCGTTAACACAAACCCAACGTACAACACCAGTAGGATCGATAATGAAAGTAGCACGGTAAGCGATTTTTTCGGTAGGCTCTAAAATACCCAGATCTTCAGCTAATGATTTAGAAGTATCAGCCAGCATTGGGAATTTCAGGTCACGTAAATCATCATGATTTTTTCTCCAGGCTGCGTGTACAAACTCAGAGTCGGTAGAAGCACCGATTAAACGAGCGTCGCGGTCGCGGAACTCACCGTAATTTTTGTTAAACTCAGCGATCTCAGTAGGGCAAACAAAAGTAAAGTCTTTTGGCCACCAGAACATTACAGTCCAAACGTTATCATCGTTTATCAAAAAATCAGAAGTTATGTCTTCAAACTCTTTTCCTTTTTCAATGCTAACTACAGCTTTTTTATTAAAAGAAGGAAATTTTTCACCAACTGTTATCATAATGTATCTTTTGTTAGATTTTTTACAAATATAAGGAAGATTAGTTGGTTGCAGTATTTTTTTAATTGATGTTGTATAGCTTTTGTCTATATATAATTTGATTTTTATAGTCGTCTGAAATAAATCTAAAGCTGAGTTATTTTGTTGCTTACATTATGAACGAAACGGAGTTTTTAGCGCTGAAACAACAATACAAACCTAATAAGGTAGAGATCCTTTTTATTGCCGATGGCATGCCGGTTAACAACAGATATTTCTACCTCAAAAACTCTAGTATGTTCAGGGCGGTAAAAGACGCTTTTACGCAGGCCTTTGGCGACTTTGATTCTAATGACGGATTTTTGACGGCCTTTCAGGAAATGGGGGCCTACTTTGATAGCCTAACGGTAGAGCCTATCAAATATCTGCCACCTAAGGAGCAAACTATTGCCCGGCAAAAAGGGGTTCAGCCGCTGGCAGACAGGATTGCTGAAATGCAACCTCGCCTGGTAATCATCTCATTAAAAACAATAGAAAAGTATGCCCGGGAAGCCATTCACTTATCGGGTGTTAACTCTATCGAGCATGTTGCCGTTACACCATTTCCGGTTAAAAGTATGGCGAATGTGAACAACTGCATTAACGGAATAATTACTGCGCTAAAGGCGGTAGATTGGTAGGAACAATTCAAGCAGGCTTGATCCTAATTATTATAATGGACAGTTACGCATCAATCGATCACGGTTCACCCTTCCTAGTAAGCTGTGAATTGCTATTATTTTATCGGTGCCCAAGATCCTAACAAAAAAAAGCCCGGCTCTCAATAAGAACCGGGCAACTATGACTAACTAAACTAAAAAATATGCTAAAATAATTCTGGGCGTGATACTGGCCCGGCCTGCTCTGTACCCATAGCACCCATTACACCAAATATGGCTGCAAATGCCAGTAGTGAGTGAATCAAATCAGTTGCATTATATACAAATACGCTAACAGCCCATCCGGTAAGGCATATAGCCGCTGTTAAAAAAAATAATATTCTCATCATGATAATAGCCCCCTTGTTTTTTATAGATAGATGCTCTATTGTACGGGCATAATCTTAAACAGGTTGCTATTATTTTAATTTTTTTGCCGAATTATATTTTTAGCCATTTTTTGCGTACCGCCAGTTGTTGTGGTGTAAGGTCGGTGCGGCTTTGTATGTTGTACCTAACAATAGTGCTTTTTAACAAGGTTACCGGTATTACCAGCGGAAGCCCATCGCGTATTACGGCTACCTGTACTCGGTCTCCAACTTGCTTACCCGGTATCAGGTTCTTAGGGTCGGTTGCAGGTATACCGTCAATTGATACCAGCTCATCGTTCACGTTAACGCCGTCCACCCAGGCCGATGTACCACGCAAAACTCCGCTTACTTTTAATCGGCCGCCGGCCAGCGCTACGGTGCGAATACCCAGATCAGGCTGGTTCAGGTTCTCGTTTTCGTTAAAGAGATGGTAGCCGGCATATGCCAGATACTTATTATAATCCAGCGGCTCTACACCATTGATGTATTTACGGTAAAAGTCGTCCATTTTTTTGCCGGCAAACTTTTCTACCGCAGCTTTAAATTCAGCGTCGGTGTAGCCGCGTTTTTTTACTTTGTAATACTCGTTATACATATAGCGCATCACATCATCTAATGATTGCCTGCCGTTAGTGGCATTTATGATTTCCAGGTCCATCATCATGCCAATTACCGAGCCCTTGTTGTAGTATGAAATACTGGTGTTAATGGTGTTTTCATCGGGGCGGTAACTTTTTATCCAAGCATCAAAGCTGGCTTGCGAAAGGGGCTGTATTTTAGTGCCAGGCGTGTTTTCAATAATTCCAAAATCACCGGTAAGTGCCGTAAAGTAATGATCAACCGGGAACAGCTGCGTACGCCTTACTATTAGGTTGTCGTAATAAGCGGTAAAACCTTCGGCAATCCACAGGTTGGTGGTATAATTCTCGTTATCATAGTCAAACGGACCTAAAGCAATTGGGCGCAGGCGCTTAACGTTCCACAAATGGAAATGCTCATGCGCTACCAGGCTTAAAAAGCCTTCATAAGTCGACTCTTTAGCGTATCCATCACGTGCAGCACCCAAAACGGTAGAACTTAAATGTTCCAGGCCTCCGCTGCCTTTGGCATAGTTATGCACAATAAAAACATAGCGCTTGTTAGGGTTTTCGCCAAATATGGCTACTTCCTCGGCAATTACTTTGGCCATGTCTTTCTTTAAGCGTTCGGCGTCATAATTAGCCTCTCCATACATAGCTACCTCGTAGTGCGTATCGCCTACTTTAAAATCAAATACATCCTGTGTACCTACTTCAATTGGCGAGTCGAACAGAATATCATAGTTGGGCGATTTAACCGTGAACGGATCATTATTCACCATCTCCAAACTGGTTGATACTTTATTCCAGTTTTTGTAAGGTTTAATTTTAATGGTTGATGGCAGGTTAAGACCACCTTCGGGGTAAAAGAACATGCCAGAGGTAGACAGGAATGCGTGCGTTACATCAATAAACGCCGTACGTACCGATATCTCGAAGGCATAAAAGCGATATTTTACTTTTACTGATGATAAGCCCTGGGTGTTTAGCTGCCAGACATTTTTACGGGTTTTGGTTACACTAACTGGCTTGCTGCCGCTTTGTGCCGTAAACGATTCCACGTTTTTAGAAAACTCACGGACAAGGTAGGAGCCGGGTGTCCATACCGGTAATTTCAGGTTCAGCTTACTTTGCGCCAGGCCCTTGATCTCCATTTCAATATCAGCATAATGTGCCTGTGCTTCGGGAAAACTAACGGTATAGGCTATTTGCAGCGTACCCGCTGCCTGGCTTGTTGTGCTCATGAGTACAAAATAAAATAAAACAAGAATATTCAGTTGCCACTTTTTCATGCCGCCAAAATAGAAAAATTTGGTGGCTAAGCTTTGTTTAAGCCTTCATATACAAGTTGTAAAATGGTTGATACATACATCGGGAGTTAGTAATAACGGCTTATTTTGCCTGTTAGTTAAGGTATAAACACAATCAGCCCTTATTTCGTACGCATATTTATTTTCATTATAAATTGTGTGCAATATAAATGTAGCATGTAAGCTAAACATGGCATTTACCAAATTTATAAAACGGAAGGTTGTATGAATTTACCTAGCTAAAACAATTTTGAGATCATTAAACACAAAAAAGCATACCGGTAATTATTAGTTCATGAAGATCAGATACATAGTTTATATAGCAATAGCTTTGATTGTTGGTTACCTGGTTTACAACAAACTTCATGGTGATAAGGGTAAGGAGGGGCAGGGCCAAGCCACCGGTGGTGCCGGCGGCGGTAAAGACGGTAAGCGCAAAGGCGGCCCTATACCGGTAACTGTTCAAATAGTTAAGGATACGGTAATGACCAATACCATTAATTTAACCGGTACTGTTGACGCCAACGAGCGTGTTAATTTAATTAGCCAAACGGCCGGCAATATAACCGGCATCTACTTTACCGAAGGCGGGCACGTTACCAAGGGGCAGGTACTGGTGAAGGTATATGATCAGGATTTGCAGGCTACTTTAAAGCAAAACCAGTATCAAATTGCACTGGCAAAAGAAAACGAATACCGAAACCGCGTTTTGCTACAAAAGGAAGCTGTAAGCCGCCAGGAGTATGATACGTCTTTATCGAGTTACAATACATTAAAAGCACAGGGCGATGTCATAAAGGCACAAATTGCCCGTACGGTGGTAAGAGCCCCCTTTAGCGGTGTAATTGGCTTGCGTAATGTAAGCCCGGGCGGTTATCTGTCGCCCTCAACAGCGATTGCTACGCTGGTAAATACCGATCCAATGAAGGTGACGTTTTCGATACCCGAGCGTTACAGGTCGTTTGTAAAACCAGGCAGTAAAGTGAACTTTACCATTGCCAGTTCCCGCAACAACTTTTCGGCAACGGTTTATGCTATAGACCCCTCCGTTGACCCCTCAACCCGAACCGTTACGGTAAGGGCCCGGGCGGCTAATCCGCGCAACGAGATCACGGCCGGTGGTTTTGCAAAAATTAACCTGGTGCTGGAGCAATCGCCCCGCGCCATTATGGTACCTACCCAGTGCGTAGTGCCCGATCTTAAATCAAGCAAGGTATTTCTTGCCCGTAATGATACGGCCATAGCAGTACCGGTAAAAACAGATAACCGTACCGATGTTGCCATTGAGGTAACCGAGGGTTTAAAGCCCGGCGATAGCTTAATCGTATCGGGTATTATCCAGATGCGCCCTAAGGTGCCGTTAAAAATTATTAAAGTTCTTCATTAAGCATATTCAATGAGTTTATCCTCAGTAAGTATAAAACGGCCGGTACTGGCCACGGTAATGTCGGTCATTATTGTGGTGTTTGGGGTCATAGGCTATAAGTTTTTAGGTATACGCGATTTCCCGTCCGTAGATCCTCCCATTGTTAGTGTAAGTACCAGCTACTCGGGTGCTAATGCTGATGTTATTGAGTCGCAGATTACCGAGCCGCTCGAAAAGGCCATTAATGGCGTACAGGGCATCCGTAATATTTCATCAACCAGTTCGGTTGGTTCAAGTAACATTACGGTAGAGTTTAACCTCGATGCCGACCTTGAAACAGCAGCGAACGACGTGCGTGATAAGGTATCGCAGGCACAGCGCCAGCTACCGCAAGATATTAATGCCCCGCCGGTAGTGAGCAAGGCCGATGCCAATGCCGATAACATTATTACCCTTACCGTAAGCAGTAACACCCGTAACATTACGCAGATAAATGATTATGCTGAGAACGTATTACAGGAAGCTCTGCAAACCATACCAGGGGTAAGCGCCATCAACCTGCAGGGGCAGCGCCAGTATGCTATGCGCTTGTGGATTGATCCTAACAAGCTATCGGCCTTAAGCCTTACCGCTTCAGACATCAGTGCCGCACTGGCTCAGGAAAACGTGGAACTGCCTGCGGGTAAAATTGAGGGTAACAATACCGAGGTAACCGTACGCGCCCTGGGTAAACTGGTAACCGAGCAAGATTTTAATAACCTCATTATCCGGTCGGATAGTAACCGTGTTATTCGCCTGAGCGATGTGGGTTATGCCGTTTTAGGTTCGGCCAATGAGCAAACTGCTTTTAAGGAATCGGGCGTACCACAGGTGGGTTTGGCTGTTATACCGCAGCCTGGCGCTAATTACGTACAAATAGCCAAAGACTTTTACAAACGCCTGGAGCAGGTAAAAAAAGATTTGCCGCCCGATATTCAGGTACAGGTGGCGCTGGATAATACCCGTTTCATTAATCAATCGATAGAGGAGGTGGAAGAAACGCTGATTATTTCTTTCGTACTGGTGGTAATCATCATTTACCTTTTCTTCCGCGACTGGCTCATTGCTTTCCGTCCGCTGATAGATATTCCGGTATCATTGATCGGGGCATTTTTTATCATGTATGTATGTGGCTTCTCTATCAATATTCTTACCCTGCTGGGCATTGTACTGGCAACAGGATTAGTGGTGGATGACGGTATCGTTGTGACAGAAAATATCTACAAGAAAATAGAGGAGGGCATGCCAATACGCAAGGCTGCTTTTGAGGGTTCGGCCGAGATATTTTTTGCGGTAATATCTACATCGGTAACGTTAGCTGCAGTGTTTTTACCCATTGTGTTTTTGCAAGGATTTACCGGAAGGCTGTTTCGCGAGTTTGCGGTTGTAGTGGCAGGCGCGGTATTAATATCAGCCTTTGTTTCACTGTCCTTAACACCAATGCTGAACGTAAAACTGGTGCGCAAAAACCACAAAAAGTCGGCTTTTTATGAAAAAACTGAGCCGTTTTTTGTGCGTATGAACACAGCCTACACCGAAACGCTGATTACGTTCATGAAACGTAAATGGGTATCGGTAGTGATACTGGTTGTTTCTATTGTGCTGGTTGGCGTGCTGGTAAAAGTAATCCCTTCAGAACTTGCCCCGTTGGATGACCGCAGCTTATTGCGTTACACCGCAACGGCATCAGAAGGTGCTACCTACGAGTACATGACCAAGTACATGGACAAGGTATCTCAACTGGTGGAAGATTCTATTCCGGAAGCAAAAATTAATATCGAGATCGTATCGCCGGGCTTTGGTGGGGCGGGCTCAACCAACTCCGGCTTTGGCCGTATAGGCTTGGTTGCACCTGATGAACGTACCCGAACACAGGCCCAGATTGCTGACTGGCTCAACGCCAAGCTCAAACGTATGCCCGATGCACGGGCCCTGGTTGTGCAGGAGCAAACCATAAGCGGTGGTGGTAGCGGAGCGCGTACATCACTACCGGTACAGTTCGTAATTCAGAATCAGGATTTTGAAAAAATACGTAAGGTACTGCCCGAGTTCTTCTCTGAGGTGAGCAAAAGCCCGGTATTCTCCAGCTCCGATGTGAACTTGAAATTTACCAAGCCCGAGTTGCGCATAACTACTGACCGCGACCGTGCACGGGATTTGGGTGTATCGGTAGCGGCTATTTCGCAAACCTTGCAGCTTTATTATAGTGCCGGCCGTTTAGATTATTTTTTAATGAGCGGTAAGCAATACCAGGTGATTGCACAGGTTGATCGCGCCAACCGCGATCAACCGCTTGACCTGAAATCGGTTTATGTGCGTAGTGATAAGGGCACCCTGGTGCAGCTTGACAACGTGGTTAAGGTTGAAGAAAGTGCGGCTCCACCGGCCATTTATCACTTTAACCGTTATAAGTCGGCCACGGTGCAGGCAGGCTTAGCCCCCGGCTATACTATTGGCGATGGCATTGATGAAATGCAGCGCATATCAAATAAAATGCTCGATCCAAGCTTTAGTACCGCCCTGAGCGGCCCCTCACGTGACTATGCCGAAAGCTCGTCTAATATCCTTTTCGCATTTGGCTTTGCGCTGTTATTGATATATCTGGTACTCGCCGCACAATTTGAGAGTTTTATGGACCCGGTAATTGTGATGCTTACCGTACCGTTGGCTATTGCCGGTGCCTTTGTATCGCTTTGGCTGTTTAACCAAACGCTCAACATTTTTAGTGAGATTGGTATGATTACCTTAGTAGGGTTGGTAACCAAAAATGGTATTTTGATTGTGGAGTTTGCCAACCAGCGTATGGAGCAGGGTCTGGCCAAATATGAGGCTGTTGTTGAAGCGGCTACCGCTCGTTTGCGCCCCATCCTCATGACCAGCTTGGCCGTGGTGTTGGGTGCGGTGCCTATTGCATTTGCGTTAGGAGCAGGTGCAAAAAGCCGTGTATCATTAGGTATTGTAATTATGGGCGGTATGATGTTCTCGCTCATACTCACGCTTTATGTAATACCTATGATGTATGTATTGCTGGCTTCCAAAACCCGGCATAACCCCGACGAAGAAATTGAGGAAGAAGAACCTAAAAAAGAACCTTTATTAATTGAAAACCTGTAAGCAACAAATGAGTATAAGGAAAGTAATATACCTTGTTATGGGATGCTTTATAGGAATCAACACTGTAAATGCACAAGATAACAAGGTGCCCAATGCACCCGTTTTAACGTTACGTGAGGCGGTTGAAATTGCGCTTCAAAACAATTATGACATACGGCTGTCCAGAAACACATCAACTATAGCCAGTAACAATGTTACCTTAGGTAATGCAGGCATATTGCCAAGTGTTTCGGGTAACTATACGGCAAGCAATAGTATACAAAGTACCACCCAAACCCGGTCCGACAGTACGGTTAACCAAATAACCAGGGCTAACAACACCGGCAGCAACTATGGTGTAAGCCTTAACTGGACCATTTTTGACGGCTTTAACATGTTTGCCACTTATGATGCCTTAAAAGAGCGCAACAAATTAGGGCAGATCCGTTTGCAGGATACCATCCAGCGCACGGTGGCCGGCCTTGTGAACACTTACTTTGACCTCATTAATCAGCAAAAGCAAATTGAGGCTTTACAAAGTGTAATTGCTATATCGCGTACACAGCTTCGCTATGCTAACGATCGGTTCCAGGTAGGCCGTGTTGCCCGGCTGGATGTATACAACGCTCAGGTGGCTTTAAATACCGATACAGCAGCCCTTATAGCACAGCAGCAAACGTTTAAGGCCAGTAAGATAGAATTGAACCGCATTATGTCTCGCGATCCTCAAACTGAGTTTAACGTGGCCGACACGATTGTGGTAGATGATAAACTGATTTTGGCTAACATCATCAATCAGGCACAAACTCAAAACCCGGCTATCCTTTCGGCAAACATAAGCCAGCGGTTGTCGGAGCTTACATTAAAACAGGTACGGTCTACCCGCTACCCGCAGGTATCAGTTAATACAGGCTATGTGTGGAGCAATAGTACTAACCCGGCTGGCTTTGCCCGTGTGCAGCGGTCTAACGGCTTAAACTATGGTTTGGCAGCTACTATTAACATATTCGACGGCTTTAACCAATGGCGGCGCGAGCGCAATGCTAAATTACAGATAGATAATTCGAAACTTAATGCCGAGCAAACACGTATAGAGGTCGAAGCGCAGATTTCCAACTTGTTCAGCAGCTACCTTTCGGGTCTGCAACTGATCAAAATTGGTCAATCGAGTGTTGAGTTGGCGCGTAAAAGCCTCGACATTTCTCTGGAGAAATACAGACTGGGTACCATTACCCCTTTAGAGATACGCGAAGCACAGCGCAACTACCTGGATGCACAGGCTGTGTTTTATAATGCCCAGTATCAATCTAAAGTAGCCGAAACTACGTTAAAGCAAATAACAGGCAGTATAAACATCCAGTAAATTGTTTACGGTTGTTTTTTTTATAAGGTTAAAAGCCTAAATTTGAACGTAATGTATAGTGGCTTTAAAACATGTTTGCTCATTGACGATAATTACATAGATAATTTCGTTACCCGCAGAATACTGGAATCCAGTCATTTTGCTGAAACTATTATTGTACAGCAATCGGCCACTGATGCAATCACTGCTATAAGGGAAGGCTCTTTAAAGCCCGATGTAATATTTCTGGATTTGCGCATGCCTTTAATGAACGGGTTTGAGTTTTTGCAGGAGTATGATAAGCTGAAGGAGCAGGATAAAACTGCCGCTAAAATTTTCATGCTTTCTTCCTCACTTGACCCTGTTGACGTTAAGCGTTCTGATCAAAATAAATACATTACACAGTTTATACACAAACCTCTTACCCAAAAAATTCTGGACGGACTGACTGCATGATATTAGTTGCCGATAGCGGATCTTCTAAAACCGATTGGGTGCTGGCGTCAGATAAACAAAAGCCGGTTAAGTTTAGTACAGGAGGGTTAAATCCTTATTTTTTATCTGAAAAGGAAATCATTAAAATCATTCAGGATGAAGCCCCTGTGATGGTGAACCATTTTCCTTTAATTGAAGAAATTTACTTCTTTGGCGCCGGCTGTTCCAGCCCCGACAGGCGCGAAATGGTTTCTAATGCCCTTTCACAGATTTTCCCCCGGGCGTTTATCAGTGTTGATAGCGATTTGCTGGGATCGGCATATGCCACCTGTGGCCACCGCAAAGGGATAGTTTGCGTGTTGGGTACCGGTTCAAATATCTCTTTTTTTGATGGCGAAGATATAACAGTGGGCAAACACGGTTTGGGTTATATACTGGGTGATGAAGGTTCGGGTACTTGGTTTGGCAAGGCGCTGGTAACACATTACATGTATGGTAATATGCCAGCCGATGTGTACAGCCGTTTTAAAAACACATTTAACCTTACCAAAGACGATGTGATTAACAATGTATACTTGAAACGTGGTGCTAACTCTTACCTGGCTTCGTTTGCACGTTTTTTAACCGATATTAAACACACCGATTACGGCCGGCAGCTTATACGCCAGGGCATGTTAGAGTTTATTGAAACCAACGTTAAATCATACACCGAATACCACCAGTATACCTGCCATTTTGTGGGATCTATTGCCTACTTTTTTGGCGATGAGCTAAAAGAGTTGTGCGCCGAAAATGGAGTATCGGTAGGCAAAGTTATCAGGCACCCTATTGATGACCTGCTCGCGTTTATTTTAGAGCGTAATCAAACGCAAGCCTAGTAACAAAAACGCCTGCTTATAGCAGGCGTTTTTGTTTAAACTATAATCTTAATGCGCTTCGAGCCAGTTGGAGCCGGTTCCCATTTCTACCATGATGGGCACCTCGGTTTTGATGGCACTTTTCATGTGATGAGCAATAATGGGTTTAACGGTTTCTAATTCGTGTTTGGGTACATCAAACACCAACTCATCATGCACCTGCATGGTCATGCGGGTATCCAGTTTTTTGGCTTTAAACTCCCGGTGGATGTTGATCATGGCTATCTTAATCATATCGGCAGCCGAGCCCTGTATAGGGGCATTAATGGCGTTTCGCTCGGCAAAGCCGCGTACGGTTGCATTGGCCGAGTTTATATCGCGCAGGTAACGGCGGCGACCCATCAGCGTTTTCACATAGCCGTTTTCGCGGGCAAAGTTCATGGTATCGCTCATGTAGTTTTTGATGCCGGCATACTGCACAAAGTACTGCTCAATAATATCATTAGCCTCTTTACGCGGAATACCCAAGCTTTGTGATAAGCCAAATGACGACTGCCCGTATATGATACCAAAGTTTACGGCCTTGGCATTACGGCGCTGATCGCTTGTTACTTCTTCCAGCGGTACGCCGTATACATTGGCCGCCGTAGCGGTGTGAATGTCCAGGTTCTTGGCAAAGGCATCCAACATATTAGGGTCCTGGCTTATTTCAGCAATAATGCGTAGCTCAATCTGAGAGTAATCTGCCGATAGCAGGATGTGGTTTTCATCCCTCGGTATAAAAGCCTTCCGCACCTCGCGGCCACGCTCGGTACGTATCGGGATATTTTGCAGGTTAGGGTTTTGCGAGCTTAAACGTCCTGTTGCGGCCACGGCCTGGTTATAATTCGTGTGTATGCGGCCGGTTTTTGGATTCACCATAAGTGGCAGTGCATCCACATAGGTAGATTTTAATTTCAGCAGCTGGCGGAAATCCAATATATCGCGCACAATATCACTTTTGCTGGCCAGCGCCAGCAGCACATCCTCACCGGTTTGGTATTGGCCGGTTTTGGTCTTCTTGGCCTTAGGATCCAGCATGAGTTTTTCGAACAACACCTCTCCCAGTTGTTTTGGAGATGAAATATTGAACTTTACGCCTGCCTTCTCATAAACGGTTTGTTCAAGCCGGTTTATGTCTGTTTCCAGTTCTTTTGATATATCTTTAAGAGTGTTTTCATCTATGCGCACACCTTCAAATTCCACATCGGCCAGTACGTAGATGAGCGGGTGCTCAATTTTGTTAACTAAATCTTCGGCTTCAACGGCCTGTAATTTAGGCTCAAATACCGCCTTAAGCTGCAAAGTTACATCGGCATCTTCACCTGCGTAATCCTTTACTTTCTCCACCGGTACATCGCGCATGGTTAGCTGGTTCTTGCCTTTGGGGCCAATCAACTCGGTGATGGATACCGGCGTGTAACCCAGGTAATTTTCAGAGAGGATATCCATGTTGTGGCGGGTATCCGGATCCAGAATATAGTGGGCCATCATGGTATCAAACAGCTGACCTTTTACTTCAATGTCATACCACTTCAACACCAGTATATCATACTTTACGTTCTGGCCTACTTTTCCAATAGCTTCGTTCTCGAGCACTGGTTTAAACTCGTGGGCGATAGCCTTAGCTTCCTCGTATGTTGCCGGTACCGGTATATACCAGGCCTCGCCAGGTTTAATGGCAAATGATAAGCCAACCAACTCGCAATTATTTGCATCAATACCGGTGGTTTCGGTATCAAAGGTAATTTCGGTTTGCTGTAACAACAGGGCAAGCAGCTCGGCGCGTTGTTCGGCGGTTTCTACCAGGTGATAATCGTGTGGTACGTTGTTAATATTTTTGGCAGGCAATTGTACTTCAGGCTCGGCTATATCGGTCACATCAACGGCTAGGGTACGTACGGTACCTGCCACTGGGTTTCCAAACAAATCCTGCTGGCCATTAGGTGATGCTTTGTATTCGGTAATGCTGAAATCGTCGCTAAATACGCGGCGGCCCAGCGTACGGAATTCCAATTCGGCAAAAAGCGGCTCCAGCAATTCGCGACTCGGACCACATAGTTCCAATCCGGCTTCATCCAGTTCAACCGGCGCATCCAGTATAATGGTTGCCAGCTTTTTAGACATGATACCTTGCTCCGCGAAGTTTTCAACGTTTTCGCGCAACTTGCCTTTTAATTCGTGGCTATTTTTAATGATGTTTTCAACCGAACCATATTGCTTTATTAATGATTTAGCGGTTTTTTCGCCTATACCCGGTATTCCTGGAATGTTATCAACGGCATCTCCCCATAAGCCTAAAATATCAATTACCTGGCAAACATCCTCAACCTCCCACTTCTCTTTTACCTCTTTAACCCCCAATATTTCCATATCGTTACCCATGCGGGCCGGTTTGTAAATAAAGATGTTGGGTGACACCAGCTGGGCAAAATCTTTATCGGGCGTCATGCAATAAACCTGGTATCCGCGCTGCTCGGCCTTTTTGGCCAGCGTGCCAATAATGTCATCGGCCTCAAAACCATCAGAGGTAATAACAGGGATATTAAAGCCCAGAATCAACTTTATAACGTAAGGCATCGCCATAGAGAGATCCTCCGGCATGGCCTGGCGGTGTGCTTTATAATCGGTAAAATCGGTATGCCGTTCAGTAGGGGCATCGGTATCAAACACTACGGCCATGTGTGTAGGTTTCTCCTTGCGTATCACATCTAACAGGGTATTGGTAAAGCCCATTACGGCCGACGTATTTAAGCCCCCCGACGTAAAGCGCGGGTTTTTGCTCAATGCAAAATGTGCCCGGTACATCAGGGCCATGCCGTCTAACAAGAATAATTTCTTCATTGATCAGAATTTACAGGATTAAGAATTATCAGAATATGGCAACTATAAATCCTTTAGCACAAAAATAGAATTTAAGCTTAAAGCTGTTATGTAAATACAACATACTTTACTGAATTCTGAAAATTATAAAATTAAGTGAATTTAGATTTAAAACACTTACTTAAACGCGCACCCCACCACATGATCATTAACCATGCCGGTAGCCTGCATGTGAGCGTAACAAATAGTGGTGCCAAAAAACTTAAAACCACGCTTTTTCATGTCTTTGCTGATGGCATCAGATATTTCTGTACGGGCCGGAACTGTGCCGGGCTGGTTGTTGATGGGCTTGCCATTAGGCATAAAGCTGTACAGGTATTGATCAAAAGAACCGAACTCTTTTTGGACCGCAATAAAGAGTTGTGCATTGGTAATGGTGGATGCAATTTTTAGACGGTTACGAATGATGCCCTCGTCCTGCATCAGGCGTTCCACATCATCAGCACCCATAGCGGCAACTTTTTGAACATCAAAATTGGCAAAAGCGCGGCGGTAGTTATCACGGCGGCGCAAAATGGTGATCCAGCTTAAACCGGCCTGTGCCGATTCAAGTACCAGAAACTCAAATAATACTTTATCATCATGCACTTCCTTGCCCCACTCTTCATCATGGTATTTCATGTAAAGCGGGTCGGTTCCGCACCAGGAGCAGCGTTTAATGGGTTGGTGTTGATTATTGGATGTTGCGTGCATAAACAGCGTGAAAGGTAGGTTGCAAATTGCTAAAATTTTTATCAAAAACAAAAAAGGCAGCTCTTTTTAGAACTGCCTTATGAATGGATATTTTAAGACTACCAAGGACTTTCGTTGTTAGGTGTCTCGGTATCATGACTGAAGAACTTGCCCGTAGGTCCATCAGCACCAATTGTAGCATATTGGGCCACAAAAGCAGCAGAATCTTCTACCTTTAGCGGGCCTTGGTGGTGGTTAAAGTCGGTTGCGGTGTAACCAGGGTCTATTGCATTTACTCGTATCGTTGTTTCGCGCAGCTCATAAGCCAATACTATAGTGTAGGCGTTCAGCGCTGTTTTAGATGTACCATATGCGGCCGATTTTACCGGATAATACTTCCAGGTGGGGTCGATATGCAGGGTAAGCGAGCCCAAGCCAGAACTTACGTTTACAATAACTGCAGCGTCTGCCTGTTTTAGCAATGGCAAAAAGGTTTGGGTAACTTCAATCACACCAAAAAAGTTGGTATCGTATACTTCACGAATAACGGCCACATCAAGCGATTCGGCGCTTTGCGGCATGCTGCCACTGATGCCTGCATTGTTTATGAGCACATCTAACCTGCCATCTTTTTGGCTGATGTAGTTTTGTGCTGCAGTGATGGATGCTTTATCGGTAACATCTATTTGCACAGCTTCCAGGTTAGTTAAGCCATCGGCTTTAAGCAGCTCAACTGCCTGCTGCCCTTTGCTTAAATCGCGGCTGCCTACGTACACGTAATATCCTTTTTGTGCTAAAATTCTGGCTGTTTCAAAGCCAATGCTTTTGTTAGCTCCTGTTATGAGCACTGTTTTCATGTTTTCCATTGTTTAAAAGCAAAGGTAATGGCCCACTTGCTCATCTCAACAGCACTCTAATCGGAATCAATGGTACATTTCGCGGATGGTGGTGCGATAGCTTACGGGCGTATAGTCGGTAAGGCGTTTAAAGAAGCGGTTAAAGTACGAAGCATCTTCAAAGCCAAGTGCAAAAGCTATTTCTTTAATAGATTGGTTGGTATGAAAAAGCAGGCGTTTGGCTTCTACAATGAGGCGCTCATGAATGTGCACAATGGCCGGTTTGCCGCTCTGTTCTTTCACCACCTCACTTAAATGCCCGGCCGAAATATTCATGATATCGGCATAGGCCGTAACTTCATGTAACTGAGTGTACCATTCATCTATCTTAGAAAGGTAGCTTTTAAGAAGCACCCTATTGGGCTGGGGTGCAACAGCGCTTATTTGCTGCTGGTATAGCCGGCTTAAATAAATAAGTAATACCTTGGTATAGGCCAGTAACATGTTATGCTGCCAGTTGTTTTTTGCCTCGTACTCCGCCTGTATTTTTTCAAGCAGGTCTTCAACAAAAATAAGATCAGCATCACTTAATACCAATTCATGTCCGTTATCAGGGTTCTGAATAATAGGCAAATTCTTGAGCGAGCCGCTTTCATCAAGTGCTAAAAATTCGTCGGTAAAGCTAATACTTATACTGGTTAGCTCGCTGATGTCTTCCTTTAAAAGCACCTGGCGCGGAACAGTAAAATAAAAGGAATTGGGCTTTAATACATAAGGTACTGTATCCACCCAACCCCGGCTGCTGCCGCGCTTTACCAAAGCCAAAAAATAATAGTCTTTGCGGTGGGGTATTAAAAAGTCAGACTGCTTGTAGTTAACAACACAATTATATTGTTGAACCCGGAACATAGGATTCCCGGTAGCCTCATCGGGCTCAAAGGGATATTTGGGGATTACCGTTTCCTGGGCGGATGCGTACATGTGCTGAAAGGGCTTAAGCTTGCTCGTTCAATTCATCCCAGTACTCTACCGCACGGCGGTAATGCGGGATGACTATAGAGCCACCCACCAGGTTGGCAATCATAAAGATCTCGTTCATTTCGGCATGGTTTACCCCAGCCTCATGGCATTTGCCCAGGTGGTACTTAATGCAATCGTCGCAGCGCAGTACCATGCTGGCTACCAGGCCAAGCATTTCTTTGGTTTTTACATCAAGGGCACCATCGGCATAAGTGGTGGTATCCAATGCAAAAAAGCGTTTAATATTGGTATTGGCCGATTCCATGATCCTATCGTTCATTTTGGTACGATAGTCGTTAAAATCATCTACTAGTTTGCCCATGGTTTTAATGAGTGAATAATGAGTTTTGAATACGTAAATTTTGGGAACGAATTAATATTTGTTAATAATTCAGCTCTTTGGCCGGATCCCAAAACACGTTTTTATAATCTTGTACTTTGTTACCAATAACCGTTACGCCCTCGGCGGCTAACAACTCCTTGCGGTGCTCAATACCCGAGGTGCCGCCGGTGAGCAGGCCCTGGCTGTTTACTACCCGCTGAAATGGAACGGGAGGCTCAACGCCGCCAACCTCGCCCATGGCATGCCCTACCTTACGCGACCAGTTGCCCACGCCTAAAAATTTAGCGATAGCGCCGTATGATGTTACACGGCCAACCGGTATCTGGCGTACAACTTCAAACACGTGTTCGTAAAAGAGGGCGTCGGTCATTATTTATTCAAACGAAAATTTAAGGTAATTAATGTTCTTATTGTCCTGTAAATATTTCTTTTCGTAGTAAGTTTTAATGTTCAGCACTTCATTGGCGTATGGAGAGTGATACAGGTCTTCAGTTTTAACATGCAATTTCAAACCCAACTGTTCAATCTTTTCGGCCGTGTAAGCGTGCAGGTCATCATTGTCGGTTTTTAAATTAATGAAACCGCCCGGTTTAAGCACGTGCTTGTATTTTTCTAAAAAGCGGGGGAAGGTGAGGCGCTTCTTTTCCCGGCTGTCTTGCGGCTGCGGATCAGGAAAGGTAATCCAAATCTCGTCTACCTCGTGTTCGCCAAAATAATCCATTAAAGTTTCTATCTGGATGCGTAAAAAACCTACGTTGGCTATACCTTCCTCAACGGCGGTTTTAGCGCCGCGCCATATGCGGTTGCCTTTGTAGTCGATACCAATAAAATTTTTATCCGGAAACAGTTGTGCCAGGTTAACCGTGTATTCGCCTTTGCCGCAGGCAAGTTCGAGTACAACCGGGTTGCTGTTCTTAAAAAACGTATTGGCCCACTGGCCTTTATACGGTATACCGGCTTGTAACTCAACTACGTTGCTGAAGGTGGCTATTTCAGCAAAGCGCCTTAATTTATCTTTTCCCACTTTTAAAATTAAAGCTGCAAAAATAGTTAAATGAGCATCAAGCGCCAAGTATCAAAAGAGGAACCCTACAAGGAGCTGATGTAAATTAACATAAGCGCCTGATACGCCCGAAATAAAAAAGGTGACGTATCCCTACGTCACCTTCATCTGCCGGATTGATCGGCAGCACTTTAACAGATTTTTTATACAGGCCTTACTAAGGGCTCTTTTACAGTAGCAGCCTTAACCGCAGTTTTAGGCTTTTTGCCGAACAGCGATTTAACACGGCCCCAAACCGAGGTAACAGAATCTTCGCTGATATAGGTGGATGCCTTTTGTGACAATAGTCCAACCACCGTTTTTACAATAAAGCCCGAACGTTTAAACAAAGTTTTGTTAAGCGCAATGGGTAATACAAAGCGGGATATTAAGCTTACAATATCAGGCGAGAAAAGCGAACCGATACCGCCTCCACCAGCACCTGCTTCGCCCTCTGGCGATTTAGGGAAGATAGATTTGATGGATTGGAAAATAGCCGATGGACTGCTAAAGCGATGCTTTAAAACCATCTCCTGCTCCTGCTTCAGCTTTTCCAGCCGTATGATCTCTGACTGCAGGTCGAGTACGTTTTTAACGGGTATATCCATGGTTACTTAAATATTTTGCTGATAAGCAAGTTAACAATCGGCTTCTCGATAGTTGATTTAGCAGCTATCGCAATAATCGCAATCAGCAAATAAAACAAGGTTACAATGCCAAAACCTTTCCATGCTGCACCCAACACATCGCCTAACAGCAGCGCTATGGTAAAGGTGAAGAACATGAAAGTCATGATTGCGCTGAAAGCAACAACTACAACGGTAACTAAACTGGCTGCTACAGATGTGCTCTTCTCAATCGTTTTATACTTGGCCAGTTTAAAGCGGGTTTCCGCGTATTCCTTTAACTGGTCCAGTACGTTTGGTTGTTGCGGTTGTTCAGCTTCTTTTGTCTCTTCCATCTAACTGGGTATTAATGCAAGCAGCTTACGCCACTAAATGGTTATTTATGCGTGTTCTAAATCGTCCTGATATTCAGGCTCCTCACCGCTTATCTTGGTTTTAATGTTGTCAACCACTTTGGTTTTTAAGCTTGCCAGGCGGTCAATCTCGGCAGCAGCAGTCTCTTTAATACTATCGCTTAAGTTGCTTAATGATTCTGATAGTTTATCGCGGGTTTCGGTACCTTTGCTTGGGGCAAACAAAATACCTATTGCAGCACCTGCAGCTAAACCGGCCAATAAGGCCAAGGCTACTTTGGCGCCATCGCCCATCCCTTCATCTTTTTTAAATTTGCTGGTTAGGCTTGGTATTTTTTTGATCAGGTTTGAAACGTCTTGTGTGCTCATGGTGATTAAAATTTATGTTGTTGTAATCAGTTATAGTAATTAACGGCTAAGCTAAGGGTTTGTTTAGCGGCTTTAAAATTTTGTTACTCATCGGGTGCTGTGCGTACCCGTTCCAGCCTGTCGGCAGCCAGCCGGTTGGTTTGGTAAATTTCTGTCATCAGTATAAAATATGACAGTAATACCGGGCCAAATACCAAGCCCAAGATACCAAATAACGGCAAGCCTATAAACACGCCTATTATAGAAATAATGGGATGCGTATTGGCAATACGTTTGTTAATTACCATGCGCAACACATGGTCGAGGTTGCCGATAAACAAAAGGCCGTATATCATAATACCGATACCGGCCCAGTTGCGGCCCAGCAGTATGAGGTAAATACCGGCGGGTATAGATAGCGTTGGTGCGCCCACTACGGGCAGGAAGGATATAAAAGTGGCAATAACGCCCCAAAAAACAGCGTCGGGTATGCCTACTATCCAAAAGCCGTTGGCCAGTAGTACGCCCTGCACCAGCGATATGATACCCTGGCCAAGCACGTTAGAATACGTTGCGTTACGCAGGGCCACAGCAAACTTTAATGCATGTTGCTCGCTAAAAGGGGCATACCGGAGTAAGCCGGCCTCAAACTCGCGCAGTTGGGCAAACATAAAGTACAGGATGAAGTAGAGCACCAGCAGCGTTAAAATAATGTTGGCTGCACTACCAAGCAATGAGGGGAAAAGATCGGCCGCGTAGCCGCCTAGCTTTTGTAAGGTTTCTTCGGCAAAGCGGGGCTGGTTAAAATGCTCGGCCGTAAACATGTCAATTTTATCAACCCATGAGTCAATGGGCAGCGTGCTGGTTTTAAAGCTGATGATTTTTTCTATCACCATAAAACTCAGCAAAAGGAATGGAATTACAATGACAATGAGCGAGAGGACGATAATGAGCAATGCTGAAATAGCTGCATTCCACCTGCGCTTTTCGGTTAAATAAAGAAACAGTGGCCTGAACATCACATACAGCACAATGGCGCCCAATATGGCGCTAAAAATTTCGCTCAGTGCATACAACAAAAAGCAGCCCAGCACAATAATGCTTACCAGTATAATGTTATTACGTTGCTGATGGCTAAATACGGACATGGCTGATTGCGGACAATTAATAAACAAAAAAGCGCCAAAATGTTCGGCGCTTTATCAATGATATTTTAGCTATAGGCTAAGGCACCTAATCTATAGTATTTAGCAGGTTGTTAATCTGGGTACAGCTCGTAGCAATCGTATCCATGTAAAAAATGCAGTCGGTTGATGGGTTTTCAACCTCATAGCGCAACTGCTCAATGGCCAGGTGTATGTTAGATAGCTGATTTTTAACATCGTGCTTTAGCATATGCAGGGCCTGTTCATGGGCGGATTGATTTTCTTCGGGCAATCCCATAAAATTATCTGCCTAAGTTTATCGCCTTCATTTTGTTGTAAAGCGTTTTGCGGTCAATCTTTAAAATTTCGGCCGCCTTGGTTTTATTGAAGTTTACCTCGCGCAGTACTTTTAAAATAGTATCGTACTCGGCCTCCAGGGCTGCATTTTTTAGATCGTGCCGGGTTTCTCTTACTACTGTAGCCGTGTTGCCGTCCAGTGAACTTTCGGTTGCTGGCGCTTTGCTGTAGGCCAGCATTTCGAGCGGAAGGGCTTTCATCTGTATCTCATCGCCCTCGGTAAGCAGGGTGGCACGGCGCACCACGTTTTTTAATTCGCGTATGTTACCCTGCCAGCGGTAGTTCATAAAACACTCTACTACCTCCATCGAAAAATCAGATACGCTGCGGCCCAACTCCTGATTGGCACTTTTTAAGAAATGTGAAGCCAGTTGCATGACATCATTACCACGCTCACGCAGTGGCGGCATGTATATGCTAAACTCGTTAAAGCGGTGATACAAGTCTTCGCGAAAGCGCCCTTTTTGAATGGCATCCTGCAAATTCTCGTTAGTAGCTACAATAATGCGCACATCCAGGTCAATCTCTTTGGTTGAGCCTATACGCTTTACTTTACGCTCCTGCACGGTACGCAATAAGGCAGCCTGTATATCATAAGACAGATTGCCTACCTCATCTAAAAACAAGGTGCCGCCGTTGGCCATTTCAAAATGGCCTATTTTGGTGTAGAGTGCGCCTGTAAATGAACCTTTCTCGTGACCGAAGAATTCGCTCTGTGCCAGTTCTTTGGTTAATGAGCCACAGTCCATTGCAATAAAAGGCTGGTCGCGGCGGGGGCTGTTAAGGTGAATGCTTTTAGCTACCGACTCTTTGCCGGTACCACTTTCGCCCATAATAATTACGCTGTAATTGGTAGGGGCAACCAACTCAATCTGGCGCGATAGTTCTTTAGACGGCCGGCTGTTACCACTCACAAACTCGTTCGAGAATACCTGTTTACGGGTCTCCTTAGTGCCTGTTTTGCTGCTGCTGGCGGCAGGAGATGTTTCCTGTTCAGCTGCCTCAAGCAAGGCGTGGTGCGTTTCAATGGCTTTATTAATCGTGGTTAAGATTTCGTCTGGGTAAAGCGGCTTGGTGATATAATCATAAGCTCCCATCTTAATCAGTTCAACAGCCATCTTAATATCCGAATAGCCGGTTATAATAATTACACCGGTTTTGGGATATTGCGTTTTTATAGTTTTCAGTATTTCGCGGCCGTCGGTATCTTCCAGGCGGTAATCGCAAAGAACCAGGTTAAAATCGTTGCTTTTGAGTTGCTCCAACCCGTTGCCACCGCTAGAGGCCGTAGTGACCTCAAACCCGTTTCTGGTCAAAAATTTCGACAGCAACAGCGCGGTATTCACTTCATCATCTATGATGAGTATTTTATTCATATCTGCAGATTACTCTTAGGGTTTGCTATTTTTAGCAGGTAGCTATTGTTACAAAAATGGTAAATTTTGTAACATAATAGTAATGTAAGCCCATTTATTTTAGGGGCTTAAACAATAAAATCATTACCCGCAATACCCTTTTTACGTACAATTTTTACGTTTTGTTGTCCAAACATATCATATGTTAACCGCTCAAAAGTGCTATTTTTTGCTACTTTTGTTTTGATAGTACTGCATATGAGCGAAGAAAGAGCGTTAAATTTTATAGAAGAAATAGTAGAAGACGATTTATCATCAGGCAAGCATAACGGCCGGGTGCATACGCGTTTTCCGCCCGAACCTAATGGTTACCTGCATATTGGGCATGCTAAATCCATATGCCTTAATTTTGGGCTGGCACAACGCTACAATGGTAAAACCAACTTGCGTTTTGATGATACCAACCCGGTTACTGAAGATACAGAGTATGTTGAAAGCATTAAAGAGGACGTACGCTGGCTGGGTTTTGAATGGGCCAACGAGTTGTACGCATCCGATTACTTTGACATATTATATGCTTTTGCCCTTAACCTGATTAAGCAGGGTATGGCATATGTTGATGATAGCACACCTGAGGAAATAGCTGCACAAAAAGGCACACCAACCGAGCCGGGTATAGCTAATGACTACCGAAACCGCAGCATTGAAGAAAACGTGCAGCTGTTTGAGGAAATGAAAGCCGGCAAATACCCCGACGGCGCTAAAGTACTGCGTGCTAAAATTGATATGGCATCGCCCAACATGCACATGCGCGATCCTATCATGTACCGTATTAAGCATGCACACCACCACCGTACCGGCAATAAATGGTGCATTTACCCTATGTATGATTTTGCCCATGGGCAAAGTGACGCTATTGAGGAAATTACACATTCCATTTGTACGTTGGAATTTATACCACACCGCCCGTTGTATGAGTGGTTTATAGATAAGCTGGAAATATTTCCGTCGCGGCAATATGAAATGGCCCGATTAAACCTTACGTATACCGTAATGAGCAAGCGTAAGCTGCTGCAATTGGTGAATGAAGGCCATGTGGAGGATTGGGATGACCCGCGTATGCCAACCATTAGCGGTTTGCGCCGCCGTGGTTATACGCCGGCCTCTGTTCGTGAGTTTTGTGAGCGCATTGGTGTAGCCAAACGCGAGAACCTGATTGACGTAGGCTTGCTGGAATTTTGTATACGCGAAGACCTGAATAAAACCGCCTGGCGTCGTATGGCTGTGCTCGATCCGATTAAACTGATCGTGACCAACTACCCAGAAGGGCAAACCGAAATATTGCACGGCGAGAACAACCCCGAAGCCGAAGGTGGCGAAGGTGGCCGTGATATTCCGTTTAGCCGCGAAATTTATATAGAGCGCGAAGACTTTATGGAAGTTCCGCCTAAGAAATTTTTCCGTTTGGGCGTTGGCCTTATGGTACGCTTAAAGCATGCCTATATTGTTAAATGCGAAGATTTTGTAAAGGATGCCGATGGTAATATTACTGAGGTGCACTGTACTTACATTCCTGAATCCAAATCAGGCCAGGATACCAGCGGCATCAATGTAAAGGGTACTATTCATTGGGTGAGCGTACCTGATGCTAAAACTGCCGAGGTAAGACTGTACGACCGCCTGTTCAAATCTGAAAATCCTTCGGCCGAAGAAGGTGATTTTAAAGATGATTTGAACCCTAACAGCCTGCAGGTGATAACTGCCTTTGTTGAGCCTGATCTGGCTACTGCTTTGCCTGGCAAAGGTTACCAGTTTATTCGCAAAGGTTACTTTACGCTCGATAGGCTTTCAACCGATAGCAAGCTGGTGTTTAACCGCACCGTAACATTGAAGGACGCCTGGGCCAAGGAAGTAAAGAAAGGATAACTCAATTATAAAGATTTAAGCCGCCTCCAAAGGGCGGCTTTTTTTGTGGTTTATTTTTCGGGATGGCTTTTAAAAGAGCGCTTGTATAAAATATCGACATCTTTTTAGCTTTCTTAACTACAAGCTTATTTTTAACATATTATATAATAGCACATTGGAGCAACCTATAAGATAGTTTTTCGTAAAAGCGCTTACCTAATTCTTATTGCCTAGCGAATTAAACTATAGAGTGCTGATATGTGGGGCTATTATATTAAACGGATACCTATTATAAATTTTGCCTTTTTTGCTTTAGCCGGTTTACTGGTTACAGTAAACACCCGTGCGCTTTATAATTTCAAGAAAAGCAACACAAGTACTGCACTTTCTACATTTCAATTTCCTGCCTGCGGTACTGTTACTAATTTATCGGCCTGTAGCTCAAGTATGCAGCTGAACGCCGAGCCCAACCAACCTAATTATAGTTGGAGTACAGGCGCTACAACACCTTCTATTACCGTAACCGCTTCTGGAAGTTATTGGTGGGAAACTACAGACTTAACCAATAACAAAGTAACCAACGGCGACTTTACTAACGATAATACCGGCTTTACCAGTGATTATATTTACCAGGCCCCGGGCACTTCTACCGGTGGTGCTGGCGCCCTTACTGCCGAGGGCCGTTATTCCGTTGTTGCCAGCCCTAAAACAGTTCATAACAATTTTGCAGACTTTCCGGACCACACAGCCAACACAACCGGAGCCCGCAATATGATGGTAGTTAATGGTGCACCAACTGCTGGAAAAACAATATGGCGTCAGTCTATCACCGTACAGCCTAATACCGATTATATTTTTTCGGTTTGGTTTACCTCTGCCAATTCAGCCAATCCGGGGCAACTGAGCTTTTCTATCAATAACACATCGCTGGGAAATCCCATTCTGCTTACAGCCGGTTTGCCCGACTGGAAAAATTTTACGGTGAGGTGGAGTTCGGGTAACAGCACAAGCGCTGTAATTGGTATTGTAAACCAAAACACCATAGCTTACGGTAATGACTTTGCCCTGGATGATATCACTTTCTCCCCGGTGTGCCGTAATACGTTTAACGTTAACCTGTATTCTAACCCGCCAAAGCCCTCTATTTCACTATAAGCACAAATAGCCTTAATAATTATATGAAAAATAAATCTACGCTAATCAAAACTGTAATCATCGTCTTGTTTTCGGCATTGTCGTTCAGTGCGGCCGCCCAAACGCCGTTTTCAGGTCCGAGCGATGCCACTACGGCGCCACCCACCACGGCAACTGCCGTAGCCCAGGTACTGTGCTCGGGCAGCCAAATACTGCTTAAAGGTCCGGCAGATGCTACAGGTACTATTAAATATCAATGGTACAAAACAGATAATGCAGGTGTTAAAAAGCTGGTTAAAGAAGGTATTAATAAAGACAATGCCTACTCAGAAACATCAACAGGTGATGGTTACTACACTTACCAATTGGTTATGGTAAACTCTAACAACTGTATTTCCGACCCGTCTGATCCATTCAACTTGTATGTATTGCCGGCATTGAATCCAGTTGTTGATGGTAACGGTTCTGTCTGCGAGAAGGCGCAAACCAATTCTGCATTATCGATAACCGGATTGGATAGCCGCTTTACCTATACTTACCAGTGGACCAGAGAGGGTACTGACATAGCCACCAACGCTACCAGCGCTACTTACACAGTTACTGAACAAACAGCCGGAACATATAAGTATGCCGTTAAAGTGGCTTACACTTTAAATGCCTCGTGTACTAAAACAGCTGCCGATAAGCCAATTACGGTTATCCCAGTTCCAACTAAACCAACTATTCAAATTGGTAACTAATACGGCCGGATGGCTAATGGCGGTAGGTAATTAAGGCTATTGTAATTGCAAAAGTTTAATACATATAGGTTAGGCCTGTTACTGCTTTTAGTAGTAACAGGCTTTGCCCTGCTTCCGGGTAAGGCCTGGGGGCAGCAAGTATTAACAATTGCACCCGGCAAATCTGTTACCATGAGTATACCTGCCAGTGCAGCAGCGGCGGCCTACCAGTGGTATAAAAACGGAAAAATAATATCGGGCGCTACAAACCGGACTTATGTGATCAGCGAGCCTGGAGTGTACACGGTTCGTGCTTTTAATATAGAGTCGTGTCCATCACCTTTGTCAGATGAAATGGTAGTTAGGCTGGCCGCCATACAGGTAGATCTGGCTGTTACCAAGCAGTCAGAAACACGGCAGGTACGTACCGGTGAGCCGTTTGAGTATTTGCTTAGGGTGGTAAATAAAGGCCCGGCACCAGCAACCAGTGTACAACTCAAAGATGCTTTGCCTGAAGGGCTTGAATATGTAAGTATAAAAAGCGTTTCGGTTGGTAATCCACGGTTTGATGCCGCTACACGGGTGCTTACCTGGGAGATTGGCGATGTTGACCTGAACGGTTATGCCGAACTGAAGTTGCTGGTTAAAGCAGTACAAAATGGGACCATCGTTAACTCGGTTATGGTAAACTCGGCTGAGGCCGATCTGAATCTGGCCAATAATAGTGCATCAGATACCAAGCAGATAATGGGACTGAGTATTCCTAATGTGTTTACCCCCAACGGTGATGGTAAGAACGATGTTTTTGAGATTCCGGGTCTGGACGGCTTTGCCGAAAATGAAATTACCATAGTGAACCGCTGGGGTAATAGTGTGTATGAGAAAAGGAATTACCATAACGAATGGACCGGCGAGGGTTTGAATGAAGGTACTTACTTCTACATATTCAGAGTGAAGACTAATAAGGATGTATGGGAGGCATATAAGGGTTACGTTACCCTGCTGCGAACTAAGCAATAAGCGTAATATAAAATTTTAGCTGAAGCATACATGAAATTGAGAAGATATACTAGAAAAAAGGCGGGCTGGTTAACTTTTTTATGCATAAGCATTTGCTTTGCTGCACAGGCGCAGCAAGACGCGCAATTTAGCCAGTACACATTTAACGGTTTATACATTAACCCGGCCTACGCAGGCTATAAGCAGGATGTTTACGTGAATGCCTTTTACCGCTCACAATGGGCGGGTTTGCAAGGTGCCCCACAAACGTTCTCATTAGCGGCAGATGGAGCAGTAAACGACGCGAAAGTAGGGCTTGGCGTTCTGATTTCGCATGATCGGATTGGTGCGCAAAGTAATTTGGCTGTGTATGGCAATTATGCTTATCGCTTACAAATTGGGTATAACGAAAACAGCCGCCTGGCTTTTGGTATTGGCGCCGGGCTGGTTCAAAATGGTATAGATGGCTCGAAGCTTAATGCGGTTGATGAAGGGGATAGCTACATACCCACGGGCTTTCAAAGTAATTTAGTGCCCGATGCGCGGATTGGCGTTTTATACACTAATGATCATTTTTTTGTGGGTGCATCGGCAGATAATTTGCTTGCCCGTAAGCTGACGGGTACGCGCGATAAATTTGCTTTAGCGCCTGTACCGGTCCCGCATGTGTACTTTACGGCTGGGGCCTTGTTTGATATTAATGACCAAACCAAGTTTAAGCCCTCAATTTTATTAAAAGACGATATAGGCGGACCTACCAGTTTAGATGTAAATGCTTTTACCCTGTTGGGCGAACGGGTTTGGATTGGAGGCACTTACCGTACGGCAGTACCTCTATACAAAAAGCAGCATTTGCAAAACACGCTGCAAAAATCAAATGCCGTTGTTGGCATTATTGAAATATTTGCCACAGACAGGCTCCGCGTGGGTTACGCGTTCGATTACTCGTTAACCCCTCTGCGAAACTACAACTATGGCTCTCACGAAATATCTATCGGTATTTACCTGAAGCCCGGCAACCGGGAGACGGTGTTTAACAAATGTTATTTTTAGTAGACTAATTTAACGAGAATTAATCAAGCCATTTATTTCACGAGAAATGCATTTTTTATGCTTTGCTGTATATAGGCTCAACAAAAGCAGAAAATATAATATAAGTATCTATAAGTATTTTTTTCACAGTTCCACTTTGTCTTTAAGCATATAATAGGTGACCGTAGCGCTCGACGTCAGGTAACCGTAAGTTTTTATCCGGGGTATAACATTACCAATTATACGCATCAACTTACCTGCTTGGGCCGATTGGAATTCGTCTTCTAAATCCCTGAAGAAACCTAAATCATTATATTGATCATGTTTAATTGAAAATTCTGTAAAAAGTACTTTAGAGGTTTTATTGTCGACAAAAAAGCGCATACCAATGTACATACCAGGTTTAAACTTACTCTTCTTAATTTTTGACCTGCTTTTCATCATTACTCGGGCCACTGCATCAGCAACGGCAGATCTGTCAACACGCACATTCCTCGATTCCTGATCGAACAAAATCTGGTCTTCGTTCTTTATTTCCGGCAAATTAAAACTATGATCAAGCAGGTAAGCAGTTCCGCTGCTCAGGTATGTAGCATCATACTTAGTGTGTTTGGCTTTAATGACGTCTTTCTTGACTATCTTAGGTACTGGAACACCTTGTGGATATGCTGTATACAGGCTCAACAAAAGCAGAAAAGTTGATGTAAGTGTCTTTTTCACAGTTCTACTTTGTCTTTAAGCATGTCATACCTAATAGTGGTACCGGAAGTTAAATAGCCGTAAGCCTTGATGCGGGGTATAATATTACCAGTGATACGCATCAGTTTGCCGACTGGTTCGGATTTGAGCCCATCTTCCAATTCCTTAAAAAAGTGCAGGTCTGTATATTGGTCAACTTTAACGTAAAATTCAATAAATAGCAACCCAAAATTATTGCTATCGACAAAAAAACGCATGCCAATGTTCATGCCACGCTTAAATTCGCTTTTATTTATTTTTGACTTGTTTTGTGTAATTACCCGGGCTACTGCATCGGCTATTGCGTCTCTGTCTACACGTACGTTCCTGGACTCTTGATCGAATAGAATTTGATCCTCATTTTTTATTTTTGGTAGATTAAAATTGTGATTGATTAAATCTAGTCCTCCCATACTCCAATAGGTAACATCATATTTAGAATGGTTAGCTTTAATTACATCTTTCTTGATTACCTTAAGTTTAGGGACATTTTGTGAATACGCTGTATAAAGGTATAGCAAAAGTAGAAAAGACAACGTAAATGCTTGTTTCATTATTTTAAATTTTAACAGTTAGGTGTATAATGGTCGAACATGTATACTGCCGCCTCGGGCTTCACAAAGGGGGCTGTAATGATAGAAATTGCTTTGCGTACCTTGGTTTAAATTTTTCTATTTACTTCTCTACAAAGTAATAATAACTTTGCTGACCTGGAACTGCTAAATCAAGTTCTGATTGGGAAAGAATTGTGCCTTCTTGCGTTAGAGCATCAATATAAGCTATGTATTTCTGTCTAATTTCAGGATCTGTAAAAGTATTGCTTCCGTTTCCAGTTATTACGTCTTCACAAAAGCGATATTCAAACTCTAAATTACCGTTGGCTGTGGCGGCATATTGGGATGTGCCCCCCGTGTAAGTATAATCCTGAAAAGCATGAAAAAACTCCTCCTCTAAAGTGCCAAAATCGGCCAACCGCGAGTTACGGACATTGATGGACTTATCAAACGGGTTGTAGGCAGCGGATACATTGGTTGTCCAACCGGCACTGGTTGAGTCGGCACATATTTTGAACTGAATGCCGTTGCCGGTTAAATAACGGTATATAAGCTGGTTCATGCAGCCTTGATCATAAAACGAATTTACTGCCGTTTCAAGTTTACGGGTTTGCGTACTATCCAGGCAAGAGTTGCTTTTCATAAGTGCCTTGTGCAGGGCAATATTGCTAACCGGTGTTGTGCCGCCTTCGCCCGGAAGATAAGGATCGTTATCTAAGCAAATAAAGCCGATTACTTGCATATTTAATATTTCACCGGTTTCTACATCGTAGGTAAACTTCACAACTACATACAGATTTTCTTCTGTACAGCCCGAAAGTTTTTGTACCGAGTTGTTTTTGTACAGGTTGCTCATTAACTGTATTTTCAGACTCAATAATTCTTACAGCCGTAAACGCAAAACAATAATGTTAACAAATAATAAAGACGTTTAATAAGAATAGGTTGAAATTATAATAAAGATAAAATATTATTCAATGAAGGAATATAATCTATAAGAGGCATGTTTGGCATCATTTCTCTACATACCTTCCAAAAAACTCATAAATACGCAACATTTGGTCTATACGCTGTTTAATGTTGCCCGAGCGGGTAAGCTCGTGGGTAGCGCCGGGGTGTTGTACATATTCTACCGGGCGGTTTAATACTTTCAGGGCTTTGTACATCATTTCGCCCTGCACAATACCTGTGCGTAAATCTGTTTCGCCATGCAGTATCAAAAATGGCGTACTAATCCTGTTTACATACGTAAACGGCGATTCGCGGGCCAAAATAGGCTTTACCTGTTCATCCCACGGATAACCGCCAAAATACATAGGCACTAAGCGCCAGGCATTGCCTTCGCCAAAAAATGTATTTAAATCGTAAACGCCGCGCTGCGCTGAGGCCGCTGTAAAACGGTTGGTATGCCCTACCAGCCAGGCAGTCAAATACCCGGCGTATGAACCGCCGGTTACTACAGTTTTAGATGGATCAGCCCAGCCCTGGGCCAGCGTGCCGTCTAATGCGGCCAGTACATCTTCGCTTGGTCCGGCTCCCCAGTCCTGGTAATTACCTTTCAGAAAATTTATGCCATAGCCACCCGAGCCACGCGGGTTGGAATACACAATTCCGTAGCCCTGTGCACAAAAATACTGGTACTCGTGCCACATGCTGGCCTCACCCGGACCCCACATGGCGGTTGGTCCGCCGTGTATTTGCAACATTACGGGGTGCTTTTTGGCCGGATCAAAGTTGGTGGGCTTCATTATCCAGTACTCCACCTGCATGCCTTTGCTGTTCGTATAATATTTCTTTTCGGGGAAACTGAGCTTTTTATTTTTCACCCAGCCGTAATTAAACGAGGTAAGGCGTTTAGGTTGCTTGTTGGCTAAATCGCTGGTATAAATCTCGTACGGGTTGGCTACCTCGGTTTTAACATAAGCCAGCAGGTTTTTGCCTACGTCTAACGCACTCATGCCAGCATCAAACGTGCTTAACCGTTCAGGCTTAAGGGTTGCAATACTTACCCGGTAAATAGGTATGCCACCGTTTGATTGTGCCGTAAAGTACAGGTGCTTACTATCGGCCGACCAGGTGAAGTTGGAGGCGTTGCGATCAAGCGGAATGGTGATAGATTTTGCCGGCTCTTTAAAATCATGAATATAAATAGCCGGAATATTAATTTCCAGGCCCTTACTTACTGTATACACCATGTAGCGGCCGTTCGCCGATACAGCAGCATTAGCCAGCGAAAGCCCAGCCCGGCTTATTAGTTGAGTTAGGTTGCCATCCTTTAAGGAGATGCTGTAAATGGCCGATTGCATGACACGGTCGGGGTTGTTCACCGGGTCCATGGCTGACGTTAAAACAACCGACTGTCCATCGGGCATAAACTGGGCGTTACCGAAGCTGTAAAAGCCACTGGTTAGGGGTCTGGAAACAGCGCCGGCAACGGGTTGCGTAATAAAATAATGGGTAAAGCGGTAGTCGGGCTCGGTAGAGGCTTCGCCTTCAAAATTAAGCTTGTTAAATACTTTAACCACTTTACGGTCGGCTTCATCTTGGGCCAAATAACTGCGTATTGCTTCTATGTTGCCATTTGCATAAGGCTTTACATGGTTATACTTGGTGTACCGGTTAAAACCGGGCTTCTCGGTATTCCATGCCGGTACTTGCTTGCTGGCATTCAGAAGAGAATCTTTCAGTAACTCAGTAAGGCTTAAATTGCTGCTGTATAAGAGTTGCCTGCCTTTGGGCGCCCATTGCGGTGCAGATACGCCGTATTGGCTATTGGTAATTTGTACGGGCTTGCCTCCAAACGCGCCAACTACAAAAAGCTGTGGCTTGCCTTTTATCGAACTTATAAAGGCGATCCACTGGTCATCGGCAGACCATGCCGCCTGACTTGCTGCGCTATCGGTCAACAGGCGTGGGGCCGAACTATGATCGGTAGGGGCTACCCATACCTGCGTTTTGTAGGTGTAATCTTGAGGATTCTTTTTGTCGGGCACTATGGCGTTCACTGTAAAGGCCACTTTCTTACCGTCGTGTGAAAGGCTGAGGCCGCTTATCTGTTTGATGCGGGTAAGGTCGGTTACTTGAACCAGTTCGGCGCCCTGCTGGGCAAATGCGCAATACACTTGTGTGAACAAGAGGGCAAAAAGTAGGGCTTTCTTCATAAATGGAACTGTATGCAGCTAAATATAACATAAAGCCACCGCACAGAAAGTAATGTATCAGATACTTTTTTTAATTGAGTATTAAACCTTATACAGAGAACTGGCTCTAAAAAGTGCTTTTGAATAATGTGAGCCTTTGGGCCTATGCAAACAGCCTTAAAAACAAAATGCAGCTTGTAACAAAAACAAGCGGCCTTACGTCTGGTGTTCATATTGTATTTAAGCACTCAACCTAAACATACTAAAATTGTCACTTTATCTAAACCCTATATCACCTGTTAAGGCGCCGGCTAACACCGGCGCTCCAACAACCAGCATGCTGCCTCCCTGGATTATTTAAAATCTGCTGGTAATTTAAAGCTACCGACTTTGCATTTACTTGAGGTGTTGCTTATGCATAGCCATGAATGTGTATTGCCCTTTTAATGTCAAAGCCAACTTCATCAAAAAAATAAAAACCTTAAAACCACACAATTAGTCACAATGAAATCATTCACAATTTTCCATCGTTTCTTAACGCTTACACTGGCTTCGGCTGCTTTATTTACCACTTCATGTAAAAAAGATCCGGTGCAAAAGCCAGATGAACCTAATTCTAAACTTGTTAAATTAGAGCAATCGGCCAGTAATTATACCACGTTTGAGTACAATGCAAACGGCTCGCTCAATAGAATGAAAGCGGTAGAAGGCGGCATAGCCAAAGAAATCAGTTTGACCTATGCAAATAACAGGATAGCAAGCGCCGCATCGGCCAATAATGCCATGAAGTTTAATTACAATGCCGCCAACCAGCTTGATAAGGTGGATTTGCACGATGGTTCGCTGCAAACGCCGGCTGCCGGCCACATGGTGTTTGCCTATCAAAACAATGTTTTAAACAGCATAATCACTACTGCTTATTTTCCGGGTAATGCCGAACCCTTGCCCATTGTAAAACTGGCGTATGAATATTATGCCAACGGCGATATAAAAGTGCAGAAAGAATACATGTTTAATGTTATAACCGAAGAATTTGAGTTAGCAGAAATGCATACTTATGAGTATGATACTAAAACTAATCCGTTAGCAGCACTGGGCGAAATATACCAGGTATCGTTCGAAATACCATCTAAACACAACCCGGTGAAAGATACTCATACCGATAAAGAAGGAAATTTAGTTCAAACCACTACTTACATCTATACCTACAATAGCAATGGATACCCTGTACAAGCTGAAAAGAAAACTACAGCACCCGGCCAGGCTAACCCGACTGTTAGCCTCCTTAAATACACATACCAATAAAATTTGCTACTACATATTGGTAGCAAGCTAAATTTATTATATTAAAAACACAAAAGCCGCTTCTTGCTTAAAAGACGCGGCTTTTGTGTTTTATGAAAGTATCCTAACAGCAGATTATTTCTAATCTGCCATTGCTTATTTCTGTCTGAAAAATATTTGTACGGGTACGCCGCCAAAGTCGAAGTTTTCGCGCAGCTTGTTTTCAATAAAGCGGCGGTAAGGCTCTTTAATGTACTGCGGTAAATTACAAAAGAACGCAAACATAGGCGACGTGCCATTTATCTGCGTAGCATACTTTATTTTTACGTGCTTGCCTTTGATAGATGGTGGCGGGTAGCTTTCAATAATAGGTAGCATCACATCATTCAGTTTTGAGGTAGGAACTTTTTTGCTACGGTTATTATAAACCTCCTGGGCAGTTTCAAGTACTTTTAGTAAGCGCTGCTTTTCTAATACGGAGGTGAAAACAATAGGCACATCTGTAAAAGGCGCAATTTTTTCTTGTATTTGCTCTTCAAAAACTTTAACGGTTTTGTTGTTCTTTTCAATCAAATCCCATTTGTTTACCACTATTACGAGGCCTTTCTTGTTTTTCTCTGCAAGGTGAAAAATGTTGATATCCTGTGATTCTAGCCCCTCTACCGCATCTACCATCAGTATAACTACATCTGCCTCTTCCAACGCTTTTATGGTACGCATCACCGAGTAAAACTCAATGTTCTCCCTTACTTTGGTTTTTTTGCGCAGTCCGGCGGTGTCAATCAGCATAAACTCGTGACCATAGCGGTTGTAGTGAATGTGAATAGAATCGCGCGTGGTACCTGCAATAGGCGTAACAATATTACGCTCCTGACCAATTAAGGCATTAATGATAGAAGATTTACCTACGTTAGGACGACCTACAATGGCGTATTTGGGTAAGGTGTTTTCTTCTACCGGTTCTTCATCAAAGGTTTTAATAACCTCATCCAGCAGTTCACCAGTGCCAGATCCGGTCATGGATGAAATGTTGTAAATCTCACCCAAACCTAAAGCGTAAAACTCAGTGGCATCGCTTTGCTGCGAATTATTGTCTACCTTATTTACTACCACAAAAACAGGCTTTTTACCTTTGCGTAGTATAGATGCAATTTCATCGTCTAAATCGGTTATGCCGGTGGTTACATCAACCACAAATAAAATGGACGTGGCTTCTTCAATGGCAATAACAACCTGCTCACGTATGGCAGCTTCAAAAACGTCTTCAGAATTGGCCACGTAGCCGCCTGTATCAATTACGTTAAACGTGCGACCCACCCACTCGGCAATACCGTAATGGCGGTCGCGCGTAACGCCGCTAAAGTCATCTACAATGGCTTTGCGGCTTTCAGTTAATCTATTATATAAAGTGGATTTGCCTACATTAGGGCGGCCCACAATAGCTACTATATTACTCATATGTATGTTAAGATATGAGATGTGAGCTATGAGATGAAGAGGAACATACTATAACGTTCCAGTCTCGTATCACACAGCATACATCTAAATTTTAGTCTTCGTACCCAAATTGCTTCAGATAATTTTTCTTGCTGCGCCAATCGCTAATAACCTTTACAAACGTTTGCAGAAAAACTTTACGTTGAAAAAAGTCTTCCATACTACGGCGTGCATAAGTGCCAACAATTTTAAGCATTTCGCCGTTTTTACCAATC
Source organism: Mucilaginibacter sp. PAMB04168 (assembly GCF_039634365.2). Classification (NCBI taxonomy): domain Bacteria; kingdom Pseudomonadati; phylum Bacteroidota; class Sphingobacteriia; order Sphingobacteriales; family Sphingobacteriaceae; genus Mucilaginibacter; species Mucilaginibacter sp. PAMB04168. The sequence continues at coordinate 116,811 of NZ_CP155079.2, forward strand.
AGGATATTTTTTTGCGAGTCGCGCTCTACAATAATTTCAGCACTGATTTTGTATAACGTATCGCTTTCTTCAAACGCAGTGATGATTACCTCGGTACTATAGGGTATTTCCTTTTTATACTGTTTAAACACTTGCTCCCGTATCATTTCGGCAGCAAAGAAGCGGTCATTACGGTCGGTCAAAAAATCCTTCTCATAATAGGGCGGATGCTCAGGCAAGTTTTCTACTACAAAATCCATAACGCCGCGTATGTTATGGTCCATTAGCGCCGATATGGCAAAGATGGCTTTAGGGTTCAGTTTTTCCTGCCAGTAATCAACCTTGGCTTTTACCGTTTCGGCATCACTTTTATCAATTTTGTTAATAAGCACTACTACCGGTGCCTGCGAGTTTTGCAATTTCTCTAACACGTCACCTTCGTCATGTGCTTCGTTAATGTCAGTTACGAACAGTATCAGGTCAGCATCTACAATAGAGCCGGATACCTGGTGCATCATGCTTTCTTGCAATAAATAATGCGGCTTGATAACGCCCGGAGTATCCGAAAAAACGATTTGGTAATTGTCGGCATTAACAATACCCATAATGCGGTGACGTGTAGTTTGTGCTTTAGGTGTGATGATAGACATCTTTTCGCCTACAAACGCATTCATCAGGGTGGATTTACCTGCGTTAGGCTTACCAATAATGCTCACAAATCCGGCCCGGTGACTCATATAGAAAAAATATTTAAAATAAAATTTGGAGTACAAAGAAACGAATTATATCTTTGCAGTCCAATAAAAAAACAAACATAGTGCGGGATGGAGCAGTTGGTAGCTCGTCGGGCTCATAACCCGAAGGTCGTAGGTTCGAGTCCTGCTCCCGCTACCCAAATAAGTAAAAAGCCTCTTAGAGAAATCTGAGAGGCTTTTTTGTTTTGGAAACATATTGAATTTGGTGCGCTATTCGGTACACCGACAGAATTAGTTAATTGTTGTCATTCTTACTGTAAGTTAGCATTTGAAAAGCCAGCAGGCAGTTCGATCCACGATGAAATGGTTTGCTTATGGTTATATTAGTATACTTAAGTGTCTAATGCAGAAAACTGCTATATTGCATTCCTAATCCTTATCACATGAAAAAAATTCTACTGTGCCTGTACGCTATGATAGCTGCACTTCCCTCATTCGCGCAATGGGCAAATTCCGGAAACATAATTTATAATACTAACGCCGGTGGCGTGGGCGTGGGAACAACAAATCCCCTAGCTGGCTTGCATGTCTTTGGAGGTGGTCAGACCTTTATGGTTGGTGACCTCCAAAATTCAGTGATGCCAGCTTTCACTATTCATGGTGGACATGCCACAGGTTATGCTTACTGCAAGCTGGAGGTGCCGCAGCGCCGAAACTTGTAATTGACAAATATGGTACTGTGGACGGAAATCTCGACGAATTGATGATTTATTCGGTAAGATCCATGTTCAGCGGTAGCCTGGGATTAGGGACAAAGAATCCACAATCTAAACTTCACTTGGTTTCAGGAAGCTCTTCAGTTAATCCTACAAATGCTTTTAGCGGCGACTTGATCATTCAAGGAAACTCGGGCGGGAGAAGTTTTAATTCCGGTGCCTCAATTGAATTCGTTATTCCGGCCAATGCTGACGGAGAAACCCCTTGGGGACAAGCACGAATTATCACTGTTGCGGGAAATGGAAACAGCGGCGATGCAACTGGAAAGCTAATTCTTGGTACCCGAAGAATGTTCAATAAAGGGACAGGCACTGGTCAAGATTGGAACTACGGCGACGATTTGGTTGTTGATGGTTCAGGTAACGTCGGCGTCGGTACGACAATTCCAGATGCCAAACTCGCCGTCAAGGGGAGGATCCATGCAGAGGAGGTGAAGATCGATCTTTCCGTTCCAGCGCCGGATTATGTATTCGAAAAAAAGTATGCATTGTTGTCCCTGTCAGCGCTGGATAAATTCCTGAAATCAAATAAACACCTGCCCGGAGTTCCTGCAGCTAAGGTTATGGAAAGAGAAGGGTTTGATCTGGGCGTTATGAATATGAAACTTCTTCAAAAAGTGGAAGAACTGACCCTTTACCTTATCGAGAAGGACCGGCAATTGCAATCCGAGCAGAATACGAACCGGTTGCAAAAGCGCCAGATCCGTTCCCTAGCCGCAAGATTGCAAAACCTAGACTCCAAAATAAATAAACATTCTAAAAGGTAATAATATGCGTTTAAAACTATCGATTTTATGTCTGTTGATGTTGCCATTTATTGCCGAAGCGCAATACGGCAAGCAGGTGATCAGTGGTCCAAGCGACCCTGTCTATGTTTATCTGGGGACTTTGCCTCAAAGTGACGCTAATAACTATTCTAAAATTAAGGTAGACATTTTTGGAGGTGCTTGGGAATCATTTGCATCAGGTGAAACAACCTTCTTCATCGCTAATCGTAATGAGCTAATCATTAAGCAAGTCACCCAAGGCAGTATGAATGCTGGACGTTATAGCTTAAAAGGGTATACAAATGCAAACAATGGCATGGATTTCTATTTGCAAACCAACAGTTGGACGGCAATTGCAGTTAAGTCCTGCGTTATCGGCAACAACCCAACGCAATTGGTTGAAAATACGGTATCAGCTAATCTACCATCAGGACTGACAGAAATTACGCCGCTGAATATCCAGCCTGTTTTTATTACCGATCATGATGGCAACATCGGTATCAATACGGCTACCCCTGACAATCAGTTTAAACTTTCTGTTAATGGCAAGCTACGTGCAAAGGAAATCAAAGTAGAGACGGGATGGGCAGATTACGTATTTCTACCGGGATATCGCCTGAGGTCACTCCAGGAAGTGGGAGATCATATCAAGGCCAATGGGCACCTGCCAGAGGTGCCTTCTGCTGCAGAGGTTGCTAAGAATGGGATACAAGTCGGAGAAACCAACGCCTTGCTGCTTAAAAAGATCGAAGAGCTTACTTTATACCTGATCGACCAGAATAAGCAACTCCTCGAACAGAAAGCCCGCAGTATCCGCCAGGAAAAAGCCCTAAAGCGGCAGCAAGCCGAATTAAGTGATCTGCGAAAAAAGTTATCATGCAAAACATAAATTAAATGGTAGATAAAAGGCAGTGAAAATCGCCATAAATGTGTGTGTAAATTTTACTTGACGGCATTGTAAATTAATCTTAAGTTAGAGAATTGCTTTATCACATAATGAAACCTAAAGAACCGCTACTCCAAAAACGCCTGGACGCGTATACACTCACTGAAATTCTCGTGGTGCTAGTGATCATCGGGATCATTGTCCTGATCGCTTTACCTAACCTGCTACCGCTGATCACTAAGGCGAAAAGTACGGAAGCCAAACTCCAATTGGAGCACGTGCATACGATGGAGAAAAATCATTTCTATGAATTTTCCAAGTACAGTACAGATCTGACTGAGATTGGCTTTATCCAGGAGAAGCTGACGACAGAGGCAAAGGATGGCCGGGCCAACTACCGCATCGAAATTACCAGCGCTACCAATACCGGCTTTACCGCCAAAGCGTCTGCAGTAGTGGATTTCAACGGCAACGGTACGTTTAACGTATGGGAAATCAATCAGAATAAAACACTCAGGGAAGTTACACCGGATTAATTTGTTGCTAGTTCAATTATTCACGCTGTCGGTGTTGCTGGTGATCGGGTGGGAGGATCTGCGCAGCCGTTCGGTGCACTGGTTCTGGTTTCCGGTACTGGCCGTTGCCTTCATGGCTATCCGCTTGATACAGGGAGATACTTGGCCGGCCATCGGGCTGTCGGGGGCCCTTTCCATCAGCTTTCTGCTTATTCAATTGCTGCTGGTTTCCTTGTACTTTTCGCTCAAAGCCCGGCAATGGGTGAATATCACAGCAGGGTTGCTGGGCTGGGGTGACGTGCTGCTTTTGTTCTGCCTGGCACTCTATCTCCCGCTTTTGAATTTCATCGCTTTTTATGTAGCCAGCCTGGTGCTGATATTATTAGGCTGGATCGTATGGCGGCGCAGACCGGCTGGCGAGAAAACGATTCCCCTGGCAGGATTACAAGCACTGCTGTTTGCAGCCGTTTTGATTACCGGCGGGCTTTACCCGGACTTTGCCCTCACCAATGAAACTGTTTTACTGAGCTGGATGACCACATGGATGTAACCGAAGATATTCTTTTATCACCTGACCAGGTACACTTGCTAACCAAGGAGCAAGCCTGGCATTATCGTATATTGCCGCTGGGGCAGGTGGGTAACCGGTTACGCCTGTATTATGACCAATCCGTTTCGCCAGCGCAGCTTGCCGAGGAGATGGAGATCCTGACCGGCTACGAAATTGTGCTGGAGCCTTTGCCGTCAACTCAGATTGCGCGCCTGTTGTCCAAATATTATATCAAGGACAACGCCGTTCAGGGCAACGTGCAGTTGCAGGGCGCTACTAATGCTGATGATTTTTTACAACGTTTAATCGCTGAGGCGAAAGGCCTGCACAGCAGTGATATTCATATCGAAAGCTATGAGCATAAATGCAGGGTACGCATTCGCATTGATGGTATGATGGTGGAGCGCTACCTGTTGAAGCGGGAAGATTACCCGGCGCTCATTAATAAAATCAAGATCTTATCGAATCTAGATATAGCCGAAAAGCGCCTGCCCCAGGATGGCCGGATCAACTTCAAGGTTCAGGAACAACAGTTTGATATCCGGGTTTCGGTGCTGCCTACACTGCATGGCGAAAAAGTTGTGCTTCGCTTGCTAAATAACGACGCGACGGACATTGACCTGTATAAATTAGGTTTTTCTGAGTTCGACCTGAATAATTATCTGCAGGGCGTCAGGCGGCCGAACGGCATCCTGCTGATCAGCGGACCTACCGGCTCCGGGAAAACAACCACACTGTATGCAACGCTCAAGCTGCTTAACAAAGAGACCCGGAATATATTGACCATTGAAGACCCGGTGGAATACACGCTGGAAGGTATTAACCAGGTGCAGCTCAAAGAATCCATTGGCTTAGGTTTTGCCTCGGCCATGCGGACGTTTCTGCGGCAGGACCCAGATGTGATTATGGTAGGGGAAATTCGGGATCCGGAAACAGCTAATATGGCTATACGAGCGGCCCTGACCGGGCACCTGGTGCTATCGACCATCCATACGAATTCCGCCTGGGGTACGGTATCGCGTTTAATGGATATGGGCATTCCGCCATTTCTGGTGGCCAGTACGCTCAATACCACCGCCGCACAGCGGCTGGTTCGTTTACTTTGTCCGCATTGTAAGCAAAGCGCAGCGTTTGAGAGCAAGTTATACCCGCGGCAATTTAAGCCATTCGGGACAGTCGAGATGCATTATACACCGGAAGGCTGTGAACAGTGCTACTATACCGGGTATAAGGGGCGCAAAGCTGTTTATGAAGTTATTCCGCTGGATCAGGAACTAGCACTGGAAATTAAGAGCGGAAACATGTATATTCAAAGCCATTTGCAGGAGCGCGGCGTGCGAACGCTTGCGGAGAATGCCTTTGCCCTGTTCAGCGAAGGGCTCACCTCACTGGAAGAAATTTATCCCTTATTATTGAACTATTGACCTAAGCCCACTATGGCAAAAAGATATTCGCTGTTATTACTGTTCCTGGCCTTTCTGCTAGCTGTGCCATTTGGTGTCCTGGCGCAGACCGGGGACCGCATTCAGGTACTGGAGCAGAGGCTGGAGAACCTGTCGGCCATTGTTCCGGGCCTAAAGGATCAGGTACAACTTTCCATTTTAGGCGCTTCGCTGCAGGACTTTTTGACGGCCCTGAGCAAGTCCAATGGCCTTAGTATCAGTGTCGATCCAAAACTAAACTACCGGGTCAACAACAATTTCAATAATGTGACCGCTCAGAACATATTGGTTTTTCTAGCCAGGCAGTATAACCTGGAAATCACGCCGGTGGGTTCTATTTTGCAGGTGAGTGCTTACCAAGATCCCGCTTTGCTGAGAGGCCCTACTACCAAAGAGATTGTGGCGCGATATAACCAGCTAACCGGTCAGCTTAGCCTGGAATTGAACAATGATACCTTAACTGCGGTGGCCCGTAAGATCACCCAGGTGTCCGGCAAGAATGTAGTGGCGCCCGTGGCACTGCAAAGTAAGCAGGTCTCGGGTTTTATCAGTAATGCGCCTTTTGCCGAGGCGCTGGAAAAACTGGCCTATGCCAACGAATTAAAGTTACAACGTACCAACGATAATTTTTATCTGTTTGAACCACTGGAAGACGGTGAGCAGCTGTACGTGAACGGGGATAAGAATACAGCCGTTCGTCGCGCCTTCAAACCTGCGGGTGCCAATACAGCGAGTCAGGCCGGTTTAAATGTTCGCACGGCAGCTGGCGGTCAAAAGCTAATCTCGGCCGATGCCAGCGGCGCATCTGTGTTGGACATGGTTAAGTCGGCTTCACTGCAAACGGGTAAAAGCTACTTTTTGTATTCCGATCTGAAAGGGACGATCAGTATGCATGTGACCGATGTAACCTATGAGAACTTTTTGTCGGCACTTTTTAAGGGAACAGAGTACACCTTCAGCCTGGATAAAGGCATTTACCTGATCGGCGAACGTAAACTGGAAGGGTTGCGCACCAACAAAGTTATTCAATTGCAGAACCGCTCGATAGACACGGTACTGGCGATGATCCCTACGGAATGGAAAAGAGGGGTTGAGATCAAGGAGTTCCGGGAACAGAATACTTTATTATTATCAGGCTCACGCCCGCAGATTGCCGAGATCGAGTCGCTGGTCAAGCAGATCGACTTATTGGTGCCCATGGTATTGATCGAAGTGACGCTACTAGACATCCGTAAGAACCGGACGACCTCGACTGGTATCAAGGCTGGCATATCTGACAGTATAAAAACGGGAGGAACGGTGCTACCTGGCATCGACTATACCTTCGGCTCACGATCCATCAATGACTTTTTGAACAAGGTAGGTAAGATTACCTCAACCAACCTGGGCCATGTGACGCCTAACTTTTATGCAACACTAACGGCCCTTGAAACGAGCGACAACGTAGAGGTGCGTTCTGTACCCAAACTGTCGACACTGAATGGTCACCCCGCAGTATTCAGTATCGGGCAAAAGCGCTACTATGAAATCAGGACACAGAATGTTATTCCCTCACTGTCAAATCCGACCAATATCTTTACTAACCAATTTAAGGAAGTAGAAGCCAACCTGGCCATTGGGGTTACCCCAATCGTCTCAGGCGATGACCAGGTAACCCTTAAAATCAAAGTGGATATATCAGACTTTATCGGCATACCACCCAATAATGCACCGCCACCGACTTCGAACAGTAAGTTCGAGTCCATTCTTAGGGTGCACAACGATGACATGATCGTGTTGGGTGGTATTGAACGCAATGAAAGCAGTGAAAACGGCTCAGGTATTCCGTTGCTTTCCCGCATTCCTGTACTCAAATGGTTATTCAGCAGCCGGACGAAGACAAAAGGCAAAGTGGTAACGGTGGTCTTTATTAAACCTACGATTATCCGGTAAACAATGCAGTTACTCAAGCCATTTTTCCGGGTAAGCAGCGCAGCAGGGGTCAGTTTAGTGATCCAGGCGGATGGAACGCCTGTCTACCACCTGTGTGCCCTAAAAGTACAGGGAAACCAGCTGGATATTAGTGACAAGAAAGCCGGTCTCACCACTATAGAGGCCCTCATCAAAGCGTTGCCCGAAGGTGCTCCAGTAGCGCTGAATATGAGTGGCAAAGGCGTTTTGATCAGACAAATACCAGTTCAGCAGGAAGGGAAGCCTTTGGATTTCGGCCAGGTATTGCCCAATGCCAAAGAAGAAGACTTTTACGTGCAGAACTGGACATCGGGTAGCCAGCAATATGTCGCGGTGATCAGGAAATCAGAAGCGGATAAGTGGCTCGCTTTGCTCGCCAAAGTGAAACCGGGTGTGCTAATGCTCAGTCTAGGACCTTTTCCGGTCAGCCAGGTGCAGGGTCAGCTTAACTCCTATGGAGAGGAGCTCATTTTTGATGGGCACCAGGTTGGGCGGGATGCTGGTGGCAACTGGACCGCTTACCATTTCGATCCGGTTCTAACGGCTGTTTTTCCTATAAAGCTCGAAAATGAAAAATTAGACGAAAAGCTTATTCTGCCCTACGCTGCAGCACTTGGGCTGGTTCTGGCAGCCGAAATTCCGCCGATAGAAGCGACGGTAGCTGTATTATTGGCCACGCGAGATGCCGTACTTCGCGAGCGTAAAGTTACGGTTTGGAGCATCGCGGGCCTCGGGGTGCTTTTTATACTCTTGCTGATTAATTTCGGGCTATTTTCTTATTACAACGGCGAGAACGGGCGCCTAGCGATGCAGGCTGGGCAAACCGCACAAAACTCAGCCGAACTGGAAAAGCTTAGTGCACAGATTCAAAGGAAAGAAGCCTTGCTGGACTCACTGGGCTGGGAGGGCGGAATAAATCAAAGTATCCGCGTTGATCGGCTTGCCCGGCTACTTCCGCCTGAAGTACGCTGGCAGGAACTCGCAGTGAATCCGGAGGAAGCTAGTGGCGGCGCTGAAAAACCCATCCACTTTCAAAGTCGTCACGTACGTGTACGCGGAACCTCGGCGCAGATCACCCCGGTAAATGAGTGGATGGGCCGGGTCAAGATACTGCCCTGGGTAAAAGAAGTTCGTTTGGAGCAATATAATTACAACCCCGAACGCAACAGCGGCGATTTTACGCTGATCATACAGTATTAATATGCAACAGTTGCTTCCCATCAAAAAAGCGTATTTGCTGGCAGGCATTACGATTCTGCTGTCCCTGCTGAGCATTAAGCTGGCCTTCCTGCCAACTTTTAAGGCTCGTCAGATCAATCAGCGGCTCAGCACCCAATTGCAAAGCCCCGTGGGGATGGCTTACTCGCCGGCCTACCTGCACCGCAAAAGCCGCAATCTTGACACTATTCTTACACTCTACCAGGTAGATTCACTAACCTTCAGGAGCCAGGTACTGACCAGCTTATCCGCACTGGCGCAAAAGCACCAGGTAAAGGTGATCGAACTGCCATCGGATATCGACAACCCTTATAATCGCACATCGGTATACCAGGTACAAAAAATCGGGCTGCAAGGTAGCTTTGCACAGGTCACGCGCTTGTACAATGAGTTGCAGGCCACAGCGAAGATAGGCCGCATACGCTCTGCACTGTACAGCGTAAAGGAGCAGCGTACCAGCAACGGAACAGACCGGCTACTCCGCTTGGACCTCTTCCTGGAAATTCAGTTATAAAGGCTCATTTTCTGGAAAGTTATTATCGTTAAAGTGTCTTTATTGACCGCATGGTTAATTGAAAATAATGGGCTTTAAATATTGCAGAATAATTTTAAGTTGGCTAAATTGTGGATCAATTCACAATTTAAAAAAATCAATAACTGCCCCAACCTTATGCAATTAGTCTTCACTTATTCTGGCTGACCATCTAGTCCCATCTCTAAACTTACGAAAATTTAATGCTACCGGGCTTGGGTAGTAAAATATCGCATTGCTTGAAACTTATGTCAAATTTCAAGTATGTATAAATTTTATTCTGCTGTCATGACGATTTTCTCAGGAATGCCGAGGGTGGTGTTGGCGATAAAATCGCGGTTGATCAATTAAACTTCTTTAAATGGTTCCAAGACGGGTGGGATCCTAAAGATATATGAACCATATCTATTTTCAGTTCATATGTATGAAAGATATAGGCGCTTACCTCTGCATTGTTTTTATATGAAGAAATTCTTAATAGTAGTTATAGCCTCATTGGTCACTTCAATCGCCCATGGCCAAAATACATTTCCATTCCCTCAGACCGGAAATATTGGTATTGGTACGCTATCCCCGCAGGCTACACTCGACGTCAGTTTTAATGCAATTATCGGCGCAGGTGCAGACAAGTGGAATATACCGCTCAGTATAATGAAAAATAGCGATGGGTGGGGCAGTGATAATCCTTTATTGGTTTTAAAACATAGTGGGATGGGTAATAATATCTATTCGAACCCGTCAACCGATCTGGGAATCCTACGAATTCAAGGATTTAACAGTGCTGTGGCTAATAAAGCAATTAATTCGAACGACAATTTTTTCGTTTTTACTAATGGCTCGGTTGGCGTGAATACAGCAAGCGTCCCGGTGGGTTATAAGTTAGCTATAGCTGGCAACGCCATTGCTGAATCCATTACTGTGAAGCTACAGTCTGCCTGGCCAGATTACGTTTTTAAGCCATCGTATTATTTACCGCCATTGGCAGCGTTGAGGGCCTACGTTGATAAAAATTATCACTTGCCAGATGTTCCTTCTGCAGTTGAAGTCTCTGAGATGGGTATCAACTTGGGGGAAATGAATAAGGTGCTATTAAGAAAAGTAGAAGAGCTGACATTGTATTTATGCGATCAAGACAAGGAGATGAAAGCATTGAAAGCCAAGATGAAGCGCACGCAGATTAATCAGCAAAAGGAAATTCGTCAACTGAAAAAGTTGATTCTTACAAGACAGAAAGTGCATTAACAGTACCGAATTTGCATTTTACTCCGCTACCGAGGTGAGTTTGCTACAGATTATATAAGTCTGGCCAGTTAAATAGGAAAGATATTCAACCTTTTGAAAAATGAAAGTAAAAGCTTATTTGATAGGATGCGTATTTAACGTTTTATTGTTAGGGTGTTACTATAGAAGCGATAGTGGAGAAGCCAATATTCAACTTACTGATCTTAAGATGATAACCTTAGATACGGTCGAAAGGTATATGCCGATCGAACTTATCAGTACCTATCCAGTTGAAGTAGAATGTAATTTAAAAAAAAAATTGCTACTCTATATGTTTGCAAAACAGTAAAATATGTCGACACCACATATGTATTTGACTTATGTAAAAAGCCACCTGAATTTATATACTTTAACAAAGACAAAAATTCTGAAATTGCTATTGATCTAAAATCGCTTTTAAATTATAAAGACTCTTTAGTTACAATATTTACCCCAAAGCAGTTCAAAATTCCCATCAATTCAACGTATGTTTTAGCGACTTTAACCCGAATTACGGATGATTGATACTACTAAGCCCAGTCCTACAAGCTGGGGTTTTAGCCGGGCACAACAAGACAGATTTTGAGAACTACTAGCACAATGACCGTCCATACCTGATAGAAGGTAAGAAAGAAAATAATCGCTTAAACCACACTTATAAAGTTAAATCATACAATGCATCATCAAAATTTCATATGGAGAATATACTTAATAACTACCATATTACTGAGTTCTTTTAATACAATTCAGGCCCAAAATGCACTAGAGCTACCGAAAATAATGCCAACCTCGCCCAATGCTGCAGGATTAGGAGAATACGGCAACATTCCTATAAGTTTATATACCGGCTTGCCAAATATCAGTATACCATTATGGAATTTAAAAGGCCGGGAAATCGATTTTGATGTATCTTTAAGTTACAGGGCATCCGGTGTTAAGGTAGAAGATAATGCCTCATGGGTAGGGATGGGATGGTCCCTAAACGCAGGTGGTGTAATAACTCGAGTTATAAGAGATAAACCAGATTTTCAAAACGGTTTACAATCGCGTCCAATATTGCCATTACCAGCATCAAATCTTATGAGATACGACACCATTCAGTATTATAGCTATATGAAAGGAGTTGTTGATATGGAACCGGATGTCTTTAATTATAATTTTAATGGAAAGTCTGGAAGTTTTGTGTTTGACCGCTCGGGAGTTGCAAGGTTTAACCAATTTGATGATTTAAAAATCAGATATGAGCGATCTGTAAATGTACCAGGGCATGGCTGGTATGGACAATTTATCATTACAACAGGTAATGGTACCGTATATAAATTTAATGAGCGGGAAACCAGTTCTCAAAGTGAAGAGCCGAGTTCGTGGTTTCTAACAACAATAACTTCAGCTTCAGGCAGAGAAGTGTTCAATTTAGTTTACGAAAATGAGCAATTTGGCTACCACACAGCGGAAAGGCACTCTATCTACACAAGTTTGGGAACAGGTGCAGGAACAATCCGCCCTTGGGATAATGCTGAAACAGTTATTCATGGGAAAAGACTCAAGGAGATAAATACGAATACTTTAGGAAAGATTGTATTTGTTCCCCAGACTCAAGCTAGAAAAGATCTCGGCACTTATGCCTATGCATTAAAAGATATTGAAATATACACCTCTCAAAATGAAATGGTAAAGAAATTTCGTTTTGAAACAGAAGATATTGAAACCTCAATACGATTCCCACTTAATAACCCCACTTATGGTAACGCTGAATATATTAATTGGCGATTGTATTTAAAAAGTGTTACAGAGTTGAGCGCTAATGAAGCGCTTTCAAAGCCGCCCTATATCTTTACCTATTTTGACAGAGATGCGAATGGTAAAGATTTATTACCACATCGGGTATCCTTTGCGCAGGACCATTGGGGATATTATAATGGTAAAAATAGTAATGGATCCCTGACCCCTGCATACCATGGACCTTTCGGTTATAATTATCAGACAGGTGAGCATGACCCGCAGTTTGATGCATTTCTACCAATATGTTCAGTAAATGATTACTTAGAAAATTATGATTATTCATACGCGGGCCTAACCGGTGACCGTAGTTCTTCATTTCCATCAATGAGAGCTGGCACAATAAAATCAATTCACTATCCTACAGGGGGTCTAACTGAGTTTGATTTTGAAGCACACTATGGTCGTTTCGAAAGTCAAGATGTAACCATTAAATACTCAGGAATAGTAGGAGGTTTAAGAGTCAAAAGTATCACATCGCTTAGCCCATGTAACGAAATTCTCAGCAAAAAAGAATATGAATATGCAGAAGGTGGGCTGACACATTTTCCTAAATACCGCACTTACACGTATAATAATGGGTTAGGAGAGCCCAACGGAAGTCAGCCCGGTGTAATGCAAATTTGTACCAATAATCCCAATGGAGATCCATATATCGATAAACATTTGTATGTAACTATAAATCCAGGCTCCTTTACATTTCCAGGTGCTACAAAAGGTTCTTCAATAGGTTACAATATTGTTAGAGAAGTTGAGGTTGGAAATGGAAGTACAACATATACCTATACAAGTCCGCTTTCGCATCCCGATGAACATAATTCTACAAATTTAACCTACATATTCAGAGACCCTTTCTATCAAAACTATATCGTTGAGCGAGAATTGCTGTTTTCATCTAATCTTAGCTACCCTTATTTTCCAATGAAAGATAACGACTGGAAACGCGGTTTATTGATAAATAAGGACTCGCGCGATCTATACGGAAAAATTCTCACATCTGAAGCATACGAATATACCATGGAAGAACTTGGTAACGTACCAGCGTTAGCTATTCTTGAACAACGTAGGGAGCTGGATTTTTATTATGCACTGTATAAAGTCCCTTATGGATGGTGTCGTTTGGATAAGAAAACTATCACAAATTTTGATAAGCAGCAAAGCATAGGCCAGCAGCAGGTATATACCTATAATTATGAACCGCTTCATAAATACAAAATTAAAGAATCGCTAGTAAGCAGTAAAGGGGACACAATGTCCACCACTTACACTTATCCCTTTAATTATTCAATCGCACCCTATACATATATGACAGATCGCCATATTTTAACTCCGGTTATAGAAACGAAGCAATTTAAAAACGAAACGGAGCTAAGTTCTATCTTTACCGTTTACAAAGATTGGTTAGGCGACCAGACTGTCTTCGCACCAGAAATAATTAAAACTAAATTTAAAGAAAACGGCACCCCAGAGGCAAGAGTAAGGTATCACGAACTAAACGCCGATGGTGGCATTTTATCTGTTTCTAAGGAAAATGGAATTAAGACAAGTTATATCTGGGACAATCGGTCGTTAAGGCCAACAGCAGAAGTTAAAAATGCAAACCCAGAGGATATTGCTTATACCTCTTTTGAGGTTGACGGTTTTGGTAATTGGCAGTACAATAATGCAAGTATCGTTATAGATTCTGCAAGAACCGGGCAGCGATCATTTAGTCTTTCTTCTAATTATTCAGTTTCTAAAAGTGGGCTTAATGTAACTAAAGGCTATATCATTACCTACTGGAGTAAAGCTGGCGCTTATCAAGTAAATGGGAGTACAGCCAATCCGCTTTATACAATAAACGGCTGGACTTTATATGAACATAAAATTTCAGGTGCTTCATCTTGTACAGTGACTGGTTCTGGACTTATTGACGAACTGCGGCTACATCCGGAAAATAGCACCATGCAAACGTTTTCTTATCACCCTTTATACGGAATAAATTCAACCTGTGATGAAGCAAACAGAGTTACAACATTTGAATATGACGTTTTGGGGCGTTTAATTATTGTAAAAGACAATAGTGGCAATATCACTAAAAGAATAGCATATAATTATGCTGATACGGCAACCATCAACTGTAATCAGCAACTAATTTATAATTCTGAAAAATCAAGATCTTTTACTAAAAGCAATTGTTTAATAGGCCAAACAGGAGAAACAATTAGGTATACGGTCAGTGCGAAGACGTTCAGCTCTTATATACCAGGTGAGGCCGATGCCCGTGCGCAAAGTATCATAGATACTTACGGACAATCATATGTAAATAATATAGGGACTTGTAAGTATTATAACGATGATCAAAGTGGGAATTACACAGCAGTTGGTTGTCCTGAAGGTTTCAATGCTACAACTGTTTATGTTAGTTCTCCAGCGAATGTTTATGAATCAGCAATTTCCAAAGAAGATGCAAATATAAGAGCGAGATATTTTGCTCAATCTTATGCGAATGAACGTGGCTGTGTACCTGGTTCTGTAACGATTATTGGAAGTAATTCAAATGCAATTCCAAACTTTAAGGTTAAGCTCACTAATCTTCAAAACAATGTAGTTTACGAGTATGATCTGATAGCCGCAACATTGGCAACTATTCCACCCGGACCTTACACGATTAATATTTACAACCCGTACAACACGAGTACCGTTTATAATTTCAGTGCTGATGGTCTTACTATGTCGGGCACGAGTGCCACATTTGTAAGCGTAAATCTAAGCACTTTTAACGTTACGGTGTCCATTGAACAGTAATCTGAGGACTATCCAAAATATGCAATGTCCACGGTCTTAAGAATGAGCAAAAGAATAATTGAAAAACATCGGTAAAATCATTCATGGAAAAAAAATATAAGTACCTCATTGTTTTCAGCATAATAACGCTATGTTATGGAAATCTTAGGGCTCAAACGTTGGTGCCGAACGGCCAGATGACGGGTACACCTACTATGGGCGAATATTACCATCCCTCGAGCATCACGCTCCAAGACGGTTTTCACTTTGCGGCGACGCATGGTAACAGTTTGCGTCTGTATATAAGTGGTTGCGTCCCACTTGCAGCAACGCCAAGTAATAACCAGAACTATGTCATTACTTATACATCACGAAAATCAGGCGTACTCGATCCTACTGCAGCAACTGCCTCGGTTTGTGACGAAATGCAGACTATTAAGTACTTTGACGGCTTAGGTAGACCAATGCAAACCGTGCAGGTGAAAGGTAACCCTGATGCTACTAAAGACCTGGTACAACCTGTGGCCTATGACCAGTTCGGCAGGGAAGCGGTGAAATATCTACCTTATACTACCAGTGCAGGCATTGCCGGTAGTTACCGGGAAAGTGCGATCGCAGACCAACTCTCGTTCTATCACCCGGTGGGTACTGCGGCAACAGTAACGCAACTCCCGGGCGGGTTGCCTCATATTCCGACGCCATATGCAGCAACGGTATTTGAAGCGTCCCCGCTGAATCGCCCAGTGGAACAAGGTGCGCCGGGTAACGATTGGCAGCCAGGAAGCGGCCATACGGTAAGGATGGAATATGGGACCAATACGAACGCTGATGCCTTCCATACCGTAAAGCTGTACAATGCAAAGGTAGTAAACGCTGCAGGGCAGGAATACAAGCGGGAGCTGACCAGTATTAAGAACTATGATGCGAACGAGCTCTATCTTAATATTTTAAAGGACGAGAACTGGGTAACAGCAGATGGTTTAGCCGGACAGACGCATGAGTATAAAGATAAGGAAGGCCGGGTGGTGCTCAAACGTATCTTTAACAAAAAGCCAGCTCCAGATAATACAATAGAAACGCTGAGTACTTACTACGTTTACGACGATTTAGGTAACCTAAGCTTTGTACTGCCACCTGGATGTATCCCCGATAACACCGTACCCATCCAAGCCACACAGGACGCTTTTTGTTACCAGTACCGTTATGACCACCGAAACCGGTTAATCGAAAAGAAGCTGCCGGGCAAGGGCTGGGAGGGCATGGTGTATAATAAGCTCGACCAGGTGATCTTCTCACAGGATGCCAACCAGAAGGCCCGCCAGGAGGTAAGTTTCGTCAAATATGATGCACTGGGACGGGTGATCATGACCGGTATTGAGCCGGGGCATGCTGAAGCTTCGATGATGGTCTTGCAGCAGGCGGTTAATGAGCAGTACGACAATCCACAATCCGGCTTTACGCAATGGGAGGTGCCGCAGACATCGGGTGACCTGGGTTACACCAATACGGCTTTCCCGACCGGAGCCAGTCGTCAAGCGCTAACGGTAAACTATTATGACGATTATACCTTTTTAGGTAATCCTACAGTCAGTGCTCTTAATACCGGCAACTTTGGAGCGCCGGTAAGTCCGCAAAGCAAGAACGTCAAAGGCCTGCTGACGGGAACATTGATCAACATATTGGGCACAGGAAATGGCCTGCTTTCGGTCAATTACTATGATGAGGAGGGCAGGGTAGTTCAGAGCAAGAGCCGGAACCATTTGCAGGGCACGGACATTGTCAATAACACCTACAGCTTTACGGATGAGCTGTTAAGCAGCACGCGGGTACATACCGTTGGTAGTAACACCACGACCATTGCCAATACGTACAATTATGACCACATGGGCAGAAAGCTGGAAACACGTCAATGGATCAACAATGCTGCAAACGAGGTACTACTATCCAAGCTAGAATACAACGAGGTTGGTCAGCTCAAAACTAAAAGTATCGGCAACGGGTTGGAAACAATGCAGTACGCCTATAATGAGCGGGGCTGGCTTAAAAGTCAGAACGCGCCACGGTTCAATCTGTCGCTGAACTACCAGGACCATCCTAATGCAGCCTATAAGCAGTGGAACGGCAATATCAGCGCCCAGGTATGGGGACCGGCCGCGAATACCAGTCAGCATCACTATGATTACCACTATGACAAGCTCAACCGGTTAACTGAAGGCACCTCTGATGAGAACTTTAATGAGCAGCTGAGTTACGATGTGATGGGTAACATTACTCAGCTCACGCGCAGCCCCATGGGGACAAACAACTACCACTATGGCGGTAATCAGCTGACCTCCATTGATGGCTTTGTCAATGGCACTTATGAGTATGATGAGAATGGTAACCAGAAGAAGGATAACACTAAAGGTATCACAATTGCCTACAACCTGCTCAACCTGCCGCAGACAATTACCAAAGGTGCACAAACGATGACTAACCAGTGGTTAGCCAGTGGTGTAAAAACCAGGAAAGTAGTAAGCGGCGGAATTACCAGGGACTATGTAGGGGGCATTGAGTACAACAACGGTCAGATCGAGTTCATCCAGACCGAGGAGGGCAGGGCCGTACCAGCAGGAGGAGGCAATTATACTTATGACTATTACTTAAAAGACCATTTGGGTAACACCCGTGTTCAATTGAAGCACAATGGTTTGGTACTGGAAACGAGTGACTATTACCCGTTCGGTCTGCAGGTGGCACGTGCTGTCCAGACAACAAGCTCGCCCGAGAACCGTTATAAGTACAATGGCAAGGAACTGCAGACGGAGCTGGACCTGAACCAGTACGATTATGGCGCAAGGTTCTATGATCCGGTAATAGGCAGATGGACGAGTGTTGACCCATTAGCAGAGTTAGGTAGGCGTCAGTCACCATATGAGTATGCTCTAGATAATCCAATTAGATATGTAGATCCTGATGGAATGTACTCTACGGAAGAGTGGAAGAAAGACCATGGGGTAACCGATGATGATTTAACAACTGTATATAAAGCTAAAGAGGAAGAAGAAAATGATCAATCTTCAGGTATAAGATGGCAGCCATTATATAAGTCAACACTGTTAAATTATGTACAGATAACCAACTGCACAGGCTGTGGGCCTGGTAGCTTACAAAATAAAACTGGTGCAATATTTGAAGATCTATTTGAAGAATACATAGACGAGAATTTTAATTTTGATAACATCAGGGTCGTAAAGAATCCTCTAAATAATAAGTTTCCCGGAGAATTTGACTATACAGTTCCGGATTTTTTAGGCGTAAAGTATGATATTAGGGGAAAGCCAGGCGCAGGTGTGACTACATTTTATGAACTTGAAAGTTTCTATGAGCTTAAGGCAACTAAAAATAATATTGGCGTAGGCGCGTTTGATGGTCAATTAAAAGTTCAAATTCAAGCAGCAAAAAAAGCCAAGGTTAAAGAAATTGTTTTTGTAACAACATATGGTGTGAAATTAAGTAAACAACTGGAAAAATATGCACAAAACAATGGCATTTCGCTAACTCATTACTGGGCTCAATACCGAATGGAAAGAGGAGTTATGAAAACAAATTATACACCAGCAAAGAAATGAAAAACTTATTGTTGCTAACAATATGGGGGATAATAACTTCAAATATTTTAAATATGCAGTCCGATTATACTATTACAGAATGGCCTGTTGCCAATGACTTAAAGGCTCAACCTGGTAGCAAAATAGTAATGAATATAGAGTATAACAATGGCGTAGTATATCAGTTAATTGATGGTAAATATGTCGTAATGCCTATTAATCCTTTTGCTAAATGTCTGGTCACAAAAAATAGAGATCTTTTAGATAAGTGGATTTTTGACAGTTATTTCCCAACAGACGAGGATGTTAACAAATTTTATTTCGGTAATAAAGAAAAGATAGATAATATTAAGGAATTTGAAAAAATATTAATTGAAGAGCTATCTAAACATATTGGAAGCGATTTGAATAATTTAGATGATTCATCCAAAATTGATGATGTCTATTCGGTTTTAAAAAAGAGGAAGACATTTATAAAGTTTAAACTGAACTTCACAGTTTTAGTTGGAAGCTATATTTCAAACAAACATCGTGCTGATAGTATTAGTTGGGCTAAACTTAAAATTAAGCAATTACTAAATCCTATAACGGAAATTGTTCTTACAAAAGTTGTTGACCATAATAATCGGTATTTTAATATACAGGAGCAGGTCTTAGGTAAATGGGGATATAGAGGCATAAGAGATATAGAAGCCTCCTACAATAGAAAATGGCTTAAACCGAATGAACTTTATACTTTAGAGAAATAACTTTCCAAAAATGATATTGAAAAATATAATGATACTTGTAATAATTACTAATTGTTGGAGGGGTAGCGTTGATTCTTGGAAAAGATTGGTAATAAATGATGAAGTTTCAGTGGAATTTCCTAAACTGCCAGTCAGAAAGGAGTTTGAAGATAAGGAAATGTATTTTTATAAGTCCCTTAAATATGCAATAATGGTTGGGATTTCTAAAACACATTTTATAGATTATAGATCTAAGCAAAATATATATGACAAAACAAAAGTTGTTGATTTATTTTTGGATGATGTGGTCAAAGGTAAAATATCATCAGGAAATTACACCAGTATATCTGTCAAAACTTTAAAGTTAGGGAAGTATATTGGAAGAGAGGTTACTTATTCATCTTCAACTAAGGGTATAAATTATAATCAAAAGCGTTTCGCGGTTTTTTTTGTAATAAATGATAATTTATATGCGTTTGAATTTTGGAATTTACAAAACACTGAAAATGCAATTGACAAAGCACATTTTTATAATTCCATATTAATTAAATCTTGAGCTTAGAAAAAATAGTATTTAATTTCAATCAAACAATACTAAGACTGTCCAAACCTGATGAAGGTATGTTGGGCAGAGATGTGCTTAAGTTACTTGTGCCTTAATAAGCCCAGACCACAAGCTGGGTTTTTCTATTTCTCAGCTTTGGCATCACGAATGAGTGCATCTACTACTTTGAAGACGTGCTCATGATCTTCGTTTAACAAGGATGCTATCTCATTGATCCGATTCAAGGTATTGGAATCAAACTCAATATCTGTCAAGCCCGTAAGATAGTCCAAGGAAGTGCTTAAGGCTCCTGCGATTTTGGCTGCAACCTCTACCGAGGGCACAGCGTCGCCACGCTCATACCTGCCTAACACGTTAATATGTATACCAACCTTTGCAGCAAGTCCAGACTGTGATAGTTCTTGTCGACTTTTAAATAGCGTAAGTGGATTGGCGAAGCTCATGAACGTATAAATCAACCATAAATGCAGTATCAGTGCATGTACGGATTAGAGAAGTTGTTCAATATTACGTTAATGATTTTATTAACGCGCTACTGAAAGCTATTACTCATCTGAAATAGGGGCAAATACATTGACACCAGGATAACTCCTACAATCAGTCCTAAAAAAATGATGATAAGCGGTTCCATCATGCTGCTCAGCGAGGTCGTCCTATATTCTACTTCTTCGATATATTGCTCTGATATGCGGGCGAAAAAGTAATCTAATTGGTTAGTTTCCTCGCCGACCTTAACCAGTTGGACCATCTTCGGCGGGTAAACACTGAAACTACTCATGCTCTGATACAGTGATCGGCCTTTAAGTATCTCGGACTCTATTTCTGCTAAAGAGCTTTCGATGGGGTAGAAGCCGATCATTTCCCGTATAAGGGCAATAGCCCGCAACAACGGTAAACGAGCACTGATTAGCAGCCGCATGGCATTTGCAAAGCGGGCCAGGTAAATCTTTTGCACCAGGTTACCAACTACTGGCAGCCTCAGTAGCAGCCTAGCCGACCATTTACGGAACCATATTTTTTTACGCTGACTGATCAGTAAAAGTGTAATAGCCGAAACTCCCAGAACCACTGGTAAGAAATGCTTTTCCAAAGCCTCCGACATTCGAATAATCTTCTCTGTGATCCAGGGCAATTGGCCGCCAAACCGGCGGAATACTTCGCCAAACATGGGCACAATAAACTTGAGCATAAAAAAGACCGCGCCCAAAGCAGCAGACATCACAATGCAGGGATAGGTCAGCGCAGAAACGATCTTGCGACGCTGTTTGATCTTGTTTTGGTAGAACTTAGCCAGATCCTGCAGTACTTCGATCATTTTTCCGGTTTCCTCCCCAATTTGCAGACTGTATACCTCGTACAGCGAAAATTTACCGCTTTGCTTTAGTGCATGCGAAAAAGTGGTGCCACCCAGCACCGCTTGCTGTATGGTTTCAAACAGCAGCTTATCCTTTGCCTTGCGCTGATCAGCCAGGATCAGTTCAAAGCTGCTTTTCAGGTTAATCCCGGCCTGAAGCAGCGAACCTAATTCTAGGTACAGGTATTCTTTCTTCTTATCGCTCAGTTCGGGGTTCCCAAAACTGATGTCTTTATTCAATATTGCTAGTAACTTGTTTTCGGCTGACGGTGTGCCAATCTCCGCCGGACGGGCTGGCTTTTTGTTAGCATAGCGGCTGATATCAATGCTGGGCATGAGGCGGTAAATTTAAAAGGTCTGCTGCGCTGTAACGCTTATGATAATGATACGGAAAAATCCGCGCTCTAAGCTGTACCGAAAAAGAAATTTCGTCCGTTATTTCTATTGACTCTTGACTGGCCAGTGGCTGGTTTTCGAACTGGTAGCTCAACCCATCTGCTTTTACGCGAAAAGTGTCGGTTATGCCAGCTACCCGCAGAATCTTATCCGGCTCAAAGCGGTACACGACGGTGTCCTTTGGTTTACTAAAATGCAGGGTACCTGCACCATGTAGGATCAACGTTGCTTTCTCTGTATCGCGGCGCAGCAATTCATCCAAGCGTATCAGTCCGGCCATTTCCAAATGCTTTTGATTGTAGCTGCTGTACGCGCGGCTGGCAATACCGTAGGCTGTATAAGTGATCGTGATAACCAGTGCTGAGATCAGCATGGCAACCATGAGTTCCATAATGGTAAAGGCGGCAAAGCGGTGTTTATTTTTCATCGGTTAGGATTATAATTTGCCGGGTCTCCGCCAGTAGCCGATGGGTATCGTCATAAGCCTTCAGATACACTAGGGTTAAGCGGCTGTTATTCTCGTATGGAGCCAAAGTCTTCTCGATCACAAGTCCATCCTGAACTGGAAGATCCAAGCTGCGATCATGCTTTAACTGTACAAGCGCTTCCTGAAGGCGGAACTGTGCTTGCAGCTTACGGGCAGATAGCGACTGCCGCATAACATTGCTATAAATGGTCAGCGACAGGCTCAGCACCAGTAAAATAACAACCAGGGCAACAACCACCTCCAAAATAGAGGAGGCTGGTAATTTCTTTAACCCTAATTTAGCCATTGCATTAGTTTTCTATTGGGCTTACTGACGGGCAGCAGCTCGCTGGTGAGATAATTTCGGGATAGCGCCTGGGCATCTAAACGGATATTGATCAGGTAGTTTTCATAGCGGGTGTGGGCAGTCTGGTATAAAAAGCGGCTGGCGTGAACACTGCCCTGAATTGCGGTGCCATCTTGATAATTCAGCAGGCCTTGGGCATAGACCTGCCCTGTTATGGTGGTACCTTTGCCTAAATCCAAAACGGGTAACAGTTCGTTTTTAGCCCGCTCATAGGTTAGCAGTATGCCACCAACTGTTGAGTGCTGACCAAGGCTGAGCTTCCGCTGACCGCGTGCCTCCAAATCGAAATTCATCACACCTATAGTAGAAGGATAATTGAACTGGCAGTGCTGTTCAATCCGCAGCGAATCCGTTGCAAAAAGCTGGCAGGCTCCCCGAAAGCCGCTTCGAACTACGATGGCTTTGGCGAAAACCAATACGTTTTCAAGCCGGGCTGTACTATCAATGATTAGAGTGGTGTCGGAATGCAAAATCACATTTCCGCTAAGCCGTTGGTGGAGCGTATAGACTTGCTTCCCAAGATTCAACGTTAGTGTAGGCTGCAAGAAAGAACGGTTAATGCTGTCTTGCAGCTGGGATACGCCAGAATTAGCTTGGCCAGTTTGAGAGAGGTAATGCTCCAAGTTGGCTAGCAATAGGCCGTTTAAGGCTGGCAGCGTCCGGCTGCTATTGCGCTTTTCCCCTGCAACCAGGCGCTTGTCACCCTGGTAAGCCTGGCTGTTGATATATGCTTCCTTGATACCGGCTTTAGGCAGGTATGCTGTACCGGTAATGCTAGTCTTTCCGCTTACTGAGATGTTGCGGTCTTCGTCTATGATATACAATGCAGACCATTTAGCTGAATCCAGGCCATGACCCATGGAGAACACGCGCGATAGGGTGTCCGCTTGTATAAAAGCGCGTGCCACGCCAACTTCATATACTCCCCAGGGCTGGCGTTGCAGCATCACCGTATCATTAGCCAACCCGAAAAGGGTACGTTTCTGCACCTCTTGAAAATCACCGGTACTTTCCAGCAGCAGGTTTTCTGCAGAAACCAGGTTGTTCTGCAAGGCTTGAAAGCGGAACGTACGCTGGTACTGCAAACGGTAAAAATAGGCAGCGGTAATCAACGAAGAGCAGATTACGGCCATGACCAGGGCGATGATGATTGCGATATATAGTGCAGAAGCACGGATCATGTCAGGCTGTTGTTTTAGGACTATGCTTCTTCCATAAACGGAACTCCTTCAGTTTTTGCCACACGGTCGGCGATGCAGGTGCCGCTTTCACAGGCTGCCCAGCCTTGTACCGTACAGTCGTCACCGAATCCGGGCCTTGGTAGCTACGCACTTTTCCTTCCCGGAACCCATCCTTATAATTTCCTTGCTGCTTTTGCCGACCTAGTGCATCGTAGGTGGTGAATTCACCATTTTTTGACCCTTGCTGCCAGGTCTCCGTTTCAATTAGCGTACCGTTCTCGTTCCAGGATTTCCAAACACCGTCTTTAAGCCCCTTTTTGAAGTAACCTTGCGTTTTTAGGTTTTTCGAAATGTAAAATTCCTGGTAAATGCCATGCAGCAGGCGGCCGCTGAACCCACCCTGCGTGGTCTGTATGGTATTGCTACTGTACCAGTAGTACTGCCGGCCTGTATAAATATCTGGTTTACCCGAGGGCTCAATACGAGCAACTATGGTCCGGTCTGCTTCAATGATGCGTACCTGGGACAAGCCATATTCCGGCCATTTTTGCGCATAAAGGGTTAGCGTGCTCAGCAGTGCCAGTAAGGTAAGATAAGTTTTCGTCATGAGCCGGGATTAACAGGTATAAAAGCAGTTTGCTGATGGTAGGAAACTTTAATGGAGTCACGCAGATTCTTAAGGAGTTTGAGCTCTCCTGCGGTTTCGCCTTCACTCAGCATGAGGCTTTTGCCATTCATGGTAATGAGCGCCAATAGCTTCTTGCTGTGTGGGTTACGTATAAAGCCGCTGTAGCGAATGATGTTCCAGTTGATAACGGGCTTGCGAACCGTCGTTCGGGCTGACGGCGTCTGAACCTGTATAAGCTTTTTCAGGGGTATCTGTTGCGTATCTTTTAATGCCGGGATGGTTTTGTCGGCGCCAAAAGGATCGGGATAATTAAGCGTCAGCGTTGCGGTATCCCTTGACCAGGCATAGTCGTTCAGAGCGACCTTTTGTCGCGCTACGGGAGCAGCCGGGTAAAAGGCAGTATCATCGTCTCCACTTAAGGCAGCTACTACCTTGTAGATAATAATACCCCAGATCACTGCCACAAGGATGACCAGAACATAGACGAGTGCTTTATTTTTTTTAGCCGCCATATTACTGTAAGTTGAAACTTCTTAACGGAGCAGACGTACTTTCGTTTCCGGCTGCATCTATTGCGGTTACCGTCCAGTAGACCTGCTCACCGAAAGTGCCTGTGTTGAATGAATAGGTGCGGGTATTCAGGAGCAAGGGGAATGTATTGCTATAAGGTGTGACCATATCACTTCTATAAACATACAATTTATATTGGGTTGCGGTGGCCGAAGCATTCCATTGCAAGCTCACAGGCAAGCTTACAGTTTGATTCGCTTGTGGAGCAGTTAGACCTACGATGGCTGGTGGTGTATGATCATAACTCAATACGTGAACAGCTGACCATTGTGCTTGTGCCGTATCATTCTCTGCCCGGACGCGCCATTGGTAATTTTGATCCTTTGGAAGCGTAAAGCTGGACTGCAAAGCTGGTGTGACCTGTTCGTAGACTACCTTTCCATTACTGGAAAAGTTATTGGTGTCAACCTGCAAACGATACTGGATGGCGCCATACAGGCTGCCCCAGCGAAACGTTGTGTTGCCTGTAGTCGTCTGTGCATTATTAGCAGGTGCGGCAAGCGGTACTTTTTGCTGCTTGATGGAAGAAAATAATACAGAAAATTCCCGGGATGCAGACCAGGTAGTCCTCGTGCTACCATTCTCAGCCCGCATTCGCCAAGCATATTCACCAGGCGAAAGGTTTAGCGAAAAAGTATGTCCTTTCACGAGCGTATCAGCAACAAGTCCTGCCGGACTATCAAAACCAGGCGTCACCACTTGCAACCGGTAGGTCAGCGCATCATCCACCTCTTCCCACCAAAAACCAATAGTATAGGATTTGCTTTGAAACTGATCAGCAGGGGCCTGTAGCTGCAGTTCACTGTCAGTGATGTCGGGGTCTATAAAATCTTTACAGCCGGAAAGGCTGGACAGTGATAGCAATAAGCTAATAAAGACACTAATGACGGTGACAGGTTTCATGGTGTTCTAAGATAGCGACTTTTAAAGATATTCTAACTTTTAGCTCTTAGAAATTTTATAAATTCTGTGAGTCAACTCATTAAACTGGTCTTCCGGAGAGGTAACAAAGTGCATGGTAAAGCTTACTAATCTTTATATTTAACCAGATCAATAGTTATGTGCCTTGAAGTGCGTTTGTTGCCAAAGGAGGCCTTACTTTTATTAAACAACGTCGTAAGATTCAAAAGAATATAAGTATTTTAGAAGCAAAAACTTAATCCTAACACATGAAACCCTATTTTTTACTGCTATTGCTGCTCGTTACGTTACCGGCTAGTGCGCAATGGATAACTTCCGGTAATCATACCATACATATCAATACTGGTTTTGTGGGAATTGGGACGGCTTCGCCTGGAACGCCCTTGGATATTAATGGCGAAACACGCGCCGCTGCTTTTAGAGTTGCCGGCGGTTTAGGCGATAATGTCAACGGTGCGCCATGGTATGGTTTAGGCGTTTTAAATAACAACACAAATATCGTTCAACTGGCAGGTTTTCCTGGAATCCGATTTACGACAGGAGGAGGGCAGATTATGATCAATTCAGACGGTTACTTGGGCGTAGGCACGATCACTCCTGACCAGCGTTTAGTTGTAAATGGCAATATAAAAAGTATCCTGGATCAAAATTACCCAGCGAAAAATGTCGTTACTTTAGTTGGTCTCGGTACTTCAGGCATCACCGGTGCCCAAAATTGGGCTATCCGAGGCGTTTATCAGCATGGTAACGGAGTCAGCTTAAATGCGAATGGCGGCGACCTTGATATCATCAAGTCATTTAATGGTAATACCGTATTGGCAACTAAGACTGATGGCAGCCCGCTTGGCAATGTGGCCATTGGCACAACCAATCCTCATGGTTATCGCCTGGCGGTAGGTGGAGATATGATTGCCGAATCGGTAACGGTCAAACTACAGGGCCAGTGGCCAGACTTCGTCTTTGCGCAGGGTTACAAATTGCTTCCTCTGGAAAGTCTCCAGCGGTATATCCGGTCTACCCAACACCTGCCGGGTTTACCTGCGGCGAAAGCACTCGCTGAAAATGGTGTAAATCTAGGTGAGATGGTGAGGCTACAAACGAAAAAGATTGAAGAACTGACGCTATATTTATTACAAGAGCATAAAAAAAATGCTGACCTTGCGCATCGTTTGGCAAAGCTGGAGCGAACAATGAAAGCTAGAAGCCATCACTCTTCCATCAAGCATTAGGCTTTATACCGAGGCTATTCACACCTTCCAAATTTGCAAATCAAACCTTAACCCTTTCATATGAAAATTTCATTGTTATCATTCTGCTTAATCACCGGGATATGTATTCGTGTATCCGGTCAACCGCAGGTTGTCACTACCGGTAACAATCTTATTAATATCTCAAATCCCTATGGTGCCGATATTGTGATCGGAAGCGATGCCAATCTGGGAGTCCGTCATGATGCCAGTATCATGTGGTGGTCTGCTGCCAGTGCTTCAAGGATTTCTAATACAAACGACATATTTAATTTTCAGTTTGGGCCACGTTAAATCCAAATGTTTCGCTGAGCGCTACAGTAGGTGGCCGCAGCTTTTTTCAGGGGGCTGTCGGCATCGGCACTACCGAACCGACCAGTAAACTGACCGTTATGGGCGAAGGTAGTAATTCCGAAGGGTCCTTTTTACTTATTGACAACACTAATGTCTCATATGGTGGCAATGCAACGATTTCAGGGATACGGACGGTCGGTGGATCCGGAGCCCATTACAATTTTGTTAAATATCAGAATATCGATGGTACTAAATTTCTGATTAATGGTTTGGGGGAGGTTGCCATCGGCGGTGGAAATACTTACGGCTATAAACTGGCTGTACACGGCAATGTCCGCGCACAGGAGATCAGAGTTGAAGCAGGTCCGTGGCCCGACTTTGTATTTCGACCAACCTACCCGTTACGGTCCTTAAGTCGACTGGAAAAGTACTTGTCCATGAATCGCCATTTGCCAGACTTGCCATCTGCAAAGGAAGTGAAAGCCGATGGAATAAATTTAGGAGATATGAACAGTAAACTGCTGCAAAAAATAGAAGAGCTCACGTTATACGTTATTGACCTAAAAAAAGAAAATGACCGACAGCAAAAGGAAATTAACCAGCTCAGACGCTATACAAAGACAAAGAAGCGTTAATTAATATCCACTTGAACGTTGCTGCCCTAAGACAGGACTGTCCCCATTTATGGGATTAGCAGTCAAAGGTTCTCTTCTTTATTTTTGCAGAAGGGAAGCTATTTTCTGCTGTAGGGCTTTGATCTGTTGTTGTTGTTTTTGAATGATCCGTCGATTCTGAATTTTACTGGTTGTATTTTCTTTTTGCATGGCGATAAGGTGTAATGTAATCTCTTCCACCTTCTGTAACAATTTAAGGTTCATTTCGCCTACTTGCATGCCGCCTGCGGCCAATTCTGCTGCGGATGGTACCTCCGGCAGGTGTCTGTTCAATTTAACATATCGTTCTACCTCCTGTAGTGTGGGCAGGCGATATTTAGGTTCGAACACAAAATCAGGCGCTGGAAAGGCCAAATCAACTTTTACTTCTCTCGCATGTACAGTGCCGTTTACAGTCAGCCGGGCATCTGGTGAAAATGTGCCTACACCGACATTGCCGTTTTGGTCGATGCGCATGCGTTCCAGTGGTAAGCTAACGGAATTTCCGTCACCTGCCTTAGTATAAAAGGAAAGCCCACCGGGATAGCCGCCAAAATTGCCGGGTGTACCTACTGTACCGGCTACTGCACCAAGCAGCCAGGCAGTATTTCCATTATTAGTTGAAAACAGGGCAGATGGCCCCAATAGATTTGCGCCACTTAGCTCTGTATAAGGTTGTTCCAGGCGAAGTGCCGCAGCGCTGAAATCTGCGGATTGCGGGGTGCTGACATGCAGACGGCTAAGGGGAGCGTTTGTACCGATACCGACATGCCCAGCCCGGCTTACCAGCATACGGAGCTGGCCTTCAGTGAACATGTTGATCCCGCTGAAGCCGGCTAAATAAGCGGTGGGTGGATTGTACAGGCCCTGATTATAATACCAGCCCAGGCTGTAATGCCCGACGGTATTGCCGTTGTAATGAAATACATCGCTCAATGCCTGAGATCCTGCGGCAGGCTCGCCAAAGTTAGTGTTTTGAGCATAAGCGGATAAACTTAAAATGCTTAAGAGTGAGATGATTATTAATTTTATCATGTAATATAGTTTGGTACGCTAAAGTTATGTATTAATGTGATGAAGGCCTTGTTGAAAATATTTAATATGCTTTGTGCTATTTATTTGTGGATTTATATTGCTTTCGCCTTAACGATAACTCTAAGTCTTCTAACTTATCACTATCATATAAAACTACGCTTTCCGGTAGCGGACCTCTCAGGGGGCTTATAGTGGCACCTTGCACTCACCTTGTTTAGTATTTTCTGATAGAACACCAATCAAAAATTACTAAGTAGGAACAGATGTTAAACTATAAAACTAGTACTAAAAAGAAGGGAAAAAAAGCCCGCACTTTTAAATGTGGTTTCTGTGGATATATATTGCAGTATTTTACTTGAGATGACCATCCCTGCAGTTCTTCCATGACATATTGCAATATGATTACTAATAAATAGAAATTTGCTTTTTAATAATAAGTGATTAACTTGGTAATCAATTCACCTATACGACATTTATCACAATGCTTCATCAACTCAACTGGAAACGTCACGCAACTTAACCAGTAATCCGCGGAATCCTCTAAATCTGGAACAGCCTTTTTGGCTGCATGGGATCTTAATGTTCCATTGGACCGAATCAACTATCACAATTTAACAAAATGATTAAAACTTACGTCACCTTAATTGCACTCGTACTTGCATGCAATTCATCTTACGCACAATTCTCCACCGCAGTGCTAGGTAATACTACTACAAATGATAATGTGGGAATTGGTACCCAAACGCCTATCAATAAATTATCAGTTCTAACTAATAATTTGGGTGGCATTAGCATAAAGGGGAACTCTGGAACTTATCAGGGAAGTGACTTCTTTATTGGAAGGACATCAACAAGTCCGGTAGTAGGCTATAGCCCATGTATACAGTTCGGCGAGGAAAGTACCATCTATGGGGCACTCATACAATCCCATCAAGGGCAGTTTCAATTCTTTAATGCCGCCGAAAGCGGCTGGCATGAAAGCTTGCGGATTACAGCTGGGGGACTTGTTGGGATTGGGACATCAACACCAGACTGCAGCCTCACGGTAAATGGAAGCTTTAAAGTTTTCACTAATAACAACAGCAATTATTTCTTATACAACGCCGCAGATGTGGTGCTCAAATTTAGTGAAAGAGGAACAGGAGGCAGGGCAATCGTACATGATTTCGATAACCGGCTCACTCTAAATTATAATGGTGACTTTACAGGAGGGACCCTACTTGGCAAATATGCATTTTTTACTGAAAATGCCAGTGGCACCTCGTTTTTAAGTAATGGCAATCTTGCCATTGGAACGACAAATGCCCATGGTTTCCGGCTTGCTGTAAACGGCAATATTAGGGCCCAAGAGATTAAAGTAGAAGCCGGACCATGGCCCGATTATGTTTTTAAGCCAACGTATAAACTACCATCCCTTACATCCGTTAAGGCTTACATTGATAAAAACCAGCATCTGCCCGAAATGCCCTCAAAGACAACCGTTGCAAAAAACGGAGTCAAATTAGGTGAGATGAATAAGCTACTTTTAAAGAAAGTGGAGGAACTTACCTTGTATCTAATCAGGCAGCAAGAGGAAATAGAGAAGCTTAAAAGTGCCGTCAACAAAAAATATAGGGCCAATAACTAAAGCTCAAAAAGGCTAACAATTACTATGACATATGTATGTATTACTATCATACTTATATAAGATCTTGACCTAATTAAGTATTAATTTCAAGCGATTAAGATCAGCTATTTATATGGTAGTTTGTAGTGCTGTTCGCCACTGAGTCAAGTACGATTGATTATACCAAATAAAATCATCTTGAGATTATTTTTAACTTCTCAAACGATTAATGTTTTTGTACTATCCTTACTATCTTATTTAGTCGATATAGCCTTAAGGTATCAACTAATGACTGAAACAAATTGAGAGAAAAACTGGAGGTTTTTGTTAAAATATTGGTATTTCGCTCTGTAATAAGCTTTGCATCAATCATCATTACCCTTATACAGTCTAAGAAAGTGAGAAGCAAGTAATTCAAGAAAGCACTATAAAACATGGGTATTTAATAGATTGAACTGTCTACCATAAGATTGTTGTCTAACCTAAAACTTGAGGTGATACAATGGTCGGCTTAAGTTTTTTCTTTTTGGGCAGTGCCACAAACTCCTCACGCAACTCATCTCTGACAACATTCGTGTCTTTTTCAATTCGTTTATACATATCCTCGTACAACGAACATAAATCAAAGACATGCACGGCATACACGCCACATAACAAATCTTTTTCTTCTTCACCTGCCTTATTTAACCGATCAGCAAGGTCAAGGATTTTTAGAAAGCAGGATTGCGCTTTGGCATTGTATTCCTGTACATCGCTAAATGATAAGGAAACATTAAAGTAAAGACTGATCAGGTTGTACCGCCAATTCTCTGAATTCAGCTTTAACGTTTGTTCTTCTATTTTTTTTCTTTCCTTATTCAAGAATGCAAGGCTCATTTCGCTTTGTGCATTGCTTCTGTTTTTCCAGAAAGTGATGCTTTTCTTGAGCATAGTCATACTTTCACCACTCAAGTAATAAAAGTTCTCACCGATGTCAATCTTCTTGTCCCGGTATAAATTCTTGACCTCTGTTCGGTATTTTCTTTTATCGGTAAAGTAGATAATTGTTGCATTGATTATTTGCGTGAGCAAAGCACCTGCAAAACCTGCGTAGGCGCTTACTTCAATCAGCATGTTGTTTGCTGCCATTGGTAGTTCGGATTTTACTCAAAGTTAAATTAGACTTAACTTAAATGCTAATAAAATTAGCGTTTAAGTTATCCACAGGTTGTGGATAAGATCTGTAGAAGCTTTGCCAACCAACACTGCGCATCTGTTATTGTGTTAAAATGTAGCGGGTGGATGAAAATATTTTTACGTCGCATACTCTCTTTGCCTTAACCAAGTTTTAGGGCTTTTTGCAGACCAAGCCAGTAACCATTCTTTTAAGCGATAGCCCTCATACGGGAAATGATTGGCTTCTATAATATCAAAAGCTCATTAGCCGAAATACTTAAAGGCGGATCATTGCATCATAGCATGAGTAATTTCGTTGTTTACCCACCGAAGATGATCCAACTGGTTAAAGTTGGTGAGGAAATCAATCAGTTAGATTACTTCTTCGCCCGCATATCAAAGCAGTACATCGAAGAAGTTGAACACAAAACAACCGCGTTAAGCAGCATGATGAAACGGCTTATTATTATCTTCTTAGGACTGATTGTCGGCGTAATTTGGTGCCCATGTATTTGCCTCTTTTTCAAATGAGTAATTGCTTACAACAGGGAATGCTTTTATTCTTTTCTATTGCTTTGATTTAGACAATTTTGCAAATCACTAGATAAATCAACAGAGAACATATCATCTATTCCTTTTACGGCTTTATCCAACACGCAAAGGCAAGATTACTTTCAAGCAAATAGATAAGCGCAGCTTGTGGTGTTGGAGCGAGAAAATCATCATGGTTATACAAAGCCTCTGTGCTACCAAGCCGACATATTTGTGTAGTAGAAGGGCATTTGCATATACTAGAAATTTGTTAATTTATAGTTATAGTTTCTGCTATTTCCTCCAACATCGAATATGCTTTCCGGCGAATGGCTTGCCACCAGTAAACGAAATAAATAAACAAAATAATTAAAACTAAAAAAGCAAATTTGTTAACTGCACACCCTAAGTATACTATCCAGGAAAACAAATATCGTATAGTCCGCTTCCTTCTACAAATGAAGCCTCTGATGAAAATCAGAGGCTTTTCTTTTTTAAGACATTTGTTAATAGTATGACGAAATGTCTTAAGCTAAATAACTTAAACTTATTTTCTTATGTTTAACAAATGAAAACCTTATTAATCTTTATCGCAATATCAATTGTTTTGTGTAGTTGTGACGCATTAGATCAATCTAATACAGGGAAAGCTCATTCGCTTGTTAACAATTATATGAAAGGTCATTTTAGTAGTGATTCATACGAAAAGGAAAGCTCATTTGGACCAGATTCAGTATTTATCAGTTTAGATTCACTCGCAGTTGGGGAGGCACTTAGGTCATTAAGTCAAGAGTCATATGAAGATTATATTAAAAATATTAAAATCCGCAAATTTTCAGGATATAAACTTGACTACTCATTCAAACAAAAAAACGCGGATGGTGAATTAGTGCCTCATAGCTGGACTTTTTATTTTAATAAGCCTTTAACAAGCATACATCATATTAGTAAAGATTAAGCTTGATTATTTTGCCATGCTCCCGCTACTCAGGAAGCCTCTGATGAAAATCAGGGGCTTCTTATTGTAACTAAATCCTTTTTCATAAAAAGTTGTACTTGATTAATCTCAAAATGAAAAAAAATATTATTGTATATAATTTTATTACTTGTTTTAAGCTCCTGCGATAACATAGAACAGGACACCGTTGAAGAAAGCACTACTTCTAATGGAAATATGAGGAAGTAGAAGATGCTATGTCTTCTTCAAAAACTTATTATGCTACTCTTGAAGCTGAGGAGCCATTTTATTTCAGTTATGCCAACTATACACGTGTATATCCTGAATTGCAGATCAGAAATAATGGCGATGTTAATGAAGTAATGGTTTCAGTAGCTTTTCCAATACCGACAGCAAGTGGAGCTTTCTATATAGCAGATGATCATGATTTAACAGTCCGTGTAAGATTTGATAAAGAGGAACCTCAAGTGTTTACTTGTTCACCAACAACTGATGGGAATAATGATACAATGTTTATTGACTCTGCAAATGCATTTATATCCAAACTAAAGTCGGCAGACACAGCGTTAGTTGAATGTGTTCTAACGGTTACTCCTCCCAAAAAATATTGAGAAAACGAGCGCTAATACATTTCATGAAGCGCGGCCCGATCCACATACGTGTTTGACTTTCGCGTAAGTGAACTTAAATGGAACTACAAATAAGGTATTTATTCGCCTTAACGCAATTTAATTAAGTCCTGCTGCCGTTACCTGAGGATAAAGCAGTTACAATAACAAGTAACTGCCTTTCTTTTTCTGTTGAACAATGTTTAAACAAGACGGAAAATAACGATGTGGCCAAGACAGCCTGACGTTACACCGTGTAACGCCTTTTATGTATTAAAAATACGACAATAAAAGATAATAAGGCAATATCTATATCTTGGTTATTGAACGTTTTGCGGCACGCAAAACGAGCCGTTATCAATTTAATAGCTTTATAACTTTTTCAAATAGCTTTCAAGATCATGGCAGTCTGACTAAGAACCTATACCCAAGCTAATGTTTCGTCTCTCTTTTTAATTATTACAGTCAATTTGTTTTTTACCCGTTTTGCTTTCATACATCAAGTGTTTTACTTGATGTAAAACTGTGCATCGCCAAAGTGGAGTAACCAGGTTACAAATTAAATTAGCTTTTTCGATTGCCTCGCGTAGGCTATTAACATCGGGTTCAACTTTACTTGCTGCATCCTTATTGTCTTTAAAATACGCCCGCACGTCTTCAATCGTGAGCTTGACGAACAGCGTTATACAAAGATTTATTTGCTCTTCAATTTGACCATCTCTGTCCCTGCTAGCAGGAAAGCACCTACACCGTAATATTCGGTATCGTCGGAGGTCACTTTTTCTGGGGATACTCCCTGTGGCTGTACGTAGCCAAGTTTGCCGTCGGGATGTACACAGGCAACAAGTGACTGCCAAGCTTTAACTGCTACGGGATAATATTTGTCATGAGGTAGAATGTGATGATTGATTCCCCAAGCCAGAGCATAACAGAAAAAGGCAGTTCCGCTGGTCTCCTTTACCGGATAACTTTCGGGATCCAGCAGGCTCGCATGCCATGTACCATCCGGCTGTTGCAATCCAGCAATTCGCTCGGCCATCTCCTTGAACTGTTTGATGAAACGGGCTCTGTCAGGATGCCTTGCAGGCATAACGGATAGCACGTTTGCTATGCCTCCTAATACCCAGCCGTTCCCCCTGCTCCAAAAGACAGGTTTCCCATTTTTCTCTTTTTGGGTAAAGTATCGGCTATCTCTAAAGAAAAGATGTTCTTCATTGCTGTACAGGTAGTCACTTGTTTTCCACCACAATCGGCTGGCGAGATTCAGATATTTTTTGTCCTTAGTAGCATCTGACAAGTAAGCTAGAGCAGGTGGCGCCATAAATAGAGCGTCACACCAAGCCCATTCCCGCAAATAAATACTGTTCACCCAAAGCAATGGTTCTGTGTGAGGAATAATGGCTAAGGTATCAGCTAATGACCTGAAATCGGCAATATAGTCTGGGTTTTTGAATTTTTTGTACAATAGCGAATACATTTGTCCGACACAATAATCGTCGGCAAAGCGACGTCGAGGACCGATTTTCCATTGATTTAATTCACCCACCTGCACCAATTTATTCCAATATTTCTTATCCGGTGCAATTTTAGCCCAAGCGACCATTCCGGTAAACATTGCACCGCTTGTCCAATCTTTGGGAGGATTTTTCCAGCCATGAACTTCTATATCTCTCCATTGCCAGTCAGCAACGCGTTGCATGATGTTTTTTATACTGTCTTTAGAAAGTGGCCCAACACTTTCTTTTGCAAATGAAATAGTAGTACTCCATAACAGAACAAGTGTTAGAAAAAAGCGAAAAGAACGTTTAAAATATATAGTCATGCTAACTTTTAAATAATTGGTTTTTTGATGATGGAAGTTGTTATGCATACTCATGTTAAAGTGATGTAATTGGCTTGAAAGTGACCGTGATGGAGCCAGATTCCGAAGGGTCCAGCACAATTCCTATACGGGTGAATGATGGTGAATTTTCTTCGATTTTTTCGGATGTGATGTGAAAGCCTTTTGGGGTCTTGATGATGGCTACCATCTTTTCTTTTTCACCATCGAACTCAATGCTGTCAGGTCCGGTTTGACGCCATCCGGCCCGCGTGATCAATACGAACTCGAAGTTTGCTTTAGCTTTGAACTGAAAGTCGTCCTTTACCGTCAAAGAACTCAAATCTTGTCGGTCGTACAGAAATGTTCGCTTTAATTGAGTAAGGTTAGGCACCTTGTATGCTGAAGATATATCCATGGTGAATTCATCTCGCTGATCCGTAAAGTTTGCTTTTGAGATGACAGCTTGGGCTGCAGCTCCAGCTTGCTGGTCCTTTCCAGCAACTAAAGGAACAGGGTGCCCGTATGACCCAATGGATTTAAAAGTATAGCGTTCAGGTCCAAATGTTTTAGCTGAGTAAACGAAGGGGCCGCCAGGATCTCCCATGAGCATCTCATTACCCACAACTACGCTAAACGATCCTACATCGTTGTGATTGTGGATTTCATTATTGTTGCCGCCTTTGAGGGCGGCTCCCATTTTGCCACGAGTGCCAGGAAGCGGTCTAACGATCAACACGCCAGCCTCCTTGAAATAAGACCTCAAGCCAGGCGATAGTGATGAATTTACCGCCTTAATCTGACTTTCGGAAGCTGAGTTTGGGAAAACCTGCATGATATCTTCAATTAGGTCAGCCGTTTGCCCTTTAAAGCTTAAAGTGTCATATTTTGTTAATCCAAGTCCCAGAGTGCGGCTGCAGTACCACAATATATTCGCAGGAGCCTTAAGCCCAACATGGCAATCAGCAATATAGGGATAAACATCGTTGATAATTTCTAAGTTAGGCGCATAAGCGGCAATCCGTTTGATTTTCGGATTTGCAAACAAGTCAATATGCCCGTTAGTTGCTTTGAAAACACTCTCACGCAGAAGTATATAGTGTCCAAATCCGTATGCGTAATACCCGAGACCTTCTGTACAATAACCTTCATCTGTAAATCCAGCTATACTATTTTTCGAGTAACGTTCTGCGATGGCGACAAATTTTGCGCGTTCTTTAGGTTCTGGAATTAGTGCCAATGCAGCGCCGGTAACGCCCGCCAGGCAAACGGAATTCCAGTTGTTGGTCCAGGTGAGCCAGTAATGGTAATTGTTTCCCGTTCTTAAAGAGGTCAGCACTGGTTCAAAAATATGCTTGTTCATTTGAACAAGGACTTCCTTACGCAACGATGGCGGTATTTTGTCATCGAGTAGATATAAGGCTTGTGCAATGTTTTGCGCAAGAACGGATGCCCCTAAATCCACCGTGTAATAGCGACCCTCAATGTTTTGTTTGGTTTTGTCATGTGCCGGCAGCGACCAAGATTTTTGGTGGATTAATTCGGTTAACACCATCTGGATAGTGCCAGTGAACCGCCCTTTATTTTCCAAGCATTCTGCCCAAACCAATGGTATTAGCCAGCTTGACCTAGCGCTCATCATCCGTTCACCTTCGGTGCGTGTACCTTTCGTGAAGTACATTAAATATCGTTCATCATTCCACGCGGGGAACGGTTTGCCTAACAGCGAAACTGCTTTTTCAAGAACTCTAGTATAAGCAGGATCTTGATAGAGTTTATTCCAAACTGTACGGTTGTGATAGTTTTCACCTAAACCTTGAGGTGCGGGCGGAAGCAGCTCTGCTATTTGCGTAACCCGTTTCATGTCTAGCGGTATGAGAGGAGCCACTGTTTTCAACACATCCATAGAATCCCGAACTCCACCCGATAAATTTTTGGCTTGTGCTACTCCTAAAGACAGGGACGTGACAAGAGCAATAAATATTTTTTTGTTCTTCATAATAATTTCTGCACTCATGCTGTCTACATAGCAGTAATCCTAGTTTGAGGTAGAACGACTGGTAATGAAATTTTCTCTTCAACTATTTTATTACAAAGGTTTTCACCAGCAATAAACCCTACATCAAAAATTGTGAGGACATGAATTGGTCTGTAAAGCCCACCTCGTAATGATCACGTGATGAGTTAAAGTCCAAAACTACCGGCATTTTTATAGCTCTTGAGGGTAATTTTCGGTTATTTCAGGGGTAATAATTAGTCTTTAGTGTGTTATCCCTAAATAATATTGTAGATACTTGCTTCATTTGTATTCCGATTATAAACAATTTCTTTGCAAGGATACGTCAAGAGTAGCTGCTTACACTTGCCTGTTGCCAAGTGGTAGCATGAAGTGTAATGCCCTTTCTTTTAGGCACCTAACGATTGACATTTTCTGCAAAAAAAAGTTACATTTAGGATTTAATAGACGATGAGGAAGTTTTGGTGCGTGATTTTGTTGTTGTTAGCCTGTTCAGCAGCTTATCCTCAGCTTTCTTTTGATCACCTGACCGTAGCTAACGGACTATCGCAAAGTTCGGTGATCTCGATATGCAAGGATAGTAGAGGTTATATGTGGTTCGGGACCCGCGATCGCCTAAACCGCTATGACGCGCGTTCGATTAAAACCTTTAACCACGATTACAAAGATCCAGGCAGCATCAGCTGCAGTGATTATGTGTTCTCAATTATTGAAGACAGCAAAAAGAACCTTTGGGTTGGCACCGTTAAAGGGCTAAACCGGTACCGGCCCGAGAATAATTCCTTTGAACATTTTCTGCACAATCCAGCAAAAAAGCATTCTATCAGTGATGATAATGTTTACTGTATCTACAACGATCGAAAAGGTAGAATATGGATTGGGACGAACAACGGCTTGAATCTCTTGGCAAACTCCGCCTCTCGAGAATTCATGCACTTCTTCAAAGCGAAGATGGGTCAACCCGGCTTGTCCAGTAATCAGGTATATGCCATCTATGAAGATTATGCCGGTAATATATGGGTAGGTGGCAGCAACGGTCTAACCAAAATTTCGTACGCAAAAGGGAAGTACCAGTATTTAGTTTTTCCTAGTACGGGTAATGATCCCGACAGCCTTCATGGTAATGCCGTGAGGACGATAACTGAAGACCGCCAGCACCGCCTCTGGTTCGGCACGGAAACCGGGGGGCTGAACCTTTATAACCCGGAAACTGCTTCTTTTACGCACTTCAAACATGATCCGCTAAATCAAAACAGCTTGAGTCACAATGACGTAAGGAAAATTATACTAGACAAAACTGGTCAGCTTTGGGTCGGCACAATTAACGGACTTAATATCCTGAATCCCGAAACGCAAACGTTCGTGCGTTATGAGCATGATGCAGAAAATCGTAGGAGTTTAAGTGATAATTCTATAAAAGATATTTACCAGGACCAAAATGGCAGTATCTGGATTGGTACTACCTATGGTGGTGTAAATGTGGTTCATCCGGACAATATACCTTTCAAGGTTTATCAAGCCAATAAATTCAAAAATAGCATTAGTGGCAATATCATAAGTGCTATAATTGCCGGCCCGAAAGGAAACTTATGGATTGGAACAGAGGGTTACGGCCTAAACCAGTTTAACACTGTCTCTGGCGAATTCAAACATTACAAAAACCAGTCTGCCAACAAGCAAAGCTTATCGACAAATTTTGTGAAAGCAGTATACCGCGATAGCAAGGATAACCTTTGGGTAGGTTTGCATCAGGGCGGTCTGGAACTGTTTCAGCCGGCAGGGGAGAATTTTAAGCACTTCCGGCACGATCCCAATAATGCTGCATCTATAAGCAGCGATATTGTCAGCAGTTTACTTGAAGACAGTCGGGGGCGCTTTTGGGTCGGCACCTCAAACGGGTTGAATATATTAGATCAGCAGTCTCAAAGGTTCAGAACGTACTTGTCGGATCCGGTTAAACCATTCAGGCTGACAAAAGAAAGTGTTCGATGTATTTATGAAGATTCTAAACATAATATTTGGGTTGGTACAACCGTAGGATTAAATCTGCTTAGACCAACGTCTGCTTCGTTTAAATGGTTCATGGCCAATGAACGTAATCCAAACAGTTTAAAGGTCGGGTACATCAATTGCATAAAGGAAGATAGCCAGGGAAACGTCTGGGTAGGCTCTTTTCACGGTGGCCTGAGCCGTTATATTCCTTCCAAAGGGGCTTTCATAACTTACGGCATTTCACAGGGGCTGCCGAGCGATAATGTATTGAATATACAACAGGGCGATGCCAATACGCTATGGATCAGTACCGACAATGGCTTAGTTAGTTTTGACTTACGCTCATATAAATCCAAGAGCTTTACGGTAAAAGATGGCTTGCCGACAAATGAATTTAACTATAACTCTTCGTTCAAAGATGAAAGGGGTAACCTGTTTTTTGGTACCTATAACGGCCTAGTTAGCTTTAATCCCCGAGAAATAAAATCCAACGAGATTGAGCCGGTTGTTCAGCTATCGGGATTGAAGCTGTTCAACGAACCCGTAGCGATCGGTGACAAAACTGGTCTTCTTCACCAAGATATAAGTCTAACTAAAGAAATTACTTTTAACCACAACCAGAACGTATTCAGTATCGACTTCACTTCTCTCAATTTTGACAAGCCCGACCGTAACCGATTCATGTTTAAATTGGATGGTTTTGAAAAAAAATGGAATTATGTTAGTGTGCCTACAGCAACTTACACAAATCTGCCAGCTGGAGAATATGACTTCTTGCTTCGTGGCAGCAACAATGATGGTGTTTGGAGCAAAACTATTAAGAAGCTGCACATACGTATATTACCACCATTTTGGCTAACATGGTGGGCTTACCTGGCTTACCTCATTATTTTTGGTGTTACACTTTATCTAGTAATAAGATTTTTTCGCCGGCAAGCACGCCTGGAACGTGACTTGTATTATGAACATCTGAATTACGAGCGGCAACAGGAAGTACATCAGTTAAAATTGGACTTCTTTACAAAGATTTCTCACGAAATACGAACTCCACTTTCATTGATCCTAGCTCCTGTAGAAAGTTTACTCGAGGCAGAAAAGGGAAATATAGTTCTTCGTCAGCATTTACAATATGTAAAGCAGAACGCAAACCGACTGATGCGGCTGGTGAACGAGTTATTAGACTTTAGGAAAGCAGAAAACGGGTTTTTAAAGCTCCGGGTAGCAGAGCAGGATATTTCAGCTTTCTGCAAAGATATTTTTGAGTCTTTTGCTGGTCTGGCTGCCTCCAGAAATATTACTTATTTATTTGAAGCAGATGAGCATTCTATACCATTGTATTTCGACGCTTCCCAATTGGAAAAGGTACTTTTCAATATCTTGTCTAACGCTTTTAAATTTACGCCTGATAACGGTACCGTCCTTGTTGCTTTAAAAACGGGATCTAGTAATGTAGAAATCCACATAACTGATAATGGACCCGGTATTAGTAAAGAGGGGCAGGAACATATTTTTGAAAATTTTTACCAGGATAAAGGCGCAGCCGACGCATCAGGCTGGGGTATAGGATTGGCGCTGGCAAAAAATATTGTTGACTTGCATAAAGGTGAGATTACTGTCGATAGTGTACAAGCTACAGAAAAGCATAGCGGTACAACTACCTTCAAGGTTATTCTTGCTCGCGGATTCTCCCACTTTTCAGCAGACCAGTTTGCCAAGTCTTTGAATTCATTGAAAATCGAAAACGAGGAAATCCTGAGTCCGGTTAGCCTTCCTACACTGGGCCATGAACCCGAATTGCAAGTTGAAAAGCCTGTGCTGTTGCTTGTTGAGGATAATCAGGAAGTCCGCGATTTCTTAAAAGTTACTTTATGCCGTGACTATCAAATACATGAAAGTGAAAATGGTAAGGAAGGCTGGGAGGCTGCGCTTAAAACAATACCTGATCTTGTCATTAGTGATGTAGCTATGCCCATTATGGACGGCTATGCCTTATGTGGGAATATAAAAGCGGATGAACGTACCAATCACATTCCGGTTATTCTTTTAACCGCCAAAGCCGATCAAAACAACCAGCTAGACGGCTTAAAGAGGGGAGCAGATGTATACATTACGAAGCCATTCAGCGTCAATATCCTGCAGCAGCATATTCGTAATTTACTGTCGGTGAGGCAGGCCATGCGCCAGAAATTTTCGCAACAGATGTTGCTGATGCCAACTAGCCGTGTGATTGATTCACCGGATGAAACTTTCTTAAATAAATTAATGCGAATTACCGAGTCACATCTTGAAAACCCAGACTTTGATGTTGCGATGCTTGTTGATAAGGCTGGCATGAGTCAAACTGTATTATACCGTAAAATTAAGGCTCTTTCCGGAATGGCAATCTCTGATTTTATCAAATCGGTAAGGTTAAAGCAAGCTGCCGCCTTGCTTGTGCAAAATAAATTGACGATCGCAGAAGTTGCTTATGCAGTCGGCTTTAATGATCGGAAGTATTTTAGTAAGGAATTTAAAAAGCAGTTTGGCAAGTCTCCATCTGATTATGTAGCCCAAGTGCTTACCCACGAGGTTTAAGTTGATTTTTAACCCTCCTTTTCTTATTTCTTAACATAGCCGATTCCTTACCCCTATTTCGGCGGCATTTTACCCTCTAAAAAAGTGTATTGCATCCCATCTTCGTCTTTGCCGGAACGCATCGACAGTTTGATCTTGCATGCATGTACGGCGCATGAAAACCAAAACTGATTATATTCAAAACTATTTATATGACCCGTACTCTACTACGTGTAATTTTATTATTCCTCTTATTTACCTCTATTGCTTTCCGACCTAAGCCTAACATTTATAAAAAAGGTTGGATTGACCTGAATAAAAACGGCAAAAAAGATTTGTACGAAGATTCAGAGCAACCGATTGAGCAGCGCCTTGATAACCTCATAGCGCAAATGAATCTAAACGAAAAAACTTGCCAAATGGCCACCCTGTATGGATACGATCGTATCTTAAAGGATTCTCTTCCTACACCAGCATGGAAAGAGAAAATCTGGAAAGATGGTATTGCCAATATTGATGAACACCTGAATGGTTTTGTTAATTGGGATAAAATCTCCTCCAGCCCTTATGTAACAGATATCGAAAAACATGTATGGGCGATGAACGAAGCACAACGGTTTTTTATTGAACAAACCAGGTTAGGCATTCCGGCGGACTTCACAGACGAAGGCATAAGAGGTGTAGAAGCTTACCAGGCTACCGCTTTCCCTACACAACTGAATATGGGAATGACATGGGATAAAGAACTTGTTCGGCAGGAAGGATTGATTACCGGAATGGAAGCACGAGCACTGGGTTATACCAATGTTTATGCGCCTATTCTGGATGTGGCGCGCGATCAGCGCTGGGGGCG
Source organism: Mucilaginibacter sp. PAMB04168 (assembly GCF_039634365.2). Taxonomy (NCBI): domain Bacteria; kingdom Pseudomonadati; phylum Bacteroidota; class Sphingobacteriia; order Sphingobacteriales; family Sphingobacteriaceae; genus Mucilaginibacter; species Mucilaginibacter sp. PAMB04168. The sequence continues at coordinate 160,013 of NZ_CP155079.2, forward strand.
CTTGGAGGAAGTATTTGGTGAGGATCCGTACTTGGTTGCACGTCTAGGTGTAGAAATGGCAACCGGGATGCAACACAATAACCAAATAGCTGCTACAGCTAAACATTTTGCCGTTTACAGTGCCAATAAAGGAGCTAGAGAAGGATTGGCACGAACTGACCCACAGATTGCGCCTCGTGAAGTTGAAAACATTTTGCTTTACCCGTTTAAAAAAGTAATCAAGGAAGCTGGAATAATGGGAGTCATGAGCTCTTATAACGATTACGATGGCATACCTGTGTCGGGAAGTAGTTATTGGCTTATTCAGCGATTAAGGCAAGAAATGGGCTTCAAAGGTTATGTGGTCAGTGACAGTGATGCTCTGGAGTATTTGTATCGTAAACACCATGTTGCTGCTAATCTTAAAGAAGCCGTTTATCAAGCATTTATGGCAGGAATGAACGTGCGGACGACTTTCAAAGAGCCTGACAGTATCATACTCTATGCCCGTGAATTAGTGAAAGAAGGACGCCTTCCTATAGATACGCTGAATAGCAGGGTACGGGATGTATTACGCGTCAAGTTCAAGCTGGGTTTATTTGACCACCCATATGTGTTAAACGCAAAAGCTTCTGCTCTTCTTGTCAATAGTAAAGGCAACCAGGCTGTTGCTTTAAGAGCATCTAAAGAAAGCATTGTCCTCCTAAAGAACCGCAACCGGGTACTTCCATTGGCTAAACAGCAAAAAGTTGCAGTAATTGGTCCAAACGCGGCTAATGATGCCTATGCGCACGGCCACTACGGTCCCCTTAAGTCAGAAAGTACAAATATTCTGCAAGGAATTATTGCTAAAATAGGCAGGGCTAATGTTTCTTACGCTCAAGGCTGTACCTTGGTGGACAAGCACTGGCCCGAAAGTGAGATCATGCCGGTAGACCCAACAGCTGCTGAACAGGCCGCCATAGATAGCGCCGTTCAAGTGGCCCGTCAGGCTGATGTTGCCGTTGTTGCATTGGGTGGCAATACTTTAACTGCCGGTGAAAATAAAAGTCGAACCAGTCTGGATCTACCCGGATTTCAGTTGCGATTGGTCAAAGCTATCAAAGCGTCAGGCAAGCCGGTTGTAGTGGTATTGATTGGTTCTCAGCCGATGACAATCAATTGGATTGACCAACAGATTGACGGAATAATATATGCTGGATACCCCGGCGCTCAGGGAGGTGCCGCTATCGCAGATGTATTATTCGGAGACTACAACCCAGGCGGCAAGCTTACGCTAACCTTTCCTAAATCTGTAGGACAGCTGCCCTTAAATTTTCCTGCTAAACCTAATTCTCAAACTGATGAAGGAGAATTGGCTAAAGTTAAAGGCTTACTGTACCCGTTTGGCTTTGGCTTGAGCTATACCTCATTTGTATATAAAGACCTGAAATTAACAAATAACCTGCGTGGCGACGAAGGGCAGGTAACTGTTTCGTTTACAATTACCAACAATGGCAAAGTGAGCGGCGACGAGATACCGCAGTTGTACATACGCGACTTGTTGAGTTCGGTTACAACTTACGAGAAAGTACTTCGGGGCTTTGACCGGATTACGCTTAAGCCGGGAGAAAGCAAGCCGGTTAGTTTTTCCCTTGTTGCAGATGATCTCAAACTTTTCAACCGAGAAATGAAATATGTGCTTGAACCCGGGGACTTCAAGGTTATGGTCGGCAGTTCTTCTCAGGATATTCGACTGGAAGGAAAGTTCACGATCCAATAGCTAACATAAAAATCATTCATAAAGCTATAACCAGCCATTTTTAACAACATAGTATTAGTTGCGCCAATAACCAATAAATAACCAACAATTATGAACATGACGAATGCTCCAGTAAACCAATTTAAACCATTATGAAAAAAATTCTACATTCTCATATTGATGCCTACCGACGGGGCAGTTGTTTAAGATTCCTTGTCTTCTTCCTCTTGCTCAATTCCGGTTTCTATAGTGCATTTGCACAGGTTCGGAAGATTTCGGGCGCTGTGACAGGCGCTAAAGGCGAACCTTTAACAGGGGTTACAGTGAAAGTTAAGAACGGACCAGCCGGTACAGTCACCGATGTACAAGGTAGGTTCACGATCAATGTGCCAAATCCACAAGCTACATTGGTTTTCAGTTACATCGGTTTTGTAACACAAGAACAAGCTATTGGTAACCGCGAACAGATCACAGTTGCCTTAGTGGAACAAAAGTCTGACCTGAATGAAGTTGTTGTCATCGGCTACGGAACGGCCCGGAAAAAGGATTTGACAGGGTCAGTTGGACAAGTTCCCGTTACTGACATGACCAAAGCACCTGTCCGGTCAATTGATGAATCGCTTGCTGGACGTGTGGCCGGTGTGCAAATTAACTCTAGTGATGGTCAGCCCGGCTCGCAAGCGAATATCGTAATTCGTGGCCCTAATTCCATCACTCAGGATAATTCGCCTTTATATGTGGTTGACGGTTTTCCAATTGAGGGGTTCAACCTGAATACCTTTAACCCACAGGATATCCAATCAATTGAAGTACTTAAAGATGCGTCTTCAACAGCAATCTATGGAGCTCGTGGTGCTAATGGCGTCGTTATCATCAACACTAAAAAAGGTGTTACCGGTACGCCTAAAATTAACTTCACTACAACTCAAAGCTACAATGCCAACATCAAAAGGATGAAGTTAATGAATGCCTACGATTTCCTGTCCTACAACCTGGAACGTGACGGTACTTTAGGCAATGCTTTGAACCCGACACCCACCTACATTTATCTGACTCAGCCGAACAGGACTCTTGCAGATTACAGAAATTATGAATCTACGGACTGGCAGTCGCCATTTTTCAAAACAGGCAGATTAAGTAATTACTCCCTAGCTTTACGAGGCGGAACGGCGCAAACCTTGTATTCTGTTTCCGGCTCTATTGATGATCAAACCGGGACGATCATCGCAACCGGTTATCAGCGCTATCAGGGTCGGGTTACCCTCGATCAGACGGTCAACTCTAAACTAAAGGTCGGGATCAACGCCAATTACGCCCGTTTGAAGCAGTATGGTAATGCCGCCTCGACCTCTACCAACAGTGGGACTACGAATATTCTATACAGTGTTTGGGGATATAGTCCCTTAAGTACTTTCACGGAGGATGATAGCTTAGACCCTACAACTAATACATCTAATGATTATAAGTTCAACCCCGTGTTGAATCAAATGAACCTTGTTCGTGATGTATATACTAATAATCTAAACGTAAATACGTATTTAACTTACAACATCACCCCGGAACTGGTGTTTAAGGCCACTGGTGTGATCAACAATACGGTTACAGAGAACGAAAATTTTAACAACACACGTACTTACTATGGTAGCCCAACCAGTAACGCTGGTTTGACCAATGGCGTGAACGGGTCTGTCATGACTACGAAAGTGAATAATTGGGCGAACGAAAATACACTTACTTACAATAAGACATTCGCCCAATCCCATAACCTGAATGTCCTGGTTGGGTTTACACAGCAGGGGAACACGTCTAGTGTAAGGGGATTTGGCGCCAATTTTTTGCCGAACGAATCTTTAGGCGTTAGCGGATTGGATGAAGGAACGTTGGCTCCTGCCTCAACACGTGCCAGCAGTTCTCTCTGGAATGCTGCTTCCTTTTTGGGACGTGTTGCCTACAATTACAAGTCTAAGTACTATTTCACAGGATCTTACAGGGCGGATGGCTCTTCCAAGTTTAGTAGTAATAATCATTGGAGCTATTTCCCGTCCGGTGCATTAGCCTGGCGTTTTACCGAAGAAGGATTTTTTAAAAATAAGAATATTCTTACTGACGGTAAGATCAGAGCAAGTTACGGTAGAACAGGCAACAACAGGGTTGGCGACTTCTCTTACCTGGCCAGATATGCCGTTCAACCGGGATCCAGCTATGTTTTCAATAACGCCTATGTGCCTATTATTGTGCCTTTAACGATTGCCAACCCGGATCTAAAATGGGAGACCACAGATCAGTATGACGCCGGTTTAGATTTAGCCTTTTTAAAAAGTCGCGTTAACCTGACTGTGGATATTTACCGCAAAAAAACGTCTAACCTGCTCCTAAATGCTACCCTGCCTGCTTCGTCCGGATACGGCAGTGCAATTGAAAACATTGGCAGCGTTCAAAACCAAGGTTTAGAAATTACGCTGAATACCGTTAACATCAGTAACCAAAATTTTCAATGGAGCTCAAGCTTTAATATATCTTTTAATCAAAACAAGATATTATCCTTGGCTAACAACCAACAGACTTTATTAACCGGTATTTCTTGGGATAACAACTGGTCTGGAATCCCAGCTTACATTGCCAAGATTGGCCAGCCACTAGGGTTGATGTATGGTTATGTATGGGACGGAAACTATCAGTACAGTGACTTTACAAAGACGTCAACTGATACCTACCTGCTTAGAGATAATGTACCGTCTAACGGCAATGCCCGCTCCTCTATACAGCCAGGCGACATCAAATACAAGGATATCAATGGAGATGGTGTCGTAAATACCGCTGACTATACAATTATCGGTCATTCCCTGCCGGTGCATATTGGAGGTTTCAATAACAACTTTGTATATAAGAACTTTGATCTAAACGTCTTTTTTCAATGGTCTTACGGCAATCAGCTGCAAAATACCAGCCGTATGGTTTTTGAAGGAAATGCGCTTAATAAGACCTTCTTGGAACAATTTGACAGCTACACAGATCATTGGATGCCAAACAATACAGCTTCTGCAAATTACCGTGTCAATGGCTTCTTTGGCGGTGGATATTCAACAAGAACAATTGAAGACGGCTCATACCTTCGGCTAAAAACCGTTCAGTTCGGGTATAACCTTCCTAAAAAGTGGCTCGATAAGGTTAAAATAACCTCGCTGCGCATCTATGTTTCAGGGCAAAACCTTTATACATGGACCAAGTACACAGGTTTGGATCCAGAAGTAAGCACTTATAATTCAGCATTAACTGGTGGATTTGATTATAGTGCCTATCCGCGTCCACGGACTCTCGCCTTTGGTGCCAATGTTACTTTTTAAACCACAAAATAAACATGATTATGAAAAAGATTATCTGTCTCATATTAACCGTACTCTGTATGGGTGTGGTTTCCTGTAAGAAATTTTTAGATACGGTACCCACTGATCAACTGGTGCCGGATAATTATTATGATACCGAAGCTAAGTTAATCAACGCACTAGCAGGTGTTTATCAGCCGCTGAGCTCACCAGGCGTTTATGGCGATGCCCTTTTTGACGCCCTAGGTGCACCAACAGATGAAGGTTTTTATGCTCGTTCCGGGCAAACAACCGGAACAATGGTATACAACTTTGACTATGGTAACGCAGACCTCAGTAACTTTTGGAATACCCTGTTCAGAGGAGTAGAAAGAGCTAATCTCCTAATTAAGAATATCAATATTGCACAAATGGACGAGAGTAAGCGCCAGGTTATTTTGGGTGAAGCGCTGTTCCTTAGAGGCTATTATTATTATCTGTTGGTCACTTATTTTGGTGATGTTCCTCTTAAGACAGAACCAACGCCTTCAGTTTCTGGGGTCAATATTCCAAGAACGCCCTCGAAACAAGTTTATGACCAAATATTGGCAGATATGCAGGCTGCAGAAGCAAAGGTTAGCACAGCGACTGTTTTGGGCTCTCCAAGCCGGGTATCGAAAACTACAGTAGAAGGTATTCTCGCCAGAGTCTGCTTGCAAATGGCTGGTTATCCTTTGAACGATGAATCCAAATATGCCGAGGCATTGAAATGGGCAAAAATGGTACAAGCATCGGGTGAACATGCTTTGAATAAAAGCTATCGCCAGCTTTTCATCAACATGCACCAGGACTTGTATGATATTAAGGAGAGTATGTGGGAAATGGACTATAAGGGAACGGGTGCCGATGGTTCAGGTAATCAGAATCGCCTAGGAAATACGAATGGTATTGCCCTCTCGGCAAATTTTGACCAAGTGGGTTATAGTTATGGTTTTGTGAACACCACCGCCAAATTATTTAACTTATACCAACCAGGTGACCTCAGACGTGATTGGAATATTGCTCCATTCAGTTATAACACTACCACAAATCCGGTCAGCTACAATTATTTTACACCGGCGCAGATCTATAACCGGAATGCGAGTAAATGGCGGAGAGAATATGAGCTGTCTGCTGTAAAAGCAAAAAATTATACGCCAATTAATTTTCCGGTTCTACGCTATGCTGATGTTCTGCTTATGATCGCGGAAGCTGAAAACCATATTAACGGTCCGACGGCAGTTGCTTATGATGCCATTAATCAAGTGCGAAGGAGAGGGTTCGGCCTTGATCCCGCCACTGCAGGTGTAACGCAGAACGTGTTAAACACTGTGACTTTAGCCACCACAGGAAATACCGGCTATTTGACCACCAATGTGAATATCCCTGTTACGTTTACCGGGGGTGGTGGTACCGGAGCAACAGGTATGGCCGTTGTGGCTACCACCGGTAAGGTTACGGCTGTTGCTATTCTAAACCCGGGATCGGGTTATACTTCTGCACCAACCGTCAACATTGGTAACGCCTGGCAGCCCAATACAGCCTACACTACCGGAACCCAGGTTTATAATGGAAATAACCTCTATACAGTTACTACGTCAGGAACTTCTACGGCTATGGGCCCTACGCAAACAGCTGGTGCATCAACTGCTGCAACTACAGGTGCCGTATTTACTTACGCGGGCCAACGTGCAACGGCAACCGTGACCATTGCTTCATCTCCGGTAGACCTAGGCGGTCTAACAAAAGATCAATTTCAATTAGCGCTTCAGGATGAGCGGGCTCGGGAGCTCTGTTATGAAGCCCAACGGAAACCGGATTTGATCCGTTGGGGTATTTGGGTACAGACCATGAATAACGTGGCTGCGGAGATCCGGGCAAACGGAGGGTCTTTTGCATATGGCGCTTTAGCCGGCTCTAACATAACCAGCCGTAATCTGCTTTACCCAATTCCAGCTTCGGAGCTGACGGTAAATAATGCGGCTACTCAAAATCCAGGTTGGTAATTAATCTATGCAATCATGTCAATTAAAATAAAAATATTCCAGTTCATTACCCCTATGGTGGCAGCGCTTTTGCTGGGTTTCTATGGATGTAGCAAGAAAAACGAAGCAGAGCCTATAAGCTTTGACGTCACCACAACAAAGGTGAATGGCACTTCAACCTCTGCTTTCGGGCGGCAGGATACAGTTATTTTTAAATTTTCGGGTAATCCTGATATGATTACCTTTTACTCCGGCGAGGTCGGCAAACGATACGAGTATATCTCCCGTACGAATGCAACGGGTACTCCCCAGCTTCAGTTCAGTAGCCTTCGTGCCAATGGTTCTCAGGCAGGGAGTTTGTCCTTGTTAATTTCTACTGATTTCAAGGGAGCTAAAGCGGGGTTAGTCAATGGCGTTTTTACACGCGACACGGCAGGAACCAACGCCAATATAGCCGCTGCTACCTGGACCGATATTACTGGCCGTGCGACGCTTTCTACAGGTGCAGCTGCGGCTGTATCTTCCGGCACTATCAACCTTTCAGAGTTTTCAAAGGGCCAACTGGTTTTTTTGGCGTTCAAATACACCGCTGCGCCCGGCTCTATTCAAAATAAATGGACCATTACCAATTTCGCTATTACCAACGTTTTAAGTGACAATACATCTTACACCATCGCTAACCTAAATGGGCCTGCCAGCGCCATTAGTAACTATGGAGTAAATACCTTTGGCCCTGGTTGGGCTGTCTCCTTTGACCCCGCCAAGAATACTAATAACATTGGATGGGTTTATACCGACAAGACATCACTTGTCATCACTGGCGCCGCCACAGCCGCCGCTGCTACTGCCGGAGTAGAAGCATGGGCAATCACTGGACCAATTGATTTGACCCGCGTGACTCCAGATGCTGGTACCAGCATCAAAAATATAACGGCGAAACTGCCATCATATCAATACAATTATGCTGCGCCAGGCAAATATAATGCTGTGTTTGTTGCCGTGAATGCTACATCGGACGAAAGCAGGAGCTTAAATCGTACAGCCAGTTTAACCGTTAATCCTTAAAATGAGAACCATGCGGAATTATGGGATGTTACTGTTACTGATTGGTTTGTTTTTCATGATGAGTATCAAGAGCGGGAACGCTCAGGATGCTAAGAGGCACCCATTCAACATCTACGGCTTCATTGTCTATGCAGGGTATATTAAGCAAGGTGTGAAGCAACAAAATTCAATGTCGCAACTGCAAAATTATTTGCAGTCCATAGGTATTGGAAAGTATAACTTGATTTACGAACATAAGGTGCTGGATTATCCCAATGGAGATAAAAAGAACGGAACAATTAATCTAAATCGGATGGATTCATTAGCCGCATTAGCGGTTAATGAACCTACTGGTTTGGTAAGCCTCGACCTTGAAGGATGGAACCGATTTGACACATCCAGAACAGTACACCGCATGTTAGACGCCATAAAATCTTTTCGCCGGATTAACAAAGTTTCACCTCTTGGATTTTATGCCACGGTGCCGCAGGACACCTATGGTTTTCCAAAAGACCAGCAACTTTATGAGCGGTTAAACAAGGCTTATCGACCTGTAGCTGCTGTAGTGGATTATTACAGTCCTTCCCTTTACAATTACAAAGGCGTAGATAGTCTGGACTGGTACAAAGCTGCTGTTTTCAACTTAGAAGCCTGCCATAAGTATAGCTTTTCCGGAAAGCAAATATTACCGTATATCACGCCTGAGGTTTGGAATGGTGATCAAACCACATTCTTAACCTATGAACAAATGTGGTATCGTCTCAAAGTACTATATGACTTAGGCGCAGACGGCTGCTTATTGTGGACGAGCAGCAAAACCCGTAATCCGGATGGAACAAAAATATTTGTAGATGAGAATGCCGGATGGCTGAAAGCTGTCAAAGACTTCATCAAACAGTACCCTTCATCAAACCATTAACCAATACATAACCATTATGAAAACCAAATTGATGATTGCTGCACTGGTAAGCGTAATTGCGGTTACAAGCTGCAAGAAAAACAACCAGGAATCTAAAGATGTATCAGACCAAACTGGAACGGAGAAAGTCAGAGGTAGCTCTGTTGCTGACCATGTTATTGAAACGGGAATGACGCTCGCGCAAATTAACGCTGTTATTGCCGGTGCAACGGCTGGTCAAACTGTTTTAGTACAGCCCGGTACATATACAATTACCGGGAAAATTAACATGAAAGCGGGTGTTTCACTGGTCAAGCAAACAACAACCAACCCTATTTTCGATGCAACCAGTTTAGCTTCAATTCTGACCCTGAATTATACAACTGATATGAGCAATGTGACCTTATCAGGCATTACCTTTTGGAATATCCGGATGCAGATTAGTGGTGCAAGTGCGCCGCAAGTGAAATACTGTCTGTTCGATTACGGTAAGCGGGCGGCAAATACTGATAAGTCAAATAACTTAAAAGATGACTATCTGGAATATATCAACACGAACAACGCCCTAGTTTCTAATTGCAATTTCATGCATCGTTCAACAGACCCTGGTAGAGGTGTTTGGGTTAAAGGAGCGACGGATACTAAAGTGTTGAATAATACCTTTGGCAATGGCGGAACGACCGGATATTTCGTTTGTGCCATTAATGATAACAGCCAAAGTAATTCCCTTGTAGACGGTAATATTATCAATCGGAATACAGCCTTAAATGCAAATGATGCCTTAACTGATCATGGTATTTACGGACATAGTTTCAATGGTCTAACTATCAGTAATAACACCATAACCGGCTGGCCAACTAATGGAAGTGGCGGCAGTGTCAAAGTACGTAATGGACAAAACGTGACGATCAGTAATAATACTATGAATGGATCAGGAGTGTTGCTGTATGAATACTCAAACTTGCCAGCCTTTCCTTTTCTTAAAAACGTGGTTGTAATGAGCAATACCATTAATGTAAGCAGTCCTGCCAGTGATCTCTATCATGGTATTGGCTATTACCGGGATAATACAACTGACTCAGAATATTCCATAAAGATCAGCGACAACATTTTGCCAAACGGCAGTATTGTGGCTAATGATACTAAGATCAACATAACTGATTTTAACGCTGCCGGTGGCGGTGTTTATAACAATGATACAGCTGCTGGCTATGTCTTATTAAAAGCGGGCATTACCAATTCAGGCAACTATTAATATGAAGTTCCTTTACTTTTCTATTTACATGCTGATTGGCATGGCTGCCCTTGCGCAGCCATGCCCTATCATTCCACAACCTAATTCGGCTAAAGCAATTACAGAGGAATTTACTTTAACGGAAGGAACCGTCATCAGCTACAATGGCGTTGAAATTCAACCGTTGGCAAATTTCTTACAGGCGGATTTGTTAAAATCTGTAGGGCAAACAGCTATAATAGGGAAATTGAGAGTTAGCGGCGGGATTCACCTTGAATTGGTCAAGAAGCTCCGGGCTCAGACAGGCGAAGCCTATGTCTTGACCGTTGGCAGAAAAGGAACCACCATTTCAGCTACATCTTCCCACGGCTTATTCAACGGAATAAACTCCTTCCTGCAACTAATCCGTCTTGGCCAGAAGAATGCGGGAAAAAAGACTATCCGGATAGCGGGTTGGGAAATTAACGACGAACCACGTTTCGAATGGCGGGGCATCCTTTTAGATGAATCCAGGCATTTTTTTGGAATGAGCACCGTTAAAGAGCTGCTGGATTGGATGGCTTTTTATAAATTAAATAAGTTTCACTGGCACTTAACGGATGAGCCGGCTTGGCGGATTGAGATTAAATCTTATCCCAAACTCACACAGGTAGGCAGCACAGGTAGTTTCGACGACCCGTTGGCTCCAGCTAATTATTATACCCAAGAACAGATCAAAGAAATTGTAGCTTATGCGGGCGCACGTTTCATTGACGTCATCCCGGAGATTGATATGCCGGGTCACGCAGCGGCCGCTAACCGAGCCTATCCAGCTTTCAGCGGTGGTGGTTCATCCAAACATCCAGAATTTACTTTTAATCCTGGCTTGGATACAACTTACAGGTACTTAAGCAGCATTTTAAGGGAGGCAGATGCTCTTTTTCCTTCTAACATGGTGCACATAGGCGGTGATGAAGTAAGCTTTGGAAATGAAAAATGGAATAGCATCCTCGAAGTAAAAAAGCTTATGAACAGTCAGCGCTTGCGCGATTTAATTGCCGTTGAGCATTACTTTAGTGCTCGTATGGCAGATACCCTGTATAAGCTCAATAATAAAGTTCTGTTGTGGGATGAAGCCGCTGATACTAATTTACCACGTGATAAAACCCAAATTTTCTGGTGGCGGCACGACCACCCGGAGCAACTGAAAAAGGCCCTTGACAAGGGTTTTGCGACTGTCCTTTGCCCGCGGTTACCGTTTTATTTTGACTTCAAGCAGGACAGCACGCAACGTTATGGAAGAACATGGGGAAAGGCTTTCGTTTCTCTGGATAAACTTTATGGTTTCAACTTAAATGATCTGCAACTAAGCGAAAAGCAGCAATCCCATATACTAGGTGTGCAAGCCGGCATTTGGACAGAATTTATTCCATCAAAAGCTAAACTGCAATATATGCTTTTCCCGCGTATCACCGCCCTGGCCGAAACAGGCTGGACGCAGGATGCGCGAAAAGACCTTCAAAACTTTTACAACCGTGTAGCCATGCATAGTAGGCTGTATCGGGAAGCAGGGATCTATTATTATGAAAGGCAGAACCCTAAACTGACGCCAGAACCGCTTACACCTGAACAAATTACTGATCCTGCTAGAGCACAGCAATAATCTACACTTTTGTATACACGTTTATGTTACGACTAAACCTCCTTGAAGAGACGCGATTTGAAAAGCTTCCCGTTAAAGTATTTGCCACTCCATCCGATGCCTGCTTCGTGGTTGCCCGGCGAATTACGGAAATTGTTATTGAAAAGCAGCAAAAAATGAAACTGCTGTTTTAGGCCTGGCGACAGGAGCAACTCCCGTAGGCGTTTACAGCGAGTTAATACGGTTACACAAGGATGAGGGCTTGAGTTTTCGCAATGTCGTTACATTTAACCTGGATGAGTATTACCCTATGCAACCCGATGCCGAACAAAGTTATGTTCAGTTTATGAACGAGCAGTTGTTTAACCACATTGATATCAATCGTGAAAACATTCATATTCCGGACGGAACACTTTCCAAGGAACTGATAGAATTATTTTGCCTTTAGTATGAATATAAAATCAGCGCCTTTGGCGGAATTGACATACAGTTATCAGATATTGGACGCACCGGCCATATTGGGTTCAACGAACCCGGTTCTGGCCCTGATTCCGGCAGCCGGCTCGTCACTTTAGCTGACCTCACGAGGCGGGATGCGGCAAAAGATTTTGGCGGAAAGAAGAATGTGCCGGTGAAAGCCATTACCATGGGTATAGGTACGATATTCAAGGCAAGGCGATTGCCGGAGCATGCTTAGCCAGTGTGCGGATACACAAATTCATTTCCAGAATTTACCATTTTACGACCGGACTAAGTCATAGAAAAGCGTTTCCTACGAAGAGGTATTCTTCAAACCATGCGGTAACCTTGCCTCCCTGCTTAGTATAATCGGAAACAAGTTTTTGATGCCTTGTTTACATACTCATTACTTGCTAAAAGAGTATTATAATAGCCTTATATATTATAACTGGGCATGTTTTCAAAAAAAACATTTATTTTTATAAGCTTAATAGTTCCTTTCCTCGTATTATATCTGTATTCCCTTGAAAATAGTATTCTTTGCAGCGTTAATCTGCCTGTTTACCCTTGCTTTACCCAGGACCTACGCACAAAGCTGGCAGCCTCTTGGCCCTAACGAGACAGAGCAGCTTTATCCCGGAGCGTCCGGTCATATGGATATGAAACTTAAAGAAGGTATCCCGTATGTGGCTATGAGTATAAACAAAGGTGTTGTGGTAAGACGCCCCATTGCAGCTGGCCGCGAATGGGAACAGGTGGGTAACTATGTAGTTAATACGCAATTCGAAAGTCCTACGTTAATAAACATCGAAATTAATAAGGATATTATTTATGTGGCTTATGTGAATATAGGAACAGTATATATCAAAAAGCTATTGCCAGGTGCGAGCGTATGGGAAACGGTTGGAGCAGATGCGCTACCGAGCGGACAAATTGGACACCTGTCCATGGTATTTAATGATGATGTTCCATATGTGATATTTCAGAATGCACTAGCCGGCACCAAATTGACTGTAATGCGGCTGAATGCTGCCGGAACCGGTTGGGAGAACGTCGGCAACGCTTCTTTTACACAAGGTAAAGCGTATTACCCATCTCTGGCCTTTTATAATCATGTACCATATGTCGCTTATGAAGATGTAGGTATATCCACGAGGGTAATGCTGATGCGCCTTAACGCCACAGGTACCAACTGGGAGACATTGGCTTCTACTGAGACAAATGTTGGCTCGGTTAATTTCACTTCCCTGGCCTTTAAGGGATCAATACCTTGTGTAGCTTACGCTAATGGAAACCAAGCGAGCAAGGCAACGGTTATTCAGTATAACGTAGCCTCAAAAGCTTTTGAGCCTTTAGGTCAGTCAAATTTCTCACAGGGTGCCGCTTCCGAAATTGTGCTCAAAGAGAATGGCGGTACTGTCTACATTGCGTATACCGATCTGAGCCAGGACAGCAAGCTAACGGTCATGAAATTGAGCCCAAATGCGACAAACTGGACACTGGCCGGCAACGCTGCCTTCACCGCCGGCAATACCGACCAGATTTCACTGGAATTTGCTGGAAACAAACCGGTATTAACCTACCGGGATTATGGGTTTCTGAACCGCGCTAAAATTGCGCAATTGAATGATTCAGGTACAAAATGGGAACTGGCAAGTACATCTGGCTTTACGCCGGGAAGTGCCCGCAGTATGAAACTGGTCAATGACGGTACTCGCCCTTATTTGGCCTACACTGATCAAAGCAATAACCAGCGTCTGGCCGTTAGGCGGTATAATAAAACCTCTGGAAGCTGGGAGAGCGCCGGACCAGCTGTAATTTCCACCAATGCTGTTAGCAACATGGATATTGCCATGAACGGCACGCAAGCCTATGTTGTTTATGGGAATGGTGCAGCGGGAAATAAAGCAACCGTTAAAAAGCTTAACGCGGCAGGCGACAATTGGGAGACGGTAGGAAGTCCGGGCTTTTCAGGCGCAGTTACTCCAGATGCCAAGATAGCACTGGCATTCAACGGGACAACTCCTTATATCGCTCACGCCGATTATAATAACTCCGGTAAAGGTACGGTTATGCGCCTTAACGACGCTGGTACGACATGGCAGGTTGTCGGCAAGCCGAACTTTACGACTGTACAAGCCAAAGACATGGCGATGGCGATCGAACAAGGCACTCCCTACATCGCTTATTATGATAAATCTACGTCAAAGGCCATCATTACGCGGTTGAATACCGCTGGTACGGATTGGGAAACTGTAGCGGAGGTGCCGTTTAATACAGGTGAAGTGGTGACCGTTTCGGCGCTGGTTTTTAATCAGTCCGCTATGTATCTGCTGTGCAGGCGGTCGTCATACTTGGCTTTATACCAGTTTAACGCCGCTAAGACCACCTGGACACCGGTGGGGAAAAATGCAATAACTGGCTATATCAGTGCAGACGATGAGGCTATAACATTTTTGGGTACCACGCCTTATATTTCTTACATTAATGATCTTGGCGATAAGCAATATGTGGTCAGGCCCAACCTGGCTGGCACCGATTGGGAGACTGTAGGACCGTCTACGGGCATCTCTGAAACCGCGATTCTGAATACAGCCTTGACAAGTATTGGTGATGAGCTAATTGTGGCCTATGAAAGTGGGGGAGCATTCGCACAATCGTTTAAAGTGTCTGCCGCTATCACAGCAGCGCAGCCCTTGAGCGCCGGTACTGGTAAAACAGTGACGCTTACCGGTCGTAATTTTACTGGCGCTACAGCGGTTTCGTTTGGCGGAACACCGGCAGCTTCATTCAAAGTTGTATCGCCAACCACCATCACTGCAGTAACAGGAAGCGGGGCTTCTGGTGATATCCAGGTGATATCGCCTGCTGGTACTGCTATATTCAGCGGTTTCGAATTTGTTCCGGCTCCGGGTATCACGTCCTTCTCCCCAACATCAGGTGCGTCTGGTACTAAGGTAACGCTTACAGGCAGTAACTTTACCAATGCCAGCCAGGTAACCTTGGGTGGGTATCCAGTGGCGTCATTCAGTGTCGAATCTCCAACGTCTATTACCGCTGTTGCAAGCGACAAAGGTGGTACGGGTTCCTTTGTGGTAACAACACCCGGAGGTACAGCTATATCGCAGCGGCTGTTTATTTACAGTTATCCGCCTACTGTCACTGCAGCTAACTTGATGAGCGCCAAAACCGGCGCCACCGTCACGCTTACTGGTACCAACTTGTCTACAGTAACTGCTGTGAGTTTTGGCGGGGTACCAGCTGCATCTTTTAAAATTGTTTCGGCAACCAGTCTGACAGCGGTTGTCGGGGAAGGAGCTTCAGGGGAGATCTCGGTAACCAGCCCCGGTGGTATCGCAGTGCTGGCGAGTTTTACTTACCTTTCCGAAAAGCCTACCATTACCTCCTTAAGCGAAAGTAAGGGCAGCTATGGAACGACGATCAGCATTAAAGGTGCCAACTTTACAGGCACAAACACCGTTAGTTTTGGTGGCACGGCAGTACAATCCTATACAGTAGTTAGTCCTGAACTGATAACAGCGGTGCTGGGCAACGGGGCAAACGGGGAAGTCAAGGTTATTACCCCTAAAGGCACCGCAATTTTGGATGGCTTTACATTTATAGCCGCTCCGGTTATTCAATCGTTTACACCGGTTACTGCTGCTGCCGGCACGCCGGTAACCATAAACGGTCTTAACTTCAGTGGGGCGACCACAGTACAATTTGGTGGCATTGCGGCAGCATCTTACCAGGTTGTCTCACCCGAAAAGATTACAGCAGTGATAGGTACCGGCAAGACAGGTGAGGTAACGGTTAGCACGCCTTTAGGCCAGGCCTCATTAAAAGGTTTTGTATTTCTGGACGCGCCGGTAATCAGTTCGTTTACACCGGCAAATGCTAAAAAAGGGACAGTGGTTACGATAACCGGTACCAATTTGCGCAGCACAACAGCCGTAACATTTGGCGGGCGGACTGCTGCATCGTTCCAGGCTCTTTCCGAAACCAGCCTGACCGCTGTAGTTGGAGAGGGTGCAAGTGGTGCTGTCGAGGTAAGTAGCCCAACCGGTAAAGCCAGCGCTTTGGGCTTCACCTATATTCAGCCACCAGGTATCACCTCGTTTTCGCCAGCCAGTGCAGGAGCCGGTGCGCTGGTAACGCTTACCGGTACCAACTTCTTGGGTACAACCGGCATACAATTTGGTGGTGTGCCGGTAGCCTCTTTTACGGTTAATTCATCCACGAGCATTACAGCAACGGTCGGTTCTGGAGGCACTGGTTCTGTAAATGTAATTACACCGGGCGGTGAAGCTGTACTCAGCGGTTTCAGGTTTATTCCACAACCTGTCATCCAATCGTTCACACCATCGAACGCTAAAAGTGGGGAGACCGTATCCATCGTCGGTACGAACCTGGAGGGTGCAACTGTAGTAGCTTTTGGCGGGACACCCGCTGCTTTCTACAACGTGGTTTCTTCAACTTTGATCACTGCTACCGTCGCCAACGGCGGATCGGGAACTATTTCATTGCGTACGCCGGGCGGCTCCGCAACTAAAGACGGCTTTATTTTCAATCCCCCGCCACGGGTCGTTTCTTTCTCACCCAAAACGGCCGGACCCGGAAGCCAGGTGCTGATCAGCGGCGAAAACTTCACCGGTGCCACCGAGGTTTCTTTAGGAGGTATACCAGCCGCAAGTTTCCGCATTATTTCGTCGACGGCTATCTCGGTCCAGGTGCCGCCTACGTCGCTCAACAACGGAGCAGTGAGGGTAACAACGTCTTACGGCTCGGGTGTTACGGATGGATTTCGTTACATTCCGCAACCGGTACTGACCCCTGATGGGCCGACCACCTTTGTCAAAGGAGGGAAGGTTACACTGCGGGCAAGCGATGGTCAGGGTTATGTATACCAGTGGTACCGGGATGGCATCGCTATTGCTGGTCAAAACAGCACTGCATATACAGTTACCGAGAGTGGTACCTACATGGCTAAATTAACGGTTGACGGTTATTCAACCCAAACAGAACCGGTTCAAGTTGAAGCGCAGTATGTGTTGCCGGCTAGTAACTTCAGGGTGTCGGCTACCAGCGCCAGTTGTAAAGGTCAGGCCAACGGTGCCATTGACGTTACCGCGGAACAACCGCTGCGATACACCGCCACGTTAACTGGTAAGGGATTGAACCGGACCTATCCGTTCAGCCAGCAGTTGACCATCCCAGCATTGGGTGCCGGAAGTTATAACGTATGTATCACGGTAGCAGGGGAGGCGGGCTATCAACAGTGTTTTGAACTTAAGGTAACCGAACCTAAAGATTTAGCGGTATATACTTTATTTAACAGAGAGAACAATACAGTGAGTATTGATCTGCAAGGCGGCACTGAGTATGCATTAACGTTAAACGGCGCGGTCTACCATACTTCCGGTAATAGGATCAGCCTGCCTTTGTCCAGAGGGAGCAACCGGTTACTCGTGAGTACCAATCAACCATGCCAGGGCACGGTTGAAAGGATGCTAAATTACTCTGGCAATCAGACTCCCTATCCTAATCCAGTAGAGCGTACATTGTATGTGAACCTGGGGGAGGTAAATGTCCCCTCTTCAGAAATCCGAATCTACTCCACAACCAACGGGCGCCTCGTTTGGAGTAGTAGATATGTGAATGCATCCGGCGTGGTCGAACTTGATCTCTCTGCCGTGATCCCAGGTATTTACTCCATGCAGCTTTTGCAGGGTAAAGAAATGGCTGCTTTTAAAATTGTTAAGAAATGAAAAAACTGATTTTATTGATAGGGTACGCTTTGTTGTTTGCGGGTTGCGGAGGCGGTAAAGATGTGCCGGAAGCTGTGCTGCCACCTGGAAAAGCTGCCCTGCTCTTTCCGGCCAAAGATGAATTGTGCACACAAGGCACGGTGCTGTCGCCCACGCAAAGTGCCATTACCTTTAAATGGAACGCTGCCGACCATGCTACAAGCTATGAGGTGAGTGTTAAAAATTTACTAACCCAAACGCTGACCTCGCAAAGCACCACAGCTACCTCACTTGCCTTAACATTGCAGCGAAATACGCCCTACTCGTGGACGGTAATCTCCCGGTCTTCACAAAGTGACAGTATCAGAAGGAGTGATAGCTGGAAGTTTTATAACGCAGGACCTGGTACGACAAATTATGCACCCTTTCCGGCAGAATTGTTGATCCCGGCATTGGGGCAAACGGTTGTTGCTTCAAATGGCAAGATTAAGCTGGACTGGTCAGGCAATGACGTTGATGGCGATATCGTTAATTATGATGTATACCTGGGAACCAAGAGCGATCCGGCAGTATGGGTAAAAGATATTAAAGATAGTGAATTGAACAGCATAGATGTGGTTTCCGGACAACGTTACTTCTGGAAGATTGTAAGCCATGATGCTTCAGGAAACACGTCCTATTCAGACATCTTTCAGTTCACTGTACGGTAGAGAAAAGCCTATGCTGGCTAAGCTGAGGCGCTTTAACAGGAATAAACTTATTGATTGTCAGGTGACAAAAATAAGGTGCTAAGTGTTCGATCTTGGTCCGCTTCCTTCTACCCAAGTAAGTAAAAGCCTCAAATTGATAAGATTTGGGACTTTTCCGAATTTATTGGATACAGCTCATTGGTGATCTAAAGCTAACAGGCAATTTTTTTGTAACTAAGATCAAGAAGATGAATTTTGCCATTTGGATATCCAATCGTCCGCTAACTGCTCCAATTCCCTATTCCCACTTTTTTTCTTCAACTCATTCAAAGCAACGGCCAGATCTTTCAGTTCCCAACCTTTGCTATTCAAGGTAAACCAAGCTTCTTTAAATTGCCCTCTATTCAGATAGTCGTAAAATTGAGTATTTTTGTCACCGGTGCTAAGTAACCATGTCGGCAGGTCCATTATGGTGCTTAACATTCCTGCATCAGCGATTTCATACAATGATGAGTTTTGAATAATATCAGGTGAGTTCAGTGTATATATTGATGAAGGAAAATCACCGTTATATTCAGATAAGGTGCGCAAATATTTGAATGGCATGTTTTGATCAAAATATGGCAAATGCCCGAATTCTTTTGGGTCATCGCCATACTCCACGGTAAACTCGTCAACTTCTAATGCATACTTGTAATCAACTTGTTCACAAAATCTAACAATGTCGTGGGTTAACCCATCTTTAGTCATAATCATCTGTAAAACTATCGATGTGATGAACTGATCGGTATCACGGGCGATTTCAGATAGGTGACCATGCTCGAGAATATACTCTGCGTACGTCTCCTTACGATCACAAAAAAAGTGTTTAACGATGCCTTTATACGATGCGCCATGCCCTAAAAATAACGGGACCAAACATGGCGGGTGTGGGTACCAGTGACCATCAATGGCATTAAAGCCATCAAGGTAAGCAGGTAATTCAATCTCTTTAGTAATGAGTTTTTGAATGCGGCTGTCTATAGTCAACATGCTGATAATTGGTAAGTGAAATTAAGATGATCGTTGATGTTTTCTGTACGTTTATCAATCTTAAAGTTTAACGTTGTCAGTTGATTTTATTTTAACTCACATTTACTTAGCCTGTAAATATCTTCAAGGCATTTCTCAATCTCTTTTTGGTGTAACCATACCCACTTAACGCTGCTCCATCTGTTGTGCAGGGAGGTAACACGAGTGGTCACAGGAGATGTTATGGTTGGAAGATCGGTAAACTTTTACGCCATCGTATAGTCAAATGATGCGTAGAGAAGAAAAGCAAATAGCTGACTGGTCCTTTGATCAATTCAAGCATAAATGTGGTTGAACTTGTTTCCCTTTGAGGCAACAGGTGCAGGCCAAAACCATGGCATGATAGCTTTCCCTGCCAAGCCTTTCAAATTCTGCCTGATACCTTCTTTACATCGTTCATTCTAGGGAACCTCTGTGACATAGATTAACAACAAACAGTAGAAAAGGCTATTAGACCTATATGTAACGAGCTATAAAGGGCACTAATCCAATAGCGTCCAGGCCCGTTTGGCTTGTACGGTTTGCACCACTTGTTGTTCGGCAACTACAATGTTTTCTTTACGCTGGCCAATGTACTCCAGCGTGCTTAACTTATTCCATAAAGCCACAATTACTTTCAAAAACTCATCTACGGCTGTTACCGATGAGCGGATATCATGATGGTTATAAACAATCTCAATCAAACGGGCCAGCAATTCTTCAAAGTTGCCCGGGGTCACATCTTTCCACTCGTAAAAATATTTAAGCAGCTCTTCGCGCTCGGCACCAGCAATGCTTTTTACGGTGCTGAAGAACACGTGTGCCATTTCAGAAAAATAACCCACTAATACTACAGGCGATTGGTTGTAAGCTATATTGCGGTAAGGAAAATAGATACGGGCTATGTAATCGAGCATCTTTTCGCATAAAGCTTTCACATTCTTTCCAATTGTCGAAATAGATTCTTTGGAGGTGATTTTGTCTAGTATTCTAAAAGACAGGAGCTGAATTTGATTGAGTTGTCCGCTAAATAACTCAAAGGCACTAACCAAGTCCGGGTGGCTCAATAAACAAGCGCTTGGGGGTATATAATTCGTATGTATTTGTATACCCGATCCGTTTTTAGTGAATTTACCAATTTCTAAGTAGTGATTTGTGCGGTTATTGATTTGGGATGCTGGTAAAAAGGTTACGGTATATCTGCTTTCAACGTCGGGATAACGCAAAGGCAATTCCTCTGCATCTGGCTGCCCTGCTGCCACGCGCTCATGAGGATTAACAGTGAGGACGATAAAGTAAGTTTCTGTACCGTCTTCCAAACCATCTTGATTAAAATAATGATCAAATGTTACTTCCTGACCTATACCTTGTGTGGCAATAGATATCCGGTAACCTTCAGCGGTTACGGCATTGCACGTTTTTATTTTTACTTGCATGTGGTTAGAAGCTCTTTCAATGATTTGAACATCAAAAGTGCCATTGCTTGTGCCCCCGAATGGTGGCAGCAAGCCAAAATTATAATTGTTTAGTAGCAGGGCATTGCTGTCCTTTACCAAATCATGTATAAAATTATCAGTTTGCACAAAGTGGCTGCTTGATATTTTCATACCATCCACCCAGTTTACAGCTTTATGTTTTACAGGTAGTATCATATTATATTACTGAATAGCAATTTATAGATATATCGCCTCATCACCGGTTCGTTGCGGTTCGTTTACGGCTTCCGAAACCCTTTTGGCCATGATAGCGTATTTTTCTGTTATATTATTTTGTTCAATGTCCAGCTCAGGATCGATGAAATTACGTTGGCTGAAAAATGATGGTTTAATGTAAAAAATCCATTTATAGCTTTCGCCTTTCGCCTGCTGGTATTCTATCTGTGAATCCGGGAACTTTGTGTTGTAATCTTCAATAAATTTCTGAAACCATAAGCCAAAATTCATATTACGAGGAGCTTTAGCTTTTACTTTAAGTTGCTCACTGTCGGCTGTGCTTTTATAAAGATTCACCTCCAATACTAACAGCCGGTTAAAATCTAAATGCTCCATGCTGATATCTACAGGATATAATGGATACTGCCATACCTTGTATATTTCGAGCGGTATGTTTAAATAAGCTACATAAGCCCACCAAAACACTAACGGAAGTAAAAAGGCAAACACAGCAGTAGAGGCCCATATACCATATTTCAAATTGTTTAACCAGTCAAACCCAAGCTTAAACAAAAATGCGCCTAACATGCAACTTAATAAGCTACAAATAAAAACAAAGCCTTTTCGGGTGTTGAGTTCCTGATCATAGTAAGTTACAGCCAGGTAAACAAATATAATCCCGGCGGTTAACATGTAAAGTTGTGCACAAATGTATCCCCAAGGCATAAACTGTAAGTCCAGAAATCCCAATAAACCAGGGAGGCCTAATACCAATGAGGTAATAAGCATTGTTACGATAAGCCTTTTATTATTAAATACCTGATTTTTTTTGTTGATAACGGTCATAATAGCCGTACTCACCGCAAAAATTACCGGGAACAGAAGATAGCGTATAAAAAAAGATTTAACATCCATAAAGACTGCAAGCTTTCAGCAAATATTAAGTTCATGGAAAAATGAACTTTGCTTAATCAATTACCAAAATTTGGGGTTATTGTTTTTAGAAAATTATACCAAGTGCTATGCCCGCCTTAACAGACAAAGTGAACTTATTAGATACTGATTTTAAAGCCTCAACTATAGCTGCAGGTATGGTAGAAGCCGACCAAACAGAGGCAGACCGCGTTGTAATTTTACCGCAGGGTGCGCACCACCGCGCCTACGCCAAAGAGGTGGCTAACGTAACTACTTATCAATCAGCTTATCGAAACCGAACGATGCAGGCCATATATATCAATCGCGAGGGGTTGTACGATATGCTGCCTGAAGGTTTGTTTCATCAACCACCTGCCTCCAGCGTCATGATAACCGAAGAGGAAATGGTAAAAGATATAAAAGTGCGGCGTGAGGAGGAGCGCCTGGCCCGCAATTTTTTTGCCCCGCTTGAAATAGAGTTATACGGCTTGCGCACGGTTATTGAGTTATACGAAACCCGGTTAGATAAAAAAAGCGAGTATGATGAGCTGATTGATATATTTTTAAAAGAGTGGAAAGAATTTAAATGCTTCAGTAATCAGCAGATGATTGTGTTAATACATGTGCTGCCCGTTATTCATGAACAACGCAATAATTTGCCGTTTTTGCGTAATGTGCTCAGTATTATGTTCAATGCTCCGTTTGAACTCACTTATCAAACCGTAATGGAGGTATTAAAGCCCAGTGGCGAAGCTGGGTTGGGAAACCAGTTGGGTTTTGGGCAATTGGGGGTTAACTTAATTGCCGGAAACAGCAAAGAACCCGATGAGCAGCTCCAAATAACAATTGGTCCGTTAACCACAACACAAATGCTGGCTTTATTACCCGGAACCCAGGCTGCAAAAGCATTAGATGTGTTACTTAATTATTTCGTCCCTATGCAAACCAGTGTGATTACACACTACACAATAGGCACCGAGTATCAAAAAGCGGTATTGGGCGCCTCTTCTGAAAATGCATGCTTAGGATTTACAACTTACCTTGGCAGCTAAGCATTAACAAATATCCTGTAAGTTGAATTCATTACACTACGGCTATCCAGCTTTGAGGCCAGCAAAGTAATCAGTGTATCCCAGTCTTGTGTGCTTAATTGTAAGGTTGGCTCAGGCTTCAGGTAAATATCAATAGTTTTTTGAAATCCCTCTTTAGGGTTGCTGGAAACAGCCAGTCCTTTCTTTATTTGCACATCTGTAATCTTATTGCCCAAATCGTAATAACAAAAACTAATTAAGTCTGCCTGGGTAACAATTCGGTCTTTGGTAGTAAGGCCATATTTATAAGCTTGTATGCGTTCGGTAGCACCTAAACTGTCCCTTCCGCCAACTGTGCTTGTCATTAGCCTAACTGAGTCGGGTTTAACTTTGTACATCTCAAACTGTTGCAATTTGGCTCCCCGGCGTATATGATTAGCTGCCCCTGCCAGTGTTGTCCAATAATTTAGGTAAAGCATGGAGGCTTGTTTAGCAGGCTTGATAACCAAATAGTTCAAAAGTTCTGAACTGTGATCGGAATTTTGCGATTTGCGTTCAATCAATGATAAGTTTTGCTCAAGGGTTCGGAGCACACCAGCCATATAGTCGGTTCCGTAACTGGCAAAAGCAGCCTTTTCATCACGAAGCAGTTCAAAGAGATATTCTATTAGCTGTTGTGCGTTGCGCGAGTCAAACCGCTCTGCCCCACCATGGCGTATCGAATAACTTCCATCATTGCCTGTGCCGGCTTGCGCGTAAGGTATTTCGGCATAATACGTTTGCCGATCGTCAAAAACTTCTTTGATAGACAAAAAGTAATCTTTGTGATCGGGTTTAATGGGAATGACATTATTTAGCTCACGCAACCGGTATTTTTTTTCGTGCAGCCGACGATTGATTACAGGAAAACAGTTAATGGAAACTTGCAATTCATCAATGATATCTGGACGGATAGCAGCCGGAAACCTAAGTTTTATCCATACACATGGCTTTAAGCGGTTTATATCAGCAGGGTTAAATAAAGCGGTCAATTCATTCGGTAAAATTTCCCTAACGGGCGTAATGTCTTGTAATTTATCGTCAGTTAAGGTAATAAACCTGTTGGCATAAAACTCTTTAATATCACGTACAATCAGGTTAATTGTATTCTGCTCGTAAAAAATAGGCTTGTTTTGCAGTAGCTGGTCATCTATATAATTTATGCCCGACTGGCTATTGAGTTCTTCGCCATTTAAATAGCATTGCACAACTGATAGTAGCTTGTAAAAATCCTCGTTTGCCGCATAGTCCGGCCATTCAATAAATAATGCCAGTTGATTGATATTGGTAAGGCCAGGTGCGCATTCAATACCTATCCAAAGGCTTTGGCTATCGGTAAAACCACTTCCAACATGTGGCAGCGCCGTATTCTTATGCATATGCTCATCATACTCGTATAAATGATGCCCGCTGCAGGCATATTTTACAGTTGCATTGTACAGGTCCATCTGTCCTACGGGCGAAAAAAAAGCATCTGCCTGCTCGTCCGATGGCTTTCCGTTTTCTTTAACAGCTGGTTGCCTGTAAAAGAAATGGTTGTTAACCGCCAGCGATTCTTTTAGTTCAACGGGTTGTGCTTTTAATACAGCATGAGCCGGCAAGGCCGATGTTAGATAATCTGAAGCTAAAATCCTGGAAATTTTATGAAGTATTCTGTCTTCTAAATTCTTTACGTCGTTAGATATATTAAACAGTTCTGTGCTCAAAGCTTCAATTAAAAGCTTGACCATCGGATCCATATCGTTTACATTATTGGTTCCCCAATAATCCATTGCGTTACGTAGTATACGGGCACGTATGTCTTCTTTAGACGAAAATAGCGTTTGGTTCATGCTTTAGGCTGAAAGGGGACTTAAAAATAGTGCAGTTGAAAACGTGTAATTTTCTCCGGTTTTTTGAATTTTAGCTTTAATGATGATTTCTACTTGTTTTTTTATTTCGCTTACATTGCGTAGAGGGTAAAATTTATTTACTTCTTGTATGCGTACCTCAATATGCACATCGTATATGCGCGTTTCGTATTTGGTAATGGAGCGCATAAGTGATTTCCTGAGCTTCTCTTCCCACATACTTTCACTAACAATCAGTTCGAAATCCAAATCCCAGATTTCACACCCGAAGTCTGGTTGATAACGGTGCTCACCATAGCGGGTAAAAATGATCAGTTCAATGTATTGTGATACCGAGCTGCCAATATCTTGCTTATTTAAATCATACCCTTTAAATAAATTACCCAGCTGAAATGGTTTTTTGTAAAGTGGGATAGCCATATACCCTGTGTTAAGTTTTAAGCAAAATGCTGCAACATTTAAACAAAACTTTTCGGAAATGGTTGTTGGGATGTTGTGAAGATTGAAGGAGTTGACCTGTTTGTACAAATAAAGGTCAAGTAAAGGTGGTTACTGCCTGTTACTGGTAATAACCTACGCGAGGGGTGTTTTCAACAACTTTTTTTACCAGTTTTGATTTTATATTTACATGAAGCCGGTCAACAGTCGTGATTTAAAGCGTGCCTATCTTGCCTTTACAGCTTATTTTTTATTGCTGCTCTTTTTCAGCATTGCATCCGTTTATCTGTTTTTTTTAACCTCCGATCGTGAGGTTGCTCAATTAAATGAACGCGTTAAGCAGTCCGAAAAACTGATCTCAATCCGAAATAATATCAACAACAACTTTGATATTATTATTATGCGGATGGCGCAGTTGTCTCAGTACACTAAAGTAAATTCTGTTGAACTTAACAACGAAAATCTGTTGTTAAACGACATTCAGGAAAGCAACCTGAAAATACAAGCAGCGTTGCAGCAAAATAGCCTGCCTTTAAAAAGCTTTGAGCTTTATAAAAAAATGAGCGACAACATTAGCACAGTTGCTACCATCAAAGATTCGTTGTTTACCACGCGCTTTCAAATTGAAAGTGCCCGTTTACAACTGCAGTCTTGTAACCGAACCAACAATTCGGCTGTTAACAAGCTAAAAAACTTTAGAAGATAAACTATGAAATTCAGCATTAAAGAACGCCGTGAAAAATTCTTGTTTTTTTTAGGGATCTTTCTGTTTACCGCTGCTGTTTTATGTACAGCCTTATTCTATAATCGTGGCAATGCAAGTGATATTTCAAAAAGCGATTTTTCTAAACGATTACAGGAAGAGGACTATTTTGAAGCAGCCGTAACACAAGCATTACCAGCTATCGATACCACTTATGGGCGTATTGTAAAGTTTAATCCGAATGTACAGGCCGTGTTTCTAGAAAACGACATTAAGAATGCTATTACTGCTATCAGGTCGTATTACAACAGCCGCCCTTACGATAACCGTTACAAATGCTTTATATACGCTTCAAAAATTCAGGAAAACTTATTCTATGACAAGCGTGAACTAAAAGGGAACTACAACGACATAGCTCATATTAATAAACTTTTAGACGAATGTAAATTATCGACCAGGCAGCTACAACAAAGCCTGGGCGCGCGTTAACCTAACTTAATACTTTTCACTTATGCAAGACGATTACCGCAATGGCCGCTCGGTTGAAACCAACAGGCAAAACTATCTTTTCCTCTACATTATCGTTTCTGTACTTTTGTTAGCCGGTCTTATTTTCTTATTCAAAAACGCATTGTTTGATGATAAGACGGTTAATGCAAAAATCCTGAAGAACGAGATATATCTGAATGAGGACCTAGTTTATTCGGACAATACCCAGGGCGCCAACAAATGGCTTTGGGAGTTTGGCAATGGCGAAAAAGCAACTACACAAAGCGGTACGTACCGCTTTAAAAAGCCGGGCGCTTATATTATCCGCTTAACCGTTGATGGTAAATTACAACAGCAATTTCCTCTTGATGTAAAAGATACGGTGGCTGCGCTGGCTAAAGATACCTTGCTTACTATAAACGGCCCAACACAAGGTATAGTTAACGAAGAGGTTAGGCTGGAGGCCCAGGGAGACGCCAGGATATTTGAATGGTCATTTGGTGAAACCGGCCGTATTGATGTAAAAGGACCTACTGCGCTGTATACCTACCACAGCCCGGGCATATATACGGTAAGGCTAAGTACCGATAAAAATAAGAGGCCTGTTTATCATCGTATACGCGTTACCAACCCGGACTCGGCCATTGTTAATGCTATAATAGCACCTGGCGAAGGCGAGCGTAAAGCGATAGACGACATCAGGGCACATCTGCAGGCTATTGCTAACGGTGCCGATTTTAACCATCATTATTACTACCTAGTTAATAAATATTTTTGTGGTGATGAGCGGGTTGCCGTAAACCTTGATGCAGGGGGCGACAGCAAGCAAACTGATTTGTATACCTATTGCATGCGATTAACGTTTGGAGGCGGCATTAGTATTGATGAAGCCCAGGTAACGGCCAAACCCAAGTCTAACTGTTCAAGCCTGTTAACTGTAAAACAGCATTCTGCAACATCAGCTCAAGGTATCAAACGCACTAAATAGTACTTTCCTACAATCTATCCTGCCATGAAAAAAATTATTATTGCACTCACTATATTATCGGCTTTAACGGCCAAGGCGCAATCGCCTGTTTCTATCAGCAAAAAAGTAAAAACAATGCCCGCGGCTTTCGAAAAGCCAAATGATAAAACCAACGTATACGATGATGGTAAAACCACTTCGTTACCTTGGATAGTTTTTTCAGACCGCGATGAAAACTATACTTATACAGCGCCCGGCGGTTCGCTGGTTATGAAAAAGCTGAAGTTTATGGAGCCGTTCTACATAAGCCAGGAGAAAAACGGTTATGTAAAGGTAATTAAATATCAGCCTGGTATGGTTCAGGGGCGTAAACTGGTTAATAAAAAGGCGGCCCAAAGCTACGGTTGGATCAACAAAAACAAAGTTTTGCTGTGGCAGTCTGCTTACGTGAATCCAGCAAGCGGGCATGTGCAAAAAGCCTTAACCCTGGTGTCGGGTAAAGGTGCATTAGCTAACCCTGATGTATATTACGATAAAAGCGATTCACTTTACGTATACACCTCTCCCGATTTATCCCAGAAAAAAAACAAAGTTGCGCTTAATCAACTACTTTACATTTATAAAAAATCGCCCGATGGCAGAACTGTATTGGTAGGATCAGACGACCAATTGATTGCCGATAGTGCAGCCCGTAGCGTTTATGGATGGATACCTGCTGATGCTGTGCATGGCTGGGGCGATCGTTTATACATTGGCACAACCAGGCCGGGTTACCAGGCCGATGACTCAGCAGCAGTGCTTATTAATTCGGCTTTACAATCAGGCAGTCCGCTGAGTGGTCAGTTTGTATTTGATCCGCTAATTGATGCCGACCAGCCCTTGTTACGCAGCCTGCCGGTAATCACGCCTCCTTCGGCTACTAATGCGGGTACAATGCAGGTGGGTTTAGCTACTGATGTTTATGATAAATCTAATAACAGCATATTAAATATTAAAGGCGGCCATATTACGTACAAAAACTACCTGGCTTTGCGCCGGGGAATGCGTCAGATTAACGTGGTGTTTGTAGTGGACGGCGGAAGCGCCATGCGCAATTATTTTGGCGGTTTAACCAGTACTATTCAATCTTTTGAAAAAACCTTTAATGCGTATAACCAGGGGTATCCTGTTAGTTATGGCGCTGTTGTTTACCGTAGCTCAAGCAATTGTACAACAGGGGGTATAGAGCAGCAACCTTTTAGCACCGATTACCGCCAGGTGGTACGCTTTATGGAAAAGCAGTCCATTATAACTTCTGCTTGCGATGCCTCCACCAACAGCCAGCCGGTATTTGATGGCATCAGTGCTTCGCTCCAAATGTTCGCCAATCGCCCCAATCAAAGTAATTTAATTGTATTAATCGGCAGTACAGGTAATACGGATTATAGTAATGATGCTGTAAGTAGCCTTGCGGCTCGAATGGCTAACGTGGATGCAAGATTGCTGGCCATACAAGTTTATAGTGATTACAAGTCTATTTACAATGATTTTGTTATACAATCGCGTAAACTGGTATCAGAATCGGCTAATTTAGCGGCGGAGCGTAAAAAGAGCCGCATGGTGGTTGGCGAAGGCTTAAGTAATACCCAGCAATTCAACACCTCTGTATCCGATTCGGTATCTTTCTACCTGGACTATCCCCGAAACAGCCTGGTGCAGGGTGCTGTGATTTTCCCACCTAAAGGTGTGGTTAAATCTAACCTGGCAATGGAAACTTCGCTTAAAAAGCTATTGGCCGAAACTCAATACGATATTAAGACGCAAACGCACTCGCTGGATAGTGCTTTTAGGCTTACCGGTCGTGAGCACCGCTATGTAACGCCTTTGGTGTTATCGCAATTAAGCCCGCCGGTATCGGCAACCCTGGGCGACAATATGCCACACAACGGTTTTAAATATTATTTTGCCGCCAATGTACCTGCTAATGTAGTTGCACAAAACCCGCAACAACTGCAATATCTTCTTATTTTAAACGATGCCGAGTACAAGCAAATGCAGGATGTATTATCCATGATGATTGGAGAAAACTTGCAGCAAGACGCCAGTAACTTTCGCAGAAAATTATTTAAAAATTACCTGAACATTTTGCGTAAAAACATGAAGCTGGACCTGAGCCGGGGCGATATTAAACGCATGAGTTTGGCCGATTATATTCAAAAAGCCATTGGCTTACCGCCTTTAGCAAACCCGGCCCTCGGCAAGTATAAGGTGGTTGATTTAAAACGTGATGGTAGCATGCCGCAACAAAAATTTGAGGCCTATATTAATTATTTAATTACAAGCCGTAACGCCGTTAAGCAACAAGCTATGCTAACACAACATTTTGATTCAAACGGCAAAACTTATTACTACATAACTCAAGCCAACTGGCGATAATCTATAATTATGAACATCATCAACTTGAGTGAATCGGTAAAAACCGCTGTTCGCGTTGCCCAATCTCTAGCCAAAGAATATCATCATAAAGAGTTTGGTCCGGCCCACCTGCTTAAAGGGTTATTGCATCAGGAAGTAGGGCTGCGTAACTTTTTAACGTCTATTGACAAAGACCCGGCTTATGTAGGCGATTGGGCCGACATCCGGATGGAAGATTATAATACAGCCATTAATGTGCCCGACGAAATGTTAGGTAACGATGCTGTTAAGCAGGTATTTGACGAGGCTGACAACATACGGTTAAAATTGGGGCTAGATAGCATTACGCCCGTATGCGTGTTAACCGCACTGGTTAAACCTAATGTAGGTTTTGATGCCGGTCAGCTTAAATCGCTTCCCATCAAAGAAAAAGAACTGCTGGATTTGTATCTGCAGGACGATGGGGTAAAACAGGCTGTAACATCAGGTAATTACGCAAACGGAGATCCAAATGCGTCTGCAGGGAGCGGTACATCAAACGGCGCACTCTTAAAATACTGTATTGACCGTACAGACCTGGCCCGGCAAGGAAAAACAGATCCTATCATTGGGCGCGACCGTGAAACCCGTATGATTATGGAGATATTAAGCCGGCGTACCAAACCCAACGTAATTATAACCGGTGATGCAGGTGTGGGCAAAACAGCGCTTATTGACGGCCTGGCGTTGGATATTATTCATAATCGTGTACCACAGTCATTGTTCAATGTTAGTTTGTTTGAGCTGGACATGGGGTCGCTGATTGCTGGTGCATCTTACAAGGGCGAGATTGAAGACCGCCTTAAAAATATATTGCGAGAAATTAAACAATACGAAAAAGCAATATTGTTTATTGATGAAATCCATACGCTGCTTGACAACAAAGGCCCGGTTGGCGGCGGGGTAGGCAACTTGCTGAAGCCCGAGCTTGCCCGCGGAGAAATAACCGTAATCGGCGCAACTACTGTTGATGAATACCGGAAAATAATTGAGCCCGAACAAGCTTTTAGCCGCCGTTTTGAAGTATTACAGGTAAATGAGCCTGATATAGATACGGCCATTAAAATGCTCGAAAGATTGGTGCCGCACTATGAAGAGCACCATCAGCTCAAAATAAATATTGAAGCCGTGCATGATTGCGTACGCCTAGCCAAGCGGTACCTTAAAGACCGCCGTTTGCCCGATGCTGCTTTTGATTTAATGGACCGGACGATGGCAGCCATCAGGCTGATGAATGATACTTCAGACAGTACATTGAAAGAATTAACTGAGGATTTCAACACGTTAAAAAATAAAGAGGCGGGGCAAGCCGAAGTATCAGATTATAAATGGTTGTACACACTTCTTCAAAATAAAACAAGCGCTGTTTTGTTAGGCAAGTTGGAGGATGATGCCCAGGTAAGCAGTTTTGAAACGCCTGCTGAGTTTGAAGAGTACTTTGAGCGCAACTTACCTAAACTTCAGGCGCTGGCCCAGGAGAAAACCAGCGAGGTTGACAAACAAGATATAGCAGCCATCATATCATATAAAACCGGCATCCCATTAGGCAAAATCCAGGCGCAAGAGCAGGAAAGGCTTTTGAACATGGAAAGCTTTTTGAAAAAGAGGGTAGTAGGACAGGATCAGGCATTAAAAGCTGTAGCTGACGCTATTTTGGAATCGCGAAGTGGGCTGAACAAAAAAGGACAGCCTATAGGCTCTTTCTTTTTACTTGGCCCTACCGGAACAGGTAAAACAGAATTAGCCAAATCCATAGCCGACTTTTTATTTAATGATGAAAAGGCAATGATCCGGTTTGATATGTCGGAGTTTAAAGAAGAGCATTCTGCGGCATTATTATATGGTGCGCCGCCGGGCTACGTAGGTTATGAAGAAGGGGGCTTGCTGGTGAATAAAATAAGGCAGCAACCTTATACTGTGTTGCTGTTTGATGAGATTGAAAAAGCTCACCCATCGGTATTCGACATCTTTTTACAAATACTGGACGAAGGCCACATGCACGACCGGCTGGGCAAGGAAGGCGATTTTTCAAACGCGCTTATACTGTTCACCTCAAACATTGGCAGCGAATGGATTGCAGAAAAATTGAGTGAAGGTCACCTGCCTTCCTCCAACGAATTGATGGAAATTATGGCCCGGCATTTCAGACCCGAATTTTTAGCTCGCCTGTCTGAAATTGTGCCTTTTGCACCCATTTCCGAGCAAAATGTGGTTAGGATATTTGACATACAACTCAAAGGCCTTATCGAAGCTTTGGATAAAATGGGTATTGGCTTTTCAATCAGCGAAGAAGCCAAGAGTATGCTGGCTTTGGGTGGTTTTACACCCAAGTATGGCGCCAGGCAATTATCGGGTGTGATACGTAACCAGCTCCGGCGGCCAATATCTAAATACATCATTGCAGGCCAGGTAAAAAAGGGACAGCATATTGATGTGGCTAAAAAAGGCGATACCGATGAGCTAGATTGGGTAATAACTTAACAATAAGCCAGTAAACTCAACGATTTAAAAACATTAACTATTGAACAGAGTTTACTACTAAGACATTTAAAGGACAGTACATCTCATTTTTGCAAATATGTTTAATTACGAAATTGGTGGCAACGAGAGGAAAGTAGATACCTCCGAAGCTTTTGGCGAAATATCTCCGAATAAAACGCTGTTTATTCAAAAATTAACCGATAACGAACCGCTGCGTCCTGAAAAGGTTGAGGGTTTAAAAACGGTGGAAGAGGTTTTTGAACATTTTAAACCGAGCATTGATGTAGAGCTTGATAGATTGGACGGCTCTTCTACAACTGAAAATCTTAAGTTTAAAAACTTAGGCGATTTTGGTGTTAAACAGTTAGTACAGCAAAGCAGTTACCTACGCAAACTCAACATTGAGCGCGAGATGTACATGAGCATCATTAAACAGCTAAAAACCAACAAAACACTAAAAACAGCGCTGGATAATGAAGAATCAAGAGCCGCTTTTGTAAGCGCACTTAAAAACTTTGTAAAAGAACTGGAATAATTTTAGCTCACTCCTATACCTCAATACTAGCAAAATGGCAACACCAAACGAGCAAGCACTCAACGATACCTCATCGGCTCAAGGATATAAACCGGCTGAAAAAAGCGCCGCCCCCGAACTAAGCTTAAATGAAAGTTTAAATAAATTGTCCAGGGTGGGCGGTTTTGATTTGCTGGAAACTACAGTAGACGGCCTGCAAAACCTAAATCCCGAACGCAAAGCGCGTAAACAAATTTTCTTGAACGATGAAGAAAAAAAGCAGGAGCGTGAAGAACTGAAACAGAAGCTGGGCCAATGGATTGAAGCATTGGAAAGCGGTGGTTCTGTGAGCGACATGGTAGCAACCAGCAGCGAAAAACTGCAGCAGGTTGAAGAAAATCTGAATGCTAACATTAACAACGTATTGCAAAGTACCCGCGAACTAGAGCAGGCCTACCGCTCTGTGCATTTATTCTATAAAAATACCGAATCTGATAAGATCAAGAATTTGGTAATGATGAATGCCAGTTTAGACCAGTTGAAAGAATTGGACAATCCGCGTTTCATAGAATACGTAGGTGACGAACTGAAACAAAACTATGACCGGCTCGATTTACGCCAGAACTACTCTCTGATGGTTATACCGGGCTATTTAGGATCAAACAAGGTGGTAGAACGCTGGTCTAAAATGGCATACGAAAATAAGGTAATGCTGGTGACCGACTTTGCCGACCTTGACCAACCCGATGATGTGGTTGATTTATTTAGCGCGGCCAACTTAACCGGTGGTGATGCTTTTAAAGCGAATACCATTATGACCTGTAATTGGTTAGTAGGCCGTGGTAAAGTAGCAGAAGTGGGCGAAGAAGATGATCTTTATGTACCCGGTTCAGCTGCGCTGGCTGGCAAAATGTATTATACATTAATGTCACAAGTTACAGCGGGCAAAAAACATGGTGCAGTTAACGAGGTAGATGGCGTTCGCTTCGATCTAAAGAAAAGTGAAATTTCGCACCTCGAAAAACTGGGTTTGGTACCTATGGTAAACGAGTATGGAAAAGTGATGGCGTTTTCAGCCAAAACCCTGTTTAACGGTGATAATATTGGTTTGCAGACTTACTCAGTAGTTAGGGTGTTCGATTACATTACCAAAGTATTGTTCGATTTCCTGAACCGCAGGGCGTTTGAAAATTGGAATTCAAAAACTGAGCAGGATTTACGCTCTCAAATCGTGAAGTTCTTGGATAATATACAAGGACCTGACCGCCTGATTGAGCGCTTTAAAATAGTGCGGTTTGAGCGCGATGAAGTGCAGAAAGACCGTATCCACTTAGATATACATATCACGCCTTACTTCCCGGCCAAAAGCTTTGTTGTGAAGCTGGATGGACAAAAAGGTGATGACGATAGCGCTGTTTGGAACACTGAATATAACCAGCAATAATAGCTCAATAATATGGAAGGCCTGGTATAATTATACCGGGCCTTTTACGTTACATTAAGGCAATGTAAAATTGCTTGCTTTTGTTGGTTAAGCCTGCTTACCTTTATCCGCACAAAGATGAAACAGGTTGTCCTTATAAACGCAGATATTGATAAAACGCCCATTACCCGGGCGCTTATCAACGCTTACCGTGCCGGCGCAGACCGCGCTAATGCTGCTTTAAAGGAAATCACAATTGCTGATCTGAAATTTAACCCGAACAAACCATTACTAAATAAACTAACCGAAGGGCAGCCAGATTTAGCCGAGGTAATAGCCACCATACGCTGGAGTCACCATATAGTTGTGTTTTGCCCGGTGTATAAGAGTTCCATCAACTTTAAAGTTAAAGGGTTTTTTGACCGTATTTTTTTACCCGACCAAGTCTTCATCATCCGTAACCCGGCTTTTAGTAATGACTTTAGCGGCCGTTCGGCCCGGATAGTTTCCATATTAGATGAGGCTGCCTGGCAAGATTGGCAAATAAATCAGCGTACCACTTACCTTCCTATAAAGCGTACCATACTCGAAAAATGCCGTATCAAGCCTGTGCAAACTAATACTATTGGCCATTTACACTCCCTGCAAAACCCATACGCGCAAAAGTGGTTAAACAAGCTGGAAAGCTTCGGTGAAAAATTAATTTAGCTAACAATAAAGTAATTTTTATTTTCCTTAAACAATATATAAGATATATTGTAGTTAATATTGAGAGTGCCGCTTATAAATAAGGCACTTAAATATTATTAACCTTAGAAATTTATCGTTATGGCTTTCAAAGCAAGATTAAATTTTTCGGGCAGGGAGTACGATGTGCTAAACTGCTCTTATGCCTTAAACCGTGATGTTGACTCAAAGGGGCGCCCTGCTTCAGGAGTTTACGGTGGAACCATCGACATTGAAGTAGAATCAACCGAAGATACATCGGTGGTTGAAGCTATGGTGAACAACCAGTACAAGCCTATTGTAGGTAGTTTGCTGATCAAAAAGTCTGAAGAGGATGCAAAGATGAAGGAGCTTACTTTTGAAGACGGGTATATTGTAAAATATGCCGAAGGCTTAAACATCACCGGCGATACCCCGATGACTTACAAATTCACTATATCGGCCCGTAAAATTAAACTGGGTAATGCCGAGCATGTGAACGACTGGCCAGGTAGGGCATAAGTTTTCTGCATAGAGAACATTAAGAGCAGGCTTATATTGGTAAATGCTTAATATAGTTTGCGTATTGTTTAACCTTTAATTTTAAAAACATGGCTTTTAAAGCAAGAATTAATATAGGCTCAAAAGAGTTTGATGTACTGCAGTGCAGTTTTGCACTCAGCCGCGATGTTGATGCCAAAGGACGGCCGTCATCGGGTGTGTACGGCGGAACAGTACAGGTAGAAGTAGAATCGACTGAAGATACTTCTGTAATCGAATCAATGGTTAACAACCAGTATAAACCGCTGAGCGGCACCATTACCTTCAAAAAATCAGAAGAAGATGCCAAAATGAAAGAATTATCTTTCGAAGACGGTTATATTATTCAATATAATGAAGGTTTGTCTGTTGTAGGCAATGCGCCTATGTCACTAAGTTTCGTGATTTCTGCACGCCGGCTAAAAGTTGGCAATGCCGATCATGAAAATGACTGGCCTAAATAAAATTATAGCATAAGCCCTTGAGGCAATGAAATACCAGATACGGAGAGGAATACGCAAGTATCTTCTCCGTTTTTTTTGCTGTTTACTCCGATTACTTATGAAGATTAAAAAGCGTATCGTTAGTCATACACCTCCTACTGTTCAAAAGAAAAAGTCAAACATACCCACCGCTATGGAGTATGTGAATCTTTTTAATACCTGCGTAATTAATAAAGACAAGCTGCTGGCTGTTGACAAAATAATTGACGAAAAAGTGGTGGTGAACAGACAGCGTTACGAAGGTGTTTCGCAAATGGTAAAAGGCGGTAATACTGCGCAAGTTTCAGCTCAACCTCTCTTTCAATCTGCACACGTACCGTTTAATAACCGATTTGCGTCCTATGCCAAAGCAGCCTGGGAGCAATCTCCGGTGAGGGAAGATTTATTTGGGCGTTCGGTTACTGAGGTATTGCAGCCGGGGCAACAAAGCAAATACTTAAAGTCCAGCTTTGCCGACAACAGCAGTAGCTTTGGTATGAACCGCGATTTTTTTGCGATGGCTGCAAATTTTAACAGCGCAGGTGTGCCTTGGTACTTCATTGCTTGTGTACACTACCTGGAATGTAGCTTTGATTTTAAAAAGCATTTGCACAACGGCGATCCGCTTACCGGTTATACTGTGCACGTTCCTGCGCACAGGCCAAAAGTTGGACATGCGCCTCCCTTTACTTTTGAAGAAAGCGCAGTAGATGCATTAAAGCTGATGAAATATGACCAGGTAACTAACTGGAGCTTGCCATTTATATTGCAAAAACTGGAAGGATACAACGGATTTGGTTACAACCGTAAAGGTGTGCATACGCCTTATTTATGGAGCTATTCAAACCACTATGTTAAAGGCAAATATATAAAGGATGGCGTGTTTGATGCAGAGGCCGTATCACAACAACTAGGTGCAGGTGTAATTTTAAAACGCATGGAACAACGTGCGCTAATTAGTATCCCACGAAACTAAAATGGTTATCAAGAAGTATATCTTGTTGTGGAGCACGTTAACATTGTATGTCTTAACGGGTTGTAAACCTGCTCCGGGGCAGCGCAATGAGCCTAAACAGTCGGTTACTGCAAAAGTAAATGTTGCAGCTCAGTCACAGCAACCGGTAATTGATAGCGATGAGCAGCTTTTCAGGCAGTTCTTGGCACAGTTCAAATTTGCAGTGAAGCAAAAGGATAAAGCCGCATTATCTAACATGTTATATTATCCTTTGCAAACCAGTCCGCAGTGGAGTAACACTGATTTGCAAAGCTCGACAGGCAACTATCAAGACGGTTTGTTAAGTAAAAAAGAACTGCCTTTATACATGGCAGATATTTTTTCGGGTGATGTAACGCGTTTGGTTCCTGCAAGTACAGAGGATGATTTATCAGTTATTGATGCACACAGTAATGAAGATTATTATCTCAGGCTACGGCAGGTGACAGACAAAGGCACCTCGTTATATGAGTTGCAAAAACAATATGTACAGGATAACGGTAAAGAAACATCATTTGGCTTTGTATTTGGTAAGGTAAAAGGAACATATAAAATATTAAGCTATTACACACCCTGGCCGCTAAAGGGTTAACCCAAAACCTTGATTATGGAAAACAAGATCAGCGTTGAAATTAATATTGAAGGTACCCCCATCGCTCACTTTTCGAGTTTTGTATTAAACCAGCGGTTTAATGAGCATCACTCGTTTGAGCTACGCCTCAATCACGATCAGATTGAGGGCACGAACAACGTTACGCTCGAAAAATCGAAAACCTTTATTGGGAAAAATATTACTGTACAGTTTGGAAATTTTTTGGGTAAAGAAAATCAGTTTACTGGCAAAGTTACCCGTGTGGAAATATCACAAAGTCATGGTTTTCAAGGTGATATTCTAATCAGTGGTTTCAGCCCGTCTATATTGATAGACCGTGGCCCGGATTTAGGATCCTACCTTAATAAAAGCCTTACTACTATATTGCAACAGGCTACCGCCGATGCCCCGCAGAACGACCTAAACTTTCAGGTTAAACCAACCTATACCTCTCCTATAGATTATATGATTCAATACCGTGAAAGCGATTTTGAATTCATCAATCGCTTATCGGCCGAGTATCATGAATGGTTTTACTATGACGGTACCAAGTTAAATTTTGGTAAGCCCGACAAATTGGAAGAAGTGGACCTGGTTTATGGACGTGATCTGCATAGCTTGCAATACGGTATGCAGATAGCACCGCTCAAATATCAGAAGTTTGCTTACCATTCGCCGCAAGACCAGGTTTTTAGTGCACAGCCAGCTGCGGCCTCATCGTCTTCGCCAGATTTGTCTCATGTGGTTTCAGCATCTGATCAGGTCTTTAGCAAACGCTATAATGAGCCGCTTAACGTTCGTATCAATTCACAAAAGGAGATAGACACATTTGTTAATGATGAACATAATGCGCTTGTATCAGAGTTGCTGAACATCATGGGTAACGGCGATAACCCACAAGTGGGGTTAGGCAAAGTAGTTAATATTAGCACCAGTAT
This sequence comes from Mucilaginibacter sp. PAMB04168, assembly GCF_039634365.2. Lineage (NCBI taxonomy): Bacteria > Pseudomonadati > Bacteroidota > Sphingobacteriia > Sphingobacteriales > Sphingobacteriaceae > Mucilaginibacter > Mucilaginibacter sp. PAMB04168. The sequence continues at coordinate 198,987 of NZ_CP155079.2, forward strand.
GCGTGCCGAAACCGGCTTTCAGGTGCAAGATTTTGGAAAGTTTTTGGTAACCGCAGTTTATCATCAGTTGGATGGCGTAGGCCATTATCAAAATACATTTGAAGGCGTATCGGCCAGCAGTGAAAAGCTAAATGTAAAGCAGGCGCAGAAACCATTTGCTGATATGCAACTGGCAACTGTGCTGGATAACGACGATCCGAAAAAACAGGGACGGGTAAAAGTGAAGTTTAAATGGCAGTGTACCAGTAACGACCCTACCGAATGGTTACGGGTAGTAAGTCCCGATGCTGGCAGTAGCGATAAAGTAAACACAAATAGAGGATTTGTTTTTGTTCCGGAAAAGGATGACCAGGTTTTAGTGGCTTTTGAAGAAGGTAATATCGCCAGGCCTATTGTGATTGGTAGTATGTTTAGTGGTAAAACCGGTATTGGCGGCGGCGTAGGCAACAACGGTAAAAGCCTGATTTCAAAAAGTGGGCATATGCTCAGATTGGATGATTCGGCAGGTATTACTTTTATTGATAAAAGTAAATTAAACCATATTGAAATTGATGGCAACAACACAATAACCATTACTGCCGACCAAACCATAAAGCTGGTTACCGGCGAGAGTTCGATTACACTTAATAGTAACGGAACTATTGACCTTGTAGGACAAGTGATTAATATACAGGGTAAACAGGCTATCAATGCTAACGCCTGCGATATGCCCGGCAACGCGGTTAACATGGGCACTTACGGCACAACCGCCATTGCTATTGAGAGCCAAAACAAAACCGTTACTATTGCAGGCGCCTTAACGGTATTTTCAAATACAACAATAAGTACTACCGCTAATGGCAAGCATACCATTACTGGAAATCAGGTAGACATTAATTGATTTTAACATGAGCAGATTGCGCTTTTTTGAAGATTCACAACCCACTGAAACGGGCAGTAAAAATCCCGTTTTTGTTCCGTCTGGTCAGGAAAAAAATGACGATGGTTTAGATGATAATTATAAATTATCGGCCCGTTACCGGTGTGAGCAATTTAATACCACTAAGGTAGAAGATCATATTACTTTTCACTGTGATACCAAAAAGCAGTACTTACTTAAACTTACACCCGGCCGTAAAGCACAGGTTGTGCTTGAGCAATATTTGTATAAAGTAAACCCACCGGCGCTAAAAGATGCTATTGCTGCTACAGAAAAGTTAGAGTTTGATAAGGAAAACGTTGCGTTTGGCTTACATGCCGATAACTCCATCAAAAGTGTCAATAATTTCGCTGCCTTGCAGCAAAAATGGAACCAGTTTAAGCCCGAACTTATTAATTCAGAACTTTACAGAACAATAGGACGCACCAATCCGGCCGCCGCAGAGGGGCTTATTCAAGGCGGTGATTTAGAATTTGGAACTGAAGATGTTTTACTTAAAACATATGATAAATCATTGTTTTACCATACCATTTTTAATGATTTTGATCCCGAAAAAGATAGGGATAGCAAGCAGCAGCTCGAATTTAATTCGCAGATATTTGTTAATGTACCATTAGAGCTTGAATTAACACATGGTGTAATTAACGATAGCGAGCGTACCACCGAAGTAATGACCGTAGGTAAGTTAAACAAAGGCAAGCTTAACGAAGACACTTTAATACAACAATACAATCAGTTTTACAAGCCTATCATCGAGTACGATTTCACCGAATACATTTTCGAGTACGTTATAAGGCGTACAGTTGATAAAAATTCAGGTTTAATTTTAAGTGCAACCGTTCAGTTAAAAGAGGCTGTTAAATATAATTATGAATTTGTTACGCAGTTTGACCTCAAAAAGCTGGAAGACTAGCTTGTAGTGTAACAATATAATACTGTGAATATGCAACAGCAACCTGAAATAAAAAAGTTTCAGTTCAATAATGTGGTAACATTTCCTTATTACATCAATTATGTAATGGGATTTTTCATTGGCTTGCCCCTGCTTTTTTTATATGGAGAATATGGAATGAGGTATCTTGGTATTTGGGGACTTATACTGATTTTTTTGATAGTAGGGTTAACAGTTATGGGGATTACTAAAGCATCATCCAAAAACTTGTTGTTATACTTTGACAAAGAGGCGCTTTATATTGTTGAAAACCATAAACCCCCTCAAAAAATAATGAAAGACAGTATTGACGGGGTTTACAGTTATGATTACAATCGTATTGAAAAATCTTTCATTTCATTACAAATTAAATTTAAGACCGGTAAAAATATCTCTATCACTGATATGGATACAAGTGAGAAAGTAGACCAACAAAAAGCCTTATTGATGAGTGATTTTTTAACTACGTTAAAAAAAGAAATGGGGTTTGAATTTATAAAGAAGAATACGGGGCGCAGCTTACAAAAGCTGGGTGCCTGTTGGTACTCAAGGCCGCAGTAAGCAACTGCTTTTAAACAGATATATGGTTCACCATAAAGTATAATATTATGAGCGTTTCTTATATTCCCAAAAACGTGTATGCAGTATGTACCTTTCAAACAGATAATGCACCCCGTATGTTTATTGATACGCGAGCTAAAATCAGCGTATTTTACAGCCAAGGGCAGCGTACGCTATTAACTATTGAGGATAGGAATATTAATGAAGAATTTCCTTGCAAAAGCCCTAAAAACGCCATGTGGAGTTTTCTTGCTTTTGGTGCAGGCTTAATTGTGGGCGCTTTCTTGCTCTCCAACCCGGTAGGGTGGGTTATAGCACTTGGAGTAGGCTCCATGATAGTGGGTGGTTATTATGCAACGCAAATTAATCATAAATGTACTGGTGCTTTGGGTAACGGGCATTGGGCACTGGAGCATCCTAAGGTAAGATTTAATCAGGAACGGGCAATAACCCACAATTCTATGTTGGTATGTGATGCTGGTGGGGTATTGTCTCCCATTTTTAGCCTAGATGTAGCTAACCGCTATGCGCAATCAATTTCCGATAACAATGCTGGTGAAATTTTCTTTAACACTATTGCTTCATTTTTTGGAGGAGCGGGTGCAGTATTGGCTTTTAGCGGAGCTACTGCAGGGGTGGTAGGTATGGCTAAGCTGGGTGGCATAGCAAAAACAATAGGCTGGATGGGTGGAACAATGGCATTTGTTGCAGCGGGCACTTATGGCCAGCGTGAGGTTTTAAGAAGTAATTTGGCCCCTGGCAATGAACACTACACCCGCCTGAATGAGGTAGATGCTAACAATCCGGTACCTGGTTATGTACCAAATCCGCTTGGAGCTACGCCGGGCGATTTAGGCAGTCCCGACATCTTAGAAGTAGACGCCAAATCAGGATGGTTTGCTAAAGATCAGGAGGGTAGAACAGTTGTTGTTTTCAATGGACGGCAATATATTAAAGATGTGCAAGGTAACTACCGCGAGTTTAAGGAAAGTACAAAACTTGCCAGCGATTTAAAGAAAATTGAAGGGATACCCCCACGCGAACTGCATAAAAATGAAATAGCTCGTCAAATCACAAAGGACATCAGGCAGGGCAGGTATAACGAAAGTATGGTAAAACTGTCTAGAGACGGTAACCAGGTAGTACGTCCAAGAGACTTAATCCGTGTATTGCCTGATGCGCGTGCCGTAAAAATTAACAGTTTTAGAACATTAGGTCAGCTGGGTGTAAAAGGAGGAGGACTAATTGCATTTGTGTTTCCGTTTGTGGCTACCCGATTTTCTGAGCAGGCACGTGCCGAGTTAGCATCGGCTATGGCCGAAGACATGAACAATGGTATAAACGTAACCTGTGACCAATAAAAAGGTACCGTCCTTTATCAATACGCCTGCAATAACTATTAATCATTGCAAGGAGCATCTACTTGCAGAGCAGACTAACGTATTAATAACGAAAGCTAAAGGCCGTATGGAACGCTGATGCCAAAGCGTATTTCGGACATGAATTGTGTTTGACATAGCTTTTATTTAATATAAATAGCTTCACACCCCACTTTACTGATCCGAAGTTGATTTATATAACGCTTGAGTACCTTTTTAGCGATGTTTTGATAGAACAGATAGCTTAAAAATGTGTGCGGCCAATTAATACTGAACTTCGACACTTTAGTTACCTCTATGCGTATAAGCAGACAAAATACTGCATGGACGTAGACAGGTCGACAGCCATTCAAAAGAGACCTATTATAAACTTATTTAGAAACTCGTTGATTATAGTTGTATGTATTGAGGTTAGAGCCCGAAGTTTTCCTTGTTCTAAGCAATACAAAGTGGCCCTTCTATGATTTAGCTTTGTAACAGTATTATTGATATGGTTGGCGAGTTCGACTTTTATCCGCTTACTTCTGCAAAGAAAGAAAAAGCCTCAAATTGATAATATTTGGGGCTTTTTCTTTATCATTATATCTGCTTGTGGTATAGTGATAGGTACACAAAAGCCATTAAGGTACACCAGCTTTGTCTTTGTAAGTAACTGTATCAGTATTTATAGCTGGTTTTTCTGATTTTGCAATTCTTAATCATTGAAACCAAGTGGTACACAACACTCACATCCTGTTTTATCTAAATAAAATTTGGAATATTTTTAAGAAGGTTTTAGCCAGGCAGCCGGTGCTGTGGCTGGTGTTGTCAATAAACTTTTATTTTGGTTTACAATCTTTAGGCCGGGGGCTTCATCCAACTAGTTTAGTTGTGCAGTTACCAATGCCTTTCCATTATTAATTATTAAAATAGCGACACTTTATTATGATGACCAACTTGATTGATAGCCTACAAAGAATAATAGCGCTAAGTCCGGAAGAAAAAGAAACCGTCACTTCTTTATTCAAGGAAAAGACTTACAAAAAAGGAGATTTCTTCTTAGCAGAAGGACAGGTTTGTAAACAGGTGGGGTTTGTTATTAAAGGGCTATTGCGATACTACATCAATCACGATGGAGAAGATAAAACATACGACTTTGCACAGGAAAACAACTTTGTTTGCAACTATGAAAGTTTTCTGCCGCAAACATCATCTACAAAAAACATCCAAGCGTTAGAGGATTGTGAAATGCTACAGATCTCATTTACCGACTTACAACTGTTTTATCAATCTGTGAGCGGAGCCGAGCGGTTTGGCCGGGTAGTAATTGAACAGGTTTTTGTACAAACCCTGCAAGACTTGAGTTCGTTCTATACAGACACACCAGAGCTTCGCTATGAAAAATTTCTGAAAAGGCACCCGGGCTTGCTGCAAAGAATTTCGCAATATCATATCGCATCGTATGTAGGCGTAAAGCCGCAATCTCTCAGCCGTATCCGCAAAAGAATTTTCACAGAAAAATGATTTGTTAACCCAGGTGCATGAATGCCGGATTTGGGTTAGGGAACTTTGTGTCATCATTTAAAATAAATAATCATGACACAAAGAATTTTTATTGCAATCGCATTCCTCACAGGGTTGGGAATGATTTTTATCGGAACCAGGTTCCTTTTGGCGCCCGAACCAGCAGAAGCCGGTTACGGCATACGCTTTAACGAGCACGCCGACTACTCTTTCCATTACATTAAAGGTATCCGTGATGTGTTTTCAGGTTTAGTAATTTGCCTGCTTATCTTAACTAAGCAAACCAAAGCATTAGGTATTACGCTGGCGGCAGGAACCATTATCCCTGTCACCGATATGCTGATCGTATTAAGCAAAAGTTATAATGGCATCCCTCAAGCTATCCCTCATATAGCCGCCATTATCGTTTGCGCCGCTGCCGGAACTATCTTATTAAGCCATAAATCCTCAAACAAATAAAACCTTAACCAAAGCTATATGAAAACGCAAGGATACATCAAGCTAATCAGTTCAGCAGATACTCATAAAGAAAGTGTGATTGAATTTAACATCATTCCAAACGAAAAGACGCCATGGCATTACCACACACTTTTTGCAGAGACTTTTGAAGTGCTACAGGGTACGTTGGAAGTAGGACTGAACAACCGGGTGCATCAGTTAAAAGCAGGTGACAGGGTAACGATCAAGCCTAACGAGAAACACTACTTTCACAACGTATCAACTGAGAACTGTTTAATACAAGTAACAGTAAGCCCTGGCAATAAAAACTTTGAAAATGCGCTGCTGATATCAAAAGGACTGGCAAAAGATGGCCTGGCCAGTGCGGCAGGAACACCCAAAAAACTTGCTGACCTTGCTTTGTTCGTTTACTTAAACAACTCTAAAATGGTAAGTCTACAAAAGATCGCAGCACCTCTTTTTAATTATCTTGCCAAGAGGGCCATTAAAAAAGGACGGTTAAAAGAATTAGAATTGAAATATTGCAGCTAAAATCTTGAGTCTGATCAACCCGTTATGTGATTCACAGGCATAGCCTTAATACAAGTTTAATTATTCAACCTATGAAGCCACCGGTGCTAAAAGCATCGGGGCTTTTTCCCTTTGTTAGCAGATAATCAATCAAGATTCGCAAACACTTTGGCAGGTCTTGGTTCGTTCGTCTAGGATGCCTGCATTTGCCAGGCCTTCCTTTTCAATTTGTTTCTTGCCCCAATGATGCAAATGCGCTATAAAAGGAATCAGCTCTTTGCCTGTTTCGCTAAGTGAATACTCCACTTTGGGTGGTACCTCGTGGTACATTTTGCGGATAATCAGTTTGTCTTCTTCCAGTTCCCGCAGGGTTTGGGTAAGCATTTTAGTGGTAATATCAGGTAAGGTCCGGTTCAGCTCCCCGTAGCGTAAAACCCTTTTCATATCTAAATACCACAAAATGCGTGCTTTGTATTTGCCGCCAATGCGCTTAAAGGCGTAATCAACCGCACAAAGCTGTGTCGCTTCAGTCACTTTGGATTCATTTTTCATTTCAAAATTATTGTAAAAGGCTGTTAATCAGTAATACACACTTTTGGGTACATAAGATACAAAAAAGTACATACTTGCCAAATATATACAAATCGGATAGTATTGCAGCACATTAGATTACACTGTCAAGTCCTAAGCAAGGCTTGATATTTATTCACATACAACAAAAACATACGATGAAAGAGCTTGAAAATACATCAGACCATAATGCAAGCAAACGAATGATGAAAGCAGTAAGACTGCACGAATATGGCGGCCCCGAAGTATTGCGCTATGAGGACGCACCTGTTCCTGAACTGAAGCCCGGTAAAGTGCTCGTGCGCGTTCATGCAGTTGGGCTTAATCCGCCAGACTGGTATCTGCGCGACGGTTATAAATCACTGCCGCCCGAATGGAGACCTCAGGTACCTTTCCCCATTATTTTAGGCACAGACATTTCGGGCATTGTTGAAGCGGTGGCAGATGATGTTGAAGGTTTTTCTATTGGTGATGAAGTGTATTCGATGGTTCGCTTCTTCAGCGTTGGCGAAAGCAGTGCCTATGCCGAGTATGTTAGCGTACCTGCATCAGAACTGGCGCTCAAACCTGCCGGTATTGATCATATCCATGCTGCCGGAGCGCCAATGTCCCTGCTTACAGCATGGCAATACCTGGTTGAGGTGGGGCACGATGCACCCAACCCCCTTAAGCCCAACAAGCATCAGCCTGTACCACTTGAGGGAAAGCGGGTGCTGATTAATGGAGCCGCAGGCGGTGTAGGGCACTTTTCGGTCCAGATTGCCAAGCTGAAAGGTGCACATGTAATTGCCGTGGCATCAGGCAAGAACGAAGCGCTGCTGCGCGAACTGGGTGCTGATGAATTTATAGACTACACCCAAACGCCTCCCGAAGATGTGGCCCAGGACCTGGATTTGGTATTGGACGCTTTGGGTGGCCCCACTACCGGCCGCTTTTTGCGCACGCTTAAGCGTGGTGGTGCTCTGTTCCCGGTGTTCCCTTTGGGTTTTGAAGGTGCCGATGAAGCTAAAAAGCTCGGCATTACGGTTTCAGCCACACAGGTTCGCTCAAACGGGGCGCAGCTTGCGGAGCTGGCTCACTTGCTTGACAGTGGAAAGATCCGCGTGGTAGTGGATAGTACGTATGCGCTTGCCAATGCGCGCCAGGCGCACGAACGGGCCGAGAAAGGTCACATTCAAGGCAAAATAGTGCTTACTGTTGCCTGAGTGGTTCACTATAAACGAGTTTAACATACAAGCCTTCCCGATCCTGGGATGGCCTGTATGTTATTAAATGGTGAATAAGAGAGATTAGAAGATAAAATTGCACCTAGGATAAAGCGGACTTAATGCTGTAAAAACTAACAACAGAGGGTTCAAAACTTAATAATCACTTAATGCAAAATTGAAATAATTGCTACAGCACCCGCATACTTTTGTAGCGATATGTCACACTCAGTTGAAGTATACACCGCCCAATGGTTAAACGGAGATGAGCGCGCCTATAAAGGTGTGTTTGACCATTATTACCCTAAATTGTATGCCGCGGGTTACCGCATGCGTAAAAACAGCGAGGAGTGCGAGGAATTGGCTATGAATGTACTGTTAAAAATATGGCAGCATAAAACAGTTATTCAAAATATCATAAATCTGGAAGGTTACCTCTACGGCATGCTAAGGCAGGAAATTAGCCGTATGGTGAGAAAGAAGATTTTTAAAACGCAAGAGTTGAGTGTGGTAGAAGAACACCAATTTTTTACCGAAGTTGACGGTCAGTTCAATCTTAAAGAATTACAATTTAGGTATGAAGTTGCACTATCAAAAATACCAGCTAAAAGGCTGGAGATTTTTTTGCTTAGTCGTGATCAGGGCTATACCTATCAGGAAATTAGTCAGCTGCAAAACATCTCCAGCAATACCGTGCGCAATCACATTGCTTCGGCCCTTAAACTCTTAAAAACCGAGTTGCACGAATACTCAGATATTTTTCCGCTATTTATTCTAATTGCTGTTTTAAAGCGCTAAGGCCTGTTTTTCTTTGCCGGCGTTAAGCGGGTGTTAAGTCCATATCAAGTTTTTTATTGTCATAGTACATCCCTGGTACTTTGGGCTTCTTACCTGTAGAATGCCCAACAGGATAAAGAAACCCTCAAAGCAAGCACTCATAAATTATTTTAATGGGAATAGCTTGGCCGATGAACATAAGGCTATAGAAGTCTACCTGGCGATGGAAGCAGACACAGCTTATGTAGAGCAGTGTTTGAAAGATGCCATGGCTAATACAGATGCTGATATTTTGCCGTTAAGCAGCGAACAACAAGAGCAGACATGGCAAAAGTTTGATACCCTGCTATCTCATCAGACGGCCAAATTACAACCTAAGCATAGCCGTAACTGGATGGCTTATGCAGCGGCTATAACGGTGTTCATGTTATCGGCTACGTTTGCTTTTTACTTTAAACAGCCGCCAAGCCTGCTGCAATCAGCAGTGGTTTACCAACGTATTGAGGCGGGGTATGGCAAAATAGATCGTATCACGCTTCCGGACAGTAGCCGTTTGTCATTGTTTCCTGGAACGGTTATAGATATACCAAGTGATTTTAATGCAACAAATCGGAAAGTATTTTTAACTGGCCGCGCCTACTTTGAGGTTGCCCATAATAAACAAAAACCTTTTTATGTAATCACCTCAAAAGTAACCACCCGAGTACTGGGTACCTCGTTTGAAGTTAACGCAGCCAAAGGAGCAAGCACGGCATCTGTATTATTACGCACCGGCCGGGTATGCGTACGTAGTAAAAAGTTTAAACAATTAGCTATTCTGCACCCGGGCCAAAAGGTCACTTTTCAGGAGGTTACAGGTAATTATACGATGGAGCGGGTACAACCCGATCGGCTACTGAACTGGATAGATGGTGAGTTGGCATTTGATCAAACCAGTTTTGCCCAAATCTGTAAAGAACTCGAAAAATGGTATAACATTACCATTAGCGTTCAAAGCAAGCCATTACTAAACAAGAAAATTACGGCTGATTTTAAAGGGCAATCATTACCACAAGTGCTTGACATTCTTTCGGCAACTGCCGGCTTTAAGTACAAAACAGGAAAAAACAGCATTCATATTTATTAACGAAGGAGGGCATGAACCAATAGTTTACTCATTAAAAACCGCCCTGCGTTAACAGGGCGGCAATCCAATCAGCTGATGAGCATCAGCCAAAAAGTCGATTTTTTAATCACAGGGCGGCAACCCTATAACCTATCAAAAGTAACAATGAAACCATCATTATGGCTTATTATATGTAATAAATTTCAGCGGTGTTTTACAATGGTGCTACTATTAACAGCACACACCCTAACGGCTGCAGCAGCGCAGGTACTTGAGCAAAACTTACAAATGCAAGCAGCGCAATACAGCGGCCAGCAAATTGTTGAGATTATAAAAAAACAGGCAAATGCGCAGGTTTCCTTTGATGAAACTGTAAACCGACAACTTAGCCGTACAATAGCGGTAAGAAAAAAGTACGCCACCGTTAAAGAGGTATTGGCATGGTTAAAAACCGATGCCGGTATTGCTTACAATAACCAGGGTAACTATATAGTACTAACTACTTTACAGAGAGTTAGTGCTCAGGATAGTAAAATTACTGGTAAGATTACCGACGAAACAGGTCAGCCTTTACCTGGCGTTACCATACGCATTGTAGAATTAAACAGAGTTGCGATAAGTAATGCTGATGGAAATTTTTCAATCAATGCCGTACCGGGTAATTACACAGTTGATGTCAGCTATGTTTCTTTTGAAACACAGCATTTGTCTAGCATTAAGGTTAAAGCAGGCGAGAGCACCATACTTAACATTGGTATGAAACCTTCCACGAAATCCCTGAACGAGGTTTTGGTAACAGCATTAGGTATAAGGCGTGAAGAAAAATCATTAGGCTACTCAGCTCAAAATGTAACCTCTAAAAGTCTGGAAGACGCTAAAACCAATAACTGGGTATCATCCCTGGCTGGCAAGGTGGCAGGGCTGAACATCGTAAGCACGGGCTCAGGGCCTGTTAGTTCGTCGCGTATTACGCTCAGAGGTGAGTCATCATTAAATTTGGACAATAACCAGGCATTAATTGTAATTGACGGTATACCTGTAAGTAACCGAATTACCGGCACAGGCTACAAAGCGCATTTAGCCGCCGATAGCCCTGTTGATTTCGGATCGGATGTATCGGACATTAACCCAGATGATATTGAAAAGGTAACTGTATTGAAAGGACCGGCTGCTACTGCACTTTATGGTAGCCGTGCAGCTGGCGGAGCGTTGATTATTACTACAAAATCGGGTCAGCGAAATGATAAGGGCTTAGGCATCACTTACAACGGCAACCTGAGTTTTGATGGTGTAATGAAATGGCCCGATTACCAGTTTGAATATGGTGAAGGCCGTACCGATAAGTATTACTCTTACGGCGACAGCCCCGATGGTGTTAATACGGCAGCAGCCGCAGCACAGGGCAGGGCATGGGGCCCTAAGTTTGATGGGCAGATGTATTTTCAGTATAACCCCAATTCGCCTGATGGTAAGCCAACAGAGCGTACTCCTTGGGTTGCGCGTAAAGACTATATCTCCAAATTTTTCAACACCGGTGTTACTCGTACTAATAATGTTTCTATTGAGGGTGGTAATGAAAATGGTTCGGGCAGGTTATCGGTTACTCATTTAAAAAACGACTGGCTGGTTCCTAATACAGGTTTCGAAAGATTATCAGTTGCCCTATCGGCCAATCAAAAGATATCTGATAAGCTGAAAATATCTGGTAAAGCTAATTACACTAATAAACGCAGCGATAATCTTCCATTATCGGGTTACAATAACCAAACCATCATGTACTTTATGATATTGGGTACCACTCCCAATGTGGATATTGACTGGTTTAAACCATACTGGCAACCTGGCCAGGTAAACATTCAGCAAAGGCTGCCCTTTAATCCCGGTCCCGACAACGTATACCTGCAGGTATACGAAATGCTGAATAAAATTAACAAGAACGGTGTAATTGGTAATGTTATGGCCAACTATACTTTTAACCCTAAACTGGAATTAATGCTCCGCTCGGGTGTCGACCTTTCAAATGAGTTCCGTTCGCAGCAACGTCCCTACAGCATGACTAAGTACCCTAAAGGAAGCTACCGAGAGCAAACCGTTTTCAATTTCGAGAGTAATACCGACCTATTGTTGTCCTACAAAGATAAGATCACAAATGATATAAAGTTTTCGGTATCGGGTGGTGGTAACTTAATGAAGCAGACGTATAATTTTGCTGGTATTTATGCAGACCAGTTAGCGCAACCCGGCATTTATCAAATATCCAACAGCTTGGATCAGGCCGTTGCCGATCCTAACAAAAGCGAGAAAGCGATCCACAGTTTATATGCTTTTGGCCAGCTATCTTATCATGATTACGCTTATTTGGATGTTACTGGCCGTAACGATTGGTCCAGCACGTTACCATACGGAAACAATTCGTTCTTTTACCCATCAGTAAGCACCAGCTTTATATTAAGCGATATGTTTACACTGCCTAAAGCAGTGTCTTTTGCTAAGTTCCGCTTTTCGTGGGCACAGGTTGGTAATGATACCCGGCCGTATCAAACAGCCAAGTATTACGATAGAATATATAGCAACAGCTTTACCAATCCAACCACACTGTTCAATGCCAATTTAAAGCCCGAGATTACCTCCAGTTTTGAAACCGGTTTGGATATGCGCTTTTTCCAAAGTCGTTTAGGGATAGATTTGGCCTTATACACCAATAACAGCCGTAACCAAATTTTGGCTATTCCGCTCGATCCTATCTCAGGTTATTCAAGCGCTCTGTTAAACGCGGGCTTAATTAACAGCCGGGGTATTGAGTTGCAACTAACCGGAAAACCTTTTAATAATCCGCAGTTTAAATGGAATACCACTGTTAATTTTTCCAGCAACCGCAGTTATGTAAGAGAGTTGGCCCAGGGCATTACCAACCAGGTAATTTATAATCACGATACCAACGTATCTATTGAAGCACGCGTAGGCGGCCGTATGGGCGATATGTATGGTCGTGGCTTTCAACGCTCACCTGATGGAAAGATTATTTATGCAAGCACCGGCGTACCGGCCGAGTTAGACCAAACGCTTAAAGTTTTTGGCAATGCTTTCCCCGACTGGAAAGCCGGATTACAAAACGAGTTCACTATTAAAAATTTCAGAGTAAGTTTTTTAATTGACGGGCAAAAAGGAGGCAGCGTATTTTCACAAACCAGCCATAAATTAAATACGCTGGGTAAAACCAAAGTTACCCTGCCGGGGCGCGATGGCGGTATAGTGGGCGATGGCGTGGTGTTACAACCTGACGGCAGTTACAAGCCTAATACTGTAAACGTGCCGGCCAGTAAATATTATGACGAATATTACAAGATCACCAACGCTGAGGTGAACATTTATGATGCCTCTTTCATCAAACTGCGCGAAGCCAGGATAGATTTTAGCTTACCTGCCAAAATGATAACCAAGCTGCATCTAAAACAGGTTATGCTAGGTGTTTATGGACGTAACCTTTTAATTATAACTAATTTTCCTGCCTTCGATCCCGAAGCGGCCAATTTAAATAACGGTACCATAACGCCTGGTGTGGAACTAACACAGTTTCCAACCGAAAGAACCTTCGGCTTAAACCTTACACTCAAACTTTAACATAACAGTTATGAAGTTTAATATTATACCTAAAGTTGCTGCCCTGCTACTGGCAACAACCTCTTTACTGGTTTCATGTACAAAAAACTTTGAAGAATTAAACACCGATCCTAACCGGCCTAAAGAAGTTACGCCCGGTGTAATGCTCGGGCAAATGGAGTATAAATTTGTGACCAGGAGCATTGATGGTTCGCGCCGCTTTACGCATGAACTGATGCAGGTTACCGCGCCCCGGAGCAGCGTAAACGGTGGCATACACCGTTATGTAATTACACCCAGCAGCAACGATTTCCTTTGGACCGGCTTTTATAGCTCGTTAACCGATGTACAAGACATGTATTCTATAGCCTCAAAGCTCAAAGAGAACAATTATATGGCTATATCCCTCATTTATAAATCATGGGCTTATTCTATACTCACTGATGCTTTTGGCGATATACCTTATTCAGAATCTACCAGAGCTACGGAGGGTATATTGAAGCCGGCATTTGATCAGCAAAAGGATATATATCCGCAAATATTGAAAGACCTCGCTACAGCTAATACGTTGCTCGACAATACCAAGGCACTAACCTACGGCGGCGATTTTTTGTACAATGCCAATGCCTTAACCGGTAGCACTAACGACGGTATTAACCGATGGAAGAAATTTTGCAACTCGTTGCGTTTGCGCTTGCTGCTCAGGATTTCAAAACGAAGCGGGGATGTTAACGTCAATAGTGAGATTAACGCCATACTGGCCGATCCGGTTAAAAATCCGGTATTTACAACCACCAGCGATGATGCCATTTTTAGGTTTCCGGGTACATTTCCTTTCTTTAACCCTTACTACAACGCACGCTTAAGCGATTGGCGCCAGGGCGATTATTACACCAGGTTCTTCATCAACAAAATGAATACTGATGAAGACCCGCGCAGAGCAGTTTGGGCAACGCAGGTAGCTGTAAACGGCGCTAACGTATATCAGGGGATTGATAGCGGCTATCCGTCGAGTACCGAGTACGTGGTTGATAAAAACTCGAGCTACAGCGATGGGTTAAAAACCCTGCCCCAATTAGGTATAATGATGACCTATGCCGAAGTGGAATTTATTAAAGCCGAATTAGCTCTTAAAGGCTTTGCTACAGGCAACTCATCACAAAAGCATTATGAAAACGGCATTACTGCATCTATGACACAATGGGGTGTGCCTTTGCCTGCCGGTTATTTGCAAAAAGCTGGTGTAGCTTACAACCCGGGCGCCAGTACTGATGCACAGTTGCAACAAATAATGCTGCAAAAGTATTACGCTTACTTCTTTGTCGACTATCAATCATGGTTCGAAAAAAGGCGTACAGGGTACCCTGTATTACCAAGAGGTACCGGCATACCCGATGGCAATGTGTTTCCTTCAAGATGCCCTTACCCGGTTTACCTCCAGTCATTAAACCCCGATAATTTGGCTAAGGCTGTAACCGCCATGGGTGGCGATAACAGCAACATTAAAGTTTGGTGGGACAAATAAATCATTTAACATGAAGAATAGTATAAAACGCAAATTAGCTGCCGGTGTCGCATTACTGGCAATAGCGTCAACCGCATTTGCACAAAAAGCTCAAATATTAATGCCTCAGCGGGGGCTTTGTGCACACCGGGGTGGGTTTGAAAGCACGCCCGAAAACACGGTTCCAGGCTTTAAGGAGGCTATTAAATACGGCGCGCAAATGATCGAGTTTGATATACAGTTCACTAAAGATAGTGTGCTGGTTATAATGCACGACGGCACCGTTGACCGCACCACCAACGGCAGTGGAGCAGTGGCCAACATGACCTTGAGCGAGATACGTAAGCTGGATGCGGGAAGCAAAAAAAGCAGCAAGTTTGCAGGTGCCAAAGTGCCTACGCTTGATGAAACCCTTGCCATGATGCCAAAAAATGTATGGCTTAACTGCCACTTAAAAGGCGGTAATAAATTAGGTGCTGCCGTTGCGTTAGTGATTCAAAAAACCAATAGAATGCACCAAGCTTTTTTAACCTGCGAGGAAGATGCCGCGCAAGGTGCCAGAGCGGCTTGCCCGGCTATATTAATTTGTAATGCCGATAACCGCTACCGCGCTAACGTACCGCAGTATGTGGCTGCAACCATTAAAAACAAGGCAGAATTTATTCAATTGCTGGTTTTAAAACCAGGCGAAGACCGTAAGGAGCAAATTGATCTGCTGAAAAAGAACCATATCCGCATCAATTATTTTTATGCCGAAAAGCCGGAAATGATGGCTGGCTTATTTAATAGTGGTGTTGATTTTATATTAACCAATAACCTGCCCCTTTTTACTGGCGAAGCAAAAAAGCTGGGCATAGTGCCTGTTAAGCCGGTTTATTAAATAATTAATACAACAAACAGCATGAAATTTAAGATAACTATAATGCTTGTATCTATGGCTTTGCCCGTATGTTATGCGCAAAAAGCACAACCTAAAAAAGATGATGATGCGGGCAAAACGCATAAAACCCTCATCGTTTTTTTTGACGGCTTGCGCCCCGACTATATTAATGCTCAAAATATGCCTAACCTGTTTGCTTTTAAGCAGCAGGGAGCATACGGCAATCAACACCACAGTGTGTTCCCTACCGTTACCCGGGTTAACTCATCGGCTTATTCAACCGGTAGTTACCCGGCCAAAACCGGCTTAATGGGTAATACGGTTTATTTTCCACAGGTAGATTCATTAAAGGGTATGGACACTGGAGATGCCATTAATCTGCAGAAAATTAACAAAGCTACAGATGGTCATCTCCTTACTACTGTTTCTTTGGGAGAGGTATTACAGGCGGCTGGTAAAAAGATGATGGTGTTCAGTTCTGGCTCTACCGGGCAGGCCCTGCTGCAAAACCACACCATTAGCGGCGGCGGTATTGTTAATCCGGACATGATATTGCCCGAAAATATTAAAGAGCGCATCATTGCCGAAGTGGGTCCCATACCGGCAAGCAACAAGCTCGATAATGCCGCTAAGCATCAGTGGGTAACCAATGCGCTTATTCGCTATGGCCTGGCTGCCGATGGCCCCGATGTAAGCGCTATTTGGTTATCTGACCCCGATGGTGCGGCGCATAGCACGGGCATTGGCTCGGCAGTTACCATGGCATCCATCAAAACGGTTGATGCACAGTTTGGGCGTATGATTAAAGCCATTCAGGAGAAAGGCATTATTGATCAAATCAACATTCTCATCTCTACCGATCATGGGTTTATTACACACACCGGTAATCAGGACGTAGCCTCGTTACTTATTAGTAGCGGTTTAAAAGCGGCCAGCCCAGTTACCGATGTAGTTGTATCTGAAAATGCCATCTACGTAAAAAACCACGATCTTAATAAGATTAAACAAATTGTTACCTTATTGCAGGCCCAGCCATGGGTGGGCGCCATATTTACCAAAGGCAAAAAAGCCGGAGATTTAAAAGGGGCTGTGGCCGGTACCCTGTCTTTTGAAGCCATACACTGGGATCATCCACAAAGGGCGGCTGATATTGTGGTATCGCCTAATTGGAATGATGATAAGAATACCTTTGGTTATGCTGGCATGGACAATAGTAAAGGTGTGGCGGGTCATGGCGGTACTAGTCCGTACGAGATACACATTCCTTTCATTGTATCCGGACCTGATTTCAAGAAAAAGTACGTAAGTGAAATTCCTACATCAAATACCGATATTACGCCAACCGTACTATACCTGCAACATTTAAGTGTGCCCCAACAAATGGATGGTAGGGTGGCAACCGAAATGCTGGTTAAAAGCTCGTTAAAGCTACCTGCGGTTAAAATTCAGCATATTGAGGCATCAGCGGGCACAGGTAAAACTTCATATAAACTTTATATGCAACGATCAATTGTAGGGAAGCAACAATATTTTGATTTTACCAAAGTTACCCGGCAATAAGACTTAAAACACAAGAGGATGATTGAATCTATTGAAATTTTAGTCCGATAAATATGGTAAGAGGCTTAGCCGTCTAAATAATCTACGTTTATCCGCCAAATCACTACTAACAGGCTTATGGATTCATTTCGTTTTTTGTAACAACTGCAGTCTGATAACAATGTCTTTTACCCAGATAAAGTTTTTACTTTAGTTGGCTTTCTTCTACTTAAAACCCTTTAACCACAATGTTTTACAATGAGTTAAAGGGTTTTTTGTTTCTTGCTGGTTACTTGTGGTGTAAAACAGGAAAAGTGTTAGGTTTACCTATTTTTCACGTAGGATATCAAAATACGATTTAGTTACAACTAACTATTTGGAGAGAAAAAGTTTCGTAATATTTTAGAAATGTGTTTCAGCTCAAAAGGGCTGTTAAAAATTTTATTATATATGAAAAAACATTTTCTTTCCTTTATAACAGGGCTATTTGTCCTTGTCATAGCATCATGTAGTAAAAGCGATACGGCAGAGCCATCAACCGCTGGTACTGGTACTGTTGAACCAACGCCTACTAATCCCAGTAATGGCGGCATAACCGACCCTGTATTTTCTAAAGAAGTTACTGGAAGTGCGTTTGCTGCTTGTGTTGACGATAACAAAAACATATTTGTTCTGGGGTATTTTGGTCCACAATACCAAACAAAGTTTAAGATATACAAGCTAACACCTAATGGTGCAATTGATAAATCATTTGATATTGATAAAGACAAAACCTGGTCAGACAATTTGCCCTCAAGGATAAGTATGATCGCTCTTCCTCAGGGAAAAGTTTTGATATCAGGTTCTTTTAAGGTTGATGGGGTTAGCAAATTTCTTATCCGTCTTAATGCAGATGGATCAATAGATAAATCTTACACTCCAACCACCCGTATAACATCAGTTAATACCCTTGTTAAGCTGACTGGTGGAAGGATTGCTGTTCTCGGTAGAAACACATTTGCCAATGGTTTCGGAGAAGCACACTTTTTCAGTCTTAACGAATTAGGGGAATATGACAGAAACAATGGGTTTCGCATCCAGGATGATAACACAGTGCTTCTTGATTTAATTGAATCAAAATCAGGAAAGATTTACCTTTCAGGCTTTTTCAGATTATCTGCGGGGAAATCAACAACTTACTCTATCGCAAGGTTTAACCCAGCTGATTTAACAATTGATGAAAGCTTTGCACAAGTACAGGATTACAGAAGCCTTGGGCAAAATGCTATTGAATTAAATGGTTCCATTATAAAAATGGTTGAACAGTCTGATGGGAAAATTATAATAGGTGGATCTTTTGACAAGTTCTATATACCAAACACAAGGGATAATATAACTAATTATCACCAGGTAGCTAGAGTGAATACAGACGGATCAATTGACGCCACTTTCAAGAATAACAACAATTACACTTCTGACTTAAGTGCTTTGGTAGGCACTTCAAGCGATCAATTACTTTTAGGCCGTCATCTGAGTTTAACGGCTTCGCAAGGGGAAAGATATCTTGAGCTCCTCGATAAAAATGGTAATATTTCGCCGACGTTCAAACTTGGTATGGAAGGAACGAGTATCGCAGGAATTGTTCGCCAGGACAACAATAATTTTATTGTGTTTGGAGCCTTTGGATATGACAATAATCCTGCTTTGTATCGTGTAAAATTATAAATAAATCATATTTAGCAGTACCACATGCTTTGAGGAAGTCCACGAAGGTATTTCTATTACAAATTATTTAGCGCGAAGGTACCAGGCTCATCTACTTTGAGCACCGGTTGTTGAAAATGGTTCTAATTGCAGCCCATCAAAGCGATGGGTTTGATTTCGGGAACCTGCCGCTTAACGCTACCTTTAAACATGGCTTATTCGTAGTCATGAGCGATGATATAACTTTTCATTATAACCCCTGGTAAGATATAGCCAGTAAACAGTCTAAATTCTAAGTCTGATGAAATCTCTCGCGGGGAAAGCATTCCAAACCCATTTATTAATACGCCCCTGAAATTCTTGCAGATTCAGTAACGATTTGCTAACTGACTGACTTTATAACAGCAGACTATCCTTTCAATCGATAGCAATATTCAATATATTGCCTTTATGAAATTACTATTGTACACGCTGTTAATTGCAAACCTGTTTTTTGGCTCGAACCGGCCGTTTTGTAGTGCGCAAACAAAGTCAGTTACGCCTGCTATCGCTTTTCCGGGTGCCGAGGGGTTTGGCAAGTATGCTACAGGTGGCCGGGGAGGACAAGTAGCTGAGGTTACCAACCTGAACGACTCAGGAGCAGGCAGTTTCAGAGATGCTTTGAAGATGTACCCTGGAGAACCTTTAACCATCGTTTTTCGCGTGGCCGGGATCATCGATTTAAAATCGGCAATTAAAGTTAGCCGCTCAAACCTAACTATAGCCGGTCAGACCGCTCCTGGCGAGGGCATTTGCCTCAAGGGTAACTCGTTCATATTAAACGGAGGGGGCAGAAATGGCAATATTATTATAAGATATTTACGATCCAGGCCGGGGAGTAATTTAGCGCATGGCATTTACGGTTTCGATATGGAAAACATGTCGAAAGTAATTATCGACCATTGTTCTTTCAGCTGGGCTAATGAAGAATGTGCAGCCATGTACGATATAAAAAACGTAACAGTACAGTGGAGTATTGTAAGCGAGGGCTTATACAATGCCGGACACCATAAAGGTCTGAGAAGTTATGGAGGTGTATGGGGCGGGCAAAATGTTACGTATCATCACAACTTGATTAGTAACCAAAACAGCAGAACGGTGCGGTTTAATGGTTCCCGTGCTCATGATACTCTTGCGGTGATTGATTACCGAAACAATGTTGTTTACAACTGGGGGCGCAATAACGCCTGTTATGGCGGAGAGGTAAAGATTCCGAATGGGCGGTCTGAAATAAATATGGTAAACAACTATTATAAACCAGGTCCTGCTACATCAACGGCGAAACAAATTTTTTGTGAAGCAGAGTTTTTTCCCGGAAAGGCATCTTCCAGTACCGGCCAATGGTATCTGGCCGGAAACATAATGGAGGGTAACGCTGAGCTCAACAAAAACAACGCTGTTGGTCTTGAGCTTTCTAAAATTCCGGACACGCTCCGAAGCCGTGCACTGGTAAATCATCCCTTTAAGGTGGAGGCCATAAATGATCAAACAGCGCGGGACGCCTACCAGGCAGTGCTTAATAAAGTTGGCGCTATTTTGCCCGTACGCGATATTGTGGATAGCCGGTTAATTAATGAAGTGCGCACAAATCGGCCCACCGGAATTGGGTCATTCGGAAAGCCGGGGATAATTGATGACCCTAAGGCAGTTGGTGGATGGCCTGCTTATTCAACGGCAGTTGCACCGCCTGATTCAGACCATGACGGTATGCCCGATGCCTGGGAAACTGCAAATGGATTAAATAAAAATGATGCTAACGATAGAAATAAAGTGTGGAGCAACGGTTACACGATGCTGGAAATTTACCTTAACCAGGTAAAGTAAAAAATTACAGTGGAGCATCGAGGTATTAACCGGGGTTTTGTAAGCGTTTTGTTCATTTAAAAAAGTAACAGGCAGCGACCACAACTGCCTGTTACCAATTATTGAACACTTACTAACCAGGTCATCAGAAATGAAGAAGGATGACCTTAGCCGGTATGATCTTGACACACATCAGGTAGTCCCTTGATGTGAGATTTTATTTGGTATTGCTACCACACTTTGCACAGATGTTGAAGGCTCTTGTTTTGCAGCCGGTGGTAAATCTTGTTCATATTGGGTGTGGTGCCTCCACGTGTTAATCTTTACCGTTGTATTTTCACACTCACATTAATATACGGACGCCGCTCATAATCTGAGGTAATGGCATTAACTAACATGATACCGTATTTTCCTTCGGGTGTTAAAAAGCAGATTGTGCATCCTGGAGATAGGCCAGTGGCAAAGTTTGTTGCGTTGATGGCCGTAAGCCCTGGGTTACGGGCCTTTGCCAAGGCATCAATGGTTGATGCCGACACTGCATTGTATAAGAAAGTATTTGTTTGGCTGGTTTGCGGAGCACTGAATTTTGTTGCCCTTTTTGTCCAGGCACTTACATCATACAAAGGAAACGGATTGGTTGGCGCACTGATAGAGTACAAGTTGTAAACGTACGGATTGGTTGCAACATCTTGAGGAGTTGTACTTGGGTTTGGCCTTCTCCAAATACCAAAATCTATTTTTGCAGAATTGGCTTGACCATTGGTATAGCTATAGCTTGTAGCATCGCTGAGCGAAAAGTAAGCTGGTAAAACCTTGGCAGCTGTATCTGGCAAATAGATATTTCTATTTGCATAAATCATATAACTCGGATTTACCTCTATGGTTACCTTTTTGTAGCCATCTCCAATGTAGGTGCCTTTTTGGTTCATGGCATAAATGCGATAACTTGTTTTACCGTCTCTTTGCATTTTTAACTTTAGCACATCAGAGTAACTTCTCCGTCGGGCATTATCGGTGACGTTAATCACAGTACGCTCGATGCCGTTTTGCGACCCGGCAGAGCGCTCAACAGTGATAGAGTACATATCTTGTGCGGCCGAATTAATGGTGTAGTCTACATAAACGCTATCGCCGTCGTTCACCAGCTTATAATCGGTTACGGCAAGGGGGCTTCGGTTATTAAAAGTAACCGTAACATCATCGAACATATTAAATATGTTGTCGGATTTTTTTGCGCATGAAGCAAGTAAAACTATGCTTAAGCCTGTAAAAAATAACTTTTGAATATTTTTGATTCTCATTGTTCAATCATTAAAATCACTTTTATTGAATTTGTATCAGTAACCTATTGCAACGGATCAAATGTCCCTCCGGCCCAGCCAATGGTAGGCACAATGTTGGCTCCATTATTAACAAAATCGTTATGAAACGTGTAGAAGTAATGGAACTCAGGTACACTATAAGCCGAATACTGATTATTGGTTATCAATACATAAGGCCTGAAATACCGCAGATACGTAGCTTTATCATTGATGTTGAGCGTTTCCCTGAACATTACGCCATTGGTAACGGCTTCTAAAACGCCCTTGTCACGCAGGTCATTTCCAACAGGCGGGTTAACCAAGTTAATTTCGATTTTTGTCATGTTCCCGGTAAGCAGGTGCATCTGGCGGGTTCTTCTCAAATCCGCGTTGCGTTTGTTCTCAAAGGCAAATTCAACCATCCTTTCGTTGAGCAAGAGTGTGCGCATCTGGTTTATGCCGGTTACTACACCCAGGCCGTAGTCATTGCTGCCGTTGCCTTGCACTATACCGGCTCTTATGCGTATCTGCCTAACCATATCTTTGGCGCCGGTTATATTGCCGGTCTCGTTCATGCAGTCTGCATAATTTAACATTACTTCAGCCAGGCGCAGTTCTATCCAGTCCATACCACTGCCACCAATGTTATTGGTGTACCTCACGTTACCTGCGGCCAAACCTGGTGTGGTAAAACGTTTACAGTATACGCCATTGCCATTGCTTTCGCCAAGGGCAGTGTTATAAGTCCATTGCTTCCTGTTAGCGTTGCCGCTTAACGGCCAAATGCTGCCGTTGTAGGCAATGGTAGCTTCAAATCGTGGGTCGCGGTTTTGCCAAAACATCACATCATCATACGGAAACTGGGTTGATGTTCCTCTGATGCTACCATCAAGCATAGGGTAGGCATCCAGCATTTTCTTAGTTGGTGTGTAACCCTGATAAGGCGATCCACCTTCAGATGCTGGCCGCATACGGTTCTCACCATCATGGCCCCTTCTTTCAACGGTGCTCGAATAAGTGCGTACCAAAATCGCTTCCGTATTGGTGGTTCCCTCTACCCTGAAAATATCGCCATAATTGGCCATCAGCTTTTTTCCGCCCGCTATACACAGGTCGTAAGCTTCTTTGTTGGCTTGTAAGGCGGTTTGCCACCGGGCAACATCATTAGCAGGGTTAAATTGCGGGCTTGCCCAATAAAGCAATACTTTGGCTTTTAAACAGCTGGCAATTAGCTTGGTTATTCTTCCTCTACCTGTACCATCATCCGGGTTAAAGCCTTCCAGCATGGTAATAGCATTGTTCAAGTCGCTGAGGATAAGGTCGAAGCATTCCTTAGCGCTTTTTCTGCCGTCCAGGTAAAGCGATTCCGGCCGTTGTGGCTGTGTTATTAACGGCACACCACCATACACCTTAACCAGCTCAAAGTAGGTCATGGCCCGTAAGGCATAATACTGGCCTAAAAAAGTGCGCTGCGTTGCTTGCGGTAAGGTGCCAAGCGGAATATTGGTAATTGCCTCGTTACACCTTGCAATATCAAAATATTTGTTGCTCCCGGCGTTACCGTTATAAGTGTTTCCGGTTAGTCTCACGTCGTTATTGCCCAATGCGCCTTGTAAGCCAAGGGCAGCCCGTGCCCACTCATCGCGGTCGGGATAGTAGTTTTCATCACTGGCCAAATGCACGCCACCCCTGTCTGGTATCAGTTGGTAAGGAAACTGGGGGATAACTACGTCATACACCCGGTTTAGCTGTAGTTGCACAGCCCCTTCGGTGCTCCATATGGCGGCATCAATACCGCCTGTGTCGCGTATATCAAAAAACTCATCTTGTTTACAGGAAGGCAAACAAGCCGCCAAAACCAAAGCAAGAACCGATTTTGTTATATTATTTTTTATTTGCTTAATCATACTCAAAAAATTAAAGGTTAACATTTACACCTACTGAAATGGTGCGCAGGATTGGATAATCGTACGCATTTGAAGTATATGGATCCTTGTATTTAAGCGGATTAACCAAGGTCCAGAGGTTGTTGCCGGTTAACAATATCCTGGCGCCGCTCAGTCCCAGTTTTTTAACCACATTTAACGGCGCTCTGTAGCTGAGTGTCATGTTATTAATACGCACCATGGTTCCGTTAACAGCCCAAAAGTCAGAGTTTTTAGTCAGTGACGGATCATCAAAGCGGGGATATTTTCCGCCCATCGGATTGTCGATCGTCCAGCGGTCTTTCCAGATATCCAGCACATTCACCGTTGCTGACGGCGCAATGCGCGATTGGCTGTCGTAAAAGACCTTACCACCAAATCTGGCAGCAATATTGGTGTTTAAGTTAAAGGCTTTGTAAGATAAACCCAATGTTATGCCCGGCGCAAAAACCGGATTGGTATTGTTGTACAATGGCTGCATATCGTTATCATTGATAATGCCGTCGCCATTGGTATCTTCATAGTACAACCATCCTGGCTGAGGTACAAGGTTATAGGATCTGTAATTCGGATTTTTGGCCATAAAGGCATCAACCTCTGCCTGCGTCCTAAACATCCCCAGGTTTCTAAGCCCTATGTTGCCGGTGTTCCATTTCCTAGGATCTAAACCAAAGGTGATTGGCCAGTCGGGTGCAACGTTGTTAATAAGATTACCAGTGGTGTATATAATCCTGTCGTTTACAGAATTGCCGTAACTAAAGTTCATGTTAGCTTGCAGGCTCCAATCTTTAGCTACTTTGGCCCGGTAACCAATACTGAATTCAGTTCCCCAGTTGTATGTTTGGCGATAGTTAATTACCGGTGCGGCAAAGCCTGCGTATAAGGGGTATAATTGATTAGCGCCACGGTCAAAGGCATCATAATTATAATTTCTGAAGCCCTCAATTGATAAATCGAGTTTGTTGTTAAATAGCGAGGCTTCAATACCTACGTTAACCGTGCGCTTTTTTTCCCAGGTAATATCCGGATTGGGAATTACACCCTGGTTTAAGCTGTTTTGATTAGAGTTTCCGTACAAATAACCATTGCTTATATCGATCAGGTAGCGCTCTACCCATAACCGGTCGTTTACACGGTCATCTCCGGTGATACCCACATTAGCTTTCAGTTTTAAAAAGCTGATAAAAGGGAAACGCTTCATAAACTCCTCGTTACTAACCACCCAGCCCAAACCTATGCTTGGCGATAATCCCCAGCGGTTATCGGGTGCAAAGTTGGAGGAGGCATCAGCACGTAAAACACCTTCAATTAAATACTTCTTATCAAAGTTATAGCTAAAGCGGCCAAAGTATGACCGTTTTACAGACTGGGTTCTGCCAATACTCTGAACTCTTAAAGTTGACGCATCAAATGCCCAATACTCTTCGGCGTTGGGTATTAACTGATTTGAAAAGTTGACAGAAAGGTTTTCGCTATTAGACTCAGTTTGCTCACCGCCAGCCAAAATATCAAAGGTGTGCTTGCCAAATGTCCGGCCGTATTGTAAAGTTAAAAATCCTTGATAACTGTTCGTTTCCGACAAGCCCGGCGTTACCCTTTGGTTGCCTATGTCAACGTTTTGAAAGGTTGGATTAGTGGCAGTGAGTTGATTGCTAAATAATGCCTGGTTGTTACCCATTCTGGCAAAATTGTAAGTTAGGTAAGGTGGCCTGTACTGCCGGCTGTTGGTAGAACCACTGCCCTGTGATATCTGAAATCTTGCTGTAAAGCCTTTCAGATAAGTAGGCTGATAAGTTAAATTAGCATTAATACGATAGGCTTTTGATTTTTGTCTTTCATAATAGCCCGACTCTATTAAAGCTTTAGGATTAACGGTGATATTGCTATTAACATAATTAACATATTTTCCATCAATGCTAATGGGAACCCATCGCGGAACACTTACAATGCGTCGGAAAAATTCATTATCGCTATCGGTTTGGTTATGTTGTGCATTCCTGATGTTCCAATCTACGTTGAAGGCGATATCTGCCTTTAGTCCATTTACTATAGTGGCTACTAAGCCGCTTCTGAAGCTGTACTTGTCGTATTTTAAGCCCGGATAGTTTGCATCTTCGCTTTGGTAACTACCGCCGGTGAAAAAAGTTACCTTATCACTACCGCCCGAAAGCCCGATATTGTGCCGCTGCATAGTTGAGGCTTGCCATAACTCGTCATACCAGCTTTTATAATCCAAGCCCTTAATATATTCCAGATCTTCAGGCGCGAACAAAGACGACGCAGGTGCGCTTTGTGTTCTGTAGGTGTCATTCAATAATAGGGCGTGATCATAGGCCGATAGCATTTTAGGAGTTCTTGAGGCGTCTGTAACACCATAGTAGCCGTTATAAGTTAAGCTGGGTCGGCCAATCTTTCCTCTTTTGGTGGTAACTAACACCACACCTTTGGCGCCTGATGCACCGTAAATAGCGGCAGATGCATCTTTCAGGAACGTTAAATTTTCAACCTGTGATGCATCCAGTGCATCAAATGCCTCTCTGCTTACCGTAATACCATCAATGATGTATAAGGGTTCGGCAGTTACGCCAAGTGTTTGGGCTGTTTCAGATGCCGTTGAGTTACGTATATTGAGCGTAACGGTTGACCCTGGACGACCTGATACTTGTGATACACTTACGCCGGCTATTCTATTCCTTAGCGACGCAGCCAGATTAGGAGCCGGAATGTCCTGAAGTTCCTGTCCGGTAACGGTGGCTACCGAGCCCAAAATTTCAGTGCGTTTCTTTGTGCCATAGCCCACTACAACCACATCGGTTAAGGTGCTGCGTTCTTCTGACATGCTAACATCTATGCGGGCCTGTGTGCCCACAGTTACTTGTTTCCTTACAAAACCCACGTATGAAAAAACCAGCACATCGCTGTTAGAGCGTACCTGGATGGTGTATAACCCATCGACCGTGGTGCTTACATTACTGGGCAAGCCCCTTATGGCTACATTTACACCGGGCAGGGGAGTACCTACACTGTCTGTAACCTTGCCTGTTACCCGTCGTTCTTGCGCCAATGCAAGCGAACAAGCCAATGTACAGAGCAACATCAGCAAAGAAAATTTACGTAAAAAATTTAGATCCATAAAAGTTTATTTGGTTGGAGAATATTGTTGAAAGTGTAATAGCACGGCGAAAGCAGGAGCGTAGGATAGCTCTGCAAAACGGAAACGTACAAGATGGTTTTGGCAAACACTATTGAGAAGAGTATACTTTTAGTTCATAGGCATCTTTTGATTATAGATATTAATTGGTTATTTACTGCTTAATGCCGTGCTTCTCAGGTACGGCATTTCTTTATTCTTGGAAACTTACTCAATTAGCGCTACCAATGCTGGTCACCTGGACCTGGCCGTGCGTATTACTTGATTTGCTGCGCTGTTTTCTTAACACATTTAAATGAGCCTTATCAAATTTCTATACAATCAAGTAATCGATTGTAGGTTATCTGCCTCTGTTGCCCATTGCTCCATTTTATGATTAAAAAAGCTATCGCTTGTAATCTGTTTAATGGATATAATTAAATTTAACACGCTTAACAAAACGAACAGAACACGTTATTTTCTTTTATACAAGTTGCGGTACGCTGCCGCCTCAATAAATTAGGCTTCTTTAGAAACGCTTGGCTTGAAAAATGATAATATATTATCAAAGTGCGAGCAAAACCTGCAGTCTTAAAATTTAAAATGTAATGAACTGATATTGAAGCAGCAAATAAGCTAGCGTTCTTTATTCTTGGTTGTATCTAATTGGTTATGTTGCAAATATGCCCTTGCAGGTCATAAGTTTCATTGCATTTATTATCATATTTTTGTAGTATGTTGTCACAGCTAGAGCTCCATACCATCTTTAATCTAATACTGTGTTTGTGCAGGCAGATCTGTTATGCTAATATAAAACGAGCCATCTTCAGATATGACATGCGTTAGAAGTGCGCATGTATGCTGTAGAAAGCAAAATTAAAAAGGCGTTATTTATTTCTGTGGGTCAACACACTCGTCCGTTTTCTTATAGTAGTTTGTACCTTTTGATGCCCTAACAAATGAATATGTTGCCTACCTCATAACTCCAGAAACCCGTTTTAAAGCTGCTTTATAAGCTATTCTTATAGCAATACTTTCTTAACATGGCTTTCATCAGTCAGACCAAATTCTGCGGCAATTTGTTTAAGTACATAACCGCCCTTCTCGATTCTTTGACGGATTAAGGATTTACGATAATCGGCGATGTAATCACGTAATGTTATACCGGTATTTCTTTTAAAGTACGGACCTATATAATCTGCAGTGGTGTTAAAATGAGCGGCTATCACTGGCGACTTTAACTTAGCTGGCGTGTAAATGTGCTTATGCAAATAACAAAATACCGCCTGCATGTCCCTGCTCCGGTTTGCGGTAGCTTTCAATTCGGGCATATTACGCTGTAAAAGTGCCGCCAGCCCTAGTACCTGTAACCAGATGAGCTGCTCATTGGATAGAATATCGTGTTGCAGGGAAAGAATTACCTGGATAATTCTGGCAGCTGAGTTTTGATCTGCAGAATTAAGACGAAAGCCAGAAAAATGTGTTTCCCGGCTTTTAATCAAGTATTCAAGTTGCTGGAGGCCGTAGGTAGAACCGGTGCTTACGTGGTGGATAAAAAAGTCGGTAAATTTGATAAAAACAAACCTTGTCAGCGATCGGATATCGAAGTAATGTTCCTCTTCTGGTCCGATAAGGAAAATGTCGCCGCGTTTATAGGCAATGCTATTCCCATTAATAAAATGCGAACCTGATCCCTGGCTTATATAGATCAGCTCATAATGATTATGTTTATGAACCGGGTGCGGCCACGTGGTCGCCTCAAATTCGGATATAGCCAGAGGCTGAAACTGTTTGTATCGCTTCATAGTGGAAATATACCAATTTATAGCGGAACTTTACAAATTAGTTGGTACTGGCATGGAATACCTTTGTTGTGTTAAATTAATAAGGCAACAAAATAATCATTATGCAAAAAACAGCATTAGTAGTTGGCGCAAACGGTGTAATTGCGTCTAACCTGATCCGCCATTTACTAGATCTTGGGGATTGGAAAATCATCGGTTTATCCAGGCGTGGTGGTACCAATAGCGAAAAATTAAAATACCATTCCGTTGACTTGCTTAATCGGGAAGAGTGCCAGGAAAAGCTAATCGGCTTAAAGGAAATTACACATATCTTTTATGCTGCCTTTCAGGATCGGCCAACCTGGGCAGAACTGGTGCAGCCGAATTTGGCAATGCTCACGAACGTTGTAGATGCCGTAGAGCCTATTGCAGAAAACCTCCAACACATCAGTTTAATGCAGGGATACAAGGTTTATGGCGCTCATTTGGGGCCTTTTAAAACACCTGCCAAAGAAAGCGACGGCGGTCACATGCCTCCGGAATTTAATATTGACCAGCAGGATTACCTGGAGAGTAAACAAAAGGGTAAAAATTGGACATGGTCTGCCATCAGGCCATCTGTGGTAGCGGGTACAGCACTAGGCAACCCAATGAACTTGGTACTGGTTATTGCGGTTTATGCCTCCATTTCCAAAGAACTTGGACTGCCGTTGCGTTTTCCGGGTAAACCAGGCGCTTATGACACGCTGCTGGAAATGACGGATGCAGGCTTGTTAGCCAAAGCAACTGTTTGGGCAGCAACGAATGAGCAATGTGCCAACCAGGCGTTTAATATTACTAATGGTGACCTGTTTCGCTGGAACGAGCTTTGGCCGAAAATTGCCGGCTATTTTGGATTAGAGACTGCGCCGCCTTTAACTATGTCACTACAAACTGTAATGGCCGATAAGGAAGACTTGTGGAAACAGATTCAGGAAAGGCACGGATTGAACAGACACAGTTACCAGGAGCTAACCTCATGGCCTTTTGGTGATGCCGTTTTCGGCTGGGATTATGATTTCTTTGGCGATGGTACAAAAGCCCGGCGTTTGGGTTTTCATGAATTTGTAGATACGGAGCAGATGTTCTACAACTTGTTTGATGAATTAAGGGTGAAAAAAGTTATCCCATAAACCTCTATTTAATAGGTTTGTGATTTTTTGTCAAACGATAGATTGCGTAAATACCCGGAACCATGGGTAAGATAGCCGTATACATGCCTGCGAAATAGTAACGTCCTGTAACCTTATAATAATAGTTGTGCATGTTATCTATCTGAGTTCCTTTAATCTGTTGGCTGATACTGTTAATGTTGGTGGGCTCAATTGCAGGCTGGAGTCCGTTATCTATAAAAAAGACATGCCTGCATACCTGTCCGCTGTTTAACAGGTAATCGCCTTTATCAAACGTTTTACATTTAAGCTTTTCCTGCAACTCGTTATTGGCAATGGGGGTAAGCGGCGAAAGCAGGTTTGCAAATTGGTTGAATCCGGTCATCGCTTATTTTTTTAGGCTGATAGTACAAACCTAGCAGAATATATTGTTGAATTGGGAATGATACAGTTAAAATGTGTCGGAGCTTTTCAGGGGCAGTCAGCTGTCTTTATTGTTGGGCTGCAAAATAGTATGCACATTAAAGCAGCTTTTTAAACTCTTCCATATAAGCTCCGATTTTAAAGCAGCAAATTGATAGGAGCATTTACCTCTTATTTAAAGGGATTGCATGCACAAAGGGTTTATAAGTTTTGCCAAGCAAGCCGGTGACTAGCATTTATGCACTCAATTGAATGAGGCCCTGAACTCTACAGGTGTTTTACTGGTTTTGGCTTTAAATAACTTGCTGAACGACGGCAAATGCTCAAACCCTAAGCTGTAAGCAATTTCGCCTATTGATAATTCTGTGGTCGATAATTTTTCCTTGGCTTTTTCAATCAGTTTTTCATGTATGTGTTGCTGGGCGCTTTGGCCAGTGAGGATTTTGAGCAGGCTGCTCAAATATTTGGGCGAAAGGTTTAATGATTCTGCAACGTGGGCAACGGTAGGCAATCCCTTTAACAGCAGGTCATCGCTATTAAAGTAGTCAGCAAGTAAGGTTTCTACCCGTTCAAGTATCTGATGATTCGACTTTTCGCGGGTAATAAACTGGCGATGATAATACCGGTCTGCATAGTTCAGCAATGCTTCAATATGCGAAATAATGATGCTTTTGCTAAACCGGTCTATATTGGCCTGGTACTCTTCAAAAATGCTTTGAATGATGTTGTTAATGGTTGTCTCTTCTTTTTCAGACAAAAACAATGCTTCATTTAGTGAATAATCCCAAAAATCATATTGCCGGATAGTTTTGGCTAGCGCCGTATTCCACAAAAAATCAGAATGGATGTAGATCACCCACCCTGATTTTTCTGCCTTCTTGCCTTTGTCATCAACATCAATATTTAGTACCTGGTTGGGCTGTATAAAAGACATGATGCCATCATTAAAATCGAATGGACGCTGTCCATATTGCACTTTAAAGTTGATCATTCTTTTTACAGAAATGGAATAAAAGTCCATTGCCATGCTTTGTGGATCGGGATTATCCGAATGGGGTACTGTAGCTACGTTTACAACGCTGATGAGCGGATGGAGCGGCGCCGGTAAGCCCACAAAATGATGAAATTCTGCTATCGATTTGAAATGCCTCATGCCGTAACGCTTATTTTTTGATGTTCAAAACCAGTCTGCCTTTTACATGCCAGGTTTCGCTTGCGCGGTGAGCATCGGCCACCTCTTCCAAAGGAAACACTTTATTGATCAAAACCTTTACTTTTCCGGCATCAATTAATTCAGCTATTTCCTTTAGCCATTCCTGCCGGGGCTGATTAGCAGCTAAAGCAACTTTTACTTTTTTGGCCTTACCTGCTTCCATTAATTCGTCATTGAATGGAAAGTCGGTATTAACGCTTACAAACGTACCGTCTTCTTTCAAAACGGCAACAGCTTTTACCCGCTCGCGGTTATTACGGGTTGGCGAAGCTTCGAGTACTACATCAATATCGCGCAGTACACTTTCAAATTGCTGCGTTTTGTAATCAATTACTTCGTCAGCGCCCAATTGCTTTACGTAATTCACATTATCTGCAGATGCCATGCCGATTACGTAAGCGCCTTTTGATTTGGCAAACTGCACCGCAAAACTACCTACGCCGCCCGAAGCGCCCTGGATCAAAATGCGCTGGCCCGGCTGGAGATCGCCATGTGCAAATATACCGGTCCATGCAGTTAAGGCTGCTAATGGTACACCGGCGGCCTGCGTAAAATCAAGACTGCGCGGTTTGATGGCAAACTGGGTCGCCTTACCAACACAATACTCTGCGTAACTTCCATCGCCCGGAAAGTTGGGAACGCCATAAACCTGGTCACCCGGTTTTAAGTAAGTCACTTCGCTGCCGGCTTCAACAACAACTCCGGCCGCATCCCAACCCAATGTCATGGGCAACGTCAAGAACGAATGCAGGCCTTCGTTCGCCCCGCTTCTGATCACCCAGTCCACCGGATTAACACCGCTTGCATAAACCTCAACCAAAACCTCGTCGGACGCTGGAGCAGGCAGAGCTATATCTTCAATTTTCATGACCTCTCGTCCACCATATTCATTGATTCTTACTGCTTTCATGGTTGTTAAATTTTATAAAACAAAGGTCATTACTCATATTGATCGGCATTTAGCCGAAATACGCTTTGTGTTAGCCGAAATTCTGCAAATTAATGATTGCAAGCCGTTTTAAGCTGCAGTAGAAAATTGCTTTGAATAATTTGATATATAAACCTTTGATTTGCTCCTGCTAATAAACGCCCCAATGAACGAACTTGAAACTTATATCCATCACCATTTCGGCATTAGTCCGGATGACTGTCAGCGCGTGAGCGGATTGTTTAAGACCGAGACGCTGGAAAAAGGTGCCTACTGGCTGCGGACAGGTAAGTTTTGCAATAAGCTTAGCTTTATAGAAAGCGGTATTTTAAGGGTATACATCAACTTGCCTGAAAAAGAGGTTACCCAGTGGATAGGCACAGCCGGGTATTTTGTCACGGATGTTCAGGGTTTTATGTTTCGTAACACTTCCCGTTTCAATATGCAGGCTGTAACCGACATGCGTTTGTTCACAATCGATTATGAAGGATACCTGACGATGGGAAAGCTGGTGCCCAAGTGGCATGAGTTTGAGAAACTGTTTATGGGTAAATGTTTTGTAATGTTGGAGAACCGCATTTTCGACTTCATCTCCATGACCGCCGAAGAGCGTTACCAAAAACTGTTCGATCAGAACCGTGAACTCTTTAACCAGGTACCCCTGCAATACCTGGCCTCCATGCTGGGTATGACACCGAGACCTTTAGCCGGATTAGAAGAAAAATGCTTTCTTGATTTTTGTCAAGCGCAAACCCCCGTTTTCGCGCCTACGTTTGACCTAACCAAAAATTAGTGTCATGAATCAGGAAAAGGCCATGGATTTCACCATCAGATTTGAAGAAGCAGCCATAACAGCAGTTGCTATTTATTTTTTATCAAAATACAACCTTGGTTTGTCGGTTTGGCTGTGGGTGTTACTGTTTTTTAGCCCTGATTTCTCTATGCTGGGGTATGTTGTGAACGCCCGGATAGGAGCCTTTACCTACAATTTGTTTCACCACCGAGGGGTAGCACTGGCCCTGCTGGCTACCGGCTTTCTTATGCACCTGGATATATTCATTACCGGCGGTTTACTATTGGTAGCGCATTCATCGTTTGATCGTATGCTGGGTTACGGCCTTAAGTTTCCTGATGATTTTAAGCATACCAGTTCGGGCAGGATTGGGAAAGATAAATAATCCTTGGGGGTAACCGGCGCCAAATCCTCTTTAAGCTGTAAAAAGCGCTTGGGGCTGTTACAAAGCGACGCCAAGATGCGCCACGCACCGTCCGCCTATCAGATCGAGTGCATCCTGTACATCCCCGTGAAAAATATGTTTCTCCCTGTCTTTCATAGTTGGTATCCTTAAAGATGCCAAATGTATTTGAACGATTAGAACTCAAGGGCGTTATTTGTGCAGGCATCTACACTAGAAGTTTAATGGATTAGCTGTGCGTGGGCCTCTTACTATTTTTAAAAACTAAAAAGACAACCTATGGATCTTCCCTTTAAAATGGAACAGGTTTATAATACGCCGATAGAAAAAGTATGGCAAGCGCTAACTGATCAAGATGCTATGAAAATATGGTACTTTCCTCAGTTGAAGCGGTTTGAGCCTTCGGTAGGATTTAATATGGAGTTTGATGATGACGGATCATCTTTCAAAAAGCAGTGGCAAGTTACACAAGTACTAAGTGGAAAAAAGTTGGCGCATAGCTGGACTTATCACGGGTACCCCGGTGCTTCAGAGGTAATATTTTGAATTAATCGGGGAGGGTAGCCAAACCCGGCTTAAGCTAACACATACGGGGCTGTCAAGCTTTCCAAATGATCCGCATTTTGCGAGGCACCGATTTGAAGATGGCTGGAAGTGGATTATTGGTAACAAACTAAAGCATTATTTAAAAGAGACTTATAACTGATCCTTTCCGTATGTATGGCTCAATTATAGATACGATCTTTTGCCTCATTGCTGTTTTGAAGGTGCAATGCGTGGTAATCACGCTAAGTGCATCAATTACTGCATTTTTCTAATGGTTGTTCCGGCAGCATGATCACTCCATCGCCAATCCACACGTTGTCATCAATTTTTCAGGCAAGGTATAAGTTCGAAAGTAATGCAAGCCCGAATCTTAAGGCATTAATACGTAGAAGAAGACGCCGAACCGCAAAATGGGCTAAAAAAAGAGCTAATTTAAAACAGTTTGTTACGAAATGGGCAGTGTAACACCCTTCTGATTTGACAATCATTATAATTATTGATTATATTCGCTATAGAAGAGGTGGAAGATTATCAATATTATACTGATCAGGAACTAATATCTTTAATGAAGGGTAACAGCCATTCTGCGTTTACTCAAATTTATGATCGCTACCAGGGTTTGTTGTATATATATGCCTGTAAAATTACCAAAGACGAAAACGAAGCAGAGGATATTGTGCAGGAAGTGCTGTTTTACCTTTGGGATAAACGGAACACCATAACGTTTGAGCATAGTTTAGCATCTTACTTATATAGCGCAGTTAGGTATAAATTTTTTAATTTGCTCGACCGTAAAAAAGTTAGAACAGATTATGCAGTTTCTTTTCAAAAATTTATAGACCGGGAAACCGTCCAGGCCGATTATGTAGTGCGGGAGAAAGAACTTAGTCGTTTAATTGAGAAAGAAATAGCTATGTTACCCGATAAAATGCGGGAAATATTCTAGTTGAGTCGAAAAGGGCATCTTTCGCATAGGGAAATTGCACTTAAACTCAACATCTCCGAAAAAACAGTCAAAAATCAAGTTAATAATGCTTTAAAAAGTTTAAGAATTAAGCTTGGTTTAGTATCCTTTCTGCTGTTTTTAATAAAATATTAACATTTTGTTAAAAAAGTATAAATATATCTGGGCCCTAATCCCTATTTAGCTTACATATGTTATATCCCCATAGGGATAGCTATGTATGCAAGAGAAAAATACGCCTGAAAAATTAATTCAAAAATATGCAGAAGGTACCTGCAATGAGCAGGAAAGGGCAATTGTTGAGAGCTGGCACCTTTACGACTTGTCGGAGAGTACTGTTGAGCCCTCGGCGCAAAGTATAAACGATGCCCATTCAAGGGGGCGCCAGGCGGTAATTGCGCATCTGCAGGCTAATCGTCCCGTTCGTAAATTGCTGCCACAAATTCTTGCAGCAGCATCTGTTTTAATCTTTTTAGGCATAGGCGCTTTTTTTCTGTTTGCTAATTACAATGCAGCAACTATCGAAAAAAAGTTGTCTGCCATTAAGCCGGGCAGCAATCAAGCTATTTTAACTTTAGCTAATGGTCAGCAAATAAACTTAACCAATGCTGAAAATCGCAAGCTTGCGGCGCAAGGCAGTAAAAGGATTAAACAAGCCACAGACGGATTTTTAACTTATCAGCTAAATTCAACTGACGTTAATGACAACACTGTAGAGTATAACTCCATTAATACGCCTGTAGGAGGTCAATATCACCTTACATTGGCCGACGGCACTAACGTCTGGCTGAATGCGGCATCATCTATTAAATTCCCAACCATTTTTAAGGGCACAGAACGCAAAGTTGAAGTTACCGGCGAGGTTTACTTTGAGGTAGCTCATAATGCCGCCAAGCCTTTCAAGGTAGTTACAGACAAACAGGTAGTTGAAGTTTTGGGAACACATTTCAACGTCAATGCCTACCCGGATGAAGCCAACATCAAGACTACGTTATTAGAAGGTTCTGTAAAAGTATCTGCGAATGACGCAAGTACAATTATCAAACCCGGGCAGCAGTCGGTTTTACACGAAGGCCGTTTAAACGTAAACAAAGCGGTTGATCTGGATGAAGCCATAGCCTGGAAAAACGGTTATTTTCAATTTAACGATGAGCGAATTGAAAGTGTAATGCGTAAGCTATCACGCTGGTATAATATTGACATGCAATACCAGGGAGAGCCTTTAAATGAAGGCTTTAGCGGTACAATATCCCGATCAAAAAATATAAGCCAGGTTTTAAAAATGCTGGAGAGAACAAAAGCCGTTCATTATAAA
Organism: Mucilaginibacter sp. PAMB04168; assembly: GCF_039634365.2. Taxonomy (NCBI): domain Bacteria; kingdom Pseudomonadati; phylum Bacteroidota; class Sphingobacteriia; order Sphingobacteriales; family Sphingobacteriaceae; genus Mucilaginibacter; species Mucilaginibacter sp. PAMB04168. The sequence continues at coordinate 235,830 of NZ_CP155079.2, forward strand.
ATTGAAGGAAGGAGGGTGACAATCATCCAGTAAAATTTTACCCCACTGCCCTCCCATAAAAAAAGCCATTCCGATTGAGCCCGGAATGACCTTAACAATGGATTCGAAATTATAAACTATTGATAAACTGCGTTATGCCTCTTCTATTACCACAATGCAAAGGCAATTCGCTTAAACCCATGTTACCCAAATGTACAAATTTTACCCTAAAATTTTTGTGCAGCCGCCAGGCTGTATCCATCATTGGATTTTGACTATGAAGTTAACCACCCTACTTTTAATTATAGCTATTTTTCAGGTAAGCGCATCAACCTATGCGCAACAGGTTAGCCTATCGGAAAAAAATACACCGTTAGAGCAGGTATTTAATAAAATACGGGTACAAACTGGTTATGATATTCTTTATACCACTTCCCTGTTAAAAGGTTCGAGGCCTGTTACTATTAAAGTAACCAATGGCAATTTGGATGATGTGCTTAAGCGGGTGTTTGTTGGGCAACCACTGGAGTATTCTATTGAAGACAAATCGGTTGTTGTTTCAAAAAAACAAAAAACGCTTTTGGAAAAAGCAATCAATTTATTTGCTATACCTACAGATGTAAGCGGACGTGTAGTGAGCGATTCGACGAGAACACCGCTTATTGGTGCAAACGTTCGGTCAAAGGCAAACAACACAGTTGCAACAACCGATGTTAACGGTGCATTTACGCTGAAGAACATTGAAATAGGTACCGTATTAGAGATATCTTACATAGGTTTTGTAACCCAGCAGGTAAGCGTTACCCGTGAAAACGCCGCAAATCTTAACATCATACTTAAAAGCGATGTTAGCCGTTTACAGGAGGTTTCGATCATATCAAACGGTTACCAAACTATTGCTAAAGAAAGAAGCGCAGGCTCATTTGCCAAGCCCGATCTGAATGCAGTTGTAAACCGCTCAACCAGTATGAACGTTTTGCAAAGGCTGGATGGTTTAATACCAGGTTTAACCGTAAATAATGCACCCGGGCAAACGGCTTCCCCTTATATCCTCAGAGGTTTAACTTCGGTATCTATCAGCTCATCACCTTTATATGTAGTGGATGGTATTCCGCTGCCTGATGTAAGTGGAAGCCAATTTACTAATATAAGTTCTGTAACTGGTATAAATAGTATCAATCCACAAGATATAGCAGATATTACGGTTCTTAAAGACGCTACCGCCGCTTCAATCTGGGGCTCAAGGGCTGCTAATGGTGTAATTGTTATTGTTACCAAAAGAGGCCTTAGAGGTGAGAGAGTAAGGGTTACTTATGATGCTTTTGTGAACTTTCAGGGCAAGCCCGATTTGAATTACTTTCCGGTGCTAAACAGCCAGCAGTTTATACAGGCCGCCCGGGAAACCTTTGACCCGGTTGCTTATCCTTACAACAGCGTTACCTTACCAACTGCCGGTGCCGGGTTAGCGCCGCATGAAGTGATTTTGTACAACCAAAATTTAGGCAGAATAACTGCTGCACAGGCTAACAGCAGCTTAGATAGCTTAGCTGCTATTAACAATAATCAGCAAATTAAAGACCTGTTTTACCGTAACGCCATGCTCATGAATCATACCTTATCGGTTTCGGGCGGGCAAAAAAATTATGCGTTTTATAGCTCTTTAGCTTATACAGATAACCGCAGCAATAGTCCAGGTCAAAGTAACAATACGTATAAAGTTAATTTACGCCAGGATTTTAACATAGGCACACGCATTCGCCTGGGTTTAATAACCGACTTAACCAACACTGTTAGCAACAGTCCGCGTAATATAAACGCTACTAACCAATTTTATCCTTACCAGTTATTTCAGGATAACGCAGGTAATAATATTTCAATGCCATACATGACCAGTCTGCCCGATGCGGTTAGACTTGATTATGAAACCCGCAGCCGTATTAATTTAAATTACAACCCGCTTGATGAAGTAAATTATGGTTACCAAAAAAACGATTTTTTGTTGAGCCGCAATATTTTCAACGTTGGTGTGAAGCTAATAAGCGGTTTAAATTATACCGGAACATTCAGCTTTATAAAAAGTACCAATCGCACGCGCGAGTATGACGACCGTAACAGTTATAGGGTAAGAGCGCAAACCGCACAATTTACCGTTGCACCTACCGCCACCTCAACACCCGTTTACAACCTGCCCAATACTGGTGGCAACTATCAAGTAAGTAATATAAACCAACGTAACTGGACTGTGCGCAACCAGTTAGATTATAACAAGAGCTGGAATAACGGGCTGCACCAGCTTACATTACTGGCAGGCCAGGAGGTACAGGAACAATTTAATATTTTCAACTTAAGCAGTATAAAGGGTTGGGACCCCCTGTTGCAATCTGGAGTGCTGGTTGATTATAAAACTTTGAATGCCGGCTTGGCTAACCCGGTTTGGCCAGGTATATTAGGTGCCAATGTAAGCCAGTTAAATGATCAGATCTTTGGTCAGGTCGAAGTGTTAAGCCGCTTTGTCTCTTACTATGGAAATGCAAGTTACACCTTTAACCGCAAGTACACGGTTAATGGCAGTTACCGTATTGATAAAAGCAACAATTTTGGTATTAATACAGCCGCGCAAAATAAACCAGTATGGAGTGTAGGCGGTAAATGGGCAATTGGTGAAGAAAGCTTTGTGAAAAATGTAACCTGGATAAATAACCTGGCACTGCGCGCAACTTACGGTATATCAGGTAATGCACCTTTGCCAGGTACAGCAGCATCTTACGATATTATATCAGGTACTTCCAATAGCTTTTTACCTAACGGGCGCGGGCTACAGATTGCAACACCTGCCAACAGGTCATTAACCTGGGAAGGTACTACTACTACTAACTTAGGTTTAGATATTGCCGTTTTAAATAGCCGTTTGAGTGCCGCTATTGATATTTACCAAAAGAAAACAAAGGATTTGTTGGGCTATGTACCCACTAATAGCTTTACAGGTTACCCAAGCATATATGGTAACTTAGGCGATTTGGAAAATAAAGGTGTAGAGTTGAGTTTAACTTCTGTTAACGTACGCAAGCCAAATTTTACCTGGAGCACTACACTTAACGGGGCCTACAACAAAAACGTGATTACCAGCTTAAATATAATTACTACGCCCGTTACAACAGGCAGTGGCACCAATGGCATGGTAAACCAGCGGTTTATAACTGGTTACCCTGGCTATGCCTTATTTGCGTTCGAGTACGCAGGTTTAGATAACCTGGGCGACCCGCAAATACGTTTGGCTAATGGTACAGTAACCAAAGCATTAAATGCAAGCAAGCCAAATGATATTAAGTTTATGGGCAGTACACAACCTAAATGGAGCGGTGGTTTATCCAACAACGTCACTTACAAATCTTTTGGGCTTAACCTGAATGCCATTTTCAACTTAGGGCATGTAATGCGTAGAGATGTTGACAATTTTTATTCAACCCGTTTAACCCACAGCTCAACCTCTAACGGATTTACAACCGGCAACGTTCATGCCGACTTTGTTAATCGCTGGAGACAGCCCGGCGATGAACTAACTACCAACATTCCGTCTTTTGTAGCGAATCCAACCATAGCGGCACGTCGGGATATTAGTTATTATACACTTGCCGATATTAATGTGATCAGTGCATCGTTCGTTAAAATGCGTGATATAACGCTAACCTATAGTTTACCGCAACAAATAATTAAAAAGATCCATGCCGAAGGTGTTACCCTGCGCGCGCAAGTATCAAACTTAATGTTGTGGAAAGCCAATAAAGATGGTATTGATCCCGAATTTCAAAGTGGTATCGACGGTTACAGAACTCTCCGAACCAACCAGGGTACAGTAACTTTCGGATTAAATGTAAGATTATAATAATCTCAAAAGAAATGAAACATAACTATCATAAAATAACGCTTTTAGCCCTGTTACTGGTGGTTGCCTCAACCGCTTGTAAGAAAAGCTTTTTAGAAGTAATTCCTAAAGGAAAACTTGTTGCACAAACCTCTTCAGACTATAGCCTGCTTTTAAGTAACCTCGATCTTTTGAATATGGGGGCCGCTAATGTGCAGGTTGCTATGGGTGATGAAGTTGCTGCAGTAGAGCCGTACTTTACTACGGGCTTGTCGGCCTCATTAAAAACGCAGAGGAGTTTTCGCTGGGAGTCTGTTATTTACGAAGCCAACGAAGATGCCGGTGAAACACTAGTGCCGCTTAGGAATATTTACCTGTACAATAAGGTAATTAACGAAGTGCCCAATGCAACTGATGGTACTGCTCAATTTAAACTTCAAATTGAATCGGAAGCCAGAGCAGGCCGGGCATGGGCTTATTTCATGCTCATCAATTACTACGGAAAACCCTATAATGCAGCTACCGCTGCAACTGATCCTGGATTTCCTATTGTAGAGGTGGCCGATGTGACTACAACAAAGTTTGACAGGGCCAGTGTGAAGGACGTGTATGATTTTATCATCAAAGACCTGGTAACAGCCATACCTAATCTAACACCGCAGGTAGTTAACAGAACCCGCATGTCAAAAGCAGCCGCCGAAGCTATATTAGGGAAAGTATATCTGTTTATGGGGCGTTATAATGATGCACTAACCATGCTGAATGCAGCTTTTACCGACATGGCCAACCAGGGAACACCGGTTAAGTTGTATGACTACAATGTTGAATTTGCAACCGGCGGTGTTTTTTTACCAATAAACGCCACCTCGGGCCCGGCTTCAATTTTGTTGCCCAATAACGCGGAAAGCCTTTACTCTAAACAGTTTGCAAACGGCTTTACCAGTTCATATAACGATATTGTAATCACACCGCAAACGGCAGCCCTGTTTGGTGCTTCAGACCAGCGCTTAAAATTTTATGCCAATTCTACTTACAGTACCAAACTTCCTTTTCCGGTAGCAGGCGTATTACGAAAACAAAAAGGTTCGCAAACCTTGTTTGGCATGCAAGTGCCCGACCTTTATTTGCTGAGAGCCGAATGCCGGTGCCGCACAAATGACCTCACTGGTGCCAAGGCAGATGTTGAGGCATTACGTGTAAAACGTATGCCGGCTGCTGATGCTACTGTTCCGGCAGCTATTGCCAACCAGCAAGTGGCGCTGCTTAGGTTTATTTTGGATGAACGTATCCGCGAGTTTGCTGTTGAAGGTTACAGGTGGTTTGATATGAGGCGGCTTTCTGTAGATCCGCTGTTCTCCTCAACCACTTATACGCATACGCTGTATTCGGCAACAGGTACCACCACTACTTTTCAATTAAAGCCCGAACGCTTGACGCTGCGCTTACCGCAAAAAATAATTGATCAGAATCCTAACATCGAAAACAATCCATAATTGATGATTGATATGAATTTCAAAAAAACAATATTGCTAGTGGCCGGCTTATGGCCGCTAGCTTTAATGGCACAAAGCGGGTATACCATAACCGGTAAAATGCCGGCGTTAAAAGTGCCGGCCAAAGCTTACCTGGTTACCATTCAAAACGGAGCCTGGAAAGAAACCGACTCGGTAGAAGTAAAGGGCGGTAAATTTCAGTTCAAAGGCAGTGTTAACGAACCGCAGCAGGCCATCTTAGCTGTTAAGCGAACCGGTGTGCCTGAGGTTCGTACTCAGGGCGATCAGTTAGGCTTTTTCCTCGAAAATTCTAATATTGTATTTACTGCTACCGACTCTATCATAAAATCAAAGGTAACCGGCTCGGTTGCCGATAGAGAAAGTCATGAGCTGGAGGCCCAGGTTAGACCTTTAACCAATAACATTATAAGGCTTAATAATAAGTTCTCCAAATACAACAAAGCTTCCGCAAGCTTAACTGCCGAAGAGCGAAAGATAGCATCAGACAGTGTAGCCAATTGGGTTACCGAGATCAGAGACATTAAGTTGAAGTTTGTAGAAACGCACCTTAATTCATTTATGGGGTTGTATACTTACAGTTATTCTATTTTAGGCAGTAAGTTTAACCCGGCTGCTGTGGAGCCGCTGTACCATAAGCTGTCTCCCCAACTGCAAGCATCAGAGCTGGGCAAGCGTACAGCTGAAAAAATTGAGATTGCCAAAAGAGGTCAGGCAGGTATAAAGGTTACCGATTTTACCCAAAACGATGTTAATGGTAAAGCCTTCACACTGTCTTCATTAAGAGGAAAGTATGTATTGGTTGATTTTTGGGCCAGCTGGTGTGCACCCTGCCGTGCCGAAAACCCCAATGTGCGTAAAGCCTACCAAGCCTTAAAAGACAAAAACTTTGAGATTGTAAGTGTATCGTTAGATATGGGAAAGCCGCAATGGGTGGATGCTATTAATAAAGATGGTATGCCCTGGATTCATGTAAGTGATTTAAAGGGCTGGAAAAACGAGGTGGCAATTTTATACGGCGTTAATTCGGTACCGCAAAACTTATTAATTGACCCTCGGGGTGTTATTGTGGCCAGAGATCTTCGTGGGGATGATCTAACAGCCAAGCTATCAGCATACATTAAATAAAATATCCGCTATACGTACGATGATGAAGAAAGTAATGATAACCCTGCTGTGCGCATTGCCATTGATGGTGCATGCACAGGATAAGTTTGAGATCAATGGAAAGCTTACCAATCCGGGTAGCGAAAAGCTTGCCATACTTAGCTACAAAAACAGCCAGGGCAAAGATAAGAGTGATACAGTAGCCGTTAAAGCAGGTAAATTTATGTTTACCGGCGAAACAGCATTTGGCAACAGGGCCTATCTTATATTAGTGCCAAGCAAGAAAGATAGTGTTAAGACCCGCCGCCAAGCCGATTACAAAGATTTTTATTTGGAAAAAGGAAAGTACACGGTGGTAGCTGCTGATAGTATTAAAAACGCAAAAATCACAGGTGCACAGGCCCAAACCGATTACCTTGCGTATGATAGTCAAATGGGACCGCTATCGGCCCAGTATCAGCTATTAGCCAACAGGTATCTGAAAGCCAGGTCGGCAAAAGATACAGCCGAAATTAAGCGGATACAAACCGAAGGTAAACCTTTAGGTGTTAAAATGAATGCGGCTTTAGACGCTTTTATCTTTAGTCACCCCGACTCCTACGTAACGCTCGATTTGGTAGCTAACGAAAAGGCTGCAGTTATAGACCCTAAAGTTTTTGATCCTTACTATAAATCGCTTAGCAAAAGGGTGTTAGGTAGCTTTACCGGGCAAAGATTGGCAGCTAAGTATCAGAAAGCAATGCAGTTATCAATAGGTAAAACGCTTGATTTTACCCAGATCGATGACAAAGGTAATGAGTTTAAGCTGTCGGCATTAAGAGGCAAATACGTATTAGTTGATTTTTGGGCCAGCTGGTGTGCACCTTGCCGTGCCGAAAACCCTAATTTGTTAAAAGCCTACCGTACACTGAAAGATAAGAAGTTGGAAATAGTAGGAATTTCTTTAGATGAAACCAAGGCTGCCTGGTTAAAAGCCGTAGCGCAGGATGCTATGCCGTGGATACAAGTAAGCGATTTAAAAGGCTTTAAAAATGATGTTGCCGTTAAATTCGGCATTACCGCAATTCCTCAAAACGTATTAATCAACCCCGAAGGTGTAATTATTGCCAAAAACCTTCGTGGCGAAGACCTTACCCAAACATTGTCGACCTATATTAAATAACAGGCATTAGTAAATACAATTATGAAAAAAATATTTTTTGCAACGCTGTGCCTGCTACCCTTTTTGGGAAAGGCACAAAGCGGCTACACCATTACCGGCAAAGTAGGTAACTTGAATGCGCCTGCCAAAGCATACCTGGCCTATATGGTGGATGGTAAGCGGGTTGTTGATTCGGTAGAGATGAAAAATGGTACGTTTGCATTTAAAGGATCGGTGGCATCACCGGTACCGGCGGGCATAACCATTAGGCATGATGCTGCCCCTTTAACCAGGAACATGGATATTTTGGGATTGTATCTCGAAAATGCCCGTATTGTGGTAAACGCCCCCGACTCAGTTAAACGCGCTTCTATTAAAGGCTCTGTTATTAATGATGACAATAAAGCGCTGAACGAATACATTAAGCCGTTAAGAATTAAAATGAATGCCTTAAAGGCAGCATGGACTGGTGTTAAACCACAACCCGAAAATCCGCTTTATGTTAAAGCGGCTGATAGCTTACGGAATATGATTGCCGAAGAAAAGGCTTTGTACACGAAATTTATTGAATCGCACCCTAACTCCTATGTCGCTTTAGTGAGCTTTAACAATATAGGGTTAGGCTATAATTTCGATCCAAAAGTTGCAGATGTGCAATTCAATAAGTTTTCAGCAGCGCTACGCGAATCGGCACTGGGTAAACAAACGGCCGAAAAGATTGCCATTGCCAAAAAGAAGGATCTAGGCGTATTAGCGATGGACTTTACACAAAATGATGTAAACGACAAACCGGTAAAACTATCTGACTTTAAAGGCAAATATGTATTGGTTGATTTTTGGGCAAGCTGGTGCGCGCCCTGCCGTGCGGAAAACCCAAATGTTGTAAAAACTTACAATCAGCTAAAGGGTAAAAACTTCGAAATTATTGGTGTATCGTTAGATGATAAAAAGGCGGCTTGGTTAAAAGCTATTGAAACAGACGGACTACCCTGGGTACAGGTAAGTGATTTGAAAGGCTGGAAAAACGATGTTGCCCTTAAGTATGGCGTATCTGCCATTCCCGAAAACATTTTGATAGACCCCACCGGGAAAGTAATTGCCAAAAACCTGCGCGGCGAGGAACTGATGACTAAGCTATCGGCCCTGGTAAAATAATACCGGTTAGCCAATATTAGCCTCTACAGGCTAAAAACATTAATGTATATCCAGCATGACCCATTGGGTTATACTAGATATACATTATCAGATAGGATAAGCCGTATCGCTTTTGGTTTCCGACAATACAAAAAAGCTTTGTATAGAATGAATATTAGGTAGTGTGGCTAATTTATGCCGGTAAAAATCATGGTAAGCGTTCATGTCGCTGGTGGCAATGCGCAATAGAAAGTCGAAGGTGCCGGTCATCTGGAAGCATTCCATTACTTCGGGAAATTGAACCACCTCATTTTCAAACTGACGGAGCGTATCTGCCGCATGCCCGTTTAAAAGTACCTGGCTAAAAGCAATTAACGATTTATCAATTTTTTTGCTGTTTAAAATGGCTACCACCCTATCAATATATCCTTGTTCTTTTAAGCGTCTAATCCGTTCATGAACCGTAGCAATTGACTTATGCAGGGTGAACGAGATCTCTTTATTGGTCAATTCAGCGTTCTTCTGTAGTAGATTAAGTATGTCTATATCTGTATTGTCCAAACCCTTTATGGTCATAATCATAAATCGAAATCCGTAAAAAATTTAGTAAGCGATCCAAACTGTGGCTTACACTGTAAATAACATAAAAATATAAGCAATACTCCGTAAAATTTATGGGTTTTAGCGTAATCATTGACGCATAATTTATATATGTTGATTTTTACTGTAAATAATTATAAGCGTGAACGATAGTCTGACAGCCGGTTTGAGTACCGAACTTGAAAGTAAATTTAACAACCTTTGGCACCTGGTGGGTAATACACCTATGCTGGAATTGCAGTACCAGCATAAAGGTAAATCGGGGTGCATTTATGTAAAATGCGAACATTACAATTTAACCGGCAGCATTAAAGACAGGATGGCTTTATACATTATGTACAAGGCCTACCTTAATGGTAATGTAAGGCCTGGTGATACTATAGTAGAGGCTACCAGTGGCAATACAGGTATTGCATTTGCAGCAATTGGCCGTGCATTAGGCCATTCGGTTAAAATCATTTTGCCTAACTGGTTAAGCAAAGAGCGCATTGATATAATTAAAAGCATGGGCGCCGAGGTTATACTGATTAGTAAAGAACAAGGAGGTTTTTTGGGCAGTATAGCACTGGCCGAATACATGGCCAATGAATTTTCAAATATATTTTTACCACAGCAGTTTGAAAACCTGTACAATGCCGAAGCTCACGAAACAACCACCGGCCCCGAGATATGGCAACAGCTTGCAAGCATAGGTAAACAGCCAGACGCCATTGTTGCGGGCGTTGGTACCGGTGGTACCATTATGGGTATAGGTAAATACCTTAAAACCCAGCAGCCGGGAATAAAGACCCATCCTTTAGAGCCGGCCGAATCGCCAACGCTAACCACCGGTCATAAAGTGGGCAGCCATCGTATTCAGGGTATATCTGATGAGTTTATACCGGCCATTCTGAAATTGGATGAAATGGATCAAGTTATACAAGCCCATGATGGTGATGCCATTTTGATGGCCCAGAAGCTGGCCCGGCAATTGGGCTTGGCGGTAGGCATATCATCAGGTGCAAACCTAATTGGCGCTATCAAACTGCAAGAACAAATGGGTTACAACGCAACCATTGTTACCATGCTTTGTGATGATAATAAAAAGTACCTGAGCACAGACCTCATGAAGGACGAGCCTGTTAAAGAAGGCTACCTGTCTACCAACGTTGATTTCACCGGCTATCATCCTATTAGCCGACTTAAAGACACATACATAAAATAATTTTTATAAATGAAAAAGATGTTATTGATAGCAGCAACCATACTGGTAAGCCTGCAGTTACACGCACAAATATTAACTCCGGTAAAATGGAGCTACGGCAGTAAAAAAACCGGAAAAGCAGAAGCCGTGATATTTGTTAAAGCAACAATTGATGCGGGATGGCACCTGTACTCACAAACCGTTAAAGAAGGCGGCCCGGTAAAAACCACTTTTACATTCGCACCATCGCCGGCATACACACTGGTTGGTAAAACCCACGAGCCGGCTCCTATTACCCGTTATGAAAAGGTGTTTAGCATGAATGTAAGCTTCTTTGAAAAGCAGGTTATATTTCAGCAAAAAATTAAATTGAAAGCCGGTCAGGCTACTGTAAAAGGCACGTTAGAATATATGACCTGCAATGACAAGCAATGCCTGCCGCCCGAAACTATCGAGTTTAGCATCCCTGTTAAATAAGCGATGACCCTTCAATTTACACACTTATACCGGTTGCTATTAGTAACCTTAATGTTATCGACGGGTTTGGCCGTAAATGCTTACAGCCAGGATACGGTATCAACAGCCAATTTGGAGTTTTCTCCCATTACGGCTGATACGGGCAACGCTATTATTATTAAAAACAGCGACACCGTTAAGGAAAAGGCTGTAGCGCAAAAAAACAATCATACAACGGCAGCTAAAACAGACGTAAAAAAATCATTATGGGCCATATTCATCGCCGGCTTAATAGGTGGTTTTGCCGCCGTGCTGATGCCTTGTATTTTCCCAATGCTGCCCATGACGGTGAGCTACTTTATTAAAAGTGGTGAAAATAAGGGAAGCGGGGTGAGCAGGGCGCTCATTTACGGCATTTCTATTATTGTTATTTACGTAGTGCTGGGGTTAATTGTAACGGTCATATTCGGGCCGGCAGCGCTTAATAGCCTTTCTACCAATGGGGTATTTAACTTTCTGTTTTTTTTAATGCTGGTGTTATTTGCCGCTTCTTTTTTAGGCGCTTTCGAAATAACGTTACCCAGTTCATGGGGCAATAAAATGGACCAGCAGTCGGACAAAGGCGGCATGGCGGGTATCTTTTTTATGGCGGCTACCTTGGCGCTTGTGTCTTTTAGTTGTACGGGCCCTATTGTGGGCTCGTTATTGGTGCAGGCTGCAACTACTGGTGCCTTATTAGGGCCTGCGGTAGGTATGTTTGGCTTTTCGCTGGCACTGGCTATACCGTTTGTACTGTTTGCTATGTTTCCGGGTATGATGCAGTCGTTACCCAAATCAGGCGGCTGGCTAAATAGTGTAAAAGTTGTATTAGGCTTTTTGGAACTTGCCTTAGCTTTCAAGTTTCTTTCTAACGTTGATTTGGCCTACCACTGGAAACTGTTTGACCGTGAAGTGTTCCTGGTACTTTGGATTGTTATTTTTGCCCTAATGGGCTTTTATTTGCTGGGCAAGTTAACCTTTAGCCATGATAGTAAGTTGCCGTATATTTCGGTGCCCAGGCTGTTTTTAGCCATTGTCGTTTTGTCGTTCACCATATACATGGTTCCGGGCTTATGGGGGGCGCCGCTTAAATCCTTATCGGGGCTTTTGCCGCCGCAGTCAACGCAGGATTTTGACTTGTATACGGCTACCCTGAATGGTGGCGGACGACTCAGCACGTCATCTGCCAATGAACAGGCACCACATAAATATGCCGAGCTTTTTGATAAGCCGGCAGGCTTAAACCCTTACTTTGATTATGACGAGGGTATGGCGTATGCAGCCAAAGTGCATAAACCCGTGATGATTGATTTTACCGGACACGCCTGCGTTAACTGCCGAAAAATGGAAGCCAGTGTTTGGACCGACAAAGAGGTTTACCAGCGCATTAGCCAGCAATATGTGCTGATACAGCTATACGTTGATGACAAGACCGACCTGGCACAAACTGAACAAATTACTACACCGCAGGGAAAACAAATAAAAACTATAGGCAACAAATGGAGCAATCTGGAAGCATCAAAATTTCAGGCCAATTCGCAGCCTTTTTATGTACTGTTGGATAATAGCGGCAATTTGCTGGTACCGGCAGGCGGAGCAGATTATGATCCGGTTAGTTACCTGAAATTTTTAGATAGCGGTTTGCAGGCTTACCAAAAGTTGGGCAGGTAATACGCCTTAAATGACGCAAATAATAGACTATTAAATAAACACATTGTATTGGCTGTTAGCGAGCCAGTCAAACGTAATTGATATACCATGCAATTAAAAAACATTTACCTGGCCATTGCCGGAACTTTTTTATTAACCGGCCATGTGCTGGCACAAGAGAAACCATTGCCACTGGATCCGGCGGTGCGTACCGGTAAGCTGGCCAATGGCTTTACCTATTATATCCGTCATAACGAAGAACCAAAGAATCGGGTTGTATTCTATCTGGCGAACAAAGTAGGGTCGATTTTGGAAACAGACGAGCAGCAAGGGCTTGCGCACTTTATGGAGCATATGAGCTTTAACGGCACCAGGCATTTCCCTAAAAATGCATTGGTTGATTATCTGCAAAAATCGGGGGTACGCTTTGGTGCTGATCTGAACGCCTACACCAGTTTTGACGAAACCGTTTACCAGTTGCCCCTACCAACCGATAAACCCGAGATATTGCAAAACGGCATCCAAATAATGCGGGACTGGGCGCAAGATGCCACACTGGATCCGGTAGAAATTGACAAGGAACGTGGTGTTATACTGGAGGAAAAACGGCTGGGTAAAGGTGCACAAGAGCGCATGCGCAATCAGTATTTTCCAATGCTGCTTAACCAGTCGCGCTATGCCAGCAGGCTGCCCATAGGTACCGATGACGTACTGAAAAACTTTAAACCCGAAACGCTTAAAGCATACTACCATACCTGGTACCGTCCCGACCTGCAGGCATTGATTGTGGTGGGCGATATTGATGTAAACCAGATGGAGCAAACCATCAAAGATAAATTCGGCGATCTGAAAAACCCGGCCTCTGAGCAACCACGGATTGAATATAAGATACCGCTAACCGGCCAGAATAACTTTCAGGCCGTTACGGATCCTGAAATGACTTCCATTGTGGCGCAGGTAATCATCAAACTTCCTGGTAACCATTTAACAACCGTTTCAGATTATAAAGCAGAAATAGTTAACAGGCTTTTTAATAGCATGCTTGGCGCTCGTTGCGCCGAATTGTTGAGGCAAGCAGAACCACCTTACATTCAGGGCGGCGCATACATTGGCGATTTTTTAGGTGATCTTAAAAATTTTAGTGCAAGTGTATCGGTTAAACCACAAGGGCTGGAAAAGGGACTGAAGGCTGTATGGCGCGAAATTGAAAGGGTTAAACGCTTTGGCTTTACCGCTACGGAGTTAGCCCGTGCAAAACAAAGCTTCATGAACCAGATGGAGTCATCTTTAAAAGAAAAGAACAAAACGAGTTCAGACAATTATGTAAATGAATACCTGGCTTACTTCTTAAAAAACGAAGCTGCGCCCGGTATCGATGCCGAATATGAACTGGCTAAATCAGCCTTGCCGCAAATTGATTTAGCCGAACTAAGTAGGGTAGTTAAGTCTTACATTCGGGAAGATAACCGCACCATCCTGCTAATGGCGCCCGAAAAGGATAAAGCCGGATTACCATCTGAAGCAACAGTAACTGCGTGGTTAAAGGATGTTGAAACCGAAAGCCTTAAGCCATACAATGATCAGGTAAGTACATTGTCTCTACTTACTAAAGCACCGATATCTGGAAAAATCATTAAAGAAGTAAAGGACGAGCATTTAGGAACAACCACGTTAACGCTTAGCAATGGTGTTAAAGTGGTGCTAAAACCAACACCATTTAAAAATAATGAAGTTCTGTTTAATTCATTTTCTGCCGGGGGGACATCGTTATACAATGATGCCGACTATCAAAGTGCTGCTAATTCATTAATTATTCCATCGTTTGGTGCAGGCAATTATAATTTAACAGAATTAAGCAAATTTTTATCTGGCAGGCAGTTAGCGGTTCAACCGTATATTGGTGAGCGCAGTCAGGGAATTACCGGAGGTGCAACTCCAAAAGACCTGGAGACGGCCTTGCAGCTTGCGTATGCTTATTTAACTGAACCCCGTAAAGATGTAAACCAATTTCAAAGCATCATTCAGCGTTCTAAAGCAGCCCTGGCAAATCGGGGCAGCGATCCGGGTACGGTTTTTAAAGATTCAGTGAGCGCATTTTTGGGTAACTATAACATACGCCGCACACCGCCAACACTGGCTAAGTTAGATCAGGTAAACTTGGACAGGGCCTACCAAATTTATAAAGAGCGTTTTGCTAACGCAGCAGGAACGGTATATACCTTTGTTGGTGCTATTGATATGGAAGCTATTAAACCCTTGCTTGAAAAGTATGTAGCATCATTACCGGCAAAAAGCAGTGGAACGCAGGCTAAAGACCTGCATATCTACCCTCCAAAGGGACGATTTGAAAAAAATATTTACAAAGGCACCGAGCAAAAAGCGACTGTGCAGTTATTTTTTACCGGCGATTTTAATTATACCGATAAAGAAAAATTACAGTTAGATGCATTGAAAGAGACATTACAGTTTCGGCTGTTGGAACGCCTGCGCGAAGAAGAGGGCGGCGTTTATACGCCTGGCGCTTACGCCGGGGCAAGCAAAGTTCCTAGTCCGCGTTATAGCTTCGCAATTACTTTTGGTTGTGCGCCGCAAAATGTCGACAAGCTGATAGCATCATCGTTAGATGAGGTGAATAAATTAAAAACGCAGGGTCCGCCCCAGGTAAATGTTGATAAGTATAAAGCCGAAGCGCAACGCAGCCACGAAACCGAAGTTAAAACCAACAAGTTTTGGTTAGCTTACTTGAGCGGAGCCTTACAAAACAATGAGTCACTCACCGGATTAGATAACTATGCAGCTAACCTGCAATCTATCACTACCGAAAGCTTAAAAAGTACAGCACAGAAATACCTAAACGGAAAAAATTATATCAGGTTTGTGCTTATGCCCGAAACCGAACGGCGTTAAACGGCACCTAACTGGTAAACATTGCAAGTAATCACATTAGGCAAATATTAACAGGGCTCTCGCAAATAGTTTTTCTAAGCAACAGCCAGGGTAGCTTCTTGATAGTTTAATTTGATTGCAACGTTCCTAGGGTAATGGAAGAGAATCAGCTTTTGCCAGTTCTATTTACAAAAAAAGAGCCTCTTAAAGAAATTTGAGAGGCTCTTTTTTTGGGTTATTTTTCTGTGTATGTAGGGCGGAGAACGTAAAGCTTTTTACATACAATTATTGTTCGTTTTATTCTGCTATAAGCTAAGTGAGCCTAAGACATAACCATAGTATCACAATTCTTTTCAAATCTAAAACTTATGAAAAGACAGAAAGCCAACAGTTTATCAACTTGATCTTAACACATAATTAATGTGCTGTTTATTAACTGTGATGAAAAGTGCATTAAAATGCGTTTTCTTGCACGGTTGTAAAAATAAGCAGCAAAAAGTTGTATTCTTTAATTGCTTATTCTATATATTTGAAAAGAAAGATCTTTAGACGTTGCATGTTTTTGCGTCATTATTGCCTTAATTCTAACTAAATAGCCAAATCTAAAAGTATGCGTTTAATTGTGGTTCTAACATTTTTAACGTTAAATATTGCTTTTGCATCCGCTCAAACCGATTCCGTTATTTTTAAAAGGATTGAGTGGGATACTAAAAGGCTTGGTCCGGGCATTCATTTAAAGCAGGCTTGGTTTAGAGGCAAATCTTTGTTTAAATCGAACCAATTTATATCTGTTCTCGAAGTTAAAGCCCGACGCAAAACGAAGTTCGACCTGGCTTACGAGCCAAAGCAAAAGAGAACAACCAGTGATTTTGGAAGCGATAAGCATGCCATAGCAGCCATCAACGGAACTTTCTTTGACGTTAAGAATGGCGGTTCGGTTGATTTTATTAAATCAGATGGCCAGATTATCAATGAAAACCGGCTAGAAAAAGGAGACAAACGGGCAAGGCATCAGCAAGCGGCTTTAGTAATAAAGGACGGCAAGCTAAGTATTGCAGAATGGGACGGCAGTGCTGATTGGGAAAAAAAATTAGATGGTGAAGATGTGATGTTAACCGGGCCGTTACTCTTACATGATAACAAACAGGTGGCATTGGATTCTGCCAGTTTTAATGTTCTTCGGCACCCGCGGTCGGCGGTCGCCATAACCGATAACAACCGCGTATTGCTTATAACGGTTGATGGAAGGAGCGCAAATTCTGCAGGAGTTAGCTTATTTGAATTAAGAAAAATATTACGCTGGCTCCATTGCAGTGATGGCGTAAACCTTGACGGTGGTGGCTCAACAACACTATGGGAGAGCAAAGATGGGGTGGTTAACTACCCATCTGACGGTGGAAAATGGGACCATAAAACACAGCGTAAGGTAGCTAACGTTGTGCTGGTGAAACGCAAGTGATTTAATAAACGAGAATTATGAAAATAACAATACTCTCTGTTTTAATAATTGTGTCGGCAAGCTGGCATAATTATAGCAAACCAACACAAGCTTTACTCCATAATTCTAAGCCAAGTACTTTTGCCAAATCGCTTATAACCGGCGCAGATCAAACCGAGAAATATTTACCTTATTTAAAGGGAAAGCGCATTGGTATGGTGGTTAACCCATCGTCGCGTATTGGTGATAAGGCCAGTGTTGATAGTTTAAAAGCGCTTGGCGTAAACATTGTTAAAATATTTGGTCCCGAGCATGGCTTCAGAGGCGATGCCAGCAATGGTGCACATGTAGATGACAGTACCGACCCTAAAACAGGTATACAAGTAGTTTCCTTATACGGCAAATCAGGTAAGCCAGCCGCACAAGATTTGGCAGCGGTTGATTTAATGATATATGACCTGCAGGATGTTGGTGCTCGGTATTATACTTACTTAGCTACCTTACATCGGGTAATGGAAGCTTGTGCCGAAAATAACAAAGAATTGATGATACTGGACAGGCCCAACCCTAACGGATATATGGTTGACGGGCCTGTGCTGGATATGAAGCTAAAATCTGGCATCGGGTTTCATCCGGTACCTATTGCACACGGTATGACTGTTGCCGAATATGCGCAAATGATAAACGGCCAGGGCTGGATGGCTAATGGAATAAAATGCAAGCTGAAAATTATTCCGCTGGCTAATTATAAGCACAGTATGCCTTATACTTTACCGGTACATCCGTCACCAAACCTCAATACGCAGCAATCTATTTTATTATATCCTTCATTGTGCCTTTTCGAGGGGACTATTATTAGCCAGGGCAGGGGTACTTACTTTCCGTTTACCGTGTTGGGAAACCCTGATCTGAAAGGGCAATATAAATTTGCCTTTACGCCGAAAAGTATACCTGGAATGAGCGAAACACCGCTTTTTCAGGACATGGAATGCTTCGGCCTCGACCTGCGAAAATATGACACCAAAAAGCTCATTAAAAGCAAGCGGGTCAACTTAAGCTGGCTTATTGAGATGTACAAGGCCTATCCGTTTAAAGATAAGTTTTTTGATTACAAGCAAAGTAAGCAGATGGGCAACTTTGATAAGCTGGCCGGCACAACAACTTTAAAAGAACAGATTATTGCCGGTAAAACGGAGGAAGAAATCAGGGCAAGTTGGGAACCGGGTTTAACTCAGTTTAAAAAAATGCGCCAGCTTTATCTTTTATATCCTTAAGCTATCAACAGCCTACATACTATAACACAAATAGATTAACTAACGCTAAACAAAAATTATGAAACAAAAGCTACTTAGGATGTTCTTTGCGCTATTGTTTTTGTCTGTGCAGGCTATTGCACAGCAAAAAGCAATTAGCGGTAAAGTAACTAACGCCGATGACGGAAACCCGCAGCCCGGCGTATCAGTTAAGGTAAAAGGAGGAACTAATGGCACCGTGACCGATGTTAACGGTATGTATTCCATACAGGCAGCTAACGGCCAGGTGCTGGTATTTAGTTTTATCGGAAGCTCAAATCAGGAAATTACAGTGGGTAGCAGCAATGTGATCAATGTAAAACTTGGTGCCGATACCAAATCACTCAACGAGGTGGTTGTGGTAGGTTATGGCACACAAAAGCGGGCCGATTTAACAGGTGCCGTAACTACTGTTGACACAAAAGCACTACAATCGAGGCCAATTACTGATGTGGGCCGCGGCTTACAAGGTGTTGTGCCGGGCTTAACCATAACTACCGCAACCGGTGATATTGGTACAGACCCCAAGATCAGGTTACGTGGTTTAAGAGGGTCAGTTAACACAGGTGCCGGCGGCGCAGCACCGCTTATTTTGGTAGATAATGCCGAGATACCAAGTTTGCAGCTTATTAACCCCGACGATATTGAGTCTATATCAGTATTAAAGGATGCAGCTTCTGCATCTATATATGGTACTCGTGCGGCATTTGGTGTAATACTAATTACAACCAAAAGCGGTAAAAGAAATGGTACAAACACCGTTACTT
The DNA here is from genome assembly GCF_039634365.2 of Mucilaginibacter sp. PAMB04168. Classification (NCBI taxonomy): domain Bacteria; kingdom Pseudomonadati; phylum Bacteroidota; class Sphingobacteriia; order Sphingobacteriales; family Sphingobacteriaceae; genus Mucilaginibacter; species Mucilaginibacter sp. PAMB04168. The sequence goes on from NZ_CP155079.2 coordinate 254,875, forward strand.
ATTCAAATAACCTGGCTTGGGCAGCACCCTTAAACACGCCTAAAATGTCGCTTGCTTCTGAAAACTCGCAGGCTACCTTGCTGGCTTTGCAGCGGTTTAGCCCTAACACGGCCAATTTTAAAGTAATAGGTTATACGGTTGACGCTGGTGCCATAGCTAAAATGCGCGATTGGGAACAAAAATATTTAGGTCAGGACTTGGGTAGTGAAATGGTACAGGGTCGCGATTTTGATATTACAGGTGGTAACTTGTATTTCTATCGTACGTGGGATCCTGCCAAATTGTATCTTCGCGACTGGACACCACAGCAAACACACAACCTGGGCGTAACCGGGGGCAGCGATAAGATTAACTACAACCTGGGTATTGGTTATTTAGGGCAGTCGGGCGTGTTAAAGGTAAACCCCGATGAGTTTGATCGTTATAATTTTACCTTAGGTGTTAACGCAAGCCCTAAACAGTGGGTGGATGTACGCGGAAAAATTATCTTTTCTAATACCAAAGCTACCAGTCCGTTCTCATTTTCGGGTTCACAATATGGCCCTTATTACTACCTGTACCGCTGGCCATCTAACTACCCTTACGGTACTTTCAATGGTTTGCCTTTCAGAGGTACTATTACCGAGGTAGAACAGGCCAAAATGGACGAAACCAAGAGTAGTACAGCCCGCATCCAATTGGGTAGTACGTTTAAACTGGCTAAAGGCTTAACCGTTAATGCCGATTATTATTATACAGGTACCGATTCCCACTTGCATCAAACGGGCGGTAACACCTCCGCTTATGATTTTTGGTCATTCAACGGTACCAATTTAAATTACACGCCTTATCAAGCCGCTTCTTTTAATAAAGTGGTTTACAATTCTACATGGACACGTATTAATACAGGAAAACTATTTGCAACATACGATAAAACCATTAGTGACCACTCGTTTAAAGCCATATTAGGCGGCGATATAGAGTATAACGAGTTGACCAACAATTCATCGGAAAAAAGAAACCTCCTTGATCCAAATTATGGCGAAATTAGATTGGCAACTGGCGATCAATTCGTAGATGGCGTACATAACCATTTCTCTACCCTGGGTTACTTTGGCCGTATTAACTATGGGTATAAAAACAAGTATTTGTTAGAGTTAAATGGTCGCTATGATGGATCATCAAGCTTCCCAGGCACTGATCTATATGCTTTCTTTCCTTCTGCTTCAGCAGGTTATGTATTAAGTGAGGAGTCGTTCATGCAGAAAACCAAATCATGGTTGTCTTTCTTAAAAATAAGAGCTTCTTACGGTCAAGTGGGAAATCAGGTTGTTACGACCCGGGGTGATTATGCTTTCCTACCAGTCATGCCTTCTTCTAGTTCGGGATGGCTACTGCCATCAGGCAATGCAATTACTGTTGCTACCCCCCCTTACGTTTCGCCTACTCTAACCTGGGAAAAGGTTAAAACAGCCGACTTAGGACTTGATGCCAGGTTTCTGAATAATGATTTGGGTATCACGTTTGATGTATTCAGAAGAACAACAAGCGATATGCTAACTAACGGTGCCACGCTGCCAAGCTCGTTTGGCACAGGCGCACCAAGGGTTAATTATGGTGAATTAAGAGGAACAGGCTGGGAATTGGCAGTGGATTATAATCACGCTTTTTCAAATGGCTTGCATATCAGTTTCACAGGTACATTGTCTGATGCAACGGAAACCATAACCAAATTTGCGAACACAACACGTGGATTGCCCGGACCTATTGCCGAAATTAACACAACCTATTATGAGGGTATGAAGCTCGGCGAGATATGGGGTTACGAAACAGATCGCTTATTTACTGAAAGTGATTTTTCGGGAAGGAACGCAGCAGGCCGTTATATTTATGCTCCGGGAGTCGCTTCGCAGGCTCAGTTAGAAAGCGGTTCATTCTACTTTGGACCTGGTGATGTAAAGTACAAAGATCTGAACGGCGACGGCGTAATCTATTCTGGTACTAGCACACTGGATGATCCGGGCGATAAAAAAGTAATTGGAAATTCGACACCACGTTATCTGTACGGCTTAAGGCTTGGTGCCGATTGGAAAGGATTTGATGTAAACGTATTTTTCCAGGGTGTAGCTAAACGCGACCTTTGGGCAAGCGGTCCAACCGTATTCCCCGGCTTTAGAGCAGCAGAGGGCTGGTATGCTAACCAGATGGATTACTGGACACCGGAAAACCCTGGAGCCTTTTATCCAAGACCAACAGACTACGGCGCAACTGTTGACAGATGGAATTTTCAACCACAAACCCGGTACTTGTTAAACATGGCGTACCTGCGCTTAAAAAATCTGAACGTAGGCTACTCATTACCTAAAAGACTAACAGAGCGTATAAAAATCCAAAAGTTAAGAGTATTTTTCAGTGGCGAAAATATTTTAACTTTTGATCACTTAGGCGAAATTCCGATAGATCCGGAAATTGACTTTTCGCAAAGCCAGTTAAACTTAGACCGAGCAGGCTTCGGACGCGTTTATCCTTACAGAAAAACTTACTCTTTAGGTCTACAGGTTACGTTTTAATTCTTAAAAAAATACAGACATGAAGACTTTAAAATATTTAATTATAATCATCGCAGTTACAACTACAATTTTTGGTTGTAAGAAAGCTGACAAATTTTTAGACAGGCCTCCTTTGGATGCTCTTATAGATGGCAATTATTGGACCAGTGAAGGTAACGTAAGAACTTTTGCGTATGGCTTTTATACCACCTATTTCCCCGGATATGCCTCAGGCTTTGATTTAACTTGGGGTGGATATTTTTCGGGTGAAACCTTGAACGATGATTTTGCACCAACAACGCCTACGGTACTAACAAGGCAAGTTCCACAAACGGGTGGTGGCTGGTCCTTTACCAATATCCGTAAAGCCAATATTTTAATAGATCGTATAAATCGTGTTCCAATGTCAACTGAGGCTAAAAATCATTGGAGAGGGGTTGGTCGTTTCTTTCGTGCAATGGAGTATGCCAGCAAGGTTAAAGCGTTTGGTGATTATCCATTCTATAATAAAGAAATAAATGATGACGACAAGGCTGCCCTTTACAAACCACGCGATCCACGCACACTGGTAATGGACAGCGTTCTAGCCGATTTTCAATATGCTGCTGCTAATGTTCGTGTTGTAGATGCCGCTACCGGGCCGCAAAAATTGATTGTAAACCGGGATGTGGTATTGGCATTTATGTCGCGGGTATTTCTATATGAAGGAACCTGGCAAAAATACCAGGAGAATAACACTGCAAAGGCTACCCAATACCTGGAAGCTGCAAAGTTTGCTGCTAATGAGGTAATGACCAAAGGTGGTTATACGCTTGCCGCCGATTATAGAAAGCTGTTTAACTCGCTTGATCTTTCTACTAATTCGGAAATTATTCTATACAGGAGATATCAAACCGGCTTGCTTACGCACAGCTTAAACAGTTATGTTAATAAGGAGCCACAAACCGGTGTTTCCAAAAACGCTGTTGAAGCTTATTTAGCCAGTGATGGTTTACCTATCAGTATTTCACCCTTGTACCAGGGAGATAAGACTATTAACAATGTAATGGCTAACAGAGATCCACGTTTGCGGGCAACCATTACAAACGATATAAGGCTGCCGGGTAAAGTGGGTAATTATTCTACCTCAGGCTATTCTACCTTAAAGTTCTTAAACGAGGATATCAAGGATCTGACCAATGGCAATAGCAGCTTGAACGACACGCAGGCACCTGTAATACGTTTGGGCGAGGTACTGATTAATTATGCCGAGGCTTGCGCCGAACTGGGTACATTAACGCAAACCGACCTGGATAATTCTGTAAATAAGCTACGCAAAAGAGCTAACATCAATATGCCTAATTTACAGGTCGTTGGTGGTTTGCCGGCTGTAAACAATGTAGTTTACAATGATCCCAAAAGAGACCCTTCTGTACCGGCCATGATATGGGAAATACGTCGTGAACGCAGGGTTGAACTGATGATGGAGGGTTTCAGGAACAGTGACTTACGCAGGTGGAAAAAATATGAATACCTGGATACCCAAGCTAATCCTGATATTAATTTAGGTGCATGGATAAATAAGGCTGATTATCCTGGCACTACTGTAACCATCCAGAACAACGCAACCCAGGGATATATTATTCCTGCGCCAAGGGCCGAAACGCAGCGGATATTTAATGATCCGCGGGTATATTTAAGTCCGTTGCCAATAGATCAGATCAAACTTTATAAAGATCAAGGTGTGGATTTAAAGCAAAATCCAGGCTGGTAAATACAGTTATTTTAAAACCCTTCATGGCCAATACCATGAAGGGTTTTCTTTATAAAAACATTATACTATGAGACTATTGCCATGCCTCACTTTAGCTCTATTATTGGGGCTTTTCATTATACCAAACATAACTAACGCACAAACTCCTCCAAAACGCGAATTTAGGGGCGTATGGATAGCCACGGTTCAGAATATTGATTGGCCCAGCAAGCGCGGATTGGCATCGGGCGTACAGCAGCAAGAACTTGTGCAGATTTTAAATGAGCATGAAAAAAGCGGCATTAATGCTATTATGTTGCAAATACGACCGTCGGCCGATGCTTTATACGCAAACAGCAAAGAGCCCTGGAGCTTGTTCCTTGCTGGCAAACCGGGCCTTGCACCACAACCGTTTTATGATCCGTTAAAGTTTGCAATAGATGAAGCCCACAAAAGGGCTATGGAATTGCATGCCTGGTTTAATCCGTACCGTGCTACCAATGATCTGGCCGATTCAAATGTTAGCGCCAATCATATTACCCGTACACATCCGGAATGGTTTTTTACTTACGGGAGCAAAAAGTACTTTAACCCCGGTTTACCAGAAGTTCGGAAGTACATCATCAGCATAATTATGGATGTGGTACATCGCTATGATATAGATGGGGTACATTTCGATGATTATTTTTACCCGTACCCGGGTAAGGATAAATTGCCTGATACAACTACCTATGCACAATACGGAACAGGTTTTAATGACATTAACGATTGGCGACGCCATAATGTCGATACCCTTATCCATGTTTTATCGGACAGTATTCATGCCGCTAAAAAGCATGTTAAATTTGGCATAAGTCCATTTGGCATATGGCGTAATTTAAAGGACGATCCTAATGGGTCGGTATCTAACGGCCTTTCGGGTTATAGCGCATTATATGCTGATGCCCGTAGATGGACGCAGGCCGGATGGGTCGATTACGTGAACCCGCAAATTTATTTTCCGTTTTACTACCCGGCTGCACCATACGAAAAGCTGTTGGAATGGTGGAGCAACAACGCCTTTAATAAGCATGTATATATTGGGCAGGCCGTATACCGTGCTATGGAAAATCGCGAGGGCTGGCGTGACAAGCAGCAATTACCTAACCAGGTAAGGGCATTACGTAAAAATGCCCGGGTTCAGGGAAGCGTATACTTCAGTTCAAAATCGGTTACCGATAACCTTGCCGGATTTCAAGACTCTTTACGCGCCAATTTTTACAAGTACCCTGCTTTGCTTCCTCAAATGATTTGGTTGGGCGAATCGGTACCAATGGCACCTAGCGGCTTGAAGGCAGTCTATAGTAATAGTAAAGCACAGTTAACCTGGCAATACAGCAAAAGACCGGCAAATGTATATGGCTATGTAATTTACCGTTTTAAAGCAGGCGAAAAGGTAGATATTTATAAACCGCAAAACATTATCAAGATCAGTTTTGATAAAACCTTGCGATCTTATACTGACACAACCGCTTCCAATGGTTGCAAGTATGTTGTTACTGCTCTCGATCGCCTTAAAAATGAAGGTTATCCAAGCAAACCAGCTGTACTCAAAATAAGATAAACACGCTCTCATCTAAGATATTGATATGAATAAAAAGCTAATTCCGTTTTTATACTTCTTACTGTTAGTAAGTATTGCAAATGCACAGTCATTTAAATTTGCCTTTGTTTCTGATACGCATATTGGTAACCAAACAGCGGCCGAAGATCTGCGCAGGACCGTTAAGGATATTAACGCCAATGATGAGCTTAAATTTGTGGTGATAACGGGTGATATTACAGAATTCGGAGCCGACGCTGAACTAGCCTTAGCTAAACAAATTTTGGATAGCTTGAATAAAAAATGGTACATCATTCCGGGCAATCATGATGCAAATTGGTCGGAGAGTGGCAGTAACACTTTTCGCCGGGTGTTTGGTGCCGAAACTTTTGCTTTTAATTATGGAGGATACTTGTTTACGGGCGCAAGTTCGGGTCCGAATATGCGGATGGGGCCGGGCCAGGTACCGCGTGAAAATATTGTATGGCTCGATTCGGTTTTAAAAAGCACACCAGCGCAAACACCTGTAGTGTACCTGAACCATTACCCCCAAGACTCTGCCCAAAATAACTGGTACAACGTAATAGACAGGTTAAAAAAGAAAAACGTACAACTTATTTTATGCGGGCACGGTCATCAAAACCACCAATATACCTTTGATGGTATTCCTGGTGTTATGGGTCGGTCTAACCTGCGGGCTAAAGACAGCATTGGAGGATATAACATTGTTACTTTTGATAATAACACAGCGTATTTCGAAGAACGTAAGCCAATAATAAAGGCTAATAAGCCTTGGGCAAAAGTGGCCTTAATGCAAAGGGCGTTCGATAAGGACACTGCCCGCTATTATAGGCCTTCCTACGCCGTAAATCAAAAACTAACAAGGGTAAAGCCGGTATGGACCTATCAAGATCAAAGTGATATAGGCTCGGGCATGGCTATACATAAAAACGCAATTATACTAACCGATACCAAAGGGCTAATTTATGCTTTGAACAAGGATAACGGGAAGCGCTTATGGTCTTATGCAACTCAAGGAAAAATTTACTCTACACCGGCGGTTTCCGGAAATTATGTTGTTGCCGGATCCTCTGATCAGAACGTTTACTGCCTGTCGGCCATTACCGGTAAATTAGTTTGGAAAGCACAGGCCGAAAAGGCTATTGTAGCTTCGCCTGTAATTAAGGATAATGTTGTTTTTATAGGTGCTTCAGATGGTCATTTTAGAGCCATCTACTTAAATAACGGAAAGCTGAAGTGGGATTATAACGAAGTGAAGGGCTTTGTGGTAACCAAGCCACTAATTTACAAGAACATCATCTACTTCGGATGCTGGGCTAACGACTTTTACGCTTTAGACGTAAACTCCGGCAAGTTGATCTGGAAATGGAACAATGGCTCTGGCAACCGTATGTTTTCGCCCGCGGCATGTTACCCGGTTGCTGCTAACGGCAGGGTTTTCATTGTAGCGCCCGATCGCTACATGACAGCGTTCGATGCTTCAACAGGTAGAGTAATATGGCGCAAACAAGACCCGAAATTAAGAGTGAGGGAGTCGATGGGTATTTCTGCTGATAGTTCCCTCATTTACGTAAAAACAATGGATGGTAACCTACTAGGCATTTCGCCTGTTGCCGATTCAATGCATGTAGCTTGGAAGTCAACTTTGCAATTACCATACGAGCTTTGCCCTTCGGCTATAGTAGAATACCAAGGCGTTGTTTTTGTGCCAACACATTCGGGTATAGTATATGGTGTTGATCGTAATAGCGGCCAAACCCTTTGGAAATACAAAGTTTCTAATTGTTTGGTGAATACAGTTTTACCGCTAAACAGTAAAGTATACGTTAGTACTACAGATGGTGCTGTTGCTTGCCTGGGTAAGCAGTAGTGTCCTTCTCGCTATGGTATTATATATAATGCCATAGCGAGATAATTAAAACACTGCACATAGCCTAGCTTTTGGGGATTGTTGAAAAGATAAAGATGATCGAAACACGATCATTCGAAATGCTGAAAGGCACGGTCAATTTAATATTTTACATAAATGTAGTTTTCATGCTACGTACCGTATTAACAAAAAGAGCGAGCAGGTGTTATACTATTGTATACTAATTGCTTATGCTGCTTAAATTGCTCCTGTTTTTATTTTTAGCATCCGTTGAGTTTTCGTGTTTTGCACAAGCGAAACTTGATTTGGAAAAACTCACCTTTAAAGAAGACCCAAGGATTCTTGTTAAGAACCATAAAAAGTCTGCCGACCCTACAGAGCCTTTAACGTCTTTACCCGCCTATACTACGTATGATATTGCCGGCTATCATTTCGGTCCGGCCAATCTTACCGAGCATTGTTTCGTTTCATTTTTGCTAAACTCTATTAAGGAAAAAAAACTGGTTGGTGTTATTATTGGCTTCGAAACGGACGCCGCGTCAAAGGCTATAAATAAATATGTATTTGCGAAATATGGAAAGCCCGTTGTGCTCGAAGCTGAAACACAAAAGAAAGACAAAAACAAAAAACCTTATCTAAGTGGTTCTGCCTACATGTGGAAAAATATTAAACCACAAATAACATTATTCTTATCTAAAACCTATATGGTTGAAGATGGAAAGCCGGTTGAAAACACAGACTTGGTGCTGATTAATAACAACGTAAAACCAAGCTATGAAACCAATTTCAAAACGGTGTTAGATAGGGTGATTAAAACCTATACACCGTAAGATAATACTGCAATTAAATGCAACTGTACTCAGCAATCACGAAATCGACACCAGCGTCAGGCAGTCTTTTTCTGTGATTTGTATTTAGCAGGAGAAATTCCCATCAGTTTCCGGAACAGGCGCGAATAATAATACTGATCTACAAACCCAATTTCATTACAAATCTCTTTTATCTTGCGGTCACTAAAATACAGGTACTGGCAGGATAACTGGATTTTCAACTGATTGAAGTACTGAATAGGGCTATAGCCGGTTTTGGTTTTAAACAACCTGGTATAATGTGAAACCGAAAGATTTTGCTGTTTAGCCAAGTTGTCTACTGTAAATAGCTGCCTGATATTATCTTTCATAAAACGGATACTATGCGTTATGGCATCATCTTCAAGAACGGCCGGATTAATTTGTTCATCATAAACGAATGATGCAATAAATTCCAGTAGCTTAATATTTATAATCTCCATTACCAGCGGATGGTAGCTTTGCTCCAGTAGTTGGTAAATCTCATTGAATGTTTGTATTCGGTTTAAAGTATAAGGAATTGCCAGGCCATCGGTAAGTGTGCGGTTAAGGTAGCGTGTGTAAATTAAATCAGCCTTTTTGCCTTTGAAATGTATCCAGTATATCGTCCACGGGTCTTGAACCGAGCTTTGGTAATGATGAGGAACGTTTTTAGGGATAACAAAAAATGTGTTAGGGCGCATCAAGATTTTTTGGTCTTCCAATTCAATCAGGCCCTTCCCTTCAGTACAGTACAGCAGAATATATTGGTTAGTGCCCAGTTTTCGCTCTCTATCATGGAAACTGGCATGAGGATAATGTCCGATTGCGGTGAGGTTCAAATCATTGATCAGCTCGTTCTTTCCAACTAACCGTTTAACATCAGGAGGAACCACAATCATCCTTTGACCAATAAATCCTTCTTTTACCTTTTTAATACTAGGGCCTGCCATCAGCATAAATTTTTTGCAGCTAAACTCATAAATACTAAGTTATATAATCCATCTAGTTTATAGCCATAGTTTATTTAAAAAATAAATATTAGGCGTTGCCCCTTTAGGTTGTAAAGTTGAGATATTTCGTGTTAGATACACACATGTACCAATAGTTGTAATTTTTAAACAAAAGTATCAATACATAATAATTACTAAATCTTATTAAAAGGGGCAGTCTTACTCGGGTAAGTGACTGCAGCTGCACAAATACAGTAAGCATATATGGTAAAATAATCCATCATTAAGGAGCTCTTATCCATTTTTTATTGCGCTAATACCGAATACATTTAGCCTGCCAATTTAACCTACGATGTTTAAAGATACTTAAGACTGTTGCAGCTAAGCAATCGGTGATTTGCTTTATGCAACACACCAGTTTTAAACCAATTAAAAATTTGAACCCATTATTATGAGAAAATTTACTTTTCAGATCAAAATTGGGAGTATCATATTAGCGTGTTTGCTGGTATGGCTAACTCCGTTAAAGCTTTTTGCCCAGGAAGGATCGGTAAGTGGAAAAGTCACGTCCAAAGACGATCCGGATGGGATTCCGGGAATTTCGGTTACTGTTAAGGGCACAACCCGCGGAACTTTAACAGATGCGCAGGGGAAATTCAGAGTAAATGCCTCCAATGGCACTGTGCTGGTTTTTAGCGGTATTGGCTACAGCTCATTGGAAATTTCAGTTACCGGTCCAACGTTGAACGTAAATCTCGAAACAAGCCAGAGGAGCTTGCAGGATGTTGTAGTTGTAGGATACGGAACACAAAAAAAGGGTAATGTAACCGGGGCTATAGCCAAAATAACTGATAAACAGATAGACGAAAGACCAATTACGCGTGTTGAGCAAGCTTTACAGGGGCAATTGGCGGGTGTGCAGGTTAGGAATGTTTCCGGTTCGCCAGGTTCAGACATTACAGTGAATGTACGTGGAGCTGCATCTATATCGGGTAGTGCTGCACCGTTATATGTGGTGGATGGTGTTCCCTTAGATAACCTATCTGGTATAAATCCTGCCGATATTGCGTCTATAGATGTACTGAAAGATGCTTCATCAGCTGCAATTTACGGATCGCGCGGATCAAATGGCGTAGTATTGGTAACCACCAAAAGAGGCAAGACAGGAAAACCAGCCCTCTCGGTTTCGGCTTATACAGCTCTTGCCTCAGCCGAAAGAAAAGTACAGGTGTTGAATTCTGACGAGTGGATTGAATTTAACAAAAAGTGGCTGGACCGGCAATGGGTTTTAAAAACCGGACAAAGTGCGGGCGTAAGCCAGGCAGACCGTATTGCTTATGCGAGCCGTACAGACGGGAAGACCTATACAACAAGGAACGATCTTTTAGGCATTCGCGCTACTTATGGCATTTACGATCCTTATTGGAGCAATGGTGCATTGGAGAAAATTGACTGGCAGGATGAGGTTTTGCGTACCGCTCCTGTTCATGATTTGCAAATTAGTGCATCGGGCGCTAATGATATTGTAAACTATGCCATATCTGGCGGTGCTTACCGGCAGGATGGCATCGTGGTGGGTTCTTCTTACAGTCGTTACTCTTTCCGCTCAAACGTTGAAGCAAAATTAAGTGACCGGGTAAAAGTAGGCCTTACCTTAGCACCCTCTATTGGTACAATAAAAGGGCCCAATGTAGATGGTAAAGACAATGCAGTTGCCCGTGCACTCAGTTATCCGGGCTGGGTACTTACAGGCTCCGGAAGAATGGCTGGCGCATCGCCTTATAAATACTACGATGGCTGGGGCCCGGGCCCAAATGTAGTGAGCCCTTATGTGCAAGCCGTTTATAATGACCGCGTAAACAGCGATGTTCGTTTAAACAGTGCATTTAATACCACGGTCAATATCATTAAAGGTTTGGATATTAATGGCCTCATAGGTTGGAACTACCGCGGTAATTCGCAAAGAACCTATAGTCCTACCTGGATACAGCCCACCTGGGATTCGGCAACTCCAGGTCAGTTGTCCACATCTACTAAAACCACATTAAATTCCAACAGTCTTTTATATCAGGCTACAGCTACTTATATAAAAGATATTGGCCAGCATTCCTTAAACTTCTTGCTGGGTGCATCGCAGGAAACCTATAAGGAAGAGACCACTAATCAATCTGTAACCGGTTTTCCGAATGATAAGACGTACATTTTTGATATCACCCGTGGTACAACAGTAAATGCCAATACGATATATGGTGCTAGCAATGCTTTAATTTCCTACTTCGGAAGGGTACAATACAGTTTTAAAAACCGGTACTTATTTGCCGGATCATTACGTACAGATGGCTCATCTAAATTTGGGCCTAATAACAGATGGGGCGTGTTTCCTTCCCTTTCTGCAGGATGGGTTATCAGCGAAGAATCGTTCCTGAAGAATGTAAATTGGATGGGAACAACAAAACTGCGGTTTAGCTGGGGACAGGCCGGGAACGACCGTATAGGCAACTCGGCATTCCTATCGAGCATGGCTGCGCTAAATTATCCTTTAGGCGATGCGCAGGCGGTTTCCAGCGGCTTTGTAGTGGGTAATATTTCTAACTCCAGATTGCGCTGGGAAAAAACAGATAGTTATAACCTGGGCTTGGACGTAGGCTTATTGAAAGACAGAATAAGCCTGTCGTTGGATGCTTATTACAAAAAGACGGTCGATTTGCTCCTCAACGCACCTGTGTCCCTATCAACAGGGTTTTCGAGTATGTATGATAACATAGGCAGCGTTGAAAACCGGGGCTTTGAAGTAGAGCTGAATACGGTTAACGTGATTCATAAAGGGTTCCGTTGGAATACCTCGTTAAACGTATCTATCAACCGCAATAAAATTACCGCCTTAACTAACGATAATGCAGATATAAAATTAGGTCAGGGAAATACCGTTATACAAAGGGTAGGTTATCCTATCAATTCCTTCTATCTGTTGCAAGCAACAGGAGTATTGCGCGAAGCTGATTTTAACAAAGATGCAAGCGGCAACTTTATTGCCAAAATACCTATCTATTCTGGTCAAAAGCCCGGAGATACCAAGTATATGGACGCCAACAACGATGGTAAGATAGATGCTAATGATTATGTGGTTGCAGGCAATTATCAACCCAAGTTTGATTTTGGTATTACCAACACCTGGACCTATAAAAACTGGGACCTGACCGTATTGGTTCAGGGACGTGTTGGCGGCGATCTTTTATCAATCGGATCTAGAGCCTGGAACAGGGCAACTAACGATACCCGTTATGAATATATGAATAGTTGGTTGAAGGATGCTTACTGGTCTGAAGCTGAGCCCGGAAACGGAAAAGTGCCTGCTTTCTTTTCGGCAGTTACAAGCCAGTATGATACTAATTGGATGTACAGTGCAGCATACCTAAGAATCAAGAATATTGCATTAGGTTATAACCTTCCGGTATTGAAGAAGGCATTTAAGCGGTTAAGAATATATGCTTCTTGTGACAATGTTTACCTATGGGACTCTTACTACCCGGGTTATTCTCCTGAAGGCGCCACGCAAGATAACGGATCGGCTGATTGGGGCTCATACCCATTGGCAAGGACACTATCTTTTGGGCTGAACGCAACTTTTTAACAGCAATTTTAAAAGCATGAAAACATTTAAACAGTATCTAATTGTTTTGGCAAGCTCAGCTATGCTGATTCAATCGTGCAAAGAGAACATCGATATAGCACCCATTGAAAATAATACTTCTGGTAACTTTTACTCAAATGAACTTGAGATAAAGCAGGCAGCAATAGGCATTTATGCAAGGTTGGGCAGAAATGGTACCAATACAGATTTTGCAACAGACTATTTTTGGCTGGCGTCTGAGAACCGCTCCGACTTGCTGTACATTGCCGGTGAAACTTCGGCTCAGAACGATCAGCTGGAATTGAGAAAATACCTTACTACACCAACATCCGGCACAGTATCAGCCATATTTTCGAGGCTGTATCAAATTATCAAAGAAGCTAATAATCTTTTGTATTACACTAAGGAAGGCGAATATATGCGCTACCGTGCAGAGGCTAGATTTTTAAGGGCATATGCCTATGCCGAACTGGTGCGCTCCTTTGGTCCGGTTGCATTAATTACAACACCAGTTGAAAACTCAGAGGCTGTTTCACAGCCGCGTGCTGCTGCAACCGAAATTTATGCACAAATTATTGCCGATTTACAATATGCGGCCGCAAATCTTCAGAAGGTTTATACCGGTGCAGATGCAGGCCGGGTAGGTAGCCTGGCAGCTAATGCCCTGTTGGGCCAGGTTTATATGACCATGGCCGGTTATCCAATGAACGATGCCTCAGCTTATGCAAAGGCCGAGGCGGTTTATGCAAGTATCATTGGTGATGTATCGGCCCGCTTTTCGCCGGTATATGCGCAAATATTTACGCTTGCTAACGAAAATAAATACGATCTGTTCTCCATTCAGTTTGCCTCGGGCGGATTGAATACAGGTTCCAGCCTGGGCGCTTATACCACTAGTGGTGCAAGTTCAGGTTCACCGTTTCCAGAGTGGCTGTATTCAACTTATACTGTACAGGGGCAGGATGTGCGTGTAGATAGTGCCGTGGTTAAACAAATGAAAGCCAATAAAGATCTTCGCTTTCCGGCCAGTATTGACACCGGTTACTACAACGCAGTAAGCACAGTTACCAACCGGGTGTTCGTTCCGCGAAACATTGTTACCAAGTTTTTAGAAAAAGACCCAACTAATACCAAAATTAAAGCATGGAACGATCAGCCCAGAAACTTTCCGATTATTCGGGATGCTGACGTTTATCTGATGTATGCTGAAGCGCTGATTCGCGATGGTAAAGCCGGAAATGCCAGGCAGTATGTTAATGCCATACGTACAAGGGCAGGCTTAGCTGTATTAACTGCAGACCCAACGCTGGATGATATTAAACGGGAGCGGAAGTTTGAGTTTATAGGCGAAGGCCGGAGATACTTTGACTTAGTACGCTGGGGCGAAACAGAAGCTATCAGCACCTTAGCTGCATTTGCCGCCTACTATCATTCTAAACTTAACGGACAACTTCCCACTAAAAAGGATTTGTTACTGCCCATTCCGCAAAACGAGCTGAAAACCCGTTCTAACTGGACGCAAAATTTCGGTTACTAATTCTAAAATACAGCCTTCCGTTTCAGGAAGGCTGTATTTAATAGGTGCTCTTACTTGTCAGAAAAGTTTGTGTGCGCTTAGTCAAATATGTTCATTCGCCATACAGGCGTCGTTTGTTACTTTATATTCGTTAAACTGCTTTAATAATGTCTTATTCCGAAAGTCGCTTCAATAGTACCTATGTTGTAGGCATCTCATTTATCTCGGCTTTAGGAGGATATCTCTTCGGATTTGACTTTGCTGTCATTTCAGGAGCGCTTCCTTTTTTACGTAAAGCATTTGCACTTGATGTATGGTGGGAAGGTTTTTTGACCGGCTCATTGGCGCTGGGGTGTATTGTTGGTTGTTTATTAGCAGGTAAACTTGCGGACCGTTACGGACGCCGGCCCGGGCTAATGCTTGCTGCGGCCGTATTTGCAGTTTCTTCTGTAGGCATGGCCCTGTCATGGAGCCTTTCAGTGTTTGTGGTTATGCGTTTTGCTGCAGGCATAGGTGTTGGCATGGCTTCTATGCTCAGCCCGCTTTATATTGCCGAGGTATCGCCCGCTTCTGTTAGGGGGCGTAACGTTGCCATTAATCAGTTAACTATTGTAATTGGCATTCTGGTCACTAACCTGGTCAATTACATAATTGCCGGTAACGGGCCGGAGGTATGGCGTTGGATGTTTGGCATGGGCGTTATTCCATCAGGACTTTTCTTGCTGGGTATAGTATGGCTGCCTGAAAGTCCGCGTTGGCTTGCAAAGGCTGGCAAAGAAGAAAAAGCGGTAGCTGTCCTTAAAAAAATAGGTTCAGAATCTTATGTAAGCGCTACTATGAGCGATATTGGCAGCTCCTTAAACGGCAACGCCGTTCAGCCTTCTTACCGTGCGGTGTTTTCTAAAGCTGTGCGTCCGGCAGTTATTGTTGGCGTTACGTTGGCCGTATTTCAGCAACTGTGTGGCATTAACGTAGTGTTCAACTATACCTCAACCATATTCGAATCGGTGGGCGCCAGTTTAGATCGCCAGTTGTTTGAAACGGTATCTATTGGGTTGGTGAACTTGCTGTTCACCTTATTGGCTATGTGGCAGGTAGATAAACTCGGCCGGCGCCCGCTCATGTTAATTGGTTCATTAGGTTTGTCAATCATTTACTTGTTATTGGCTTACTTTCTGCAAAATCATGCCGGACCCGGTTTGGTATCGGTACTGGTTTTATTGGCTATTGGTATGTATGCAACCTCTTTAGCACCAGTTACCTGGGTGCTCATCTCAGAGATTTTCCCTAATCATATACGTGGCGTAGCCTCTTCGGTTGCCATCGTTTCCTTGTGGGGGGCTTACTTTATTTTGGTTTTTACGTTCCCTATCCTCGCGCAAAAGTTGGGCACTTATGGTCCGTTTTACTTATACGCTGTGATCTGCTTCCTGGGGTTCCTCTTCATTCGCCTACGGGTGAAAGAAACAAAAGGGCAGACCCTGGAAGAATTGGAGAACAATTTCGTAAGCCATTAAACGAATTTATTATATGAATAAAAGTACTGTGCAGGCTTGGGTTGAAACAGTGATAATACCCACTTATGAAGTTGGAGCACCTGATAAAAACCCCATGTTTTTTGAAAAGCGCGTTTACCAGGGAAGCAGTGGTGTGGTTTACCCCAACCCAGTTATAGAAAAAATTTTTGACGAAAAGGTAGATAAACCTTACCAGGCCATTTTTCTGGAAAACCAGTATCTGAAAATAATGATTCTACCCGAACTGGGTGGCCGCGTTCAGATGGCTTGGGACAAAGTTAAAGAGCGGCATTTTATTTATTATAATCAGGTGATTAAGCCTGCACTGGTAGGACTGTGCGGCCCATGGATATCTGGTGGCATTGAGTTTAACTGGCCGCAGCATCACCGCCCAAGCACCTATGAGCCGGTTGATTTTTCAATTGAAGAAAATGCCGATGGTAGCACGACTGTTTGGGTGAATGAAATCGAAAAAATGTTTCGTACCAAAGGTATGGCTGGTTTTACGCTGCACCCCGATAAAGCTTATCTCGAAATTAAAGCCAAGCTTTATAACCGAACCAATATGCCACAAACTTTTTTGTGGTGGGCAAACCCGGCTGTTGCAGTAAATGACGACTATCAGTCTGTATTTCCATCGGATGTTAACGCGGTATTTGACCACGGCAAACGCGACGTATCTGCTTTTCCTATTGCTACGGGGACCTATTATAAAGTTGATTATTCGCCAGGTACCGACATTTCCAGATATAAGAATATAAAGGTACCAACCTCTTATATGGCGGTAAATTCTGATTATAATTTTGTTGGCGGCTATGAGCACGATACTAGGGCCGGCGTACTGCACGTGGCCAACCATCACGTTTCGCCCGGTAAAAAGCAATGGACCTGGGGCTGCGGAGACTTTGGCGTTGCCTGGGACCGAAACCTAACAGACGAGGACGGTCCATACATAGAGTTGATGACGGGGGTGTTTACAGATAATCAGCCCGATTTTTCATGGTTGATGCCCTATGAAGAAAAATCTTTCACACAGTATTTTATGCCTTACCGGGAGCTGGGAATGGTTAAGAACGCCAGTAAGGATGTCATGTTGAGCGCCGATATTAAAGATTGCCGGTTAACTGTTAAACTTTTTGCAACCTGTAAGCTAAGTAACATAAGTGTAATTATCGCTGTTCGTGGTTGTGAAATTGCACGGGAAGTAATTTCAATTTCGCCTGAAATAGTTTTCGATCAAAGTTATGAAGTAGATGCTGAGTGTCGGGAAATGGATCTTTTAATACGTATTACCGACGTTTATAACTCAGAAATGCTTCGCTATGATCCTGCAAACAATCGCAATAATGACATACCCGAACCCGCTAAGCCTGCACTAACACCTCAGGAAACCGAATCAACGGAGCAATTATTTTTAACTGGCCAGCATTTGGAGCAATACAGGCACGCCACTTATAGCCCTGTTCCGTATTATGAAGAAGCACTTAAAAGAGATCCTGCTGATTATAGGAACAACAATGCGTTAGGTGCATGGTACCTGCGCCGTGGGCAGTTTAAAAAAAGCGAGAACTATTTCAGAACTGCAATTGCAACCATCACCGGCCGCAATCCTAATCCTTATGACAGTGAAGCTTATTACAATCTGGGCCTTTCCCTAAAATATCAAAACCATATCAACGAGGCTTACAACGCTTTTTTTAAGTCTACCTGGAGTAGCGCCTGGCAGGATGCCGGATATTTTTCGGTTGCGCAAATAGATATGATCAGGTCGCACCATGAACTGGCGCTCGAACACATCAACTGGGCAATAGACCGTAATGCCAGAAACGGAAAGGCCCATGCCCTTAAAATTTGTGCTTTGCGAAAGCTTGGCCGTATTACAGAGGCTATGGAGGCGGCTAATAGCGCGTTAAAAAGAGATTACTTTAATGTTGGTGCCCGGTATGAGCTTGTACAATGTTATTTGCAAAACGGGCAGTTAAACGATGCAGATAAGGAACTAACAGAAATTGAGGTAACCAGCCGCTTAACAGCAAATACGTTGTTAGAATATGCTATTGACTATGCAGCTATGGGAGAATATAAACTAGCTGTTGAGTTACTGCAATTAACTAAAGAAGATTTGCGTACCCCAATGACTTTTTATTATATCGGTTACTACGCCGAGCTTTTGGGTAATGCTTCGCTTTCAGCCACTTCACTTAAACAGGCGCAAATGGCAGATTCAGCCTACTGCTTTCCAAATAAGTTGGAGGATATTTTGGTGCTTACTTATGCGTTGGAGGTAAACCCAGCTGATGCAAAAGCTGCGTTTTATATGGGTAACCTTTGGTATGATAAGCGTCAGTATGATGAGGCAATTGCTGCCTGGGAAAAATCAATGGCAAGTGATGATCAATTTTCTATCGTATTAAGAAATCTAGCTATAGCCTATTTTAATAAAAAAGGAAAATCGGCTGAAGCACTTACACTTTTTGAACAAGCTTTTGCCCTCAATCCGGCCGATGCACGTGTGCTGATGGAGTTAGATCAATTTTATAAAAGATTAAACGTTGCACCCCAGAAAAGACTCAATCACCTCACTTGTAACAACGCAGTAACCAACCTTCGGGACGATTTATATTTGGAGATTGCTGCATTGCATAATTTTTTAGGTCAGCCCGAAAAGGCTAATCAATTAATAAGCAACCGCAAGTTTCATCCCTGGGAAGGAGGAGAAGGTAGAGTATCCGGACAGTATATTTACAGCCTGGTTGAAATTGCCAAAAAGCAAATAAGCAGCGGAGACTATAGGGGAGCCATTGAAAATTTAACCCTTGCCCAAAGTTATCCTGATAATTTAGGAGAGGGAAAACTGCATGGTGCGCAAGAAAATGATATTTACTATTGGCTTGGGTGCGCTTATGAACAACTAAACGAAAATGAGGAGGCGCAGCTGTACTTTAAAAAGGCATCAACTGGCCTTTCAGAACCTAGTGCGGCTATGTTTTACAACGATCAGCAACCAGACAAAATTTTTTATCAGGGTATGGCCTGGATAAAGTTAGGCGAGCGTGATAAGGCTCAAACCATATTTAATCGTCTGGTAAATTACGGACGAGAGCACCGGCATGATGAAATTACATTGGATTATTTTGCCGTATCGTTGCCTAATCTTCTAATATTTGATGATGATTTAAATTTAAGAAATAAGCTGCATTGTGATTACATTACCGGTTTAGGGCTTCTTGGCTTGGGTAACACTACCGAGGCTTCTTCCCTTCTCCGAAACGTTTTGAAAGAGGATGCTATGCATTTTGGTGCTAAAACACACCTGGATTTGCTTTATACCACCAATGCAGAAAGTACTATTAAATAATAAAGATTTGATACCATGGTTATCATAAATTGCCTGAAAAAGGTTTTAATGCGTAGGGTTGCATTTTGTGCTTGCCTAAGTATTTTATTGGTAGCAACTACAATTGCTGCAACAGCGCAAACATTGTCTTTAGCCGGGCAATGGCGCTTTAAAATAGACCGCGAAAATAAAGGTACTGCAGAAAAGTGGTACGCCCGTAATTTAGAAGACAATATCCGGCTCCCGGGCTCAATGGCTCAAAATGGAAAAGGTGATGATATTACGCTTAAAACACCATGGACAGGTACTATTTATGATAGCTCCTTTTACTTCAATCCGAGGCTGGCCAAATTCAGGCAGGCGGGCAATATCAAGCTCCCTTTTTGGTTAACCCCCGCCAAATACTATGTTGGCGCTGCCTGGTACCAGCACAACGTGAACATTCCGGCCGCATGGAAAGGGAAACGAATAGTATTGTTTTTAGAAAGGGCACACACCGAAACGCATGTTTGGGTAGATGACCATGAAGCCGGGATGCAAAACAGCCTGGTAGCGCCGCACCAGTATGATCTGACAGACTACCTTTCAACTGGCCCGCACCGAATCAGCATTTGTGTTGATAACCGAATCAAAGCGATTAACGTTGGGCCCGATTCGCATAGCATAACCGATCATACGCAAGGTAACTGGAATGGCATAATTGGTAAAATAGAATTACAAACCGCCCCGTTAACATACCTTGACGATATACAAGTTTACCCCGATGTAAAAGCTAAAGTGGCCAGAGTGAAATTGCAATTGAATAATAATGGCAACTCAAGTTTTGCCGGGCAAGTAGTACTGTCGGCCAAAAGCTTTAATACTGCAAAGGTGCACCAAACGCAGCTCATTAAAACGAATGTGAGTATTGCCGGTAAGCAAACCAAAAGCATTGAAGTGGTTTTGCCATTAGGTAGCGGCATGCAAACCTGGGATGAGTTTAACCCGGCTTTATATGCGCTTACGGCTGTTATAACCAGTAAAGGACAAAGCCTTGAACAACGGCAGGCCGAATTTGGCATGCGTGAGTTTACCATACAGGGCACACATTTTTTAATAAACGGAAGGCCTGTGTTTTTGCGTGGTACGGTTAACAATTGCGAGTTTCCATTAACTGGTTACCCATCAACCAATATAGCTGATTGGATGCGCATTTTTAAAGTGGCTCGTGCACATGGTTTAAACCACATGCGTTTCCACTCATGGTGCCCACCGCAGGAAGCCTTTATGGCAGCTGATAGGGTTGGTTTCTATCTGCAGCCCGAAGGCCCAAGTTGGCCAAATCATGGTCCTAAAATTGGCTTGGGACAACCCATAGATCAGTACTTGTATGATGAAACTAACCGCATGGCTAAGCATTATGGCAATTTTGCTTCGTTTTGCATGCTGTCTGGCGGAAACGAACCTGCAGGGAACCAGGTGGCCTACCTTAATGCCTTTGTGGATTACTGGAAGAAGAAAGATTCCCGCCGGGTTTATACAGGGATGTCTGTTGGTGGCAGCTGGCCGGTAGTCCCCAATGCCGAGTACCAGGTGCGGGGAGGCGTGCGTGGCCTTGCCTGGGAAAAGAGGCCTGAAAGCATCTCTGACTTTACCGCCGGTATTGGCAAATTTAATGTTCCGTTTGTTGCTCATGAAATGGGCCAATGGTGTGTTTTTCCTGATTTTGGTGAAATAAAAGAATATACAGGCGTTTACAGAGCTAAAAACTTTGAGCTGTTTCAAGAGGATCTGAAAGACCAGGGCATGGCAGATCAGGGCCGTGATTTTTTAAGAGCATCCGGAAAGCTGCAGGTGCTTTGTTATAAAAACGAGATAGAGAAAACCTTGCGTACGCCAAATTATGCAGGCTTTCAACTACTGGGCCTTCAAGATTTTCCGGGCCAGGGTACAGCATTAGTAGGCGTGCTTAATGCGTTTTGGAAAGAAAAAGAATACATCACGTCAAAAGAGTTTGCACGTTTTTGCAATACAACGGTGCCACTGGTGCAGGTGCCTAAATTTGTTTTTACCAACGATGAAGTATTGAAGGCTGGTATCATGGTTGCCCATTCAGGCAATGCGCCGCTTCGGAACACAACGTTTAAGTGGACTATTAAAAATGAGAAAGGGGTGTTGTTAACGCAAGGTAATTTCCAAGTCAAAACCATCAATAACGGCAACGGCATCCCGGTTGGCAATGTTAATTGGCCGCTAAGCAGTATTAAGCAGGCAACGCAATTAAAATTCGAAGTTAGCATTGTAGGTACGCCATATGCAAACGATTGGAATGTTTGGGTATATCCGGCTAAACCTGAGGCAATAAAGAATGAAGTATATTATACCAATGCCTTTGATGAGAAAGCAAAAGCTGTATTAGATAAAGGTGGCAAGGTGTTTTTAAATATAGCCGGGCAGGTAGTAAAGGGTAAAGAGGTAATTATGCATTTTTTACCGGTATTTTGGAACACATCCTGGTTTAAAATGCGCCCACCACATGTAACCGGTATGCTTATACAGGATCAAAGTTCAGCTTTTGCCAATTTTCCAACCAGTTACCACAGTGATTTGCAATGGTGGGAGATTGCCAATCGTGCACAGGTAATGGTGCTGGAGGATTTCCCTGCTGGCTTTAAACCCCTGGTACAACCAATTGATACATGGTTTTTGAACCGCCGCTTAGCGTTAGTATATGAAGCCAAAGTAGGAAATGGTAAAATTATAGTATCAAGCGCAGACTTAGGACCAGCCATAGACGCTGATAAGCCAGCGGCCCGCCAGCTGTACCGTAGTTTGCTGCAGTATATGGCATCTGAAAAATTTAATCCCACCGGTGAGGTAAGCTTTGAAGTAATTAAGGATGTGATGGTAAGTCCTTCCAAATACCAATTTAGCACTTTTACTAAGGAAAGTCCGGATGAATTAAAACCGAATTCAAATCAAATCAAGCCTAAAAGTAATGAGTAAGATAGCCTGGTGTTTTTATGTTGGCATACTTGTTACCTTGTGTATAAGTAAAACCAAAGCCCAGCAAATATACAGTGCTGATATTAGTAAAACGCAAGCACCCGTTATAAAGGGGCACCTAAAGTTAGGCACACATACCGATCCTGCAGGGCATTCTGTAGATGCTAACAGTTTGTATTTTACCAAAAACGGCAAGCCGTGGTACCCGGTAATGGGTGAGTTTCATTTTTCGCGTTATCCAGAACAGCGTTGGGAAGAAGCTATTTTGAAAATGAAGGCCAACGGTATTGATGTGATTGCTACTTACGTGTTTTGGATATATCATGAGGAAGAAGAGGGGGTGTACAACTGGACCGGCAACCGTGACCTACGGCATTTTATTAAATTATGCGCTAAGCATCATGTTAACGTATGGGTACGCGTAGGCCCTTGGTGCCATGGCGAGGTGCGTAATGGTGGCTTTCCCGACTGGATTGTTAAGCGTGGCAACATGCGCAAAAACAATACAGACTATCTGAACTCCGTACAAAAGCTTTATAATGCCATTGGCACACAGCTAAAAGGGTTATACTTTAAAAATGGCGGCCCCATTATTGGCAGCCAGATTGAGAATGAGTTTAGATTTAACAATCCGGCTGGTTTGGAGCATATGCTTACGCTAAAGCAAATGGCTATAAAAGCCGGCATTGATGTGCCTTTTTATACCGCTACCGGCTGGCCAGGCTCTAACCAAAAACAAGATGAATTGATACCGGTTTGGGGCGGCTACCCTGAGGCTCCCTGGGATAAGAAGACGTCACAACTGGCACTATCTGAAAACTATGTGTTCAGCACATTGCGAAATGATCCTGCAATAGGCAGTGACCTTTTGGGTAAGCACGAAGGGGATGCCGCCGGTTATACCGGTTATCGCTATCCGTACGCCACCGCCGAAATGGGCGGCGGAATACAAATTACATACCACAGGCGACCCATAATTAAACCTATTGATGTAGCTGCATTAGCCTACACTAAAATAGGATCGGGTGCTAATTTGATGGGTTATTACATGTTTCATGGCGGTCATAATGAAATTGGCCGCTTAAGCACCCTGCAAGAATCGAAGGCCACAAACTACCCTAATGATTATCCTATACTCAATTATGATTTCCAGGCGCCGCTGGGCGAATTCGGGCAAGTAAGGCCATCATACAATGCCTTTAAAATTATTCATACTTTTTTAAATGATTTTGGTGATAGACTGGTACAATCTTATCCCTCGTTCCCCGACCAAAAGGTGAGTAGCCCGGCAGATAGTACTACGCTGCGGTGGGTGGTACGCTCTAAAGGCAAAAGCGGCTTTTTATTTATCAGTAACTATCAGCGGCAACTAAATTTGCATAACCAAGCCAACGTTCAATTTAAGCTGCGGCTTACAGATAAGGAAAGTATGACTTTCCCGGAAAAGCCAATTGATATAAAATCGGGCACGGTTGCCATTTTGCCATTCAATATGGATATTGAGGGTTGTAATCTTAAATATGCAACTGTGCAACCCTTGTGCAAAATAGCGGGTTCAACCCCAACTTATGTGTTTTTTGCGCCTGATGGCATCAGGCCTGAGTATGCATTTAATAAAGCGGGCATTGTTGTTTTAAAAGCTGCACAAGCACAATCTAAAAATATAGGTGATTGTATTTTAATAGACAATGTTAAACCTGGAACAGGTAGCTTAATAACATTAAAGTTAAGGACAGGTAAGCAGGTTAACATCATTACCTTAACCGGCCAGCAAGCTTTAAATAGTTATAAAGGCAGTGCTTCCGGAAGCGAACATCTCTTTATTTCCAGGCAAAATTTAACGTTTGCAAATGGTAAGCTGATGCTTCAAAGTACCGAAGGCCCCAGTTTTGATGTTTCTTTATTTCCTTCCTTCAAAGCAATGTACAAACCGGGCTTTAAGCAACAGGCGGACGGTGTATTTACCAGGATGGTAAAGGTGTTACCAGCTAAGGAAGTGGATGTTAAGGTTCAGCTGGTTAACTGGATTGCCAAACCTGATGAACAACGCTCCAAAATTCCTTTAGATGACCGGAATGGTAAGAATACCGCCGTTAGCCCGGGGCCGCAGTATCAAACTCAAATTATACCTGTTCAGGGTGCCAGGTATTGGTCGCTTATCATTCCGCCACATAAAGAAAACGCATTGTTGGATATAGATTATCGTGGTGATACCGGAGCCGCTTATATTGACGGCAAACTTGTGGCCGATGATTTTTACTTTGGTAAAACCATGCAGGTATATTTAGAAAAGGCATCAATTACTACAACCTTAATGCTGCAAGTAATACCGCTTACTGATGAACGCAATATATATTTTGAAAAGGGTGTTCGTGAGCCGATGCTGGGTAAAGCTGTAGCCACTTTAAATGCAGTTAAGATAATACCTGTTTACGATACAACACTGTAGGTAGCAATATCAATCGGTATCTGATACTTGTAAGCACCTGTTTTTGCACCATATTGCAGTAAACTACGCTTTAACAGCACGAGCCATTATTGCATGAAAATGGCGGTTGATGTGCAGCGTTTTGATCATGTTCAGGCAAAATTAAATCGCCGGCACATTAATGCGCAGGGAAAGACACCAGCCTGCTGTATTTTTAGCAATTCAAACCGATTCCAAAAAGCGTTTCACCGCAGGCAACTTGCATTAGCGAAACAGCGATAATTTCACAGACTTGCCCATCATCTCATAACCCACCTCATTAGGATGCAGATAATCGCCCGACTGTGCCTCTGGAATGATAGTAGAGCTGTTGTTGGGATCACTTAATACACGGTCAAAGTCAATGGTTGCATCAAAACGTCCGCTTGTTCGTATCCATTCATTTACGGTATTACGCGCCTTTTCACGGTAGTCGGTATAATAAAAGGATTTTTTAATCGGCGTTATTGTAGCTCCAAAAACTTTTATCCCTCTTGAATGTGCCTGGGATATTATTTTACTATAAGCGGCAATGAGGGCTTCTGCAACCTGTGCGGCGGCAGTACTGTCTCGCACACCACCTATATCGTTTACACCCTCCAATACAATAAGCCAGCGCACACCGTTTTGTTGAAGAATATCCCTGTTAAAACGACTAAGTCCAGTTGGGCCCAAACCTCCACGCAGTACGCAGTTGCCGCCAATACCTAAATTAAGAACGCCTATTTCTTTCTTCTCTTCTAAGAGTTTTTGAGCAAGCACATCCGGCCATCTGTTTTGTTTATTGGTACCCGATCCGCGCCCGTCTGTTATAGAATCGCCTATAATGGCTACAGCAGCTTTATGCTTGGATTGGTCAACTTCAATTCCATTAATGATATACCAATGGTCGGTCTTTACCGCCTGACTGAAATCTGAGTGTGCAATGTTATTGCCGGTTATTAAATAAGAAGTTGTGCGTGAGCCTGGATGTCCGGTAATGGTGGGAGATGTTGAACCGAATAATATGGTGATGGCCATATCTGCTCCTGCTTTTAAGTCATAAACCAAGCCATCCGAATACATGACAGATCCGGGCTCCATTGTAACTTCCTGCTTCCCATTAAATGTAAGTGCTTTATTTGTCGACTCTTTAACAGCACTGCCACCTGCCGAAACTGCTATTGTGACTGCTTTCAGGGTTACAGGCGCTAAACTATATTCATTCGAAAACTTTATGCGCAGTTTCTTCCCGCCAACCGATACACGTACTATCTGCCGTAAAGTGTTTCCGGTGAGCCCCGGCGCCGGAGGCATATTATTTGGCTCAACCAGTTGTGGTGCAGTAGCCCAAGTACCAACCCATTTTTGCGGCGTACTTTGAAGCTCCTTTGCCCAAGCGTTATTGAAAGGCCCTAATACGAACGTGAAAATTATGATCGTAACAATGGTTTGCGTTGAAAAAAAAGAGCTTTTCTTCTGTTTAACGCCGTTGTATAATTGAATGCTCATTTAAGGATTAATGAATACGATTTTACACTGTAACCGATAGGCAAAACTGTCGGCAGTGGTTTACCAAAGGAAGTAGTTCAAATCTGGCAAGGATATCATTAATCATGATATTTGTGACATAAATGTTCAAAGCAACAGCACAGCGTAATTAACAGGTCTGATTAATCGGCTGCCTTCGGAATGATCATATAGTCTGTCGTGTCGCAAAAGCGCAAATAACAAATGTAGTTAAGTTGTTCATCTACATTTAGTTGATCAAATTTCCATAGCCTTTATGGTTAGTTTGCCGGGTGCATTAAGCTCATTGGCTTTTATTAATGCCAAAAGCAGAATGTAGCGGGTAACGCATTAACTAGTTAATGGATTAAATTGTGCTTATCTCACATCGTTCCCAACGGCAGTATCTTTTCTTAAACATTTGTTTAATCAATTTAAACAAGAGCAGTACTGCAAGAAAGAGTAGTAGCTTAATTTCGCTCAGCTAAGGTTTAATGGACTTTATAAGCCAGATATTAAATCTTTAAACAACAACCAATCACATGAATACGGTATTAAACCGACCGTAATTCGTCAGCAATAGATATCCAGCAATATAGAAACAGCAACAATCAGATCTTTTAACCTTGCCTCAACTTGGGCTTATACTATCTTTTAATATGACATATAAAATCCGGTCCGCCTTTATTTGCGCACTTATTTCTTTTTTGGCACTATACACTGCAATGGCACAGCAAGGTAAAAGGCGTGATTCGCTGATGTTTTATCAAAGCGTTCAAACGTATGTTAATCCGGTTTTGCCCGGCGATCATCCGGATCCGACTCTATTGAAAGTAGGAGATGATTTTTACCATTGCGGGTCCACTTTTCATTTTAACCCCTATATGCCCATTTATCATTCTAAAGACCTGGTTCATTGGGAAATTATAAGCCGTGTGCTGCCGGCATCCAAAGCCAAGTGGGTAACTGACCGGCCATCGGCAGGCATATGGCAGGGTGCTATAACCTACTTTTACGGTTCTTACTGGATATACTTTTCGGCGGGCGGCCAGTGGTTTTGCAAAGCTCCTTCACCAAAAGGGCCCTGGTCTGAGCCTGTACAGGTGAAATCAAATCCCCAAACAGGTCCCCTGGGTTATGATAATTCTATTTTTGTAGACGATGACGGTAAACCTTATATGGTTATTAAGAACGGGCAAAAGGTTAACCGGTTACAGGCATTAGGCAAAGACGGGCAACTTACAGATATAGTTATAAACCTGGACTGGATCAATGCCAAATTACAATACAGTTGGGCCGAAGGCCCCGTTATGTGTAAACGTAATGGTTATTATTACTATTTTCCGGCAGGCGACGTATCCGGTGGGCAATATGTTTTACGGTCCTCGGCGCTTACCAGTGATTCAACAAAATGGGAAAGGTTAGGAGATTTCTTTAAGCCTATTACAGATGCAAAGGTGGGTTTCCGCAGGCCTAATCACATTGCCGCGCCCGTGCAGCTATCGGATGGCTCATGGTGGACCATCGGGCAGAGTTACGAAAAATATGATGGTGATGATTGGTCTGGTACAGGAAGGCAAACCGCCCTGTATCCTGTCATTTGGGAGGGTGATCGTCCGTGGGGTTTGGCACCAACTACGCAACCCATAGCTAAACCCAATCTTCCACAATCCGGTATCCTGTGGAGGAGCATGAAATCAGATGATTTTGAAAGTCAGACCTTATCATGGAACTGGCATTTTCTTACCAAAAAGGCATCTGAACAATATTCGCTCTCTAATCGTAAAGGCTGGATTAGTCTTAACCCAGATACGAGCCGAGCTCATTTGTTTCAGAAAGAAACCGATCATTTTTATTCAGTAATTACTAAAGTGAATCTCGATGCTGTAAGAGCTCAAGATAAAGCAGGTATATGTCTAACCAACGGCAACCAAAAAGTGATTGTAAGATTGTACACCGGATTTGATAATGGTCAGCAAATTATTATGGAAATGGATACAGCTGTACGGAGAGCAGCTAAGCCAATTGGCGCTACCGTTTGGCTAAAGGTGGAAAGAAATGAGCATTTGCTTACAGGCTTCTATAGTCGCGATGGCAAATCCTGGGTAACTTTGGGCAAGCCGGTTAACGTGGTCAATCTGGATAAGGCACAGCCCAACTTTAATTCATGGGTGGGTACCAGTGTAGGACTGTTTGCTGAGGGTAAGCGTGCTGATTTTGACAGTTTCACAGTCAAAGATGGCTTTTCTGCTATTCCTGCAATAGGTATGAATAATTATTTTGGTGTTAAGAAGCTTGCCGATCGCTCAGTTACCAATGTATCACCGTTGGGTGGCTGGTTCATGATATCGGGTGTTGATTTTAGGCAGAGCCCGGCGGTTAAGATGGCAATCAAGGCCGCAAGCCGTGCCAGAGGCGAATTAGAAATATGGCTGGATGATTTGCAAAAAGGACAGCGAGTTGCAAAAGTTAAGATAGAGCCAACAGCCAACCGTGAATGGAAAGCGTTTACCGCTACTTTAAAAAATGTAAAAGGCCAGCACGACTTGTTTATTAAATTTCCACGCGGAACTGCAGGGGATATTCAGATAAAAAACATCCGATTGACTGATTGAATTACCGACTAATACTTCCGGCTTATTATAGACAAATAGTTATCCATAATTATGGCACCGAAAATCCCGATTTTGCTCTTAGTCCTTTTTATGCTTTTTGCGGGCTTATCCTTTGCACAAAAGGAAAGAAATAAACAGCAACGTAAAAGTATAACAGCTGTTGAGGCTAACTATACCAATCTTTTCCGTGCAGCCGGATACAGTGCTGCAGAAATTGATCGTAAAGTGGCTAAGGCCTATTATGATATTTTTGAAGGCCCTAACCGGGTTTACTTTACTGTTGGCGACACCATGGCTTACGTATCAGATGTTAAAAACCATGACGCCAGAACGGAGGGGCTTTCGTACGGGATGATGATTGCTGTGCAACTGAACAAAAAAGAAGTGTTTGACCGCATATGGCGTTGGTCTAAAAAGTATTTGCAACATCAAAGCGGGCCGCGTGAAGCCTATTTTGCCTGGAGTATAAACCCGGAAACACTGAAACGTAACTCCGATGGTTCCGCCTCCGATGGTGAACTGTATTATATTACCAGTTTGTTGTTCGCATCCAACCGTTGGGGCAACCAAACAGGCATCAATTATTATCAGGAAGCGCGCCGTATACTGGATAACATGTGGAAAAAAGACGGTACCGGGAATATCTATAACCTTATTAATGTGGAGCATAAGCAAATAAGCTTTGTTCCTGAAGGAGATGGTTACCAATGGACAGATCCATCATATCACCTGCCGGCATTTTACGAAGTATGGGCCATGTATGCAAAGGACGGGCATGAAAAATTTTACCGGGATTGTGCCGACACCTCGCGAGCGTTTTTACATCGGGCGTGTCATCCGGTAACCGGATTAAATGCCGACTACACAGAATTTAGCGGTGAGCCACACAGTACCCGTTGGATGCCGCCAGCATTCAGATATGACTCATGGCGGGTACCTATGAATATTGCTATGGACTACGTTTGGTTTGGTAAAGATAAGAATTGGCAGCAGGGTTATGCGCGCCGCTTGCAGGGTTTTTTAAGAACAAAGGGCATTAATACATTTGAAGATCAGTTCAATCTGGATGGGTCCAGGCCAGAGTTTATTCTGAAAGCTGGGAGCAATGGCCCTAAATTACGGCATTCATTAGGGCTGTTAGCTACTGCAGCCTCGGCCTCATTAGTTAACCGGAATGCTAAAAACCTGGATTTTGTTCACGCCTTGTGGGATGCTAAACTAGAGCCTTATGCGGATGGGTATTTTGACCCTTATTATGATGGCCTGCTTTACCTGTTCAGCCTGATGCACCTGAGCGGCAAGTACCGTATCATACAGCCTAATTAGTTGTAATCATGTTTTCATGCCCGGATATAAGGCATATGCGCTTTCTAAGCGTATTAATAGTCCACTTCTGTAATAACTTAAATAAAAGGCAACCCCGGTGGGTTGCTTTTTTAACATGTACGATCGCTTATTGCCTTGCGTATCAATAACAACTCCTCCGCTACGCTAATTCTCTAAGTAAAGGAAACACATTGTAGTTGGCCTAAACGCAATTATATTTTACTTACTTAAACTGGTGTTAATCTTATCGCTGATGCGGAAAAAATCGAAATCGGCATAGCCGCCGGGCTCCGTTGTAGAATAGTTGAACAAACCGAATCTATATCCCATAAAGTGTGGAATAGTATAAGCCATATGCAAAATGTTGCCAATTGAAACCCACTTTTTACCGTCTAAGCTATAAGCAAATGTAGCCTGATCTACTCGGTCAGTAAAATTGCAATCAGCTTTAAGGTAAACAGTTTTTTGTTGCAGCTGTACGCGGGCCACTTCTGTGTCGGTGCCCGATTCACCGTTGACCATGACAATAAATTTTTTTCCACCTTCTGCCTTAACGCCAACCCAGCCAAATCTTTTTTGTAATAATAATAAGCCCGCGCGGTCACCGTCTTTCATTTGGCTGATGTCTAAAGTTGTGTTTGCAGAGCTTACCGGCCCAAACGTGCGTTGAGTTAACGTATTCCGGGCCAGAAAAATGCTTGTATCGGTTCGGCCGGTTGTCAGGCGAAGGTATCCGGGTCGCTGGGTAAGTGACCAAAGCTTATTGTCGGGGTTGTGGTTCCACTGCCATACCAGCGGCAAAGCAGAACTGGTCTTTTTAAGCAAAAATTCGTCTGATGCGACAATGCCAGAAATTAAGCTTTTGTTAGCAGGCAAGGCTAATTGCATTGGCACCTTTCCATTGTTGCCTATAATCGGCCATCCATCCTGCCAGGTAACCGGGACCAGGTAGGGAATACGTCCAACCGCTCCAAAATCTCTGAACAGATAAGCATACCAATTGTCATTTGGTGTACTAATTAATCCCCCTTGTGCTACGCCTTTATCCTGAAGGCCAACACGACCTTCATAAGGTCCGGTTATGTTGTCGGCCCTATGAATAATTACGGTACGCATGCCGCCTTTAGGCCAGGAGATATTGAAAAGGTAATACTTTCCTTTAATCTTAAATAACTGCGAACCTTCGGCGGGCAAGCCCACATTGGGCCCGGCCACAGTGCTGGCGTTGGCAATAATTTCCTTTGGCGAAGTGCCTGGTTTAATTCCCGACAGATCGGCATTCAGTTCGGCAAGCATAATACGCCCGGCCCCGTAAATCATGTAAACTTTTCCATCGTCATCAAAAAACAAGGAGTGGTCATGCAACGATGGCTTGAAAGAAATTGCCTTCCAGGGGCCCTTTTCAATGTTTTTGGTTGAGTATATATAGGTTTTACCTGTTGTACCGGCAAATGTTGATACGTAATAAGTGCCCTTATAAAAGCGAAGGCTGCTCGCCCAGGAACCCCGACCATATGTGCTCTTTCCGTTAGCAAGGTTCAGTTCATCCACATCGTCTAGTGTGTTATACGCATAGCTAACTAGCTGCCAGTTTACCATATCTGTTGATTTCATAATAGGAACGCCTGGACTCATGTGCATAGTTGTGCTGCTCATATAATACGTATTGCCCACGCGTATCATGGATAAATCAGGTACGTCTGCATATATAATAGGGTTTTTGGCCGGTTGAGCTACTAATACTGATGCTATAGTACTAAGTAAGAGTAAAAGTGGAAAAGGTTTATAAAGTGAAATTTTCATCTTGTGGCGTATACTCAATTTAGTTCCCATGTAGTTTGTTGATCCGTTTACCCTTATCAGCTAGAAGCTTGCTGTGCTTAGGATAAGCCGACGATAAAAACGAAATTACAGACATTTATAAAGGTTGTGCTGCACAACCGTCAAAATAGAAAATACATTTGTTTAAGCTCTACTTCTACTTAAAGTGTAGTGATACTTATCCATCTCAATGGCCATGTGCAGATAGTGTGATGCCGTTGTATTAAAGATGTCTGTATTCACTTTTAGTTTAACATCCGTTGCCGCTCCCGGAAGCCCACAATCATATTCAGCATCTAAATTAGGTTGGCTTAGCTAATGACGAATAAATAAGAAGATATGGGCTCACCTAACAAAATGCTTATTTGTAGCAATAATGGAGTGTTTGGAGTGCACATAAGTGCTATCTTTTTATTCGAATGTAGCATTTGTGAAGAAAAAATCGCTCGAATTTAGCCGTTGCTAATTGTTCCCAACATTTGGCGATAACCAAATTTATAAAGTAACCTTAAAGCCGTTTTTGCAAAATTAATAAAGTTTAAAGCGCATCAATGCTTCTGCAATCGATTGCAGAAGCATTGATGTATTTAGCTTAAGAGGGAGTAACATTCATCAAAATTAGAATATGAGTAGAAGACAGATTTAAATACCAATCGATAACCTCCATTTTGTTGGTTAAAGCTGTTGAACAGCTTATTATTAATCCTGAAATATCAATCAATTATTTACGCTTCATGAGAATAATTAAACAAAAAAACTGGTGTAGGATGTGTGTTTTGGCTTTCTTGCTGGCATTACATTCTATATCCTTATATGCGCAGAATCAAACAATTAAAGGTAAGGTGCTCGATGAAAGGGGCGACCCTTTAGCAGGAGCCACCGTACGTTCCTCGGGTTCACAGGCTGCT
This sequence comes from Mucilaginibacter sp. PAMB04168, assembly GCF_039634365.2. Lineage (NCBI taxonomy): Bacteria > Pseudomonadati > Bacteroidota > Sphingobacteriia > Sphingobacteriales > Sphingobacteriaceae > Mucilaginibacter > Mucilaginibacter sp. PAMB04168. The sequence goes on from NZ_CP155079.2 coordinate 287,999, forward strand.
GCCACAACCAACGCAAATGGCGAGTTCAGCCTTGCCGTAACGGGCGATGTAAAAAGCATCATCATTTCATTTATCGGCTACAATAATCTAGAGAAATTAATTAACGGACAGTCCGGTAATTTAGGTAGCATCTCATTGGTGAAAAATAATAATAACCTGAATGATGTAGTTGTTGTGGGCTACGGTACGCAACGTAGGGAAGCGGTGACCGGGTCAGTTGCTTCTATCAGTGGTGATAGGTTGCGTGACGTGCCGTCTCCTAACATATCTCAAGCGCTTCAAGGACGTTTACCCGGCGTAGAAATTACGCAAACTAACTCTAAGCCTGGGTCAAACATGCAAATCCTTATTCGTGGCCAACGCTCGCTTACTGCAAGCAATGACCCTCTGGTGGTGCTTGACGGTATCCCTTTTGCCGGAAACTTAGGCGACATAAATCCTAACGACATTAAAAGCCTGGATATATTAAAGGATGCATCTGCTACGGCTATTTATGGTTCACGCGGTGCTAACGGCGTTATCCTGGTTACAACAAACAGGGGGCAAATTGGCGGTGATGCCAAAATTACTTATAACGCCTATGTGGGTGCACAAACACTTTTTGCCAGGTATCAAATGATGAACGGGCCTGAGTTTGTTGCACTGCGCAAAGCAGCGGGGCTATACACTAATGGTATTGATGAGGCTGACAACGTAGACACCGACTGGCAAAAATTGCTTTATCGCACCGGTATTGTAAACAGCCATGATGTAGGTGTTTCTGGTGGTAGCAAAACAGGCAGTTATAGCTTCGTTGGTGGCTACTATAGCAATCAGGGCGTAATACCTACACAAAAATATACCCGGTATACCTTGCGCGGATCCGTTGATCAGCAGGTTGGCCAATACATTAAAGTAGGCTTTACAACCAATAATAATTACAATTTAACAGAAGGTAATCAGGTTGGTATTTATGGCAATTTAAGTAATTCTCCAATTGCAAACCCATTTAACGCAGATGGCACAACCAAAAGAACCATTAAAATGCCGTTGGATGAAAGCTATGTACTTACCCGAGACATTGTGGAGAACCTGCACAACCAGTGGGTAGATGAAACCAGAGGCTTTGCAACTTATAACTCAATGTACGGTGAGGTAAGGGTTCCGGGCGTAAAAGGCCTAAAATACCGTCTCAACCTGGGTTTAGATTTCAGGCAAAGTAATTTTGGCAATTACACCGGTACGGGTATTAACAGTGCTACCCCTACTACACTATCAACAGCCAACGTTAATAACTCACATAATTACCATTGGACGGTTGAAAACCTGCTGACCTATGACCGTACTTTTGCCCAAAAGCACAACATTAACGTTTTGGCCTTATACTCTGCCGAACAAAATAAGTATTATGCTTCTTCTATGTCGGCCAGAGGCATTCCATCGGATGCTTTTCAGTTCTACAATTTAGGTCAGGCTACCGGTGAGATTACCATTGGTAACGGAAATTACCAGTTAACCGGTTTGAATTCTTACATGGGGCGTATCTTATACGCTTATGACAACCGATACTTGCTAAGTGCCACACTGCGCTCCGATGGATCATCGCGTTTAGCTGCTGGTCACAAATGGCATACTTTTCCGGCCGTTTCTGTGGGTTGGAATTTAACCAACGAATCGTTTATGAAAGGTGTTACCGGCTTAGATAACTTAAAACTAACCGCCGGCTATGGTCAAACCGCCAATCAGGCTGTTGGACCTTATCAAACGCTGGGCCTGTTATCTACACGGCAATATAACTTTGGCGATACTAATTACGCCACTGGTTATTATGTAACACGCCTCCCTAACTCGGCGTTAGGCTGGGAGTATTCAGACACTTATAATTTTGCCGCCGATTTTGCAGTATTAAAACGCCGTTTATCGGGTAGGCTGGAGTACTATGTAACCAATACGAAAGATCTTTTGCTAGATGTAAGTTTACCAACAACTTCTGGTGTAAACGCTTATACGGCTAACATAGGTCGTACCCAAAACAGAGGGTTTGAAATGTCTTTGAACGGTACGATCATAGATAATCCGAAAGGTTTAACCTGGGATATGGGCGTTAACTTCTATATCAACAAAAATAAGTTGGTAGCACTTGCTTCAGGGCAAACCAGAAATGAAGGAAATGCTTGGTTTGTTGGGCATAATATCAATGCCATATTTGACTATAAATACACAGGCTTGTGGCAGCAGGGCGATCCTTACCTAAATATTTTAGAACCAGGCGGTAATGTAGGCATGATAAAAGCTGAATATACCGGTTTATATAACGCTAACGGCCAACCAACCAGACCGATTGGTGCTGATGATCGTCAGATATTAGATGTAGATCCAAAGTTTCAGGGTGGTTTCAATACCCGTTTAGCTTATAAAGGGTTTGATTTAAATATTGTTGGGGCTTTCAAAAGCGGAGGCGTGCTCATTAGTAGTTTATACGGCTCTAGCGGGTACCTGAATTTACTGACCGGAAGACGGAATAATATAAAGGTAGATTACTGGACGCCAGAGAATACAGGTGCCAAATATCCAAAACCTGGCGGTATTCAAAGTGGTGATAATCCGAAATATGGAAGCACACTGGGGTATTTCGATGCTTCTTATCTCAAGGTCAGAACAATGACGCTTGGATATGATTTAAACAGATTGATGCCTAAAATGTCGAGCATGAGGGCACGACTATATTTTACTGTTCAGAATGCCTTTGTATTGTTTTCACCGTACCATAAGGAATCTGGTATGGATCCGGAAACTAATTCTTATGGTGATGAAAATGCAGCTGTACCTTTAGCGGCCTCTCAAAGACGATTATTAACAATCGGAACCAATACGCCAACCACTCGCAATTACCTGCTTGGACTAAATGTATCATTTTAAAATGTTTGTGATGAAAGGATTGAAAATAAAAACAATTATAGGATCTGCCCTCTTTGCCTTGATTTTATCTGGAGGATGTAGCAAAGTGCTGGATGAAGATCCACGGGCAACGTTTACGCCTGATTATTTTAAGACAGAGCAAGGTGTTAACGGCGGACTGACCGCCATGTACTACCATCTTCGCCAAATTTACGGACAAGCCTATTACTATAATTCGGGCGTTACGGGAACTGACGAAGCCACCTGGGGCCAAAGTGCCGACGGGAACTTTAAAGATTATGACTGCTCGGGCGTGGGTATTATCCAGTCTACTAGTTTTCCGAGCAGTATATTGTGGGGAGAAACCTTCCCTAACATTAATACAGCCAGTGGCGTTATCGAAAATGCGAGTGCAGTAGGTATATCGGCAGCTTTGGTGGCCGAAGCCCGTTTCTTCCGTGCTTTTGATTACTTTTTGCTGGTACAAACATTTGGTGGCGTGCCACTTGATTTGGGTGCTGGCGTGCTCAAATTTAACACTTCTCCAATAACAACGTCAGTTCGGAACACCGTACCCGACGTTTATACCAAAGCGGTATTCCCTGATTTAGTGCAGGCCATAAAAGATTTACCGGCAACCGGGCGTGTAACCGGGGGCCTAACTAAAACTGCGGCGCGTTTAATGCTTTCTAAAGCGTATTTAACCTACGGCTGGTGGCTACAGAACCCTAACAATATACCAACTTACCCGGCCAGCAACCGTACCGATCCGGACGGACATGATGCTGCCTGGTATTTTCAGCAGGCCTATGATGTGGCAACTGCAGCAATTGATGAACCGGGGCCGTTTAAATTGCAGCCAACTTTCTATGATGTAAACGTAGGTTCAAACGATCGCAATAGTGAAATGGTGCTGTATGCCGACCATACACAAACCAGCGAAAAGTATAACGGTTCCAGCCTTACTTTTGGCAGTGGCGGTGCCCCTGATAATTTTGCCGGCTGGATGATGACCTGGAACTATCCCAATATTAAAAGTGGTAACGAAAATTCTGTACAGCGTGAAGCCGAACAGCATCTTGGCCGCCCATGGGTACGGATGGCGCCAACCATAGAGGTGTTCAAAAATACTTTTGCCGATAAAACAAATGATTCGAGGTATGATGGCACCTTTACTACTGTTTACCGTGGCAACTGGCCTAAAGGTGGCAGTACGACCAAAACTTTGCCTAATGCAAACGGGTTGCCAGTTGCCCCTGGTGATGCGGTATTAACGTTTTTAGATAATGACAACCCTGCGGTTACCTATGCAGCCGGAAATGGAAACGTAGGCGCCGGTGTATTACCTGGAAGGGCTGATTTTGTTGTTAACCCAAGCGGAATAAGCAGAATTATGTACCCGGGTCTTTGGAAATTAGGACCTTATCGTACTGATAACGGCACAGGTCTTGGTCAACCAAACGCAGGTAGCACACGTCCTTACCCTATCGCTAAATTTTCTGAATTGTACTTTATAGCCGCTGAAGCAGCTGTTAAGGGTGCGGTAACAAAAGGTGGTAAATCAGCCAGAGAGTTAATTAATGTAATTCGCGCGCGGGCTGGTAAATGGCGTTTCAATAATAATGGCAATGTTGTAAAAGTTGAAGACAATAGCGCAGCGATGGTTGCTGCTACGCCTGCAACAATTGATATTAACTATGTCCTGGCAGAACGCTCGCGAGAGTTTTATGGAGAAGGTGGCAGGTGGCTTGATTTGATCCGGACCCAAAAATGGGGTGAAGTTGCCCGAACATTCACTATTTGCGGTACTAATTTTGGTGATCATACACCAGCTACAGTAACACGTACTATTGATAATCACCTTTATCTTCGTCCTATACCGCAAGGTCAAATAGACAATATGGTGGTTTCAGCTGCTGAAAAAGCGGCGTACCAGAATCCTGGATATTAATCAACAGTCTATAGTTGTTTATTAAAAAGGCTGCCTTAGCAATAAGGCGGCCTTTTTTATTGTTCTTTAAATACGTTGTAAGTTATAGGCGGTTTTATATCGGAGCGATTCAAAGCGCATAGTTAAGCTATACGTTTAATCGCCTGTATTAACTGGTATGTAAGCAACCAGGCCGTCAAGAACGGCAGTATCAAAGTTCACTAAGAACTGCTCAGTTAAAAATTAACCACTTCCCAATAAGCCTTTTTAGGTTTCAAATTGGTGTCAAAAAGTAGTGGGTAATTTTTACGCCCCCGGCCATCAAGCCAGGTATAACGGTCCGAAACGTTCCAGAATGTAACTCCGGTTATATTTTTCTTGTATTTGCGGAATACTTCAAAAGCCATTTTATATTTTTCCAGTTGCTGTTGTTCCATTTCGGGTGTAAATGTGGCTTTAGCCTGTTGTTGTTCTCCACTAATTAGTTGTCCGCCCTGCCGGCCTGCATATACCGATATATCAAGTTCTGTAAACTGTATCTGCAAACCTAATGACGAGAACATTTTAATCGACTTTTCCAGTTCATCACGGCTTGGATTGGTAACCGACCAGTGCGCTTGTAATCCCACACCGTTCACTGGCACTCCCTTTTCCAACAGGTTTTTCAACAACTTGTAAATCTTTTCGCGTTTAGCCGGTTGCTCAGTGTTGTAATCGTTATAAAATAATACGGCTTTAGGATCGGCCTCGTGGGCGTATTCAAATGCTTTCTCAATAAATTCCTGTCCGGTTATTTGATTCCATTTCGATTTACGCAAAAAAGTAGTATCGTCGGCAACGGCTTCGTTTACTACATCCCAGGCATAAATTTTCCCTTTATACCGGGTTACTACTGCATGGATATGTTTCCGGAGTCGTTCCAGTAAAACCTCTTTGCTCACATCGTGGCCAGCTGTATCCTTAAACATCCAAGATGGTGCCTGGGCATGCCAGCAAAGCGTATGCCCGCGAACTTTAAGATGGTTACGTTGGGCAAATGCTACAATGCTGTCGGCATCACGCCAGTAAAAGCGATTTTCCTCCGGGTGAATAGGTCCCATTTTCATAGCGTTTTCGGGCGTAATGCTGCTAAATTCTTTAACAATTAGTTGGCTCTCTTCTGTATGTAACTCTCTTGGCGTTACAGCAGCCCCAACAGGAAAATATTTTCTGTAGTAATCCTTTAATCCCTTGTCCGAATCAATTTTTGACGGCCGCCAGGCCAGTCCGGTGATACACAAAGCTACAGCACCCGTTAAGCAGATGATTTTACCTTTTCTTTTCATAATTTTATGAGATAATTTGAATGTGACAGCATAAAACCGGATGATTTAAACTTTTGATGACTAGCTGTTTTCTAACGGTTTTGCAGATTTTCAAAAATAATGGCATGAAAGAGAATGAAAGGTGCCGTTTGTATATATCATTTCTACAAATGTTCATTAACCCGTTATAAAGGCAAAGCTCATTCGGATTACGCCTGTCTGTTACAGTAAACATCCTTTTTAAAATTTAGCCGGTACCCCGTAATACAACATAGGCATTAAAGCAATTGTTGTATAAATACAGTTAAACAAACTCATTATCTATTTGCACAATAGTGCTATATTGAAGGGTAAATCAAAAATAGCTTTGGAAGCCGGTTAGTAGTGGCAAAGCTTTACTATTGTATTGCAATGCGAAGGGCTTCATTACGCCAGACGTTAGACTTAAGTAAACTCAAATCGTTTACACAGGTAGAAATTGCTTAAAATTATATCGATTATTACCAACGGTGTATCAGGCCTTCTTATTTAATTAATCGGTTGTAACCATTAAACTATGTCAATGCTCTTAAAATCAGCTTTTCGTTTTCTCCGTTTAGGTGTGTTAGTTTCTGTTACTTCACAGGCATTGGCACAGGCGCCTTCCATGCAGCCTTTTACTTTGGGCCAGGTAAGGTTGTTGGAAAGCCCGTTTCGACGCGCAGAAAACACTAACCTGCAATACATGCTTCGTTTAGAGCCCGACCGGTTGCTGGCGCCTTACCTACGGGAGGCTGGCCTGAAGCCAAAGGCAGAAACCTACGGAAACTGGGAAAACTCTGGTTTGGACGGCCATACCGGCGGGCATTACCTAACCGCTTTAGCACAGATGTATGCTGCCACAGGAAATCAAGAGTGTAAACGGCGACTTGATTACATGGTTAGTGAACTGGCCCGCTGTCAGCAAAACAACGCTGATGGATACGTTGGCGGAGTGCCGGGTGGAAAACAGATGTGGGCTAAGTTTAAGCTGGGTGATTTTACTGAATTTAATCAGAAGTGGGTGCCTTGGTATAATTTACACAAGCTATATGCAGGTTTACGGGATAGTTATTTGCTGGCAGGTAACACTCAGGGTAAGGCGGTGTTTTTGAAGCTAACTGATTGGGCCATGAATGAGCTTTCGGACCTAAGTGAAGCGCAGGTTCAGCGAATGCTGGGCACAGAGCATGGCGGTATGAATGAAGTTTGTGCTGATGCGGCCGCAATTTCGGGGCAAAAGCGTTATTTGGAATTGGCCAGGCGATTTTCGCACCAGGCACTGTTGAGGCCGCTTGAAAACAAAGAAGACAAACTAAGCGGAATGCACGCTAACACGCAAATTCCGAAGGTGATTGGCTTTGAACGAATAGCCGAATTAAGTAACGATACTGATTATCATAATGCAGCGCAGTTTTTTTGGCAAACTGTTGTGGATAAGCGCACCATTTCAATTGGTGGTAACAGCGTAAGAGAGCATTTTAATCCGGCTGGCAATTTTGCTTCCATGATCGAGTCTGAGCAGGGCCCGGAAACCTGCAATAGCAATAATATGCTCAAGCTTTCCAAGATGTTGTTCTTACATGATTTTCAGGCACAATACATCGAGTTTTATGAACGCTTACTGTACAACCATATCCTTTCATCACAACATCCGGAAAGAGGGGGTTATGTTTACTTTACGCCTATACATCCGCAGCATTACCGGGTATATTCTACCGCAGATGAAGGTTTCTGGTGTTGTGTAGGCACGGGCATGGAGAATCATGGCAAATACGGCGAATTAATATATACTCATCGCAACAACGACTTGTATGTGAACTTATTTATTCCGTCAGTATTGAACTGGAAAGAGCGAAAATTACAGGTTACACAACAGAACAAGTTTCCAGAAAATGAAGATAGCCGGCTGACCATTAAAATTGCAAAGCCAGAAAAATTTACCATTTATATCCGCAAACCAAAATGGTTAAGTAATCAGGGGTACAATGTTAAAGTAAATGGACAAGTAATCAACGGCTCATCGGTAATTAATAATTATTTAGCAATTAAGCGGCTATGGAAATCAGGCGACCAAATTACGGTGCAATTGCCCATGAAACTTTATACAGAGTACCTGCCTGATAATTCTCAATGGGTTTCGTTTTTACGCGGCCCGCTGGTACTGGCCGCTGCAACTGATACCGCAAATTTAACCGGATTGCGTGCAAATGGCAGTCGGTGGGGGCATATTGCAACCGGCCCTATGTACCCGCTTACCACTTCGCCTTTGTTAGTTGGTAATAAAAGTGATATTGAAAAGGCTGTTGTAAAAAGCGCAAATGGTAACAATGTATATACTGTAGGTAAAGCTGTTATGCAGAACAAGTTTAAAAATTTAAAACTGGTTCCTTTTTACACCTTGCATGATACGCGTTATATGCTTTACTGGCCTGTTGTCTCTTCAAGGGACAGTGCTTCTCAAAAACAGGCGGAGTTGCAGATGTTAGATAATACCTATATCAAGCTGGCCTCACGTACCGTTGATGGAGTTGCCCCCGGAGAACAACAGCCCGAGAACGACCATGCGCTGATTGCTGACAGGTCTGAGACGGGCATTTTTAGAAATCTGCACTGGCGAAATGCTGCAGGTTACTTTGGTTACCGCATGCGCATGTCTCCTGCTGTAAATAAATTAAGTATCACTTATTATGGGCTCGAAAAAGCCGATTTTGATATCTACATCAATGAAACCAAGCTTGCTCATGTTACCCTGGAAGGCACCGAGGGCGATACTTTTGTTGCAAAAGAACTTGCTGTTCCGGAGGATGTAAAAAAAGCGGGAAATAGTATTCAGGTTAAATTTGTAGCTACGCCGGGTAAAAAGACTGCGGCCATTTATGACTTGCGTTTACTCAGGTAGAAATACGTATTACCAGTTATATAGTGTATGCTATGATTAAAATAAACTTGAGCAAAGGGTTGCTTATAAGTATGCTTTTTTGTCTAACCTCTGTAGTACTTGCCCAACCGGGCAAATCTCAACAGGCACTTAAGCCCAATGAACAACGTTATCGCCTTTGGTATAACAAGCCTGCCGCTAACTGGAATGAAGCCTTGCCTATTGGTAATGGTCATATCGGCGGGATGGTTTTCGGGAATGTTGTGCAAGAACGCATTCAACTTAATGAGGGAACAATCTGGGGTGGAGGTCCCAACAACAATTTAGATTCAGCTGCGGCACCACACCTAACCGAAGTTCGTTCGTTGCTGACGCAAAAAAAATATGCAGAGGCCCAACAGGTAGCCAATAAGTACTTGGGCCCGAAGGGCAATAGCGGAATGCCCTATCAATTAGCCGGAAACCTTTATATTCAATTTCCAGGTCATGAAGAGGTGACTCGTTATAGCCGCGACCTGGACATTGCGAAAGCTGTTGCTACAGTAAGTTACACGTATAAAAACGTTGAATACAAAAGGGAATATTTCACCTCTTTTACGGATAACGTTTTGCTGGTTAGGCTTACCGCTAACAAGCCCCGAATGGTTAGTTGCCAAATTAACCTGCAAAGCCCGCTCAAACAGCGTTTAACTGCAACTAATAATGATCTTATCCTTGCCGGGTCTGGTAGCGATCATGAAAATCAGCAAAGTAAAATTCGTTTTAACATCATTGCCCGTACCAAAATAGTTGGGGGCGGCTCCACTACTGATAGTTCAGGGATCCGGGTTCAGAATGCGGATACTGCACTGATTTACTTAAGCATAGCCACAAACTTTGTGAATTATAAGGATGTTTCGGCTCAGCCTTACCAGCGCGCGTTAAAATTTCTTGATGCCGCTTATAAAAAAAGGTTTAATGAATTGTGCCGTGCGCATTTAAAGTACTATCAGGCATACTTTAATAGGGTACATTTAAATCTTGGCACCCTAAATAATTCACAGCCTACTGATGTACGAATACAGAAATTTGCCACTAGCCGAGACCCGCAACTGGCCGAGTTATATTTTCAGTTTGGCCGTTATCTGCTTATATCTTCTTCACAGCCAAGCTCACAGCCGGCAAATTTACAGGGTATTTGGAATGGTGAGCTAAAAGGACCGTGGGACAGTAAGTACACGGTAAACATTAACACCGAAATGAACTACTGGCCTAGTGAAGTTACGCAGCTTACTGAATTAAATGCCCCGCTATTTAATATGATCGGTGAGTTAGCTGAAACCGGAAAGTCAAGCGCAAAAGTTATGTATGGTGCAAGGGGCTGGATGTTGCACCACAATACTGATATCTGGCGTGTTACCGGTGTGGTAGATGGTGCTTTTTGGGGGCTTTGGCCTACCGCTAATGCCTGGTTATGCCAGCACTTATGGGAACATTATCTTTTCACTGGCGACCGCAAATTTTTGCAACAGTACTATCCGGTGATGAAAGGAGCTGCTCAATATTTTATTGATGTTTTGCAAAAAGAACCCGATCATGGCTGGTTGGTGGTTAGCCCATCTGTTTCGCCAGAACATGAATATATCGGCGGTCGGAACGCAGTATCAGTTACAGCCGGTGCAACCATGGACAACCAACTGGTTTTTGGATTGTTCAGCAACTTGATTAACGCTTCGACAGTCTTAAATACTGATCAAACGTTTGCTGATACGTTAAAAACATTAAGAGATAAATTGCCTCCAATGCAGGTGGGCCAATACGGGCAATTACAGGAATGGCTTAATGACCTGGACAGTAAAACAGATAACCATCGTCATGTTTCTCACTTGTACGGACTGTTTCCGGGTAGTCAAATATCTCCATTTCGACAGCCACAACTGTTTACTGCTGCCAGAAATTCGCTTATTTACCGCGGCGATGTATCTACAGGCTGGTCAATGGCATGGAAAATAAACCTATGGGCGCGCTTGTTAGATGGCAATCATGCTTATAAGCTGATTAAAGATCAAATTTCGCCGGTCAGTAAACAGTCCGGAGGTACTTATCCTAATTTATTTGATGCACACCCGCCTTTTCAAATTGACGGAAACTTTGGATGTACGTCGGGTATTGCAGAAATGCTGTTACAAAGCCATGATGGCGCTATTTACTTACTACCGGCATTGCCTGATGAATGGGAGCAGGGCAGCATATCGGGCTTAATGGCGCGGGGTGGGTTTAAAATAGGGATACAATGGCGTAATCACCGTATTTATAAACTTAGTGTATACTCAACGTTGGGTGGCCAGTGTAGGTTGCGTAGCAACCAAATGTTAAATGTAAAAACCCTTAAAACAGCTCGGGGAAACAATACAAACCCATATTTCAAAACCGACCGGATTTCTAAGCCTGTGCTAAAGATTCCGGCCATGCAGTTAGCCTACAATCAACCGGAGAGCTGGTTATATGATTTACATACACAACCGGGTAAAACGTATACCTTTTTAATTAAATAGTTATCGTGAATGCTGCGAAGTCGACTTAGGCAAATAAGCCGGTATCGACTTACGCAAAACCCAACATGATAACAAACTTTTTTAACAACAGATTAACAGTTTAGATCATCTCCAGCATTGGTAAATAAAAGCTATCTGGTCATTGTACTTGTATTTTATCGGATGTAATGCGGCCAGCATAACCGTGTTGCCAGTTATACCTCTTTATTAAAACTAAAGTGCTAATTGTGTTGTGATTGAACTTCTGCATAGCATAATTGTACAAATGTTGCATTTCAAATGTTGCATTCAAGGTATATTTGTTCAACCAATTAAGAGAAGACGTCCTGCATTGCAGATTTGCCGTTAAACTTCTTGATACTTATTCTTCCTGTATCAACAAAGCCACAAGCAATAATCTACCTGAATGCAGGAGGATAGTAATAACCTAATTATGCATTTAGATTTTTATAAATTTAAATTACTGGCTGTAATTTTTAGCCTGTTTACTGGTTTAGCCACTGCAGGCTTTACGCAAACGCCTAAATATAATTTTACAGCAATCAGCTCTAAAGAGGGCCTTTCTTCTAACACTGTTACTGCCATTTTAAAAGACAGGTACGGATTTATATGGTTTGGTACAGAGGATGGCTTAACCCGGTTCGATGGTATAAATTATACAGTATACCGGCATAACCCGAAAGACACAACAAGTTTACGCTCAAGCGAGATTACCAGCATTCACGAAGACAGGGCCGGACAATTATGGGTAGGTACAAGTGGTTCTTTACATTTGTTCGATCGCAAACGTAACTCCTTTCATCATTTTAAATCGAATAGCGAGCCAGACGGATTTACAAGTGCTATTATTAAAAGTATTTGCAGTGATTTTGAAGGGAAGATTTGGGTAGCAACGCTTGGCGGACTTGACAGGTTAGATCCTGTTACAGGCCAGGTAACCAAGTTTCGGGAAATTCGCGGTGCTCCTTATGAAATTGGTCACCAGCCCGTATTAAAAGTTTATGAAGACAGCCGCAGGCGGATGTGGATCGGGGCCAAAAATGGTCTGTATCAGTATGACCGGCGGACTGGCCATTTTATCCCATTTTTACCAAATAACAAAGACCCGCAAAGCCTAGCCGGTGGTACGGTAAAGGCTATTACAGAAGACCAAAAAGGCAATCTTTGGCTGGGTACAGATGGAGGTATTAGCAGGCTTTTGACAGACGGTAAGCATTTTTTTAATATTAAAGATACGAGTTCATCGCCCGGAAGATTGTCCAGCAATACGGTGTATGCACTGGCGCCGGCCGGCCGTAATTCACTTTGGATTGGCACAGAGGAAGGCCTTAATGTCCTTAACCTTCAAACGGGTTCGATAGAACATTACCTGCCTGACGGCCGTAACATTTACAGCTTGACCGGAAAATCGGTTCGTAGCATATTGATTGATAACCAGGGTATAAATTGGTTGGGGCTATACATGGCCGGGGTAAATAAATATGATAGTAACTTAACGTTATTCAGTCTCATAAAAAGCAACCCATATGACGCTTTTGGCCTCAGTGCCCGCTTCGTCACATCTTTTTCGCGTGGTGATGGCGGTCACATATTTATAGGAACCGACGGGGGAGGGTTGTCATCTTTTAATCCTCAAAATGGTTTGTTCAAGCGTTACTCAATTACTTCAAAGATTAAAAAAAATGCGTCGGCCCTCACCATCTTAGCACTTAACCGTACCAGTGATGGAAATTTATGGATAGGAACTTATCAAGACGGTCTGTTCAAAATGAATCCTTCAAATGGAGCAGTTCAACAGTTTATAAAGGGCTCCGGCAATGCTACCATTAACCACAATGAAATTTTTTGTTTAAAGCAGGATAGGAATGGCCAATTGTGGGTAGGCACTAACGGAGGGGGAGTTAATGTTTACGATCCTAAAAGCCAAACGTTTAAGTTTTATGTTACTATACCGAGTGCAGGTAACGAATTTAGTATTCCACTAAATGGCTATATACGGGATTTTGAGGAGGATCAATATGGCAGGATGTGGATTGCTTCACACGGAACGGGCATTGCAATTTATGATCCAAAAAGCCAGCAATTTTCCGTGTTAAGCCGGTTAGCCGGAAATTTGCCAAGCGATTTAATACAAACGCTGTTCCTGGATCGGAAAGGCAACATGTGGGCAGGTACAGGCGATGGATTGCTCAAAATAGACGTACTCACTAAGCATGTAGAAACCTTTGGAGAGGAGCAGGGACTTGCTGATGGTATTATTCATAAAATTTTAGAGGACCGGGCCGGAAGAATTTGGTTCAGTACGAACAGAGGACTGAGTTGGCTCGATCCAAATCGTAAAATTGTAATTAACTACAGCGCATTTAACGGCCTGCAGGGCGGCTCATTTGAGCAGGGATCGGGTTTTTCAGATACCGATGGTACAATTTATTTCGGGGGTACTGACGGCTTTAACTACCTCCAGCCTCAAGGCGGCATCCGGGTAAATAAAAATCCTACCCCGGTTGTTTTCACCAGCTTAAAAATTGGTGCCAAGGAGATAACAAGTGCCGACTCAGATATATTAAGTACGGATATAACGATTGCAAAGAACGTACGTCTGAATTATAAACAGAATTTCTCTATTAGCTTTGTAGGCCTGAATTTTACCGGCACCAAGCAGAATCATTACTTATATCGCCTTAAGGGCTTCGATAAAGATTGGATTAATGCAGGTACTAAAACAACGGCCTATTACACCAATCTCAGCCCCGGGGAATATACTTTTGAGGTTAGAGCTATTAATAATGATGGCGTTCCGGACAAGAACATCAGTGCTGTTACCATCTCTATACCACCGCCGTTTTGGATGACGGTTTATGCATACTTTCTTTACATTGCTGCGATAGGCGCCTTGTTGCTCTACTTACGTTATCGTGGTATTCAGAAACTTAAACGAACTTTCAAGCAAGAAGAGGCCAGACGCGAAGCGGAACGTTTGCATGACTTAGATCGTTTGAAAATTAAGTTTCTGACCAACTTGAGTCATGATTTTCGTACCCCTATCGCATTAATTATGGCCCCGGTTGATAAACTGATGGCGCAAGGCATGGAAGATAGTGCCTATACCCAACTTTTGGTTATTAAGAGAAACGCCAGGCGGTTATTGAACATGGTTAATCAGTTGTTCGATCTCCGGAAGATAGAAGAAGGTGAGACAAAAATTAACTTGGTCAAAGCCGATATCATTGCATTTCAAAAAGAAGTCAGCGAGTCATTCCGTGATCTGTCGGAGAAAAAGCGCATTGCATTTGTATTCAAATCATCTCTCAATTCATTATTTACAAGCTTTGATCCCGATAAGCTCGAACGGGTGTTGTTTAATCTGCTTTTGAACGCTTTTAAATTTACTTTAGAAGGCGGCAAGGTGATGCTGATCACTTACCTTAAGCATGCTCAGGCCAACCCCGAAAGCCTTCAGTTAGTAATAGAGGTTACGGATACGGGTATTGGGATTGATAAAGAGCAGCAACAGCATATATTTAATCGTTTCTATCAAAACCGGATATCTGAAAATGTATTTAATCAGGGCAGTGGTATCGGTTTGTCTATTGTTAAAGAATTTGTTGAATTACATGGTGGTACAATTGAGTTAACCAGTGAACCAGGTAATGGAAGTTCGTTTTGTGTGCATCTGCCGGTAGATGCAGATGCTACTCAACCTAAGGCGCTGGACAACCCCGGGAATGATATAGGAGATGAATTGGTTAACGAGCCTGAGGCAGAAGTGATGGCTCAAACGGTTAAAGAAGTTGTTGGCAAACCAGCAGCTACTCGGCCCATAGTTCTTATTGTAGAAGATAACGAGGAATTTAGGTTTTATCTGCGTGATAATTTAAGTACGCATTACAAAGTGATAGAGGCTGCAGATGGCAAAGAGGGATGGCAAAAAGCTTTAGCCACTCACCCCGAATTGATTGTAAGCGATATTATGATGCCGCAGATGGACGGGATACAACTCAGCCTTAAATTAAAAGCTGATAAACGTACCAGCCATATTCCAATTATCCTACTAACGGCATCCAGCCGGGAGGAAGAACAGATTAATGGCTTGTCTTCTGGTGCTAACGATTACCTCACTAAGCCGTTCAGCTTCGAAATACTGGTTATCAAAATAAATAATTTGCTGGCTTTCAATAGAACGCTTAAAAGCACGTATACTAAACAGCTGAAGGTAGAGCCTGCGCAAATTCAGGTTGAGTCGGTAAAAGAGAAATTTTTGAAGATGGTTGTTGCTTATGTAGAAGAGAACCTTCATAATGCACAGCTCTCGGTAGAAGATCTCAGTCGCCACATGGGCATGAGCAGAGGCTCGCTCTATAATAAGCTTTTAGAAGTTACAGGCCTTTCACCGGTGGAGTTTATCCGTTCAATTAAACTCGAAAAAGCAGCTATACTGTTAGAAAGCAGCGATATGAACATAGCGCAGATTGCCTATGCTGCCGGTTTTGCAACACCTAATTATTTTGCCAAGTCGTTCAAATCAAAATACCAGATGTTGCCGTCAGAATATTTAAGCCAAAAACGAAAATCTGTAAATCACCTTACTGAACATCCTTCCTAAAGAAAGCTGTGATGTGCACGCATGTATGGTTAACAACAACGGCTTTGTAAAACAAATGATTAAATAACACGGAGTTTTACCAAACAAGCCTTTGCCCTTTGCCGTGCTTGTTAGCATTACTTATTTACGGATGGTCATAAACAAAAGTCTTTAGGATTTTGACATACCAGCGATACCGGCAAGCGCTTGCACTATAAATTTACCGGCTTGAGTTAGAAAGTCTTGTCCGACTAACATAAAGTTCACTAATGATAATTTTTGTTAACGTTTAAAAACTATGTATAAAATTCTCTTGTCGGTTTTCCTTGGATTTATTTGCAGCGTGCAGGTTAAGGCACAAACAACGTTGGTTAACCCTATATTGGCCGGATTTTACCCCGACCCAAGTATCACTAAAGTAGGCCAGGATTATTATTTAGTTAACTCCACGTTTGCTTATTTTCCCGGCATCCCGGTATTTCACAGCAAGGATTTGAAAAACTGGAAACAAATAGGCAACGCCGTTGAAAGGCCAACGCAAATGAACTTTATGGGCGACCGGGTAACCCGTGGCTTGTTTGCTCCGGCCATCAATCATTATAAGGGCCGCTTTTACATCACGTGCACCCAAATTGATCACCGCGGCAATTTTGTTATCACTGCCAGCAATCCGGCGGGGCCCTGGAGCGACCCGGTTTGGTTGCCGCAAGTACAGGGAATTGATCCTTCCTTATTCTTCGATCAAGACAAAGCCTACATCGTTTATAATGGTGACGCGCCTGATAATAAGCCAATGTATTCAGGGCACCGTACCATACGGGCATATGAATTTGATCCGATAGCAAACAAGGTTACAGGCGAAAATCATATTTTGATTAACGGGGGAGTCGACATCTCGAAAAAACCGGTGTGGATTGAGGGACCGCACATTATGAAAGCTAAAACGTGGTACTATCTATATGCGGCTGAAGGTGGCACATCAGTTAACCATTCAGAAGTTGTTTTTCGTAGTAAGGCACCTCTGGGCCCCTATGTTCCTTATGAAAAAAATCCCATTCTCACACAACGGGGATTGCCGGAAGATCGGAAAAATCCAATTACCTCAACTGGCCATGCCGAATTTGTTGAGGGGCCTGATGGAAAAACCTACGCAGTGTTTTTAGCTGTTAGACCGTATGAGGGCAACTATTACAATACCGGTAGAGAGACATTTATTGCACCGGTTAAATGGCAAAATGAATGGCCTGTAATTAATCCCGATTTTAAAGAGATACAGTATCAGTATAAGGTAAATATCCCGGAGATTAAACAGGCCGGCAACCAACCCCAAAGCGGCAATTTCGCTTATTCCACACGGTTTGAAAAAGGGCTGGACAAATCATTCTTGTTTTTACGCACCCACGACTCAACCTGGTATAAAACAAGTTCGGCAAAAGGCTTAACCATCAAACTAAAGCCTGAAACATGTATGGAGAAAGGCAATCCTGCATTTATAGCCAAGCGCCAGCAGCATATGACCTGCACAGTTAGCACAAGCCTCAACTTTGTAGCAGGGCAACCCGCTGAAAAAGCCGGACTGGTGGCTTTTCAGGATGAAAGTCATTTTTATTTTATATGCAAATCTGCCGATAGTGCCCGGCGCCCGGTTGTGCAGTTATTTAAAGGAACAAATAATGACAAGATGATGGAACTACTGTCTGAGGCACGTTTGCCTGATGGGAAGCATGATATTGCGTTTAGGATTAATGCAGATGGTGCAAATTACAGCTTTGAGTATGCCCCGGTAAAAGGAGCCTGGCTAGTGCTTAAAAAGAATGTAGATGGAAAACATTTAAGTACGCAGGTGGCTGGCGGTTTTGTTGGTAGTGTGTTTGCTATGTATGCTACGTCGTCGGGTAATACTTCTTCAAATACAGCACAGTTCAAATCATTTGATTATGTAGGAGCGGATAAGGTTTATCAAAAGTAAGCGTTGTTGCTTGCAATGCATGTTTAACCTGATTTAATAACAAAGGACAGCCTCGCGCTGTCCTTAAACCAAATTATAAAACCCAAGCTGGGTTTGGAGTGGAGTATTAGAAGAGAAACTCCGAGCCGTAAAAATCACGATCTGATGGCTTGTTCAATGTCACGATAACATATTTGTATCGTTCATATGTTAAAATACTATAGATGTTGAGCAAGGTGTGTTTGCGGCACACTGCGCCGATCTTGAACATATGTGTAATGATTATGACTTTAATTATTATCAACATTTTTTAGCTGGCTATATCTTTGGCACTTAGTCGCAGACACAATCTATAAACCCGACCAAACATTTGGGGTGATAATTAGCCGCTGAAACTGATCTTTAAAATCATAAACCAATTTTTAAACCGAACAAGATACTGTTGACTTTGCAGCGCTTCAATGTGATCACTGCCATTTAACCAGCACTAATCTTTTGTGAAAGCATGAAAAACCTGGAGATTTTCAAATAACAGGTAACCTTGTGGTATTTAACCTAATAGGCAACGTGGGTGATGGATCGGCACTTTAAAGCTATAATAAACCATAAAGAATGATTGAGATGATGAAAAACAACTTAATGTATAACGCTCCTGTAATGCGCTTGGCAAAAGTTTTTTCAGTGCGAACAGCGACGCTGTTGTTCTTAGCTGCATTACTAATACCGGCATCAATCAGTTATGCGCAGAGCAGGGTTCAACAAGCTACGGAAGGCTTTGATGTGGCCCAACCTGGTATTTCTCACGGCAAAATAGACACCATTACTTATACATCAGCAACAGTTGGCACCAATCGGAGGGCTTTAATTTATACGCCGCCGGGCTATACAAAGGGGAAAAAATATCCGGTATTGTATTTACTTCATGGCATTGGTGGCGATGAAAAGGAATGGCTGAGAGGTGGTAAACCTCAGGATATTTTGGATAACCTATATGCAGCAGGAAAAATAGCGCCTATGCTTGTTGTATTACCCAATGGCAGGGCTATGAAAGACGACCGGCCGCTGGGCAACATTATGGCACCTGATAAAGTGGCCGCTTTTGCCAATTTTGAAAAAGACCTGATAAACGATTTAATTCCCTATGTTGAAAGCCACTTTTCGGTATTGAAAGATCGGGAATACCGGGCAATAGCCGGCTTATCTATGGGTGGCGGCCAATCCCTCAACTTTGGTTTGGGTAACCTGAACAAGTTTGCGTGGGTTGGCGCTTTTTCAGCTGCTCCTAACACAAAAAAGCCCGAAGAATTGGTTCCTGACGCCCAATTAACCAACAAGCAATTGCGTCTCCTTTGGATATCATGCGGTGCAAGTGATAAGCTGATCTCCATCAGTAAACGGACTCATGATTACCTAGTAGCTAAAAATGTACCCCATATTTATTATATCGAACCTGGTGTACATGATTTTAAGGTATGGAAAAACGGATTGTACATGTTTTCACAACTTATTTTTAAGCCCGTTAACGTTGCCAGTTTTCCGTTGTATAGTGCTGTGCAGGCAGGAGTGCCTGCATCTACCAATATTCCAGGTGTTAATTACCCGCAAATTTTACCTGATAACAGGGTGATGTTCCGGGTAAAAGCGCCGCTAGCCAAAGATGTGCAGATTGATTTAACTAAAAAGTTTCCTATGCAAAAGGACACCGGAGGCTTTTGGACACTTACCACCGATCCAATTCCACTGGGTTTTCATTATTACTCCTTGCTAATTGATGGCGTACCGGTTGCCGACCCATCCAGTCAAACTTTTTATGGTATGGGAAGAATGGCCAGCGGGATTGATATTCCTGATCCGGACGGTGGTTTTTACGAGGTGAAAAATGTACCTCACGGGCAGGTGCGCCTGGTAAACTATTATTCAGACCTAACTCAAACCTGGAGGCGAGCCTATGTTTATACGCCTGCCGGTTATGATGAACTTGCTAAAAAATACCCGGTACTTTATCTGCAACATGGATCGGGTGAGGATGAAACGGGCTGGTCAACGCAGGGTAAGGTGAGTTTTATACTTGATAACCTAATTGCAGAAAAAAAGGCTAACCCGATGATTGTGGTGATGGACAGAGGCTATGCTACAGATGCAGCAAAAGGTGCAGGCAAGACCGTTGGCATGTCCGGAAATATTTTTCCTGAAGTATTGGTAAAAGAAATCATACCTATGATAGATCGTACCTTCCGTACCTTGCCTGATCGCAGCCATCGCGCTATGGCTGGTTTATCCATGGGCGGTTTCCAAACTTTCCAAACCACCATGACCCATTTAGATCAATTTGCCTTTGTAGGTGGTTTCAGCGGAGCTAGCTTCATTCAGCCAAATACAGATATCACCAAGATGTACGATGGCGTATGGTCTGACGCCGGAAAATTTAACAAACAGCTCAAAGTGCTGTATATCAGTATTGGTACCACAGAGCCAGAACGTATGTATACAGGAGTTAAAGGCTTTCATGAAGCACTGGAAAAAGCCGGTATCCGGCATACGTATTATGAATCGCCCGGTACTTCACATGAGTGGCAAACCTGGCGCCGTTCCCTTCGCCAGTTCGCTTCCTTAATATTTAAAGATTGATAAAGATTCAACTTGTCAGGACTTCTATGAAAATTAAACTCTTTCTGTTACTATCTCTGGTACTGCTTAACTATTCCGGTTATTCTCAGGATAAAAATTTCTACATCTTCTTATGCTTCGGTCAATCTAATATGGAAGGAAATCCAAGATTCGAACAGCAGGATACTATTGCTGATGAACGATTCAAAGTTTTGCAAGCCGTTGATTGTCCGGAGCGCCAAAGAGTTAAGAATACATGGTATAATGCCGTTCCACCGTTGTGCCGCTGCAATACAGGTTTGTCGCCAGCCGATTATTTTGGCAAAACAATGTTGGCTCACCTGCCGGCTAAAGTAAAGATCGGTATCATTAACGTTTCTGTTGCCGGTTCTAAAATCGAAATATTCGACAAAGACCATCATCAAATTTACCTGGAAACAGCGCCCGAATGGATGAAAAAAATGGCAGCTGAATACAATGGTAATCCGTACGCACGATTGGTAGAGCTGGCGAAGCTTGCGCAAAAAGCAGGGGTAATTAAAGGCATACTTTTGCATCAGGGGGAGTCAAACACGAATGACACCTTGTGGACCCAAAAAGTAAAAGGAGTGTACACCAATTTACTGAATGACTTAAAGCTAAAGGCCAAATCTGTACCGCTTTTAGCCGGCGAAGTGGTAAATGCTGATCAGGGGGGTGTTTGCGCCTCCATGAACAAAATCATTGCTAAACTCCCCGAAGTAATTCCTAATGCCTATGTCATCTCTTCAGCCGGATGTGCCAGCGGGAAAGACAGGCTCCATTTTACGGCTGAAGGCTGCCGCAAACTCGGCAAAAGATATGGTGTTAAAATGCTGGCTATACTGGGTCATAAAGTGGACGAGCCTGAGTAAAAGGTGTGGATTATCAAATTTATCATATGCATAAGAAGTTGATTGTAGGTTTGCAAAATCAAACGTTGAAGTTATTTAGCTTGGCTGCAGGCCTTTGCCTTCAATTTAATCAATCCAGTGCCCAGGATACTTTGAGTCTGTACAATGGAGCTGTTCCAAATTATAGGCATGGGCAATTAGCGCCGCTGCCTGGTAAATTATCTCCCGGCTTAATTTACCGGGTTACAACACCGTCGCTTGATATTTATCTTCCCGAAAAAGGGATGGCCAATGGTACCGGTATACTTATTTGCCCTGGTGGCAGTTATAAGGTACTAACTTATGCCGGTGAAGGTGTGGCTATTGCAAAAGCTTTTGCGCGAAAAGGAGTAACAGCTTTTGTACTGAAGTACAGGCTGCCACATGATTCTTTGATGGTGAACAAAACAATAGGGCCTTTGCAGGATGCCCAGCGCGCTATAAAACTTATTCGTGAGAATGCTGCTAAGTGGCAGCTGGATAGCCACAAAGTTGGCGTTATCGGCTTTTCGGCAGGTGGCCACTTAGCTTCTACCCTTGCAACGCATTATAGGCAACCGGTAATTGAGAACAGAAACCAAACCAGCCTGCGTCCGGATTTCCTGATCCTGGTGTATCCGGTAATCAGCATGCAGGATTCTCTTACCCATGCAGATTCGAGAAGGAACTTATTAGGCAGCCAACCACCTGCAGATTTAATTAAGCTTTATTCTAACGAGTTGCAGGTTGACGCTAATACGCCGCCTACTTATCTCACGCATGCCGGCGATGACCACTTGGTTGATGTAGATAACAGTATTGTTTTTTACGAAAAGCTACGTCATCAGCATGTTGCCGCCGAGATGCATTTGTATCCGAAAGGTGGGCACGGTTTCATATTTGCCAAGGCCGATTGGATGACGCCGCTATTTGAATGGATGAAAAACGGCAAATGGTTAAAATAGTGCGCCTTTGATAGAAGGGGGTTATGCTGCCAAACTACAATTGCACCTGTTTAGTAATCTACCTTGCTTTAAGGATGCTACGCTAACAAAATGACACACCTATTGAAAGACACTCATAGCATGAAATATATACAATATTGGCTTATAGTTGCCGCCGCTCTGTTATCGGCTGGATATGTTAAAGCGCAAAATCCGTTAATCATTAACCAGTTTACAGCTGACCCATCTGCCCGGGTATTCAACGGCCGGGTGTACATTTATCCTTCTCACGATATTAAGGCAACCCCAGGCCGCGGGCGCGAAGGCTGGTTTGTTATGGAAGATTACCACGTGTTTTCATCGGCTAATCTTACTGACTGGACCGACCACGGAATGATCGTTAGCCAAACGCAGGTACCCTGGGCAGATCCGGCATCATTTAGTATGTGGGCGCCAGATTGTATTTTTCGCAACGGCAAATACTACTTTTATTTTCCAACCACAACAAAGCCTGATTTACCCGGCGGCAAAGGGCACTTTGCTGTTGGTGTGGCAGTTGCTCAAAGGCCGGAAGGCCCGTTCAGGCCAGAAGCTCAACCCATTGCCGGTGTGGTAGGTATCGATCCTAATGTGTTTATTGATGATGACGGACAAGCCTACCTGTATTGGTCTCAGGGTAACATATATGCGGCCAAACTGAAAGCAAATATGCTCGAGCTCGACGGAGAAGTTAAAACCTTAACCAACCTGCCAAGTAAAGGTTTAAAAGAAGGGCCTTACCTTTATAAGCATAATAATACCTATTATCTTACCTATCCTCATGTAGAAAACAAGATTGAACGGCTGGAATATGCCATCAGCAAAAGTCCCTTGGGGCCATTTAAATTCACAGGAGTAATTATGGATGAAAATCCTACCGGATGCTGGACAAATCATCACTCCATTATTGAATTTAAAGGACAGCACTACCTGTTTTACCACAGCAATGATTTATCTCCCAATTTTGATAAGAACAGGTCTGTACGTGCTGATAGCTTGTTTTTTAACGCTAACGGCACAATTAAAAAGGTTATTCCCACTTTACGGGGAGTTGGCCTTACACAGGCTTTTACCAAAATACAAATAGATCGCTTTAGTGATAAGGGTAGCGAGGCAGGCGTCAGCTTTTTAGATTCGGCCAAGCGGTTCGACGGATGGAAATGCATACTTCCAGCTACGCCAAACGGCTGGGTTAAGTATACGCATGTTAATTTTAAGGAATTAAAGGCTAAAAAGCTCATGGTTAGGGCCTGGTCTGCTCTGGGAGGCGTTTTAGAGATCAGAACAGGGACAGTTTCGGGTCCGGTAATTGCCAGTATTCCGGTTCCACAAGGGGGCCAGTGGCATGAAATATCCGCTCCTACAGGTTTAATTAAGCCTGGTATCCAGGATTTGGTTATAGCGGCTAAAAACTCAACGGTAGAAGTTGACTGGATCAGCTTCAAGTAATAAGGGGTTGTTCGATTAGGAGTAGGTCGATTGAAAAGGATCAAATGTGTTGAAGCCGATTTGCCTAGGACAACAAGATGTGATTTAATTAACTTTGAACAAGTGTTGCAGATATATAGGAATTATTGGCCTTGTACTGCCTGCGTTAAGGCTATAATTGCCTTCAAACGCTCATCTCTCAAACCGCAACGCTATGCGTTTTTGCGTCAATGTTAGGTAACTGAAGATGTATAGCAATATCGTGATTGATTGAATAACACCAAATGAGAATCTTTAACCTTTTATTAAGCCTTACTTTTCTTTTTTTTACCCAGGTTTATGGCCAGGTACTAACCGTTCAAAGTCCCGACAAGCAATTGCAGTTAAGTGTACTTGTACGCAATGGCAAGCCCACCTTTAAGGTGACCTATAAAGGAAATGTTATGCTCGAAGATTCTCCTTTGGGGCTGAAGACAAATGAAGGAGACTTTACCACTGATATTCGTTATGTAAGTAAATCGGAGGGTATTGTTCAAAAAGATTATACCCAAAGCAGAATCAAAAAATCTGAAATTAAATACCAGGCCAACCAACTGACCTGTACATTTGAAAACGCCCAGCAACGAAAATTTGCAGTCCAGTTTCAGGTGAGTAATAATAATATCGCTTTCCGTTATGAGTTTCCCGAATGGGGAGAGCGCCGTTCATGTGTAATTGAAACTGAGGCTACTGGTTTTAACTTCCCGTTGGCTACAACCACATTCTTGTCCGGAATGATGAGCCCGATGACCGGTTTTGCCAGGACAGCGCCCAGCTACGAAAGTGCTTACCAGGCGGACGTTCCAATTGTTAAAACTAACCGTCGGAACGAAGGCTATATCTTTCCCGGTTTATTTCATATTAACAACAAAGGGTGGGTTTTGCTGTCTGAAACCGGAGTAAGCAGCCTTTACTGCGCTTCTCACCTTAGCGAGGCCTCTGCTGATGGAGTGTATACAGTAGAATATCCTAACGCAAGGCAAAACAATGGTTTTGGTAGTAGCGGTGCAGCCATTGCCTTACCTGGTGTTACACCATGGAGAACAATAACAGTTAGCGATAACCTGAAACCTATTGTAGAGACCACAATTCCGTTTGATGTAGTGGAGCCACTTTACGAGCCATCACAGCCTTATAAGTACGGACGCGCAACCTGGAGCTGGATTATGTGGCAGGACAATAGCATGAATTATGCCGACCAGGTGCGGTTCATCGACTTGGCAGCATCTATGAATTTTGAATATATACTGATTGACGCCCTTTGGGATAAAAACATAGGTAAAACCCGTATGCAAGAACTGGTCGCTTATGCAAAATCAAAAGGTGTGGGTGTGTTTTTATGGTATAACTCGAACGGAACGTTTAACGATGCACCACAAGGCCCCAGAAACAAGATGAATACCGCCATTGAAAGAAAAAAGGAAATGCGCTGGCTTAAGGAAATTGGCATTAAAGGGCTCAAAGTTGATTTTTTTGGCGGTGATAAGCAGGAAACCATGCGGCTTTATGAAGACATACTCTCTGATGCAAACGACTATGGATTAATGATTATATTTCATGGTACTACTTTGCCCAGGGGTTGGGAAAGAATGTATCCTAACTTTGTAGGTGCCGAGGCCGTTTTAGCTTCTGAGATGCTCGTTTTTTCGGAAGGCGTTAGAGCCGCTGAGGCTTATAATGCCACTTTACACCCTTTCATCCGAAACACGGTTGGTAGTATGGAATTTGGAGGGGTGATACTGAATAAGTATCTCGTTAAAAGTAATGAAGGACGAAATAAACGACTAACTACAGACGCTTTTCAACTAGCCACTGCCATTCTTTATCAAAACCCTGTGCAGATGTTTGCACTAACTCCTAATAATTTAACGGATGTGCCTTCTTTTGAGGTTGACTTCTTAAAAAAAGTGCCAACCACTTGGGATGAAACATTATTTATTGATGGTTACCCGGGTAAGTACTGCGTAATTGCACGCCGTAGTGGCAAGCAATGGTATGTGGCCGGGGCTAACGCAACAAAGGAGGGTTTGAAATTAAAGGTAAAACTCCCTATGCTAGCCGGAAAGACGGTCAGCCTGTATGAGGATGATGCTAAAGGGTTAATTAAGTTACAGAAAGTTGATGTGAGGCACTCGGCGCAACTTGAGCTACAGATGCAGCCCAACGGTGGGTTGGTGATTACCACGAATTAGATATAAGTTTGATCACTATAATTCGCTGGATGTTTTAAAGTAGGGGTTCAATTTCTATTAATAAAACGGTCTTTTTATCTAAACTAAAAGTGCTAATTTCAAAGTACGAGCTTGCCCGTTGCCTTATCATCTAAAGTTTAAACTTCTTTACGATTTGTTTAAACGTAAGTGTCATTGAATTGGCAGGTATACGTCTACTTTAGCCTGCGCAAAACCAATTATAAGGCGGTATGCCTTAACACTCCGGTGATAACAACGTGAAATTTTAAAAATGCATTTCAACAAAGGTCTACTCATACTTGCGATTTTTTTTGTTGCCAGGCTTCATGCGCAACCTTTGCCGTACAAAAATCCTGTGCTTTCTTCAGAAAGCAGGGCAAAGGATCTGATATCGCGCATGACATTAAAAGAAAAAGTACTGTTGTTGCAGGATCAGTCTCCGGCTATACCCCGCCTCGGTATTAAAAAGTTTAATTGGTGGAGTGAGGCGCTGCACGGATTGGCCAGTAACGATAATGTAACCGTTTTTCCTGAGCCTATCGGAATGGCGGCATCTTTTAATGATAGTTTGCTGTACAACATATTTGATGCCGTATCTGATGAAGTGCGTGCTCGCTACCATGATGGCCTTCGTAAAGGTCAGGAGAACCGGCGCTTTATGAGCTTGTCGGTATGGACCCCTAACGTTAACATATTCAGAGATCCCCGCTGGGGGCGTGGTCAGGAAACTTACGGTGAGGATCCTTATCTCACTTCGCGCATGGGAGTATCAGTAGTTAGAGGCTTGCAAGGCGCTGATTCACGTTACAAAAAGTTGCTGGCCTGTGCCAAACACTTTGCTGTGCATTCAGGACCGGAGTGGAATCGTCATGAGCTCAATCTGGCTGATGTTAATGTACGCGATCTTAGAGAGACTTATCTCCCCGCTTTTAAAGCGTTGGTTCAGCAGGCCGATGTGCGGCAGGTTATGTGTGCTTACCAGCGTCTGGACGATGAACCATGCTGTGGAAACAGCCGGCTGATGCAGGACATATTGCGAAACGAATGGGGGTACAAGTACCTTGTGGTTTCGGATTGTGGCGCTATTACGGATTTTTATACAAGTCATAAGGTGTCGTCTGACGCAGCGCATGCGGCTGCAAAAGGTGTACGTGCCGGAACAGACGTAGAGTGTGTTTGGGAAGGGTATGCTTACCAAAAGCTGCCTGAGGCGGTATCTAAAGGGTTAATTGATGAAGCAGATATTAACAAAAGCTTGCTTCGGGTTTTAACGGGACGATTTGATTTAGGAGAAATGGACGAGGATAGTTTGGTGCCCTGGACTAAAATACCTGAAACCGTTATCAATAATGCAGATCATCGAAAAATGGCATTGGATATGGCGCGGCAATCAATGACCTTGTTGCAAAACAGGAACAATGTGCTGCCGCTCAGCAAAAATGGCGGGCGTATAGCAGTAATAGGCCCAAACGCAGATAATGAACCGATGCTTTGGGGTAATTACAACGGTAAACCGGTGCGTACTATAACCATATTGAATGGAATTAAGTCTGCACTCCCTAGCCATAATGTATTATATGATAAGGCTTGCGACTGGGTAGAAAATAAAGTAACCGAAAGCTATATTCCCCAATGCGCCATACAGGGTAAAAAAGGTTTTAAAGCAACTTTTTGGAACAACCGCAACTTCAGTGGCCCGGTGGTTCGTACTGAACAAATTACCGACCCGATTAAACAAACCACCGCAGGGCAGCATGAGTTTGCATCCGGCGTGAGGTTAGAAAGCTTTTCAGCAAAATATGAAACTGTATTTAAAGCTGGCCGCACCGAAGAAATCGCTTTCAAGTTTGGTGCAACAGGCTTATTTGAATTATTGATTAACGGTCAGAAAGCGGGCAAATCCAATAATTGGAGAACCGTGCCCGGGCGTATACTTTACCGTGTGGAGGCCGGAAAATCGTACCGTATCGAATTTCGCTATGCTCAGTTAAATAACTGGCAGGCTAATTTAGAATTTAACTTTGGTAGGGAAACGCCCGTAAATTTCGGCGGGTTGATTAGCAAGCTTAATGGTATTGATATAGTTGTATTTGCAGGAGGCTTATCAACCCTGCTGGAGGGGGAAGAAATGCCGGTAAATCTTCCTGGTTTTAAGGGAGGCGACCGCACCGATATTGAGCTTCCTCAGGTACAGCGTGATTGCTTGAAGGCGCTAAAAGCCGCCGGAAAGAAAGTGATCTTCGTCAACTGCTCCGGATCGGCTATCGGTTTAATGCCCGAAACAGTTACTTGCGATGCAATTTTGCAAGCATGGTATGCCGGAGAATCAGGCGGGCAGGCGATTGCCGATGTACTGTTTGGTGATTACAATCCTTTGGGAAAACTTCCGATTACTTTCTATAAAAACAACCAACAGCTTCCCGCATTCGAAAATTACAGCATGAAGGGCAGAACTTATCGCTTTATGGATAATCCGCTGTTCCCGTTTGGCTATGGGTTAAGTTACACAAGCTTTTCGATAGGTAACGCTAAGCTTGGGCAAATGCAAGTTAAACCAGGAGAGGATATTCGGCTTACCGTTCCGGTAACTAACAAGGGGCAAAGGAGTGGCAATGAAACCATACAGGTTTACATCCGCAAAGTTAATGACAGCGAAGGGCCGCTAAAAACATTAAGAGGCTTTAAAAAAGTAGAAATAACGCCGGGAAGCACTTTAAACGTTGATATCAAACTGCCTTATACAGCCTTGGAATTTTACAATGCGTCAAATTACCAGATGGATGTAACGCCGGGTGTTTATGAGCTGTGGTACGGCAACAGTTCTGCCAATAAGGACCTTAAAAAGGTAGAGATATCGGTATTATAAATTTTGGCTACGCATGGTTGTACCGATGCAACACACAGCATGGCAATAATAATCAACAACTAACCGGGCCTGATACGTAAAGAATTCAACTCTATAAAATAGCAATGTATAAAAGAATACTCATAGCCATAGGACTGCTTGTACCTGTTTTACTGCCCTCATCTCTCAGAGCGCAAAATCCTATTATCCAAACAATTTACACAGCAGATCCGGCGCCTATGGTTTATAAAGACACCTTGTTTTTGTACGCCGGGCATGACGAGGATAAGTCTACCTGGTTTACCATGAATGATTGGCATGTATACGCCACCACCGATATGGTTAACTGGACAGACAGAGGTGTTGGTCTTTCTCTTAAAGCTTTCAGTTGGGCGGCCAAAGATGCATGGGCCGGCCAATGTGTGCCCAGAAACGGCAAGTTTTATTGGTATGTACCCGTAAACGCCAAAAATGGTGGCATGTCTATTGGGGTGGCCGTTTCCGACAGCCCTACAGGGCCTTTTAAGGATGTGCTGGGTAAACCTATGGTGTCTGGCGGTTGGGGGTATATAGATCCATCTGTATTTATTGATGATGACGGACAAGCCTACCTATATTGGGGAAATCCACATTTATACTATGTGAAGCTGAATAAAGACATGACATCTTATGACCAGACGGTAGGCATTGTTAAAGTGCCGCTGACGGATGAAGGCTTTAAGCTACGTATTTTAAACGCAAAAAAGACTTTTGCCTGGGCTCAATCTATAAATGGGCTGGAATCGCACAGTGTTAAGAACGCAACTGACAACAAATATTATTGGTACGTAAGCGCGGTTGATAAAGCAACCCAGCAGCAGGTAATTGGTGTAGCAGTAGGCGAAAAAGCTATTGGCCCATTCCGGGATGTGCTTGGCAAACCGCTTATTGCTGAACATACCGGAGGAGAGCGGATCAACCCCACGGTTATAACAGACGCAGATAAGCAGCCTTGGTTAACCTGGGGAAATTCGGCTTTATGGCAGGTTAAGCTTAATAAAGATATGATTTCTTATGATCAGTCCGCAGGCATTCAACCCGTTCCGGCAAATAAAAGGGATTGGGTTACAGAAAAGATTCATGCTACGGCCAACAGTACCGAAAAAAGAATTACCACTTATGAAGAAGGTCCGTGGCTTTACAAGCGCAAGGGCTTGTACTATTTGCTGTATCCGGCTGGCGGTGTGCCCGAACATTTAGCCTATTCTACCAGTTCCAGTCCTATTGGCCCGTGGACATACCGTGATACTATTATGGCGGTGATTGGCAAAGGCGGCGCGTTTACCAATCATCCCGGATTGGTGGATTTTAAAGGAAAATCCTATCTGTTTTATCATAACGGGGCCTTACCGGGTGGCGGCGGCTTTACCCGTTCGGTTTGTGTTGATGAACTGAAGTTTGATGCAAAGGGAGCTATAATTAGAATCGAGCCTTCTGTTGCCGGTATTGAGAGAGCCGTTCGTTACTTAAATCCATATCAGAGAGTAGAAGCCGAAACCATTGCCTGGGAACAGGGCATCGAAACAGCATTGGCGAATGAGGCGGGTGTATATGTAACCGATATTGATAACGGCGATTATATTAAGGTAAGAAGTGTAGATTTTGGAAAAGGAGCCCGATTGTTTAAAGCCGGGATAGCTGCTTTAAATGGAGGAGCTATAGAAATAAGGCTGGATAGCCTTGAGGGTCCTCTGGCAGGTAAGTGTGAAGTTACACGTAGTGCAAGCGGCGAGAGCTGGCGTGTCATTTCCACCGGTGTAAGCGGGGCTAAGGGTATACATGACGTTTTTATGGTATTTAAAGGCAGTAACGGGCACTTGTTCAATTTTAATTGGTGGCAGTTTGCAAAAAAATAAAATTCATAAAAACGGCATATCAGCTCAATGTTGTAGGTCTCAATCATTCATTATGAAACTGACAGAATATATCAAAAAGTTAACAGTTGGCCGCAAGCTGCCGGCTACGCTGGGTTTAGTTATCACCATTAATTTGGGGGGTCTGAACCAATTACATGCGCAAACTATCTGGATTGACCAACTCGATTTAAGTACTGCTACGCAGGGATATGGAGTACCTAAAAAAAACAAGACTGTTGACGGTAAAACGCTAACCATTGCCGGAAAGACCTACGAACGCGGGTTTGGCACACATGCAGAGAGTTCCTTATTTATTCAGCTCAATGGAAAGGCATTGAGGTTTACGGCACAAGTGGGTATGGATGATGAAGTTAAAGGTCAACAGCCGGCATCTGAGTTTATGGTATACGGCGATGGTAAAAGGCTTTGGGCTAGTGGGATAATGCATTTAGGCGATACTGCCAAGTCGTGCGCTGTATCGCTCGCCGGCGTTCAAAAGATGGAATTGGTTGTCACCGATGGCGGAAATGGTAATTACTACGATCATGCCGACTGGGTAAATGCCCGGCTTGAAGGTGCTGAAGGCGCCAGCTTTGTAACAATCAGCCCCGTTGCAAGAGAACCTTATATACTAACACCACCACCTCCTGCTACGCCAAGAATTAATGGGGCCCGCGTTTTCGGTGTTCGTCCCGGTTCCCCGTTTCAGTTTATGGTTCCTGCCAGTGGAGACCGGCCCATGTATTTTACAGCCAGTGGTTTACCCAAAGGGCTAAAGATAGATCGGAAGACAGGTATTATGACCGGCCGCCTCTCCCGGCCCGGTACGTACCAGGTTACGTTGGTTGCCAGCAATGGCAGGGGTAAGGATGAAAAAAAGCTGCGTATTGTTTGCGGTGATCATGTTGCACTAACACCCCCTATGGGTTGGAATAGCTGGAATTGCTTTGCCGGAGAGGTGTCGGCCGAAAAGGTAAAACGGGCAGCAGCAGCTATGGTGAGCAGTGGCCTGATCAATCATGGATGGACTTACATCAATGTAGATGATTTTTGGCAGAACCACCGTGATTCTAAAGACCAAATGTTACGTGGTAAGCTGCGTGATGAAGCCGGAAATATCCAGCCTAACGCCAGGTTTGGTGACATGAAAGCGCTGGCTGATCATATTCATGGGCTGGGGTTAAAAGTTGGTTTGTACTCCAGCCCTGGTCCATGGACTTGCGGAGGATGCGCCGGCAGTTACGGTTATGAAAAACAGGATGCACAGAGTTACGCCAGGTGGGGGTTCGATTACCTGAAATACGACTGGTGCAGCTACGGAGGAGTGATTGACGGAATGCCAGACAACGACGCTTACAAAATATCATCGCTGTCATATAAAGGCGGCAACAATCTATCCACAGCCATCAAGCCTTTTGATCTGATGGGTAAATATTTGCGCGAACAGCCGCGCGACATTGTCTTTAGCTTATGCCAGTACGGTATGTCTGATGTTTGGAAGTGGGGGGATTCGGTAGGTGGAACCGCTTGGCGCACAACCAATGATATAACGGATACCTGGGTAAGCGTCAGGAATATTGCACTGGCTCAGGATAAGGCAGCCGCATGGGCAAAACCAGGCAATTGGAACGACCCCGACATGTTGGTTATCGGCACAGTAGGATGGGGCAATCCGCATCCAAGTAAGCTCAGGCCCGACGAACAATACCTCCACTTTAGTCTTTGGAGTTTGTTTGCCGCCCCGCTTTTAATTGGCTGCGACATGGAAAAATTAGATGCCTTTACGCTTAGCTTACTCACCAATGACGAAGTAATTGCCGTTAATCAGGATCCATTGGGAAAGCAAGCCACCTGTGTTCAAACCATAGGCGATCTGCGTATTTACGTTAAACAATTAGAGGATGGCAGTAAGGCCGTAGGCTTTTGTAACTTCGGTTTGCAGGAGATTAATATTAAATATCACGACTTCGATAAGCTCGGGGTTACCGGCCGTCAACAGGTCCGTGATCTGTGGCGGCAAAAAAACATTCAATCTGTAGTTACCGGTAAGGATCAGCTTGAAATTAAGGTTCCTGTTCATGGAGTGCTTTTATACCGATTCAACCAGCTGTTTTAAAGGATTGACAGCGCTGTATATAATTCATAAGAAGGGAATAATGCAATTATGAAAAGAAACATTTATTTGATGCTTTTGGGCGTTTTGGCGTTCAGCAATAGTTTCGGCCAAACGGTAGAGAAAACGCGCTTGGGCGCACGGGTAAAGGTGAACAATACTTGGGTTGAAATACAGTTTTACACCCCATCAATCGTCAGAATCATTAAAAGCCCCGAAGGTGAGAAGGTAAATAAAGCAAGTTTATCTGTAATCAAAAGCCCGCAGCAGCAAGCACTTAAGTTTAACCAGAGTGCAAAAATGCTTTCGGTTAAAAGCGCACAGCTCCATGTAACGTTGGATATTGCAACCGGTCAGTTAACTTTTTCAAAAACGGCAGGCAATGTGTTGCTGCAGGAAAAGCCTTCCGGAAGTTCTTTTACCACATTCAACGATGCCGGTATATCAACTTACTCGGTTTCTCAGTCATTTCAGTTAGACAAAGATGAGTCAATTTACGGATTAGGGCAGCAGCAACAGGGTAAAATGGTACAGCGCAACCTGAAACTGAATATGGTACAGGGCAACACAGACGATTATATTCCCTTCTTCCAGTCGTTGAAAGGGTATGGGCTTTTTTGGGATAATTACTCGCCCACCGTTTTTCAGGATACTCCTGAGAGCACTTCTTTTAAATCTGATGTTGGTGATTGCATTGATTACTACTTTATGTATGGTGGCAACGCCGATGGTGTTATTGCCGGCATCCGCAATTTAACTGGTCAGGCGCTCATGTTTCCGCTGTGGACTTTTGGCTTTTGGCAAAGTAAGGAGCGATATAAAAGCCAGGATGAAGTGCTTGACGTGGTTAAAAAGTACCGGCAATTAGGAGTACCCCTTGATGGCATTATACAAGACTGGCAGTATTGGGGTAATAATTATTTGTGGAACGCAATGGAGTTTTTAAATGTTGAGTTTAATAACCCTCAAAAAATGGTGAACGAGGTTCATCGCATGAACGCACACATGATTATTTCTATCTGGAGCTCTTTTGGTCCACAAACAAAGCCTTATCATGATCTGGATAAAATGGGCGCTCTTTTTAACTTTTCGACCTGGCCGCAGTCTGGTGCCGAAAAGTGGCCCCCCAATCTAGACTATCCTTCGGGCGTTAGGGTTTATGATGCATACAATCCAAAAGCTCGTGACGTTTACTGGAGCTATTTAAACAAAGGGATATTTTCGCTGGGTATGGATGGGTGGTGGATGGACTCCACAGAGCCGGATCACTTGGATTTTAAACCACATGACCTGGACAGCAAAACTTATTTAGGATCGTTCAGAAAAGTGCGGAATGCCTATCCCTTAATGACTGTTGGCGGTGTTTCTGAACACCAGCGTGCTGAGAGCTCTAAAAAGCGAGTGTTTATTCTTACGCGCTCAGCCTTTGCCGGGCAGCAACGTTACGGCGCCAATACCTGGTCTGGCGATGTTACTGCTTCCTGGCAGGCATTAAAAAATCAAATTTCGGCCGGATTGAACTTTTCCCTGTGCGGTATCCCTTACTGGAACTCCGACATTGGTGGCTTCTTCCTTTCACGCTTTCGCCAACGGCTAAACGATCCGGAGTACCGGGAGCTTTATGTGAGGTGGCTCGAGTTTGGAGCGTTCTGCCCGATGATGCGCTCACACGGCGCGGATGCACCACGCGAGATCTATCAATTTGGTAAAAAAGGAGATGAGGCATACGATGCCATCGAAAAGTACATTAACCTGCGCTACCGCCTGCTGCCTTATATATATTCTGCCTCTTGGGATGTAACCTCGCGCCAGTCTAGCATGATGCGGGCACTGATGATGGATTTTGCAGCAGATAAAAAAGCCATAGATATTAATGATGAGTTTATGTTTGGTAAATCTTTGTTGGTGGCACCGGTTACCGAAGCCATGTTTGTAAAACCTGCTGTAAACGGTCGGGACAGTTTGCGTAAGGATGATTTTACCACTGTTAAAGCCAAGCAGGTATATCTGCCTGCAAATGTGTCTTGGTACGACTTCTGGACGGGCGAAAAACTGGTTGGCGGCACACGTATCAGTAAGCCGGTAGCGCTGGATGTAATGCCCTTATATGTAAAGGCGGGAAGTATCTTACCACTCGGCCCCAAAGTGCAATACGCTGAAGAAAAAAGGTGGGATAATTTAGAGATGTTAATTTACCCGGGTGCCGACGGCAACTTTACGCTTTATGAGGATGAGAATGACAACTACCATTATGAAGAAGGAAAGTATTCAGAAATTAAGTTTCATTGGGACGATAAGAGGCATCAACTTTTAATTGCTGACCGGAAAGGCTCGTTTACCAACATGCTTGATAAGCGAAACTTTAAAATACGTGTTGCGCCGGCAATGGCCGATGGCTCTGCCAACAAAGAGCGAGTTGTAAGTTACAGCGGTAAAGCGCAGGTAGTAAAATTATAGTTAAGCCATAATAATGAAGGTATTACATTTCAAATTATTACTGCCCGCTTTAATTTTAGGATTAGTAGGTAAGGCGCAAAACCCAGTTATACAAACTAAGTATACGGCTGATCCTGCACCGATGGTCTATCACGACACTGTGTATCTTTATACCAGCCATGATGAGGATGACGCCCCTCCGGGCCAGGGTAAATTTTTAATGCGCAATTGGTTGTGCTATACATCTACTGATATGGTTAACTGGACCGACCAGGGTGAAGTTGCCTCTCTCAAAAATTTTAAATGGGCCGATAAGGCTTTAACTGGTTGGGGTGGGTTTGATAATGGTGCATGGGCTCCGCAAACTGTTGAGCGTAACGGTAAATTTTACATGTACTGCCCGGTACAGGGAAGGGGTATTGGCGTGCTGGTATCCAATAGCCCTTTAGGTCCTTTTAAAGACCCTATAGGTGGTCCTTTAATTGGGGGGAAATTTGATAGTATTGATCCTACAGTTCTTATTGATGATGATGGCCAGGCTTATCTATACTGGGGAAATCCCAACCTGTGGTATGTAAAACTTAACCAGGATATGATTTCCTTAGCAGGTGAGATCATAAAAGACAGTTCTGTTGCAAAACGGACTGGCCAGCCTGACCCTTTCCATTATCAGGAAGGACCGTGGGCATACAAGCTTAATGGCTCTTATTATATGGCCTATGCCTCTACTTGTTGTCCGGAGGGTATTGGTTATGCTATGAGTAAAAGCGCCACCGGCCCATGGGAGTTCAAGGGCTATATCATGAAGCCCGATAAGAGGTCAACGGGCAATCATCCTGGCATTATTGCGTACAAAGGCAAATCTTACGTTTTTGGTTTTAATTACCGTTTAAACTTTATGCAAACCACTCAGCATCACGAGAGGCGCTCGGTTTGCGTGGCTGAGTTGAAGTATAACCCCGACGGTACTATTATTGAATTGCCATGGTGGCAAGAGGAAGGTGTAGCACAAATTGGCACTTTAAATCCTTTTGTACGAAACGAGGCCGAAACCATTGCCTGGGAAAAGGGTGTAGGAACAGAACGCGACAGCTTGGCAGGAATGTTTGTGACCGGTATAGACAGCAACGACTATATTCAGGTTCGTGGTGTAAACTTTACCAGGAGCGCAAAATCATTTAACGCGAGCGTTTCTTCTGCTTATACCGGCGGCACTATTGAGATCCGTTTAGATAGTCTTGAAGGAAAGCCAATAGGAACTTGTGTTATCAAGGGTAACGGCAGTTCAAATAAATGGCTTACTAAATCTTGTAAAATTACCGCTGCTAAAGGTGTACACGATCTCTATTTCGTTTTTAAAGGCGGCGGCAAACAGTTGTTTAATTTAAACTGGTGGAAGTTTAATTAAATGCAATAAGAGCCGGTAATAGTGCGCTCCATTTACATCAATTATCAACGCCACATCTCCCTTGCAACTTGTTTTTAAATAATATTACATGAAGTTTGTTACTCAGGTTATCCGACTAAGTATTTTGCTGATAATGAGCCACGCATTGGTGCAGGCGCAGGTTTTAAACGCAAGTTCGCCTAATCGTAAAATAAATGTACGGCTACTTCAACGGGCAGGTAAAAGTACTAATGAGTTGTACTTGCAGGTTATTTATAAATCCGGTAAGCAGGAAGTAGAGGCTATTCCTGAAATAGCGTTAGGGCTCACAAGGAGCGATCAAGACTTTTCAAAAAGCCTTAAAATTCTTCATATAAGCAAGCCTAAACTGATTAAGGAAAAATATGCTGCTTTACACGGCAAGAAGTCTGTTTGCGAAAATTCAGCATACGAGATTAAAGTGAGCCTCGAAAACTCATCTAAGTCGAAAATTAATGTCATAGTCAGGGCTTATAATGATGGGGTAGCTTTCCGTTATGAATTTCCGGGCAAACAGGGCACCTTTCAAATTTTGGATGAACAGACAACTTATACCATACCCCGCGAGACCAAGCGGTGGATGGAAAAATGGAATCCGGCTAACGAAGGCCTGTATACTGCCATGAGTGCTGAAAAAGTACAAAAACAGGAATGGAGCTATCCGGCACTTTTTCAAACTAAAGATACTAACTGCTGGTTTTTGCTGCACGAAGCGGACCTGGACGACAGCTATTGCGGTACAAAATTAAATAATTTGCAGGATAGCGACCGCTATAAATTAAGCTTCCCAAACCCGCGGGACGGCAGGGGGCAGGGGGCCTCTAATCCAACTATCACGCTCCCCTGGGTATCGCCTTGGCGGGTAGTTTTGATGGGTGCCCTGCCAGATGTGGTAGCATCCACATTAGTTGATGATGTATCGGCACCATCCATAGTAAAAGAAACCGGCTGGATAAAGCCCGGCCTGGTATCCTGGAACTATTGGTCAAGCAATCACGGAACCAAAGATTTTAAAACCGTTAAAGCATTTGCTGACCTTGCCGCTGAAATGAACTGGCCGTATACCCTGCTAGATTGGGAATGGGATGCCATGACCAATGGCGGCAATGTGGAAGACGCCGCAAAATACATACTGTCTAAAGGAGTTAAGCCACTAATTTGGTATAACTCAGGAGGAAACCACACGTGGGTGGCTGCCACCCCTAAAGACCGTATGCTTACACACGAGAATCGGAAAGTTGAATTTGCCAAGCTCAAAAAGATGGGTTTTGCAGGTGTGAAGATTGATTTTTTTGAAAGCGAAAAGCAGGATATGATCCGGTACTACCTGGATATTTTGAAAGATGCCGCCGCTTACCAGATGATGGTTTATTTTCATGGTTGTCTGGTACCACGGGGTTGGTCAAGAACCTATCCGCATTTAATGACATATGAAGCAGTAAGAGGTGCAGAATGGTATAACAATGGCCCCGAGTTTACCATGACCGCCCCTGAGCATAACACCATACTGCCTTTTACACGGAATGTGGTTGGACCTATGGATTATACTCCGGTCACGTTTACCAATTCTCAGTTTCCGCATACTACCTCTTATGGGCATGAGTTAGCACTTTCTGTAGTGTTTGAATCCGGATTTCAGCACCTGGCCGATCGCCCAGACGGATACCATGATTTGCCCGATGCTGCTAAGACATTTCTTAAAAAAGTTCCCAACGCCTGGGATGAAACCCGGCTAATTGACGGCTATCCGGGTAAGTATGTAATAATTGCCCGCCGTAAAGGTACTGCCTGGTATGTGGGTGCAATTAATGCAGAGAACAGAGAAATGAATCAGACGGTTCACTTGCCGTTTTTGCAAAGTGAATCCAACTATTCTTGCACTTTAATAACCGATGGGGAACACGATAAGAGTTTTAAAACGCAGTTTTCGAAGGTAAATCATTCCAGTACTCTTGCGGTTAAAATCCTCCGTCGCGGAGGTTTTGTTGCAGTTTTTACACCGGATAGTAATTGAAATCAGATAATGAAAGCTATTTCCATTTTTTTGATCATCCTGCTGCCTGCCCTTGTATTTGCCCAAGGCTATAAAAGGCATATGGTACAGGCCGACCGGGTTTCGATTGAACTTTCAAAAGGTGTGTTGGAGCTTATTCCGTTATCAGAAAAAGCCATTCGCGTGCAATGGCATAAGAACGGCATCAGGGAAGCGCAAGAAATTATTTTAATCAATAAGATTCCGGTGCCAAAATTCATGGTCACATCAACCTTAGGCCAGTTAAAAGTTAGTACCCGTTCGCTTCAGGTTGTTTTTTCAAAAAATAATGGGGCGCTTACCTTTGCTGACAGTAATGGAAAAGCTTTTTTGCAGGAAAAAGCAGGCAGCCGAACACTTAGGGCTGATAGCGTATCGGGCGAAGATTGCTTTGTGGCCGAACAGAGTTTCCTTTCCACCAACGGTGAAGCTTTATTTGGACTCGGGCAATTTCAAGACGGCAATTTTAATCTCCGCAATGTGAGCCGTAAACTTACTCAGGTAAACACCCAAATAGCAATACCTTTTTTGTATTCGAGTAAAAACTACGGAATTCTTTGGCACCAGTACGGTTTAACGTATTTCAATCCGGCAGACAGTGCAGTTGCTCTCGTTGCAAGTAATACTATAGCCACTGGGAAAAAAGCAGATGCAGAAGTGACCACAACGGCCGGTACTCAACGTGTGTCGCAACAACAAGCCGTTTACCGTGGGGAATTTAAGATTGGCCGCAACGGTAACTATTTATTTCTGTTAGATTTAGGGGATATGGATAACCGACACTTGGTTGTTATTGATGGCGTAGCACAAATTGATCAGTCCAATTTATGGCTTCCGCCCTCAGCTGGTAAGCTTATGTACCTGAATGCTGGGGTACATACCGTTCAAATCGTCTGCAAAGCAACCAATAAACCTAAGTTGACATGGAAGCCGGCTGATAACCTGACCACTTTCCGTTCGCCTAATGCCAAAGCGCTGGACTATGTGATTTTTCGAGGTAATAATGCAGATGAAGTGATCGGAAACTACCGTAAGCTATCAGGCGAAGTGCCAATGCTTCCGTTATGGGCCTACGGCTTTTGGCAATGTCGTGAGCGGTATACATCCGGCAATCATTTGGTGGAAACTATAATAGAATTCAGAAAAAGGAATTTGCCTGTAGATGTAATTGTTCAGGACTGGCAGTACTGGGGCAAGTATGGCTGGGGAGTACCGAAATTTGATGAAGCGAATTACCCCGACCCTAAAGGTTTCATTGAGCATTTACATGATTTGAACGCACATTTTTCTGTGTCTGTTTGGGAAAACTTAGATAAGCGGTCTGATGTGGCCAAACCTTATATTGTGAAAAACCTGTACATTCCGAATAGCCCTTGGATAGACATCTTTAATCCGGAGACGCAAAAGGTACACTGGAATGCACTTGATACCAACTTGTTTGCCAACGGCGTGGACTCGTGGTGGATGGATGCGACCGAGCCTGAAAATGATGCGCTCACAGGTAAGCAAACTTATTTAGGGCCGGGTAATTTTTACCGGCTAACTTATCCTCTTTTTGTAAGTAAAGCCGTTTATGAAGGGCAGCGCCGTTCAGACCCTCAAAAACGGGTAGCTATTCTTACCCGCTCTGCCTTTGCTGGTCAGCAGCGCTATGGCACCATCAACTGGTCTGGCGATATCGGTTGGAGCTGGGATACCTACAAACGCCAGATTGTGGCCGGGCTAAATTACAACATGACGGGCATGCCTTACTGGACAACCGATATTGGCGGTTTTTTTAGACCGGGACGCTCGCAGTACACCGATCCGCAATATCATGATCTGCTTACACGCTGGTTTCAGTGGGGCACTTTCAACCCTATTTTTAGGGTACACGGATACCAGTCTGAAACAGAACCCTGGAAATATGGTGAAGCCGTTGAAAAAAACATGAAAAAGATGCTCGTTCTGCGTTACCAGTTGTTGCCTTACATCTACTCGTCTGCCTGGCAGGTATCTGCAAATGGTTCTACGCTCATGCGTCCCCTGGTAATGGATTTTGCAACCGATCAAAAGGCTGTTGAACGGCGATACGAATACCTGTTTGGCAAGTCAATGTTGGTTGCTCCGGTAACCGAAGCCGGTATTAAGGAGTTAGAAGTGTATCTGCCCCAATCTACTATTTGGTATGACTGGTGGAGCGAGAAGCAGTATAATGGCGGGCAAGTCATCAAAACCGATGCTCCGCAGGATAAAATACCTGTATTTATAAAAGCAGGTGCCATCATTCCGGTAGGTCCGCCTATGCAATATACCAAAGAAAAGACTGCGGATACGCTGGAGATCCGCATTTACAGCGGTGCGAACGGTACGTTTGAATTATATGAGGATGAGGGCGACAACTATAACTATGAAAAAGGGAAATTTAACCTAATTCCATTTAGCTGGAACAACACCACAAAAATCCTGACTATAGGTCCATCAGCCGGAAAGCCTTTCCCCGGAAAGTTGAAGGCCAGAATTTTTAACATTGTGTTGATAAATGGCAAAAGCAAGGCAGATGCGCATAATAGCAAGCAATTGCGCTATAATGGTGTACGGCTAACAACTAAAGTAGAGTAAGCGAGAGTTAACTTTCATCACTGTTTCCTCTGCCTGCAACCTAAGCTCTGAAAACCATTGAACGTTAACTGCCGGAAATTACAGTGGAATAACGAAAGGTACTATAAAGAAAGGTCTGGAAAATAGATTTCCAGACCTTTCTTTGCATAAAAGTTTAGATCGAATTTACTTCTTTTCCACGTCGAAATACTCCGCTTTTATACCTCTATCCCGAACAACAAGCGTATCCTTGGTGGCATACCGCAAGTTGAGATTTTTAAAGTTAACGGTGTAATCTAAATAAATGGCGCTCCTATCGGCTCCTCCTATACTGTTTTTTTCTCCTTTAGAAACAAACTTGCCAGTTCCTGAGATTTCGAAATCGGCCGAATTGCTGCCTACTGTACAGGTTCCGTTATCGGCAAAGGTTAAAACTAATGTAAAAGGAACGTTATTGCCTGTGCTATTTTTAATTGTTAAGGGCAGGGTAACAGATTTTAATGA
The DNA here is from genome assembly GCF_039634365.2 of Mucilaginibacter sp. PAMB04168. Classification (NCBI taxonomy): domain Bacteria; kingdom Pseudomonadati; phylum Bacteroidota; class Sphingobacteriia; order Sphingobacteriales; family Sphingobacteriaceae; genus Mucilaginibacter; species Mucilaginibacter sp. PAMB04168. Next base: position 330,043 of record NZ_CP155079.2, read on the forward strand.
ACTGGTTGTAGTGCTCACCAACTGGTCGTTTTCAACATAGGTGGCATGGCGGGTAGCAGAAGTGGGCGAGCCGCCGGCGGGCGTAATTTGATCTACGCCTCTGCGTAAATAGTTAGCCTGCCAGGGGTTCACAAACTTAACCGCATACAGAACATAGTCTTTAGGCCTGGTAGTCCAGTTCAAGGGTACAACACGGGATGGATTAGCCGTCGTTGGGGTACCTTTAAGAATAGAATCGGCACCGCTTACATTAGTCATTACCAAGGGGATAACGTAATTTCTGGTTAAAGCTTTTGGGTCAGCAAAAAAAGCATCGGTTAATTGTACGTCTACCCCGCCCAGTATATTACCAGATGGAATTGTAAGTTTGTTAGATGTTAACTGATAATATTGAGCTGGCATAGCCGCTATTTTCGAACCGCCATTATTGAAATAAAGATTATCCAACAGAGTCTCATCAACCTTCACGTCTATTACCACATCTTTTTTGTTTTCGTAAACGCCTCCCATGGTAGCCTTTATAGATATTTTGTGCTGGTTATCTAAAGAATTATCTACAAACAAATCTTCTCCAAGTACAACAGTTCTTAAAGGATATTGGTTAGCAAAGTACACTGTCGAATAATTGAAGTCAGGAAAGGGGGCATCGTCATTTTTGCATGACGACAGCAAGCCGGCTGCAACCACCAAGCCTGTAAGTATTTTATAAATTTTCATATCATTTATCTAATTAATATAATGCTGTGGTTACTAATTATTTCCATCCCTGGTTCTGCAGTAGCTGGCTATACTTCAATACTTCAGAATTTGGAATTGGTCCGAAGTACATGTAGCTCTGGTAAGAACGCGTTTCCACATTATTAAGCGGCGTGTAAACAGTACCGTTTACATCCAGTCCTCTTGCTGTTTCATTCAATTTACTTAAATCAACTTTCCACCTGCGGAGATCCCAGAAACGGAAACCTTCAAAACAAAGTTCCAGGCGGCGTTCGTTACGGATCAGTTCGCGCATTGTAGCCTGATCGCCTTTACACTCCTCTAAATAAGGGTCGGTGTTAAGGCCCAGCGCCCTTTTGCGGATAGCTTTAATTATATCATAAGCCGAGTAGGAGCGGGTTCCGGTTCCTGTTGGTCCAAAGGCTTCATTAGCTGCCTCTGCATAGTTCAGATAAATTTCTGTATACCGAATGCGGGGGGTATAATGATTTTTGCCGCTTATAGAATTTGGGTTACGGTTCACGTCCATCCGTAAACGCTTTTTCATATAATAGCCGGTACGGGTTGAAGTAGATCTGACGTTGACACCATCATCAGAACCGGATGCACTGCCAGTTCTGATCACTGTGTTGCTTACACCTGCGGTACTGCCATTGTATATAATATATTTTGCAAACCTTGGATCTCTTCCGGTATATGGATTAGCAGGGTTGTAATTGGCATTCGGATGGCCTATAGGATAACCATTAGCCATCGGGAAAGCATCTACCAAATTCTGAGTGGGGTTCATAAAGCCCGTACCAAATAAACTAGGCGGAAAGTTTTGTGCTTCCTGTGTACCGTCACTAGTGGCAACGTTTTGCCGCCATATAATCTCAGGCGGATTAATTCCTCCGCCAATTCCATCAACCTCAGCTGTGTTGGCATAGTATGTGCCGCCGTTCTGTGGTAAAGCATTAGCGCCCCCTTTATAGTCAATTATGGCAGCGGAATATGTAGCGGCATCTGTCCACGTAACGGTGTTAGAACTGTTTTGGAAAGCCGGACTGGCAGCTAACAACGCTAACCTGGCCCTGAAAGACTTAGCAATTAGCCCGTTAAATAATTGACGCGCAAACTGTCCCATAACCCGGTTATAAGTTTCGGCGTTTTGTGTGTAAACTTTGAACCGGTCCGGAATCTGCGCGCCCGAGGCAACATCGTTATACTCAACCGGCAAATAAGTTTCGGCACTGTCTAAATCTTTGTAAGCCTGTTTAACACAGGCATCAAAACTAGCCCGCGGCACATTAAAGTCGGCGTTAGGGGTTTGATACTGCGTAATTATAGGCACGCCGGTTAACTGCCCGTTGCTTGCCACACCGCCGTGGTGGCGCAGCAGGAAATACATATACAGCCCGCGTAAACCAAATGCTTCTCCGCGCATCCTGATGTTAAAAAGCTTTGATGCTTCAGGGTCTTCTGCCCACTTTACTTTTGCTGAGTTTTCCAAAAAAAGGTTGATATATTGTATAGCCTCATAAGACTGGTTCCATACCGAAGCCGGATTGTTGGTTGCCGTCCACGAACCTGTGGTTAGTTGCTGATAGGCTTGCCCCAATTGGTTGGTTACCGCGTCATCTGTGGCATATTCCGAATTGTCATAGTAATTAGGAATGGTACGGTAAGCATTAACCAAAAAGCCTTGCGCAAAATTTGCGTCGGTGTACATTTGGTCAAGGGTCTTTAAATTTTCCGGTTCGGGTTCAAGGAGCTTTTTACAGCTTGTTAGAGCCACAACCGCCAACGTCAAAATTGTTATGTAAAATTTCATATCGTTACGATTTACTTAGTTCGTTAAAAAGAAGTTCGGACACCCAGGTTAAAAAAAAGTGTTTGTGGTGCCGAACCTATGTTAGTTTCCATAAGTTCACGCTCTTTTGATAAGACGAGCAGGTTATCGCCCTGCACATACACGCTCAAACCGTGAACAAACGACTTTTTAAAGATTTCCTCATTAAAATCATAGGTAAATTGTACCCTGTTCAGGTTAAAGCGGTTGGTTTTGTACATCCAAAAAGTTGAGTTACGGAAATTGTTAGTGCTGTTGGTTGTTAAACGCGGGTAAGTAGCTGAGTTTTTGTTGGCCTCTGTCCAGCGTCCTAAAACCACTTCAGAATACTTACTGGTACCGCCTGCCCAGTAATAAGAACTGTTTTTAAATGCAACAGATCCAACGTTTCCTGAGCCCAAAGCAAACAAGGTTAGACGTTTCCATTTTACTGTAAGATTAAGGCCGTAGTTAAATGGCGAAGCTGCAAATCCGGTATGGCCTAAGTCTGTCTGATCCCTGCTGTCAATCAAGCCATCGCCATTGATGTCTTTGTACTTGATATCACCAGGCTTTACCGTACCAAACGTTTGGCGGGCATAGCTGTCTATTTCAGCCTGGCTTTGAAAAAAGCCCTCGCTTACATACCCATAATTAGCATCTAAAGGTCTGCCGGTTCTGGCCAGATAACTTTCTGCCGGCGTTTCATCCCTGCGCAGTACTTTAGAGTTATAGAACATGCCGGTAACTCCTAAAGAGTATTGTACCTGCCCGATTTTTTTGTTCAGGTTAACTGCAAAATCAACGCCCGAACGCTTCTCTTTGTTAAAATTAATCCAGGGGCGAAAATCACCCGAGCCTGAGAAATAAGATGGATAAATGGTTAGGCCGCGTGCAAGCAAGCCATCGGTGATTTGCGAGAAATAATTAACATCCAACGTTATCAGGTTTTTAAAAAGCGAGCCATCCAGGCCAACCCTGAACTCATTCCGCTTAACGAAAGTTAAATCGGGATTGGCTGCTTGTCCGGAAAGGGTAGTCCGGCCACCTGCAACGTTATCCCGCCATTGATAATAACCACCAAAGGTAGCCGTGTTGCTATAATAGCCTTGGTATAGATAGTGGTCAACCGGCTCAGCTGTGTTATTAGCTCTGTAACCGGTAATGTCCAGGTCTTGATTTATGGAGGCGTAAGAAGATGTTATTTTCAAATTGTCCAGAAAGGAAACTTTGTTCTTCAAAAAATTTTCATCACTGATACGCCATCCGAGTGTAATGGTAGGAGATAGGGCATCCCGCTTACCCGGAGGCAGCTTGGCTGAATGTACTAGCGCACCTGAAAAATCTAAATAGTACTTGCGGCGGTAATTATAACCGGCCTGAAAGCCCAGATTAGTGTTTTTGACAGGCTGATAATCGCTTCCGCCTTCATTGTCGATATCGCTTGAGAATTGCGTTTTATACCACCAGCCCAGTAAGGTAGCCGTCACGTTATGGTCTTGTGCGAAAGTACGGCCATAATCAAACTGCGATCTGAAAGACATGGTTTGTGTATAAGTTGACCGGCCTACAAATTCGCTGGTAGAGTTCCTGTCCTCGCCAAACCTTTCCAGAGCGGTTATAATATCCCGGCCGTTTACAGTAGACCATGTTGGCCGGTAGGTGGCATAAGGCAATTGATAGGCTTCAGAATACAGTGAGGTATAATCCATACTGGTACCTGTAGAAAAAGACAAGCCTTTAACCAAAGAACCCAGATCAGCTCTTGCATTTAAATTGTAAAGAAAGGAACGAGACCGGGTTTTAATGTAACCCGCTGCCAGCATATCCGAAAATACGTTAGTTGGATTAGTACTTTGCCCACCGAGTAAGTACTGCCCATCAATTATATGATTACTGTTCTTTACAATGGTTTGAAGTGCCGCATTATTCGGATCAAGCAGGCTGATAGGAATAAGCGGTGAAAAGCGATTGAAGTTTGGTGTTATTGTTGAACTTGCTCCCCAAAAATCGCCCCTGCCTGCATAATTATCATTGAGGTTTGCTACTGCATTCACATAAGCGGTAAGCCATTTTGAGAGGTTCATGTCAACATTACCCCTAACATTGAATGCAAAATCCTTATTCTTTTTTTGTTCACCGTAGTTTACCAAACTGTTGTTTGATGTTAAGCCGATATTGGTATAGTAACGGGCAAATTCATTACCACCCGAAACCTCAGTGGTGACATCTGACCGGTAATAGGTTTTTTTAAGATAGTCTGAACTGAAAAAATCAATGTCGGGGTACCGGAAAGGATTGTTACCTGCCCTTGTATTATTGATGTCATCCTGGCTATATCCTGCGCCGGTGGTTGCAATTCCGTCATTGGTTAAGGCCTCATTATATAAGGTCATATAATTTGCAGCATCGAGATACTTGGGGTATGCTTTGGGCACAAAAAGCCCGGCATTGCCACGCACATCTATCCGTAGCGGGCCAATACTACCGCGTTTGGTGGTGATAAGGATTGCACCTTTTGCAGCGCTGCTGCCATAAAGCACAACTGCGCTTGCACCTTTAAGTACTGTAATGGATTCTACCTCAACCAGTCGTACGTCAGATGTTCGCCTTGGTACACCATCCACTAGTATAAGGGGCGCTTGCCCCCAGATGTTGCCTGTATAGCCACCTACAAAGCTTTGCAGGTTGTCGAGACTATTAGTGCCGTAACTCTTTTTCAATAACTCCGAAACGTTGACCGTAGACACTGCACCCAGCAAATCTTCTTTGGCAACTGTTCGGAATGCGACATTAACGAGGCTGTCATTTTTTTCCTGACCCTGAGCTTTTGCCATGCTTACTAACAGCGCGGCAAATAGAACACAACAGGCCTTTATATTTTTTTTCTTCATTGTGATTGAATGTTAATTACCAACCTGGATTCTGCTTAAAATCACTATACATATTGACGTCCTCTGTGCGGAACGGCAACCAGTAATGGCGCTGGCCCAGTTGCCTTTCAAATAATATGGTTTCTCTAAAATTTCTTACACGTGCGTTTTTAGGGTCGGCATATACCTGGGCATTGGGTAGCGCCCTGTCAAACTCTATGGCTTTTTTATAGGTGTATGGGCGCTCGGTTAGCAGCAACCAACGTCGCAAGTCGTTAAACCGGTGGCCTTCAAACGCCAGTTCTACTGCGCGCTCGCGTCTAAGCTCACTTAAAAAACTTGTGTTCGAACCCAAATACTTTGCTGCTACACCAGGTACACCCGCACGGGCACGTATTTTATTTACAGCAGCAACAGCTGTAAGTGAATAGCCGGGCGCGCTGGCCTGCGGACTGCCATAACCCATAGCAGCAGCCTCGGCGTACATCAAATAAACGTCTGCCAGCCGCATTAAGCTTAGTATAAAGGTGTTGCCATCTCTATGCCCGTCATAGTCATTCATCAGCTTAGAAACCAGTTTTGAATTCATATAACCGGTCCAAACTTTTTTGTTGCCATCGGCCGTACGGAATAGACCGTTGGTAAAAAGACTTGCATATTGCCTGTACTCATTATTGCCTACAGCTTGTGCCGTTAAAACACATTTCTCGCCATCTATCAGGATATCGTTATAAAAACGAGGGTCACGGTTTTTCCAGGGGTACTCAGGGTCATATCCGCTTTCGGGGTCGGGTTTTTCAGGATCAGCAATGGGTAGTCCGTTCGCCATCCCATAGTAATCCGCATAATTTGCGGTAGGGTAAACCTTGATGCCTGATGGGTGAATAGTGAGCGGCCGGTAATCGTTTACTTGGTTCCAGCGCCAGCGATCATTTGAACGAGCGAGATTCTCTAAAAAGATCGCCTCTTTTAAACCGGGAATTTTACCGCCTTGATTCCAGGTATAAAACACATCACTTATTTGGGAATACGGTGCCAGTTCATAACGCTGGGTTGATTCAATAATTTGCAGCATCTGCGCAAATGTATCAGCCGCTTTTTTGCAGTATTCGGTGTTGTAGCTACTGCTGCCGGTAGATTCCCTGTTCATTAATGGACTACCAGCAAACAGATAATTTTTTGCTTTAAAGCCCAACGCCATAATTTTGTTGATGCGCGTATTGTTGCTGCCAAGGGTTTGCTTTCCAATAACAGTTTCGTCCCAGTTTAACGGTAGTAAATCAGCTGCCTTCTGCAAGTCTGCTGCAACCTTATCGGCTGTTGCCTGGTAGCTTAAACGCGAAACTTTGATTACCTGATCGGTTGGGAAAACCTGGTCTATATAAGGCAGGCCGCCCCAATACTGCATCAACTGAAAGTGGAAAAAGCCCCTAAAAAAGTATAGTTGTCCTGCAATTAAATCTTTTTCTTCCTGGGTTGCTTCTGTTAACAGGTTTAGATTGGCCAGGCCTACGTTAGCTTTCCTGATACCATACCATGATAATCCCCATAGTTCGCCTTTGGTTAAGTTGGGGTCTGCACCGGTACCGTTAGAGGCGCCGCTGGCGTCTGTACCTAAAAAGTTATAATAGGTGTTGGTCCAAGCCATGTAGTTGCCATTATCAATATGGTAAGATAATAGCCGTGTTTCTCCAAGCTCCCAAAACTCATCTTCGCCTAAGTTAAAGCTGCTGTGTGCTTTAGATACGGTTAGCAATGGAATGCAATTATATAGCTCTTCCGTAAAGCCCTGAAAGTTTCTAAAATTTTTGTAGGGATCTGCATCCTGTATATCGGCAAGAGGCGACCTTTCCAGATATTTTTTGCATGAACTTAGCGCACCAGTGCCTAACACAATTATGAAAGGCAAAAGTATTTTTGTAAAGAGATTTTTCATCTTTAATATGATTTATAGGGTGATATCAAGACCTAAATTGAAACGTCTTACGGTAGGATAGGCGCCACCACGTGGATCTCCGCTAAAGTTTGATTCGCGGTCATCCAGCATCTTGGTCCATAACAGCAGGTTATTGCCGTTAACAAAAATGCGACACGTTTTAAGCCCTAGCTTGCTTACATAATTGGTGGGCAGGCTGTAACCAATTTCGGCGTTCTTTAAGCGTATGTACGATGCGTCATAATAGTAACGGGTACCATCGCCACCAAAGGCGTCTAACACCGTCCAGCGGGGTGGAGGCACCTCGCCGCCGCCATCCTGTAAGTACCAAAAAGGTTTTTCTACAAAAACTACGTTGCTTTTCCCTTGGTAGTCTGGAAATATTACCTCGCGGGTTACATTGTTTACGGCGTAAAATTGTACAAATAAGCTCAGGCGCTTCCATTCAAAACCCAACGAAGCGTTGTAAGTATTTTGCGGATTGGATGTATAACCGAAAGGCGCCCTGTCTTTATCGTCAATAATACCATCGGCGTTATAGTCAACAATGTTATAATCGCCGGGCAACCTGTTTTGGTTGTTAGAAAGCCGGGCTGTGCTGCCATAAATATCATCCCAACTTTTAATAAATCCGTTATCAATATAGGTTCTGGTTTGCCCAATAGCATAGCCTGCCTGTTTCTGATAAGCTGGAGTCAGTTCAGGGTCATCACGGAAAATGGTTTTATTTTCGGCATGGGTAACAGCGGTATTAGCCCATATACGGATGTTATTGTTAAAGGTGTGGGTTAGCCTAAGTTCAACTTCGTAACCTTTGCTAATAACTTCACCTAAATTGGCCCTTGGCGCATTTAGGCCAAAGCCATAAAAAGAAGGAATAGCACGGGCTCCGCCGTTAACCATCACATCGGTTCTTCTGTCCCTGAAAACATCCACGTTGCCCGATATTTTTCCTTTCAGGAAACTATAGTCGACACCCAGGTTGCGCTTTTCAACGGTTTCCCATGATAGGTTGGGGTTACCCATAGTGCCCACCCGGTAAATAGTATAGGGTGTAGCAATGGCAGGGCTACCCATTGGGGTGTTACCGGTGTACTGATAGGCATCTCTAAAAGGCCAGCGCGCACCACCCAGGTTATCATCACCAATTTTACCCCATGAGCTGCGAATCTTCAATAAATCAACAAACGCCAGATTTTTCATGAATTTTTCATTACTAAGCGTCCAGCCTAACGAGAGTGAAGGGAAGAAGGCAAATCGATAGTCGGGCCCAAATTGCTCTGAACCGTTATAAGCGCCATTGGCTTCTAACAGGTACTTAGCTTTGTAAGCATAAGTAACCCTGAAAACCCAATCTTCCCTAAAAGTGGGAAATGCGCCTCCGCGTGCAGTTCTCTGCCGTTGCATCAGGCCCATGGCAGTTACATCATGATCGCCAAACATGCGGGCATAGTTTAACTGAAACTGGTAGTTTACGTTGCGGTAGGTAGCCGCCCTGTCTACCTCTCCCGGAGCAACAGACCAAGCAATCGCATCAGTGAAATCAAACTGTGTACCTGTGTTTCTGCTCTGTTCGTAAGAAGCAAAACCGGTAGAAGGGCTTATCCATTTACGTTGGGCTGGGTTGTTTTGATCATTAATGCCACGTCGCCTTTCCAGAAAGCTATTGTCCAGCGAGAGGCTCGATCTGAAGCTAAGGCCCTTTGTTATCATATCCAGCTGTTGCTGCAAAATAAAGTCGGTGGTGAGCTGTGTTGCCGTGCGTTTTTCTACGCCCGAAAAAGCCAGCCAAAACGCGGCATTGGGTTGGTCCTGAATTGCAGAGGGAAAGTAGCCATAAGTACCGTCTGAATAAAAAGGGCGGAAAGAATCCGGCGCTGTACGGTAAGCCGATGACCAGAAAGCCTGTTCCCCATCGGCCATGTTATAAGGTAGTTGGCGAACACCGTTTGATCCAAATAACTTAGTGGAGAATTTGGTAGTCTTGGTAAGGTTAAAATCAAGATTACTTCGAACGTTGGTACGGTTATAACCAAAGTTTGACTCATATCCGCGGCTGTTAGGAAAGGTCTTAAACAAATCGCCTTCACGTACAAGATCGATGCCTGCAAAATAAGTGACAAACTTTGAGCCTCCTGAAACATTAGCCGCCGTATTGTAAGACATGGCCTTATTTCTAAACAACTCGTCTTCCCAATTTACATTGGGGTAACGGTCCCATTCTTCTGCATTTGCTGGGTTGCGGTATTTGTCAATTATTAATTTTGGAGTATAGCCCGACCATACGTTCGGATCTACTATTGATTCTCTTTCAATAATCCGGTTTTTTATCATCAAGGCATCATACGAATCATATTTTTCAGGAAGCCTTGAGGCTACTTTTGCTGTTACATTTGACCGTATTTGAATTTGTGGTTTTCCTTCTACGCCACGTTTAGTAGTAACCAGTATTACTCCGTTGGCACCTCTTACCCCATAAACAGCTGTTGCAGAGGCGTCTTTCAGAACCGAGATGCTTTCTACAGAAGAAATATCAAGCGAACTGATGGAGCGTTCAATCCCATCCACCAAAATAAGCGGCGAACTATTATTCCAGGAACTTTGCCCACGAATGAGAATCTGCGGGTCTTCGCTACCCGGCATGCCAGTAGAAGATGTGGTGACAACGCCCGGCAAATTTCCGGTTAATGCCATGCCCAAATTGGTAACGCCGCCTGTACGTTCTAATACTTTACCGGTTGTTTGGGTAATAGCGCCCACAACGCTGGTTTTCTTTTGCTGGCCATACCCTACTACAATTACCTCGTTCATGGCTTTTGTTTCACCATCGAGCACAACATTGATAGGAGAATTACCCGAAACACTTACCTCCTTGGTGAGCATGCCTACATAAGAAACAACAAGAACTGTAGTGCCACTAGGGACAGCAATGGTGAATTTTCCGATTGCATCCGACATCGTTTTTCTGGCGTTGCTACCTTTGGTCGCAATCACCGCACCGATCACCGGCTCTCCGCCTTTATCGGTAACCGTTCCTCTCAGCGTTACGCTGTTTTGGGCCTGCGTTCCCAAAGCCTTAAAAAGCAGAAGCAAGACCAGAAAAGAAATCTTTGAAAATCGCTTTTTTGTATTTTTAATGATGATCATTTCCTTGAGAATGAATAAGTAATGGTTTTTACTAATTGGTTGGTGAATTTTTTACTGGCGTAATGCGCCTTACCAAACATCGATGTGGTTTGAGTAAGGCATCCAGTTAACTAAACTTATCGCACTCTGTTGTCTATTATAATACCCTCTCCATCAGGCCCAACCGGCAGGCCATTTTTTGAATCGGAACAAAGGGTTTCTAATAATTTGATTGGAGAAGTAAACCTGTTACCATATACGGCTCAATATTTCTGGTTTCGTAATTGATTAGTTAGTTAAAAAATTCATTGTTAGCAGCTACAACTTTATAGCTGCGCACAGGTAGGCTACGTCGGTGTTCTCATGACGATCGAGGTTTAATCAGTAATTGGTTATGTGTTCGAGCAAAAGGAAAGGCAGAAGTAATTGCCCCGGTTTATAACATGCTGTTGAACAAATCAAATTTATCAGCCTGAATCATGAAAAAGTTACGCTGTCGTTGAAAAAGATAGCATAAATGTCAATTGTACACTAAAAATATTTACGCGCTTGTGTTTTTGTAATATTCTGATTGATAAGAGTTTGTGGTAATCGTAAAAGCGCTTGTAAAGAAACGAATGATTGTTTGCGTCATTTTGCTATGACGCAACAATAAAGTTGTTTGGCAATGTTGAAAATTGATATGAGGCGCTTAAATGCTATTAATAATTAAAGCATTAATGCAAAGCTGCGGCATTTTAATATGGCCGTTTAGTTATATATCAAGGCAGGGTTTGCTGAAAGTAAGATTACTGTAACAGCGCTAGGGCCTGCGGCGTAAGGCTGCGGAATTGGACTTTTGTGACGTTTAAGCTAACTGGTTAACACTTGTTGAATATGGCGTTCAATTAGTTTATGCATGGAAATTACTCTTTAAAATATCTCGCTTTTAAGGCATGTTTTCTTTTTCTACTGTCCATTGGGCGTCGTTGGATAGTTCGGGTAATCGTATTGGCTGTTGTCCGATTTTTAAAGATACTTTAAGTCAACTCAACCTAAACGGATAACGGTAATGTTGCAGATCGCCTTTACACATCTTTCCTATTATTTTGAACAATTGCCATACGTTACGAGTGCTTCATCAACTACTTTAGCCGGTAACCAACATAATCATAAACTTAAAACCGATTCATGGATCTGAAAACAAAAAGCATTTTGTTAAGCTGTTTTGGGGTGTTGTTATTTTCAACCTCGTTGCTGGCTCAAAACCCTGTTATTCAAACCCATTATTCACCCGATCCGGCACCGCTGGTGCATAACGGTACTGTTTACGTATACACAGGCGACGACATTCCAGGTTATGATTTTTATTACATGACCAAATGGCGGGTGCATTCATCAAACGATATGGTGAACTGGACAGACCATGGTTCTCCAATTGCGCTCGAGTCTTTCTCATGGGCAAGAGACCGCGCATGGGCTGCCCAGTGTATAGCACGTAACGGTAAGTTTTACTGGTACATATGTGCGCAAACTACTGCAAACAATATGGCAATAGGCGTCGCCGTATCAGATAAGCCAACAGGGCCTTTTCGGGATGCCTTAAATAAGCCGCTTATTACTACAGGCAATTGGTCAAACATTGATCCTACCGTTTATATTGATGATGATGGGCAAGCTTACCTTTACTGGGGCAACGGTAGTTTATACTACGTAAAACTAAATACTGATATGATTTCCTATTCGGGTGAGATTATGCAGGTACCGCAAACAGCAGAGAGCTTTGGTGGCGTAAGGCGTGCCAGGAATGCTAACGGGCAGAACGGCAGCGAAACTGCACAAAATAAAGATATGTATGTAGAAGGGCCCTGGTTTTATAAGCACGCCGGCAAGTATTATCTTATGTATGCAGGAATGGGGAAGGGCGGAGAGACGCTGTCATACACCATGAGCGATAAGGCCACAGGACCGTGGAAATACCAAGGCAGAATCATGGCCGATCAGCCTGCCAATAGTTTTACTAATCATGGTGGCATTATTGATTTTAAGGGCAAGTCTTATTTGTTCTACCATACCGGTTTATTGCCGGGTGGTGGCAGTTACGGACGCTCAACTGCAATAGAAGAGTTTAAGTACAACCCAGATGGAACAATACCGGTGGTAAAAATGACGAAAGCAGGTGTTGGGCCTGTTGGTTTATTAAATCCTTACAAAAGGACGGAAGCAGAAACCATCGCTTGGGCCGAAAAGTGTAGTATAGATGAGAATAAGGCTACAGGTGTTTATGTCTCCAAAATACGCACGGGTGGTTATATCAAAGTACGTTCGGTAGATTTTGGGAGTAACTCGCCCCGAAACTTCTCTGCTAACATTGCTGCAGGCCTGGATGGAGGCATATTAGAAGTACGTGCAGATAGCCTTACCGGAATAAAACTGGCTAATATTAGTGTACCGCGTACAGGAGGCTGGACAATGTGGAAACAACTTTCATCCGCTGTTGATACAGCTGTAACCGGCGTGCACGATATTTACTTCGTTTTTAAGGGCCAGAATATAACAGCCGGGAGAGAACTTTATAATTTTGATTATTGGAAATTTGAACACTAACCACTAAGTTGCATATAACTTAAAATCGCTTACTGTTTTTCGGGCCGTTTGTTGAGCAATAAGCGGTAAGGTTAATCTGCAATACCGGTTATTTGGTAACCTGGAGCCCCTGCATATTGCCTAGAAAAGCTGGCACAGGAGGCTGATTTCAGAGTTCATATTTAACAGTTAAACCCTATTTACAAAATGCGTTTTTTATATGTTTCCGGCTTGAAGCTATTGTTAATAGCCGCCTTGATATGCTATTATATGCAAACTAATGCGCAGTCCGGTCTTCAGACAGGCGTAGGTTTTCCTGCCGAAATTGAAAACCCTGAGATTACCGGTATCGGTAAGGAACCGCATCATGCTACACTGATGCCTTATGCAAACCTGCAGGAGGCTTTGCGAGCTAAGCGGCACGCTTCTTCTTTTAGCAGGAGCCTGAACGGGCTATGGAAATTCAATTGGGTGCCCACGCCGCAATTACGTCCTATTAACTTTTATAACCCTGAGTTTGATGTTTCGTCCTGAAAAGAGATCCCTGTACCATCAAATTGGGAAGTTGAAGGATATGGAACTCCTTTTTACCGCAATTTGGGATACACCATTAAAAAAGATTTCCCGCACGTTATGAGCGAGCCGGATCAAAAATATACGGCATTTAAGGAGCGCAACCCGGTAGGAAGTTACCGAAGAGAGTTTGAGGTTCCAGCAGAGTGGGCTGGCCGGCGGCAGTTTATTACGTTCGACGGTGTTGACTGCGCCTTTTTTTTATGGGTGAACGGCAAAAAGGTGGGCTATAGTGTGAACAGTAGAAATGCAGCTGAGTTTGATGTTACCACGTTATTGAAACCAGGGAAAAATATGATTGCTGTTGAGGTTTATCAATATAGTTCGGGCACTTGGCTTGAAGATCAGGACATGTGGCGATTACATGGTATTTTTCGGAACGTAACTTTGTGGAGTGCCCCGCAAGTGCACATTCGTGATTTTTTTGTTCAAACCGACCTCGATAAAGAGTACCGGGATGCCACTATAAATGTTTCTGCTATCATTAAAAATTATAGCGAGAAAGGTGCCGTGAGCCAGGTAGTTACAGCAACGCTCTACGACCGGAACGGGAAAGAAATAGCCAGGGGCAATGCCAATGGGCACCGGCTTAATGCTAAGCAGGAAGAATCTTTGCAGTTAAAATTGCAGCTTGCCAATCCAGATAAGTGGACTGCTGAAACGCCCAATCTTTATACTTTGGTGTTGTCAGGTTCATCCGGAGAAATTCTTTCTACAAAAGTTGGCGTTCGCAAGATCGAGATTAAGGGCAGGGTTTTTATGGTAAACGGTGTGCCTATTAAGCTAAAAGGTGTAAACCGTCATGAACATTGGTCGGACGTAGGGCATGCGATTACCGAAGAGCAGATGATCCGCGATCTGCAAATCATCAAGCAAGGAAACTGCAACCATGTTCGCACTTGTCATTACTCGGACGACCCACGCTGGTATGAACTATGTGATGAATGGGGCATTTGGTTGGTTGCCGAGGCGAACATGGAATATCATGGGTACGACAAAAAATTTGATGAGGAACCAACCATAAAAGCGGCCATTGTTGACCGTAATGTAGCTAACACTCAAAATTTTAAAAACCACCCTGCAGTTATTATCTGGTCGTTGGGTAATGAAGGGGGTAATGGTGGATCAAATGTAAGGGCTGCCCTTAAAGCTGTTAAAGCAATAGATAGTACCCGCTTTGTTCACTATGAAAGGTTTGGCACCGGAAAAAATAATCCGGCCGACTTGGATGGCAGAATGTACGGCACTGCCGAAGACTATGCCAACGTTGCCAGGAATAAGGAGCTGACCAAACCATTTTATATTTGCGAATTTGTACATGCAATGTTCAACTCTATGGGTTCATTGGAAGAGTATTCGCAGGTATTTGATAATAATGCCGAAATATTAGGTGGAGCAATATGGGAGTTCCAGGATCAGGGGTTATGGAACAAGCGCGATCCAAAACATCCCATACTGGCTTACGGCGGGGGCTTTGGCGAATACCCTAACGATCACTACTTTATTCATAAAGGTGTTGTAGCCTGGGACCGGAAGACCGTTAAGCCTCACTTTCCTGAAATGAAGAAGGCTTTTCAATGGATAGAAACACAGCTGGCGGATCCGGCTAACGGAACCATACGAATCAAAAATAAATACCAGTTCATCTCACTCGACGGTTTCGACGCTTCGTGGAGCTTAAGCGAAAACGGGCTCGAAATAGCAAAAGGAAAGCTTAAGTATCGACCCATTAACGCCCGGAGTACGGGGTCTGCCAATGTTCCTTATAAAATCGAACATCCCAAAGCCGGCGCTGAATACTTTTTGCGCATATCTTACACACAAAAGGAAGCTACGCTGTGGGCTGATAAAGGCTTTGAAGTGGCTTCTGCACAGTTTAAGCTACCTGTTTACACGCCGCCTGTTAACACAATAGCAGATGTTCATCCGCTTAAATTAGAAGAGAACGTACAGGGTATTGTGCTTTCCGGTAATCAGTTTTCGGTAAGTTTCAGTAAAAAAACAGGGTTCATTAATCAAATTAATAAGGCAGGGGTCCCCTTGCTTGCTCCAAATGGCTCGCCACGTTTGCACCTGTGGCGTGCTGCCCACAGGAACGACGATAATTGGGCTTTTGATATGTGGGAGCGATTTGGCGTAACTACGCTTAATTATAAGTTGGTGAGCATTAAGGCTGAGCGCGTAAGCAATGCCGCTGTAAAAGTTACTGCAGTTACCCATGCTGATGGAAAGGAAGGTTTTGGCGTATACCATACTGCAACTTACCTGGTTAAAGGGAGCGGAAACATAGTAGTAGATAACCAGGTGTCTTTTGTTGGGCTGCGAATTAACCTTGCCAGAATAGGCGTGCGTGTTTTGTTTGATAAGAGCTTTGACAAGATGGCCTTTTATGGACGTGGTCCGTTCGAAAACTATGCTGATCGTAAAAGCGCCGCTGACGTGGGAATTTACGAAATTGGTGTAAATGATCAGTATGAATATGAAAAACCCATGGAGCGTGGCAATCACGAAGAAGTTAGATGGGCTTCTTTCAGCGGTAAGGGCAAACCGCCCGTATTAATCCAGGCTGATGAAAAACTAATGCAGGTAGCGGCGCTTCCACATACCGATGAGCAGATGTATCCGGTAGAATATAAAATTGATCTTCCGGCAAGCACTGCAACTGTAGTTTGTATATCTACTAAAACGCTTGGTGTGGGCTCAGCCAGTTGTGGCCCGCGTCCTTTGGAATCTTTTCAGGTTTTTTCAGAGCCTACGCGTTTTTCATATACAATTAAACTATAAAATAATGTATTAGTTAAAGTAGCACCTCGGTAATCGGCAGTTGTAATTCAAGCTTTCCAAACTCATCGGGTCTCTGTTTGACTATTATAGCAATCATATTATTCAAAGTCGAAAAAAGATAGCGAAGTCCAAGCATCTTTATTTTAATGTATGCAACTTAATTTGAAGGTATACAGCCAGTAGTTTAAGTAAATGTACTCATGAAGGTATACTTGAATTATTAAAGAGCAATACGTGGCTGACTTTTTGCAAGGTATACGTCAAAACATCAGCAACTATGGAAAGCATTGGAAAAGCATCATTAAAGAGTAAAGAACAGGTTATAAATGATCTTAATGAGATCCTGAATCTTGTAAATGATGGTAAAGAGGGGTATCAGTCAGCAGCAGAAGCAACTGAAAATCCGGAGCTACAAGCATTATTTCTGAAGCTCTCAGGAGAACGGATTGTTTACGCAGCAGAGCTGAAAGAGCATATCGCCACGCATGGAGAGGATGCTGATAATGAAAATGGCGGTTTACTGGGTGGGTTACACCGTACCTGGTTAACTATAAAACAAGCATTAAGCAGCAAGGAGGACAAAGCTATTTTAAATGCTATTACCACCGGTGAGAAAGCCGCTATAGAAAAATACAACGAATGCATAGCTGACTATGCAGATCATGCAGACCACCTGACACTGCTAACCGAGCAGCGCGACGGCATAAAAGCCGCACTGGTTGAGATTGAGAAGCAGATCATTCAACAAGGTGCATAAAAAAAAGGGTTGCTTGAAAGCAACCCTTTTTTTTATGTTTTTCGGTACAAGGAATGAAAACGCGTAACGGCCTTAAAATGGTAAACACAAGTGTTGCTACCACCTCCATAACGGTAAAGTTCTTTAACTGGGCAAAGTGTTTATGATAAAACTTACTCATTATACGCATAGTCAGTGTACATTAGATGTATGAGCGTTCAACCATAATCTTTCTCAAGGTATCAGGTGGTTTGACGATAGCCAATTATATAAGTGATTAATCCACTTGTCATTTGTAGTCGTATTGTTCAGGCCATAACCGTGCCCACCAGCCTGGTATATATGTATTTCGGCCTTAACTCCATGTGCGGATAACGATTTAAAATAGTTAATGCTATTTCCTACCGGTACTACTTTGTCGTTGGCACTATGAATCAGAAATGCCGGAGGTGTATTATCAGTTACCTGCATTTCGTTAGAATATTCCTTGGTCTTCTCTGCACTGGCATTTTCACCAATAAGCGCTTTTTTCGACCCTTTGTGTAACAAGCTGTCCTGAAAGCTAATGACAGGGTAAACTAATATCGAGAAATTTGGCCTTAAACTTATACTGTCGGGGTTCGCTATCAGTGCTTTTTGGTAATGAGTGGATAAAGTTGACGCTAAATGACCACCTGCCGAAAATCCGGCAATACCTATTTTGTCGGGTGCTATGTGCCACTCGGCCGCGCGCTGCCTTACTATTTGTATAGCCCTTTGTGCATCCTGTAGTGGCCCAATCTCTTTATTCTGCATGGTCTCATCGTTAGGTAGTCGATATTTTAAAACAAACGCGGCAATCCCCCGGGTATTCAACTCACGGGCAACATTACGTCCTTCATCATTTACTACCAAGTAAGAGTAACCACCGCCTGGGCAAATAATAACTGCGGTTCCGTTTGCTAAAGCTGCATCTGGTAAATAGGCTGTAAGTGTAGGAAAAACTACTTTACTTACCTTGCCGCGCTTAACGGTAGTGTCATTAACCTCGCGTATACTACTCTCTTTGGCATTGGGCACAATTTTATAAAGTGGCACAACGGTTTGAGCCTTTGCATTAAGTAAATTAAGCAAAAGGCCTAGTCCAAGCATCATAATTGGTAATCTTCTCATTTTATATAACTGGATATACCACGAAAATAATAAATTAATATGTAGTACATAAATATTTATAATGAATTAGTTAACTTTGATTATCAAGCACCTGCTTGAATTTCTTAATCAATCCATTAACCAATTTGAAACCGATGAGAAAAATGTATCACCCAGTGTCACACCTTATGTTGGCACTTACCATCTCTTCCTGTATGTTAGTAACGGCATGCAGCAAAAAAAACCAGTTACCCGAAAAGTTGCCTGCAGATAATATCGTAGACGCCAAGACCGAAAATGATGTAACTGACCCGCCTCCGTTTTTTACTATATTTCCCGAATCAGGAAATACCACCTATCACAGCTATCGCATTCCGGCTATCATCCGCTCAAAAAACGGTGTTTTAATCGCTCTTGCCGAAGCACGAAAGAACAGTGATGATGATTGGGGCGATATCGACATTGTTTGCAGAAGGCTGTTAAAAACATCTACTGATGAAGTAAAGCCTGGAATAACAAACGCAGAGTGGACTTCGCAAACCGTTATTGCCGGTAACAACAACGTTGTACTGGACGATATTCCTAATGTACCCTCAGATGCGGTAGCCGAAAGCTACAGTAACCAGGGTACTTTTGGTAACCCTACGCTGGTAACAGATCAAACTACCGGCCGCGTATGGTTGTTCATGTCATTTAACGATAAGGATCATTGTCAAAGCTGTAATAAAGTTGCAGGCGATGGTACGTATGACCAGTATAGTAATGTAACTAAATATGGCGATCGCAGGCTTTTTTTATGTTACAGCGACGACGATGGCGCAACCTGGTCTACACCGGTTGACATGACCCAGGAGTTAACGCCAAACACTTATAAGTGGGATGCCGTAGGACCAGGGATTGGTATCCAAAAGCGGTTTGTGTCTCTCGAGAATACTTTGATAATCCCGGCAAATGGAAGAAATCTGTACAAAACGCCTACAGGCTCTTGGAGCTATGCTACCGTTCCGAGCGGAACAAGCGAAAGCACTATTATAGAAAGGCCTGACGGCAAATTATTAAGAAACGATCGTAAGGCACCTGCACCAGATATAACCGATTTAGCTAACAGATACAGGCAAACGTCAGCTTCTACTGATTTGCTCAACTGGACAGCACCTTTTCAGAACAACACTAAGTTAATGGATCCGATCTGCCAGGCGTCTATATTAAGATATACCGATGGCTCTACTACCAACAAAAGCCGGGTAATGTTCATGAACTCCAATCATCAAACCCAACGAAGACATCCGGCTATAAGAATTTCGTATAACGAAGCGATAGATTGGCCTATAATACGTTCAATACCCAATAACGGGTCGGGTATTCTTGGCGGCTATACCAGTTTAGTAAAAACAGCCGATAACATGACCGGAGCTTTAATTGAGTATAATTCCACTACATCCATGAATATTCAATATCATAAAATTAGCCTAGGCTGGATATTGAACGGTAACCCGGAACCGTAAATACGATATATGCAACACAAAAACAAAGAGGAGCTTACATAAGCTCCTCTTTGTTTTTATAAGTAAATTAGTGAAGGGCAATGCGCATCATAACCTTAGCGGTTTTATTACAAGCTGTTAGTAACTCTTTTATGCACTACATAAATAACGTAGAATTTTTAGCTCTGTAAAAAAGATACCAGTACCTTTGTAAATCGCACGGGTAATAGAGAACAAAACCATTTAAGCATTAACTATCACTATGGTTATTCATAACAATTTAAGTAAAGACATAGAGCGGGTACCAACAGATACTATGGCCGATGTAGTAGAGCTCCGTTTACGGGATTATTTTAAGAGGAAATCTTTTAAACCGGGCGATGCACTGCCAAAAGAACTTGAACTGGCTGAAGCTTTAGGTGTAAGCCGTAATGTTGTTAGAGAAGCGCTAAGCAGATTGCGAATGCTGGGTATGATTGAGTCGAAAAAGAAAAGGGGAATGATATTATCCAGCCCAGACATACTTGGCGCTTTCGAGCGTATACTCGATCCGCTGATTATGACTGAAGATGCACTGAAGGATCTTTTTGAGTTACGTCTTGTATTGGAGATGGGACTTGCCGATATCCTGTTCATCAATGTTACCGATAAGGCTATCAATGAGCTCGAACAAATTGCAAAGAGTGAAGTTCATGCACCGATGGAATTCAGGATTAAAAATGAGATTGCATTTCACGGCAAACTGTATGAAATTGCAGGCAATGATACGCTCAAGCGCTTTCAGATCATGCTGTTACCTGTTTTTGGATTTGTTATTAAAATGGAAAAAGAGGTTACCTACGGCAAGGTAACGCACCGCGATTTAGTTGAGCTGCTAAAAAAAGGTAATAAAGATGATTTTAGGCAGGGAATGTATGAGCACTTGAAACCCCATTTTGACAGGTTGAAAAAATAACCTTTTTATGTACTACATAATGATTTAATAATTACATTTGTTTAAACGGTATTCTACCGGCATAACCAATTATTGTCAAATGAAATCATTAATCAAGAGTGCAATGTGGCGTAAAGCATTGCCTATCTGTTTTGTAGTATTGCTGGTTTTAATAAAACCAGGTTATTGTTTTGTAAAAGACAGCGTAGCAATAAACCACATTTACAAAGCAGGGGAGGGTGGCTATGCCTGTTTTAGGATACCGGCACTAATAACAACCACAAATGATGCGTTATTGGCATTTGCCGAAGCCCGCAAAGCTGATTGCGGCGATTCGGGCGATATAGATCTCGTTGTAAAAAGATCTGATAATGGGGGCAAGACGTGGGGGGCCATGCAGTTGGTTTGGAGTGACTCGACTAATACCTGCGGCAACCCTGTACCCATCGTGGACCGAACCAACGGGCATATTGTGTTAATCAGTACCTGGAATTTGGGCACTGATCATGAAAAAGATATTATAGCCGGTACCAGCAAGGATGGGCGCCGGGTTTATGTGTTACAATCTGACAACCAGGGCAAAAGCTGGTCCAAACCCCGCGAAATCACCTCTTCTGTTAAAATGACCAACTGGACCTGGTATGCTACAGGACCCTGCCACGGCTTGCAAATAGAAAACGGCCAGCACAAGGGCAGGTTGGTTGTTCCTGTTAATCATATAGAAGCGCCTTCTAATAAGAATTTTTCTCATACCATTTATTCGGACGATCATGGGGCAACCTGGAAGTTAGGCAGCAACACCCCACAGGATATGATGAATGAGACGACTTTGGCAGAAATTAGTGGTAGCCGCCTGATGCTTAACATGCGCAATGCAAACCGTAGCATACGCACCCGAAATACGAGTACAAGTACCGATGGGGGGCAAACCTGGAGTAATGTAAGAAATGACAGCGTGCTGGTTGAACCTATTTGCCAGGGGAGCTTGCTTAACTTCAACATCCGCAAAAAGCCGGTGCTGCTGTTTATTAACCCTGCAAACAAAGCGAAGCGCATGAATTTAACACTGCGCATGAGTTACGATGACGGGCAAACCTGGCCCGTTTCAGAAATAATTTATCCTGGCCCATCTGCCTATTCAGACATTTCCATTTATAAGAATAAAAATGTGGCTGTATTGTATGAGTGTGGCGTCGCTAAACCTTACGAAGGCATTGCTTTTAAAGTAGTTAGTAAGTTTTTAAACAAGCCATAAAATATAGAGCACAGGTCGCAATGCTTTAAGCTTTTACAAGCTGAGCATAGCAAACTGATTAAAACTTTATTCTAAGCTCATTATTTTATGAAATGTATAGTAAGCTGTTACCTACGCCTATTTAGGTATGGTAACGTAAAGTTCTTCCTAACCTTTTGCTGTTGTTTATCTGTTCTGCCTTCATTCGCGCAGCAGAAGAAAAATGTATTGTTTATTGTGGTAGACGATTTTCGGCCTGCGTTAGGATGTTACGGCGACCGCGTAGCCGTATCGCCTAATATTGACAGGTTGGCCGCCATGGGTACCATTTTTAAATCAGCGTATTGCCAGCAGGCTGTATGCGCACCTTCCAGAGCATCGTTCATGACCGGAAAGAAGCCTGATCATACTAAGGTGTGGAATTTAACCACACATTTTAGAAAAGCGCTGCCCAATGTGATAACCATGCCTGAGTACTTTAAAAGTAACGGCTACTACGCACGGCAAATTGGCAAGATTTATCATGATCCTAAAGCTGCCCAGGATGCCCGTTCATGGAGTGTTCCGGAGCTATTTGCTGTTACCACAAACCTGGGCAAGTATGTTTTGGATTCTAATTTAGTACGGGCACCCAAAGCTAACGCAGCAGAGGCGGCCAATGTAGCTGACAGCGCTTATATTGATGGTATGGTAGCTAATGCCGCTATAAAGGAGTTGCAGTTGGTGCAAAAGAAGCCTTTCTTTTTGGCTGTTGGCTTCAGGCGGCCTCACTTGCCTTTTAGTGCGCCGCTTAAGTATTGGAATAACAATGCCGGCAAGGTATTCCCTTTATCAACTGATACTGCTGCGGGTTTGCATGTGCCCAGGTATTCCATACACCATTCAGTTGAGTTAAGAGGATATCAGGATATTCCGGATTTAGGGCCAATAAATAAGGAACTATCAGCCGAGTTAATTAAGGGATATTATACAGCCGTGTCGTTTACTGATGAGCAAATCGGAAAAGTGCTTAGTGAGCTTAGTCGGCTCAAACTTGATCAAAGCACTATAGTAGTAATATTAAGTGATCATGGCTTTCATTTGGGCGAGCACGGTATGTGGGGTAAAACAACCAATTCAAAAATTGACACACGTGTACCACTTATTATTTACGATCCTTCACAAACAAAAGCACCGCGAGCAACGGTAGCAACAGTTGAGTTGGTTGACTTGTATGCTACATTATCTGATTTGTGCGGATTGCCCATTCCCAAAACCGATGGGCAAAGCTTTGCTAATATTATAAAAGGAAAACCTTACTTAGGAAGGGGCATGGCCTTTAGTCAGTTTCCCGACGACATGAAATTTGACCAGCAGCCTAAGGTTATGGGTTATGCCATTCATAACAACCGTTTTGGTTACACAGAGTGGATAGATGTGCCTACCGGTAAAGTGCTGGCGCAGGAATTATACGATTACCACGCAGACCCTGCTGAAAATGCCAACGTAGCAGCAAAGCCTAAATACCGCCGGCAAGTGGCGTTTTTCCATCAACAAGTAGATTTATACCGTAAATAAACACCGGCTGATTAAGAGATTACAGAAAAATAAATTTATTTATTATGTACTACATATATATTTAATGATATATTTGACTAACCAATTTTAAATTATGAAACTTAAACTCAACTACATTGTTGGTTGCCTTCTCTTGCTGGCATTCAGCATGGTGAAGGCGCAAACGGGTACACCGATAACCGTGTCCGGCACAGTTACCGATGGAACCAAAAACGAAATGCTTCCGGGTGTGAGTGTTACCGTTAAAGGTAGCAGCACCGGCGCCATTACTGATGTTAACGGTAAGTTCACTGTAAAAGCTCCATCTCCTAATGCTGTACTGGTATTTACCTATGTAGGCTACGACAATCAGGAAGTGCCTGTAAATGGCCGTTCTCAACTTAACGTTTCTATGGCGGCCAACAGCAAATCGCTTTCAGAAATTGTAGTAGTGGGTTACACCACTCAAACCCGCGATAAAAATACCGCTGCCATCAGTTCGCTTGATACTAAGCAGTTGGTAAATACGGCTAATCCAAGCCCGCTGGCAGCTATACAAGGTAAAATAGCCGGTGTTTCTTTGCCTTTATCAAATGGTCAGCCCGGTTCGGCGCCGGCCAATATCATTATTCGCGGCGGTACCAAGGCTAACGTATACGGTTCTGGTACAGGTAATGCCAATGGTACACAATACCTAAATTCAGAAGGTTCGAGCCCATTGGTAGTTATTGATGGTGTGTACCGTACCATCAATGACATTAACCCCGACGATATTGAAACGCTTCAGGTAATGAAAGATGCTGCATCGACGGCAATTTATGGTGCACGTGGTGCCAATGGTGTTATTGTGGTTAAAACTAAAGGGGGCAAATTTGGGCAGGGCAAAATTAACGTTACGCTCAACTACCGCACTAACCGCGAGGTGCCTACCGGTAAACGCGATTACATGTCGGCTGCAGAATATTTAGTGCTGGCGCGTACTACTATGCAAAATACCACCGATCCGTTGGATAAGAATTTTTACTTGACCAACGGCGGTTTCTCTGCCGGTTATAAACTGTTCACCGCCAAAGGACAGTATGGTGTAGATCCCTATACTACTGCACTTTTAAGCAATATTGTGGCCATAGAGGGGCAGGGATATGTAAATAACCTGCTTGCAAAAGGTTATCAAACCATGCCCGATCCTATTAACCCGGCAAACACATTGCTGTATTACGATAACAATTATCAAAACTTGCTATGGAACACGGTTACCACTAATACCTATAACCTGGGTATAGATGGTGGCAGCCAGAATTCGAGCTTTAACGTATCGTTTAACTACGTTGACCAACCAGGCACGTTTGTAGGTACTAAATATAAGCGTTACAGTGGGTTAGCTAATTTCAGCTTCAAAGCAAGTAATAACGTTCAAATCAACACTTCGTTAAACTATCAAAACATTCAACCTAATTACGTAAATGGTTATACCAACGAATTAGTAAGGGCTACAAGGGTAACACCGCTTGTAAGAATATTTAAAGACGACGGAACGCCAAGTTTTGGTGAGGTAACCAGTACACGCAACCGTTTCCACACGCTGGCTTACGATAATTATCAGATATCTACAGAACGTACCGTTTCGCGGGTTGATTTGGACTGGAATATTATAAAAGGACTGCATTTCAGGCCAGCCGTGTCATACATGATGACTGATTACAGCAACCAGTTTAATCGTAAGGCTTACAATGATCTTGTTCAGCTGCCTGCGCCAAGGTTAAAGGTAGATAGTACAAACAATCAGCGCCAGTTAATGATAGACCAGGTTTTGCAGTATGACCATACTTTCAAAAATGATCATCATTTATCGGTATTGGGTGGTTTCAGTTATCAACTAAACAAATTGCATTATGTGGATATCAGCTCGCAGCGCGGTAGTAACGATTATGTAACCACCATTAGCGAGAACCCAACAACAGTAATAAACGGAAGTACGGTATCTAACGTTTTGCCCACTAATTACGGCACTTTCTCCAGGGTTGATAAAACCGCCAGTATTTACGGCCAATTCGGCTATGATTTTAAAGGCAAATACCTTTTAAATGCTACAGTTAGGCGCGATGGTTTCTCAAACTTTGCACCCAATAACCGGTATGCTTTCTTCCCTTCCGTAGCAGCTGGCTGGAATATCTATAAGGAGAGTTTTTGGAAAGATAATAATGCCGTAAGCACACTTAAACTGCGTGGCAGTTGGGGGCAGGTAGGCGCCTCCGACTTACAATACACCGATACTTACGGCGGCTATACAGCTAACGCGTATAACACACTTTCGGGTATACAACGGTCAAACTTGGCCAATCCTAATCTTAAATGGGAAACCACAGAAACCACAGATCTGGCTATTGACGCTGGTTTCTTAAAAGATAGGATTACATTAACGGTTGATCTTTATAATAAATTGACCAAAGACCGGCTTGATTCTAAACCGCTGCCTGCCGAAGCTCCTTTCTCTTCTATTTTCTTTAACAACGGTACATTGCGTAACAGAGGTATTGAAGTTGAGTTGGGCGCAACTGTGCTACGCTTAAAAGATTTTCAGTGGCGCACTAACATAGCTTACGCCTACAATTCACAAAAAATCATTTCGTTACCCTTCAACGGCCGCTTAAAAAACCGGCAGGGAGGTGGTGTTATAGCCGACCCTAATACAGGTAAGGATATGGAAGTAGGCGGTTTGGCCGAAGGCGAACGACCGTACGGTTACTATGCATGGCAGGTAGTAAAGGTGTTTAGTACCGAAGCCGAGGCAGCCGAGTGGAATAAAACACACAAAGATTTGGTACCAACATCAGTAGGGCAGGCCAATGGCAAACATGCCGGCGATTACGAGTTCCAGGATGTTAACAACGATGGTGTAATTGATAGCAAAGACCTTGTTTTTCAGGGCTACAAAACGCCTAATGTAACCGGCGGCATGCAAAACACTTTCACTTACAAAAACTTTACCCTGCGCTTTAATATGGACTTTGCCTTGGGCCATGTCATATCAGACGGTGGCCTTGCACGTGAACTGGGCGTAGGCCGTGCCTTTAATGAAGGTGCACCCAGGGAGGCTTTGGGTAATAACATCTGGAAGCAATCGGGTGACGGGGATAAAAAATACGCCCGCTACTCTTTTGCTGATGCCAATTTTGGGCAATTCAATTATATCAGGCAAGCATCGTCTGATGTAGGAACCGGCAGTGCTTACGCTTCAGACGTTTCCAGAATGATTGCAAAGGGTGATTTCCTGGCTTTTAGAGAACTGTATTTAGCTTATAACCTGCCTAAAAGCATTTTATCAAAGATCAAGGCAACTGGTCTTACAGTATTTGTAAGCGGTACCAATCTGGGTTACTTAACAGCCTATAAGGGTCAAAATCCTGAAACTTACACTGGTTTCGATCCCGGAGGTTACCCGCGCCCACGGCAGTACACATTTGGTGCTTCATTGAGATTTTAACCTATAAAAACATGAAAATGAGAAAAATATTCTTTGCGGCAGGCCTGTTAGGCTTAACGCTGGCAGGAACAACCTCCTGCAATAAATTATTAGATGTTACACCGCAGTCGCAAATCACTGGACAAGTTTACTTTAAAAGCGAAGGCGATTTCGATCCTTTTGTTATCGGCAATTATGCCTCTATACGCGCATTTGCAAACTCCTTTACTTATGGTACCGAGCGTAGCGAAGAATTGGCGCAAGGGCCAAACTCACGTTTAACAAGCGTGTGGCTGCAAACCATTACGCCTACAACAAATGCCTTTAACTACAACGGGCAGTACAGAGCTATTGGTGCTTCTAACTTACTTTTAGAGCAGATTGAGCCATTCCAATTTAGCAGCGCGGCCGTTAAGAACAGAATAAAAGCCGAAGCTTTATGCCAACGGGCTTATACCTATTTATTTTTGGTTAGGGTTGTTGGTGATACGCCTTTAATGCTGCAGGCCATTACTGACGATAATGTGCCCCTGCTGCCGCGCGCTAAGGCGGCTGATGTGATGAAACAGATATTTTCTGATTTAGACATGGCTATCAGCTTGTTCCCAGATAAATCCTATGCCAATAAGTATCGCTTTAGCTGGGGCGCAGCACAAGCTTTAAAGGCCGAAGCTAAACTTTGGAGTGCCAAAGTACTGGGCGGCGGTGCAACTGACTTTAATGATGCTATTGCCGCATGTGCAGCTGTTGAAACCACGGGTGTAAGCTTATTGAATAACTTTAAAGATGTAACCACCACACGCGCCAATGCAGAGGTTATCATGGCTGCCTATTATCAGCGCGACGAGACTGGTGCCAATTACGGACTAAATGCATTGCCGTACCTGCAAAGTGTGCAAAACGCATCTAATTTAGATAGCATACCTTATGCTAAAACTACAACAAATGGCCAGGGCGGTTACCAAATCAGCCTAAAAAGCCGCCAACTGTTTAGCGGTTTAACTAATGACAAACGCAAGCCGTTTACCTTCATTACCGAGCGCGTTGGCACAACGGTTAGAAATAGCTATGTTATCAAATTGCCGGGTAACGTGTACCCTGATGACCGTGTTTCTGACAATGATGTAATCATGTGGCGGTTGGCCGACGTTTACCTGATGGAAGCTGAAGCTTACGCAGGGGTTAATAACACTACCAAAGCTATCGAATATCTCGACAAGGTGCGCGTACGTGCCGGCAACGGCGCTTATACGGGTGCAACAGATAAAGCTACTGTTGAACGCGCCATATTTGATGAGCGTGGCCGCGAGTTGTTTTTTGAGAACAAACGCTGGTATGATATTGTGCGCTTTCACTTTGGCAACACCATTAATGCTTACGATTATGTGCCAAATCTTGTAGGTAAAAAAACACCATTATTCTGGCCGCTGTCAGCAAGCGTACTTGCTGCAAATTCTCAATTAGTACAAACAGCAGGGTATTAAGATTCTGATGGCAGAGATTTTAACATCCGCTAACCATACAAATTAACTACAGATTTTGATATGAAACACACATCATTATTCAACTATAAAGCACTTAATGAAGATGAGTTGAAATCTTTCAAAGAAAACGGTTTCTTGGTTATCAAAAGTATTCTTACTAAGGAGGGCCTTAACCAGATGCAAACTGAAAGCATGGCCGCGTGGGCTCGTGAAAAAGAATCATTTGATCCTACTAAAAGCTGGCTTCAAAACTCACTGCTGGTAAACATTCATCACCAGGCGCCAACTGTTCGTAATTATTATTTTGAAGGACCGCTGGTTGATATAGCTTCACAGGTTATTGGGCCCAATATTAAAGGAGCTACTTCGCAGCTTACATTTAAAATGCGGGGCAACACCAAGCCCTTTGGCTGGCATCAGGATAACGGCTATGGCGAACTGGAGCCTTACAATGCTATAACAACACTTACTGCGCTTGATGATACCGACCGTGGTAACGGTTGCTTGTGGTTAATTCCCGGCAGTCACAAACAAGGCCAGATTAAAGTTAATCAGGATGAAGAGCAGAAAAAAACGCAGTCGGAAATTATAGTTGAGGCAGATGATTCACTTGCTGTACCGATGGAAATGCAGGCAGGCGATGTGCTTATATTTAATTGCTGGATGCTTCATAAATCCGACGGCAATTATTCAACTGATCGTGACCGGCGTATCCTTTTCCTTCGCTATGCTGATGCTGATGCAGTTGAGGTTTATAACGATAGGAAGCCCAGGCTTGGCCGGTTGGTTAAAGGCGCAACCCGGTTTACTGAAGTGTCAGAATTTGAAGCCAATATATAAATGAGGCTTACTGCTGAAACTTTAAAGGGAAATTGGGCCACACTGCTACTGCCAGTTAATACGGATGATTCAATCAACTACACACTGCTGGCCGAGGAAATTGACCAATTGATAGCAGCTCAGGTAGATGGCATTTATTCAAATGGATCGGCGGGTGAGTTTCATAACCAAACCGAAGCTGAATTTGATAAAATAAACGAGTTGCTCGCGAGTAAATGCAGAATGGCCGGTATGCCGTTTCAGATAGGTGCGTCGCATCCGTCTCCCATCATATCAAAAGAGCGCCTGCAAAGAAGCGTAGCCTTGCTGCCAGATGCTATCCAGGTTATACTGCCTGATTGGATAGTAGCTAACCAGCAGGAGCAAGTAAGCTTTTTGCAGGGAATGAGCCATGCTGCTGCCGGTATACCTCTGGTGCTTTATAATCCGCCGCATGCCAAAATGGTTTTGCCGCCACAGGCTTACGCTGGCTTTAAAGATTTAGTCCTCAGCCTTATTGGCATAAAAGTACTGAGCGGTGATGTGCAATGGGTTAATGATATGAAGCGGTATGGCAAGCACCTTTCAGTATTTGTACCGGGGCATATGTTAGCCACTGGCTTCGCCAATGGCATTGCGTCTGGCGCTTACTCAAATGTAGCCTGCATTAACGCAAAAACCGCCCAACAATGGTGGGATGATATGCAAACAGATATTAACTCGGCTCTCGATTTGGAGTTTCGAATCCAGCAGTTTTTTAAAGAATGTATAGTGCCGTATCAGCAACAACGATTTTCTAACCCAGCACTTGATAAATTTTTGAGTGCGGTAGGGGGTTACATAAACGTAGGAACGCGTTTGCGCTGGCCATATCACTTTATTAGCGAGGATGAGGTGCTCACGGCAAGGAAGCGCGCCCAGGCACTGATACCCGAATTTTTTACTACAAAACATTAAATGAATATGAAAATAAACGGAATAGTAGCAGCAACATTTGCAGCCTATCATGAAGACGGAACACTTAATACGGAGATTATAGCAACGCTGGTTGAAAAGCTAATAGGAGATGGTGTTTCGGGTGTATACATATGCGGCACTAACGGCGAGGGCCCCAACATGTCAGTTGAGGAACGTATGGCTGTTGCCGAAGCCTATGTAAAAGCTGCCAATAAACGCATATTGGTGCTTGTACATGTAGGTCATACCTCAATTGCCGAGTGTAAAAAGCTGGCAGCACATGCCGCTTCCATTGGTGCTGATGCATTTTCGTCAGTAGCGGCATTTTACTTTAAGCCGGTATCGGTACAAAACCTGGTCGATTGTATGGCCGAGATAGCTTCAGCTGCGCCGCAGCTGCCTTTTTATTACTATCATATGCCTACGTTAACAGGTGTGGGTATGGATATGGTTGATTTCTTAAAAATAGGCGGACAGCAGATACCCAATCTTGCAGGTATAAAGTATACAGCATCTACGTTGTACGAGTACCAGGCCTGCCTGAACGTTGAAGACGGAAGATATGAAGCGCTTTACGGATTTGATGAGATGCTGCTTCCTGCTTTATCGGTTGGCGCAGTAGGTGCAATTGGCAGTACCTATACCTTTGCCGCGCCTGTATATTTAGACCTCATTAAAAATTACCGTGCTGGTAATCACGAAGAGGCAAAACGCCTGCAACTGTTAATGGTAAACATCATTCGTTGTATTATTAAACATCCATCCATTGCTGCACAAAGAGCCATTATGCACATGCTGGGTTTTGATATGGGTAATCCACGTTTGCCACTTGCGCCGTTGTCTGCCCAGAGTTATGCCCAATTAAAAGGCGATCTGGAATCAGAAAGCTTCTTTGAGCTGCTTAATCAATACGCAAATCAAACTGCTAATGCATAAAGCTATTTCTCAAACACTACGAGCAGCAAAAATTATTGGTTTTAATCTGAGCCTGATGAGTACGACGATAGCTGAAGCACAAGTTACCGAATTTAAATGGTCTGAGCTGGCTGCTATTCCTGATGCGCATGGTTTTGCCGGTTCGTTTGGCGGCACTTCCGGAGGTAGCATGATTGTAGCAGGAGGGGCAAACTTCCCTGACGGCGGAGCGCCGTGGACAGGAAGTAAGAAAGTTTGGACTAATCAGATTTTTGCGCTTGAGAAGCCTGATGGGCAATGGAAAGTTGTCGGTAAATTACCCCATAATCTGGGTTACGGTGTATCGGTAACCTGGAATAACAAATTAATTTGTGTTGGCGGAAGCAACGAAGCCGGCCATACGCAGAAAGTGTTTGCACTTTCTTATAACACACAAAGTATAACAATAGATACGCTGCCAGATTTGCCCTACGCCCTTGCCAATAGTTCGGGGGCTGTTGCCGGTGATATACTCTATGTAGCTGGCGGTTTAATTAACCCCGACGACAGGCGTTGCGCTAACCTTTTTTTATCGCTCGATCTTTCATTGCCGACAGCCGAACAGCGGTGGCATAAATTAGATAGCTGGCCCGGTCCGGCCCGAATGTTAGCTGCAACAGGTGCCATAAATAATACATTTTATTTGTTTAGTGGCGCTGAACTCGTAGACGCACAGACCGGATCGGTGAAGCGCAGGTATTTGAACGATGCCTATTCTTATACGCCGGATAAAGGTTGGAAACAGCTTGCTGATATGCCTTGGGCCGCTGTTGCGGCTCCTAATTCCGTTTATACCTCAAATAAAAATGTATTAAGCATATTTGGTGGCGATGACGGACAACTGGCCGAACGAGCTGATCTTAAAGAAACGCATCCAGGCTTTAATATCCGGATCTTGAACTATTATGTAAATGAAAATCAGTGGAAAGCCGGGTCAGATATCCCGGTTGAGAAGAATAAGAACAGTGTAAGTAAGCCTAACGAAAGTTTATGGGCACCGGTTACTGTACCTTTAGTTATATGGAACGGAAAGCTTGTTTTTCCAGGCGGTGAAGTGCGCCCGGCTGTTCGTACTCCGCGGGTGCGGGTGGCAACGCCAGTTAAACATTAAAGTAACCACAGTTTACCCCATTACAGAACACCAATACCATGATTAAATCACCATCCGTTTCTTCCTCCTATCCATGGGCACTTGTAGCTATGCTTTGGGTGGTTGCGTTTTTAAATTATTTCGACCGAAACCTCATTACATCAATGCATGATCCGGTAGTAGCCGATTTTAAACTCAATGATTCGCAGTTCGGTCTGTTAACTACCATGTTTTTGCTTTCGTATGGCTTGCTTAGTCCGCTTGGCGGCTACTTTGCCGATAATTATGGGCGCAAAAAGGTAATTTGTTTTAGCGTGGCCATCTGGTCTGCTGTAACGCTTTGGACGGGTTTTGTAAGTTCTTTTCCGGAAATGCTGGTTGCACGTGTGGTAATGGGGCTTAGCGAAGCGTGCTACATACCGGCTGGCCTGGCGCTTATAAGTGAGTATCATCAGGGCCGGACAAGATCTATTGCCACGGGCTTGCACATGAGCGGCTTATATGCTGGTCTTGCGCTCGGCGGCTTAGGCGGTTTTATAGCCGAATCATGGGGGTGGCGCCATGGCTTTCAATTATTTGGATTGATTGGTGTAGTTTATTCGATTTTATTGATTGTGTTTTTAAAAGATAAACCTATCGTATCTAACGGTGACCCGGGCGACAAAAAGGCACCTGCAAATCTGTTCCAAATATTTAAGGAGTTATTGGCAGAACGCTCGTTTTTAGTACTGATGTTCTATTTCTGCGTATTGGGCATTGTAAACTGGTTAATTTATGCCTGGCTGCCCACTTTCTTAAAAGAACATTTTCACCTCGGGCTTGGAGAGGCTGGTATTTCGGCCACGGGCTATATGCAAATTGGCTCTTTTGCGGGTGTTTTGATAGGTGGTATACTGGCAGATCGGTGGTCGAAAATTAATGAACGCAGTCGTTTATATGTAGTTATAATTGGCTTTACGGTTGGGGCTCCATTTCTTTTTTTAATGGCCAGTACGCATGTTTTACTTATAGCCATTGCCGCTATGATTGTTTATGGCTTAGCACGTGGCTTTAATGACAGTAACCTGATGCCCATTTTGTGTCAGGTAATTGATAACCGGTACATAGCAACGGGGTATGGCTTCCTGAACTTTTTAAGTACCATAGTTGGCGGATTGATGGTATATATTGGTGGGGTTTTAAAAGACGCTCAAATCGATCTTTCTATCATTTACCAGGTTTCAGCGGTGTTAATGCTGTTGGCAAGCCTCTCTCTGTTTTTTGTAAAATTTTATCGTCAAAAAGAATATACAGCATGAAGGAGGTTATAGGACACGGTGATTACCAGTATCGTGTTAACCGTAATTGGAGCAAGGCCGATGCCGTAAAATATCCGGTTAACGACTGCCATGAAATGGTTAGGGCACAGAACGGATTGCTGTACATGCTTACCAACGAGGTTAAGAACAATATACTTGTTTATTCAAAAGACGGTAACATTGTGTCTGTCTGGGGAAACGAGTTTCCGGGCGGGCATGGCTTAACCATTGCTGATGAAAACGGGACTGAATACTTATACATTACCGATACGGTACGCCATGAAGTGATTAAAACGTCGCTCGATGGCAAAATAATCTCGGTATACAGCTATCCTAAAGAGATACCCGAATATACAGCTGTCAATGAATATAAACCGACCGAAACGGCAGTTGCTGCCAATGGAGATTTATACGTTACCGATGGTTATGGTCACCAGTTTGTTATACAGTATGACCATGCAGGTAATTACATCCGGCATTGGGGGGGTAAAGGTGACGGGCGCGAGCAATTTGATTGTGCACATGGTATAACTGTTGATAGCCGTTATAGTGAGCCGTCTTTACTAATTACTTCCCGAAATCATCAGGCGCTTAAGCGCTTTACACTGGATGGACAATATATAGAAACCATTTCCCTGCCGGGTTCTTTTATTTGCCGACCTGTTATACACGGAAAAAATGTTTATGGCGCAGTATTCAGATCAGAACATAATCAAAATTTTGGCTCTGGTTACGTTACCATATTAGATGAACATCACCGTGTAATTTCCTCTCCGGGTGGCACTGAACCTATATATGCAGACGGTGTTTTACAACCGCAAAAGCAGGTTGGGCAAACGTTTATTCACCCGCACGATGTATGCGTTGATGCGGACGAAAACCTCCTCATACCGCAATGGAACGCGGGTAAGACCTATCCGGTTTTTTTGGAAAGAGTATGATGTATATATGGACTTCAGGCCAATGTCGCTTATATTAAATAAGCCAGACTTGAAAGGAATGTGACGCTGCTAATTTTCTTAGAATGTGTTGTAGAAGTATGACTTTGCCTCCTTATATAATAGGCAGGTAAACGTCCTTTCTAAATAAGTCATCCGTTGTTTGTAGCTTTACAGCTATCTATGTATGCATCTATGAGAAATTTACTACTGTTATTTCCTGTGTTAATGGTTTTGTCATGTAAAAGCCCTGCCGAAAAGGAAGAAGACAGGCAACTGAATAAGTTGGCGAAAGATTATGTCCATCTTGGCTTAACTATTGGCCAGTATGACAGTGACTTTGTGGATGCTTATTATGGTCCCGATTCATTGAAACCTAAGCAGGCAGTTGCCGAAAGTTTTCCTAAGGATAGCCTTTTAGCATCAGTAAATGAGTTGATGAACGAGCTCAGCTCAGTAGCCCATAGCTCAACCAACGATTCTAACCAGATCAGGGCAAATTGGATGTATGATCAGTTACTGGCATTTAGCCGCCGTATCAGGATATATAGCGAAGAATACGCCACGTTTGATGAAGAGTCAAAAGCGCTGTTTGGCGTAGTGGCCCCTGTTTATGACGAAGATTATTTTAAAGCTACCGTTGATGAACTGGATAGTATTTTGCCAGGCAGCGGTAATGTGAACAACCGTTTCCAGAAGCTGGCTAATAAATTTGTAATTCCGACAGAGAAACTTGAGCCGGTTATAAACGCTGCCATAGCTGAAGCGCGTAAACGCACTAAAGCCCACTATCAATTGCCGGCAAACGAGAGCTTTACACTGGAATTTGTAAAAGATAAACCATGGTCGGGTTATAATTGGTACAAGGGCAACTATAAAAGCGTAGTACAAATTAATACCGACACCAAGATTTTTATTGACCGGGCTATTGATGTGGGCAGCCATGAAAGTTACCCCGGTCACCATGTATATAATATGCTGTTGGAAAAGAACCTGTACCACGACAGGGGATGGGTGGAACTTTCATTATACCCGTTGTTCAGCCCGCAGTCTTTAATTGCGGAGGGCAGTGCCAATTATGGTATAGAAGTAGCTTTTCCGGGTAATGATAAAGTGAATTTCGCAAAATCGATATTGTTACCGTTAGCAGGACTGGATACCGCCGGAATTGACGTTTACTTTAAAGCCCTGGCTATTAAAGCAAGATTGAATTATGTGCGTAATGAAGTAGCCAGAGGGTTAATTAATGATACCATGAGCCGGGGCAAGGCACTAAGCTGGCTAAAAAAGTATGGTCTCATGAATGATGAAACAGCCGAAAAATCATTAGATTTTATCAGAAAGTACCGCAGCTATGTAATTAACTACAACTATGGGCAGGATTTGATTAGAAATTATATGGCGCAAAACGGTGCAATTGGTAAAGACCCTAATAAGCGTTGGGAAGTGTTCGGTAGGTTGCTGAGCAACGAAACCACTCCGGCCAGTTTGGTCAAATCACACAAATAGATTTTTGTAAAAATAACGCCACTTAAAGCCTTCTTGCCGGGAAGGCTTTTTTATTACGGCTTATATTATTACTTAAAGCCTATTTTTATTTAGACTGTTTCTTATTAACTTCGCTGCATTATCTTATTTATAACAGTGAAGTAAGCGGTATTTGTATACCCAGCAACTCCGGTAATATGAAAAAACTACTTATAGCCCTTTCAACTCTTTTTACATTTGCTGCACATGCGCAGAGAAATGTGTTGTTAGATCCATCTTTTTGGCAGGCTAAACCCGACGTGAGCCAGGTAAAAGCCGAAGTGGATAAAGGAGGTAGCCCTTCACAATTTAATGCCATGAGCTTCGACCCGGTTGTAATGGCTATTAATGCGCAGGCGCCTACGGAGGCTATTAAATATTTAATAGACCAGCCGGGTAACAACGTAGATAAACTAACACACGATGGTCGTACTTATTTACACTGGGCTGCTAACAGGGGTAATGCAGAGGTGGTAGAATACCTGCTCTCAAAAGGTGCTAAAACAAATATTGAGGACAGCCATGGCACTACGCCGCTAAACTTTGCAGCTGCCAGTGGTCAGGGCAATACAAAAATTTACGATTTATGCTTAGCGCACGGCGCTAACCTAAAGAAGGAGCTCAATCATGATGGTGCAAATGCGCTGCTTTTAGCTGTAGCAAATGATAAAGACCTTACACTAACTAGTTATTTCGTATCTAAAGGGTTGGATATCAAAAGCACGGATGCTGCCGGCAACAATGCCTTTGCTTATGCTGCCCGGGGTGGTAATATTGATGTGTTAAAGGCATTGGTACAAAAAGGGGTGCCTGTGAATGCCAACGCCATGATTATGGCCAGCCAGTCTGGAGGACGCCGTGGACCGGGCGGTAATGCCGGCGGCGCTACTTTAGCCCTTTACCAGTACCTCGAAAGCCTGAACATTAAACCTACGGTAACCAATAAGAGTGGCGAGAATGTGCTTCATTACATTGTGCGCAAGCCTAACCAAAATCAAATCATCCAGTATTTCTTATCTAAAGGTGTTGACGTAAATCAGGCCGACGAAGACGGTAATACACCCTTTATGAATGCTGCTGCCAGTAACCGCGATACGGCTGTGTTGGGTATGCTTATCTCACATGTAAAAAACCTTAATCAAAGTAACCAAAAAGGCGTAAGTGCATTGGCTATGGCTGTGCGTAGCAATTCGCCCGATGTTGTAAGTTACCTGCTCAATAAAGGTGCTAATGTTAAAGTAATTGACCATGCCGGTGATAACCTTGCTGCTTACCTGGTGCAATCATACGCCGGCGAACAAATGGGTGGAAGGCAAGGTGCCCCTGGCTTTAACGGGCCAAAGCCCGAAGACTTTGATACCAAGCTAAAACTGCTCCAGGCAAAAGGCTTTGATGCCAAGGCACCGCAAAAAAATGGTAATACGCTGTGGCATCTGGCCATTGCCAAAAACGACTTCTCATTAATGAAACGTTTAGAGCCATTGGGTATTGATGTGAACGCTCGTAATAATGAAGGCCTTACTGCATTGCATAAAGCAGCTATGGTATCTAAAGACGATGCCATGCTGAAATATTTGTTATCAATAGGCGCTAAAAAAGACATCACTACAAATTTTAAAGAAACTGCATTTGACTTAGCTGGTGAAAATGAGTCTTTAACTAAAAAGAACGTATCTGTTAATTTCCTTAAATAATTTATTAATGTCTAAGTTATATAAAGCAACGCTTTTGTTTTTGGCGCTCACCTTCGTTAAGTCTACTGTTTCTTTTGCTCAGGCAACCGGTACCAGCAAGTATAAATGCATGGTGCAAATGACCAATTACATGGGTGAGGGCGCTTATATTGTTATTTCATTAATTGATAGCAAAGGTGCGTACGATAAAACTTTGTATGTAATGGGTTCTGACAAGAAATGGTATTCGAGCCTGAAAGAGTGGAACAAGTTTTATAAAAAGAAGCCGGCTAACATTAGCGCTATCACCGGCGCCTCCGTTACAGGTGGTGACCGTAGCGTTAACGTTATTGAGATTGAAACTTCAAAGATAAATGCTGGCTACAAGCTGCGTTTTGAAAGCGCAGTAGAAGATAAAAATTACTATGTAAAAGACCTGGAAATACCACTCACCAGCGATGCGCTTGCCGGCAAAAATGAGGGCACGGGCTTTATTCGTTATGTGCGCTTTAGCGCTAACTAACGTTACCATTACAGCATGACTATTTCAATTTGGAGATACAGCCACTTAGCACTGGCCGTATCTTCTTTTTTGTTGCTTACATTAGCCTCCGTAACCGGCATCATCCTTTCATTTGAGCCGGTATCCGAAAAGTTGCATCCTTACCGCGTTGATGGGTTTAACCAGATTACACTAGCTCAAACGCTTCCTGCAGTTCGTAAAACTTATCCCGATATTAGTGAGCTTACCGTTGATGCCAACCAGTTTGTACAGGTAAAGGCAAGTGATGCACAAGGAAAAAACCTGGCGGCATATATAGATCCGCTAACAGGGAAAGTTTTGGGTATACCGGCCAAAAAGAATGAATTTTTCCAATGGGTGAATGATTTGCACCGCTCACTTTTTTTGCATGAAACGGGCCGGTTCTTCATAGGTCTTATCGCTTTTTTGTTACTGCTAATTACCTTGTCCGGAACTGTGCTGGTTATACAGCGGCAGCGTGGGCTGAAGCGGTTTTTTACCCGGATAGTACGGGATAATTTTGCCCAGTACTACCATGTGGTGCTGGGGCGGCTGGCACTGGTGCCAATCTTTATTATTGCGCTAACCGGCGCATACCTGTCGTTAGCCCGGTTTGGGCTGGTGGAAACTAAAAAAGCTACACCAAAGATTGATTTAAACGCTATTCGGTCTAAGCCTGAAAGGACGCCTGCTGAGATTGCCATTTTTAAAAATACTAAACTAGCACAGGTACAAAGCATTGAGTTTCCTTTCTCAGAAGATGCGGAAGACTATTATACCCTTAAGCTAAATGACCGCGAACTAACGGTTAACCAAATTACCGGAGATATTTTGAGTGAAGTGAAGTATCCTACTGCCGTAGTGCTCACTACCTTAAGCCTCAACTTACATACGGGCAAAGCAAGCGCACTGTGGGCCGTTGTGCTAGCCGTTGCTTCGGCCAGTATTTTGTTCTTTATTTATTCGGGCTTTGCTATTACGTTTAAACGCAGGGTTAACCGGGTAAAAAACAAATACACCGCCGCCACTGCCGAGTTTATTATACTGGTTGGATCAGAAAACGGCAGCACGTTTGGCTTTGCACAGGCCGTGCATCAACAATTGCTCAAGCAGGATAAAAGAAGTTTTATAACCGAGTTGAATAGCTATACGGCATTCCCTCAAGCCAAACATTTAATTGTATTAACCGCCACTTATGGGCTGGGCGATGCGCCTACCAATGCTTCACGTGTTGCCGGCCTTTTTCAAAAGTACCAGCAACCGCAAGGGGTTCTGTATTCGGTAATTGGCTTTGGCTCACATGCCTATCCCAATTTTTGTAAGTTTGCTTTTGAGGTAAACCAGCTGCTTGCGCACCAAACCTGGGCTAAACCTTTGTTGGATATTCATACGGTAAATGATAAATCGCCAGCCGAATTCAATTTATGGGCAGAGGCCTGGTCACAACAATCAGGCGTTGTGCTTACAGCACTGCCTGAATGGCAAAGTACAAGACCCAGCCGCCTGGAAACATTTATTGTAACCAGTACAACCGCCGGTAGTGATGATACTTTTTTAATTCGTTTACAAGCTAAGCGTAAAATGAAAGCCACCTCTGGTGATCTGTTGGCTATTTACCCTGCAAATGATCATCGGGAAAGGTTGTATTCTATTGGTGTTATTGATAAAGAGATTCAGTTAAGTGTGCGCTTGCATACTGAGGGGCTTGGTTCGGGCTTTTTACATCGGCTAAGTGAAGGGCAAAGTATCCAGGCACGCCTCGTCAACAATGATCATTTTCATTTCCCATCAAAAGCCGCCGAGGTTGTCATGATTTGCAACGGTACGGGTATTGCCCCGTTTTTGGGCATGATTGGACAGAACCTTCAAAGAACGCCGTGCCATTTGTACTGCGGTTTCCGTGACGGTGCATCATTCGCTATTTATCAGCCGTTTTTGGAAGAGGCTAAAGCTGTGCAAAAGCTTAGCCGGCTGCATGTGGCGCGTTCAAGGGAAGGCGAAATGCAATATGTAAGCCATTTGATTGATCGCGACATTAACTTTATTGCACGTATACTGAACGGTGGTGGCGTGCTGATGATTTGTGGTTCGCTATCGATGCAAAAGGACGTTGTTGCTTTGCTCGAAACCGCATGTCAATCGCAATTAGGGCAAAGCCTCAGTGTTTACCAGTCGCATGGTCAAATTTTGATGGATTGTTATTAGGCTTTCAAAACTCCACTATAAAGCATACTTGTCAAGGTCCAACTTATGTGAATAAATATGGCCATCATCAGTAATTAAAATGCAGCTGTAGGCCGGGTATTTTTTAATTAGCTGCATACCCTTAGTTTTCCCTAAAACCATCATAGAGGTGCTTAAACCGTTGGCTGTTTCAGCGCTGGGGCCAAATACGGTTACACTGCATAAGCCGGTAGCCGGGTAGCCGGTGGTCGGGTTAATAATGTGCGAATATCTTTTGCCATTAAACACTACAAATTTTTCATAACTGCCCGAGGTTACCACGGCGCTTTTTTGCAGTGGCACAACCGCAAATATGGTGTCTTTATGTATAGGGTTAGTGATGCCCACGGCCCAGTTACTGCCATTAGGGTGTTTGCCCCAGGTGCTCATATCGCCCGATCCATTTACAATGCCAGCCTTAATGCCACGGGCCAGCATCATATCGCGGCAGCGGTCGGTTGCATAACCTTCGCCCAAAGCACCGAATCCAATCTTCATTCCCTTCCGCTTTAAAAAAATAGTCGAGTTTTTACGATCCAGTACTATATACTGATAGCCTACGTTTTTAACCGATTTTTTTACCGCTTCGGCAGACGGCATTTGGGTCATGGAGCCATCAAACTTCCATATCCGATCCATGGCTGCAAAGCTAATATCAAATGCGCCTTTAGTAATTTTAGAAAGATGCAGCGCCCGTTCCGTCAAAGCAAATACTTCCGCACTTACCTTTACCGGGGCAATGCCTGCATTTTGGTTCACTGCAGATATTTGTGTGTCGGCCTTCCAGTCCGATATCAGGTTTTCTATCCGGGTAACTTCAGCAATCACTGTATCAATATTATGCTCGGCCGATAGGGAATCAGGTGCTACAATGGTGATATCAAACCTCCCACCCATTAATTTAACTGTTCTTTTGCGCAGTACCTGGGCCGAGGTGCTTATACCGGTTAAAATTAAAAATACAAATAGGCACTGTTTCATGGAATAAAAGGAACGCATTAGCTCCTAAAAGATTTCAGCAAATAACGCAAATTTAGGTTAAAGAAAACTGAAATTAAGGTGATGATGAGCAATGTGCCTTTGTGAATAATGCAAGCTTGCTTCTTGCTAATTATTTAGCGCTATATTGGAAGTCAACGCCTCCTATCAATTCGTCAGCTTCATAACGTTTTTTCAAAAGTTCGGGCATCGTAATTGTCCCTGCCTTATACAGTGAGTAATGATAATGCAGCATTCTCCAAGCTTTTCGCCAGTTATTTGCCTTGGGTCCGAGATTGAAAGCGGTAATAAGCGTAATCGAAACAGTTGAAGTAAATGAAACGTAGGGCAAATATTTTGTGTCAAATAATTGATTGTCTTTTGTGGATATAAACGTTGTAACAAATACCGACGATAAAATGGCTATTACACCTATAACAATATAGAGCGCATGTAATTGCCCGGCCCATCTGTGCCAATTACCCAGAGATTCGGCAATGTCTAGTTCTATCTCTATAATGTTGTCTGATCTTACTACCGGTATGGTAGTAGGTTTTGGCGGGCGGCTTAAAAAGTTAAACATAAATTAAGTTGTCTGCTCCCCCCATTTAAATGGCTTTAAAACGATATTACCAACCAATGATGACATATCCTGAACTGCTGCATTAGTGGTAAGCGGAATAACAAAATTTCCATCCTCATCAGCTGCAAAGTCTTTCCATTTGTCAATATCGGATTGCCAAGAATACCTGGCAACGTAATCGTAAGGACTTGTAGCATCTGCTACGACTTCTATCTCCAGGCTTTCTGAATAGATGGTTCGGGATGGGTATTGTGTATCCCATAGCAAGCCCTTTTTAACACTATACTCCAATACGCTGAACTTCATGATAAAAAACGAGCCTTCATTTTTAGACTGCCGTAATTTTGAATTTAAAAAGCCGGTATGCAAAAAAATGTCTTTCTGATCCGGAATCTCTTTTCGCCTAATACGTATGGCATTTTCGCAGGGGTCTTGCTTTCTTTGATGTAAGTAAACCCCTGTACCGCGTATGGTTAATGCAAATTCAAAGTCATAAAAGTATTCCAGTCCTTGCAGCTCGGGCGTTTGAATTTTAATGTCGCGTAGCGCTATACGTACGCCTAAGTCGCCAAACAAAAAACGCTGGATGTTTTCAAATGTCTCGTAGCTGTTTACAATGCCCCTGTAGCCCGAATGAGCCCGGTGCACATTGGCATAAAAAGCAACATTGTTTTCGTCGTATTGAGTGCCTGACACGGGCTTTTCACCGCTTACTATGTAAGCTCTGTCTTGCTTTACCAAGCCATCACTAAAACTTCCGGTAACGTGTTTAATGGCAGAGTAGGCGCCATAATCACTTCCTATAACGCAAAGGCAATTTTTAACGGGGAAGGTACTTTTGCCTAAACTGTGTAAATCATACTTGTAATTATCTTCATTGCGACTTTCACTTTGCGGGTTTTTTAAATCATCAAGCTGTAAATACTCCCGCATTCTTTTAGGCCTGAAAATGCTGGAGTCATACGGGTTGAGAGAAGAAACAATCGCCTCTTCAACAATATCGGGTATGTTACCCATGTCTATTCCTTTATGCGGCGAACCAATGGTTACCAAACGGTGTATTAGTTTGGCTGGATCTGTAATACGGCTAAGGGGCACAATAATGTCATCCGGGGCTCTGTTGTCTATGTAATTAGGCAAGGTATTCTGCAACAATGTTCTGCATACCAGGCCACCCATTGAATGGGTAATCAGTATAACTTTATAATCTTTTTCTAACGACTCCCTGCTCATGCCCAACGCCAATAACTGGAGAGGAATTTTATTTACAATCAGGTCTGTCAGTTCAAGCGCATGGTTTTCAATACTGCGCACTTTATCCTGAATGTAGTCCACATCATAAAAGCGGCTTATCCAAATACTTCT
Organism: Mucilaginibacter sp. PAMB04168; assembly: GCF_039634365.2. Classification (NCBI taxonomy): domain Bacteria; kingdom Pseudomonadati; phylum Bacteroidota; class Sphingobacteriia; order Sphingobacteriales; family Sphingobacteriaceae; genus Mucilaginibacter; species Mucilaginibacter sp. PAMB04168. The sequence continues at coordinate 373,357 of NZ_CP155079.2, forward strand.
CGATGGGTTAGATTCGTCAAAATCTTCCGTCCGGCAATTCACGGCATCGGCATAGCCATACTTTTTTTCATCACTGCTTTCAAACCGGCTTTTCATAAAGCGGATTAATTGCCCTTCAAATAAATCGGGGGTGAGGTAACCGTTGTCTGCCTGTGTTTGCTTCTTATAAACGGCCGAAGTTGCAAAGCCATAATAAGAGTCGTTAAAAGTTTCTTCAACGTCGGCTCGGCGCATCGCATATCCTCTTACATAAACTATGGGGTAATAGGGTGGGTCAATTTTTTTAAATGAATCTTTCATGGGATGAAAATTGGTTTATAAGGAGGGTCTGTGAAGACGCTTTGATAAAGGCTTACAACGAAATTGCTTAATACCACTTATGAATACAATAGCTACTTATAGCTAATTTACTTACTAAAGGGAACCTACAATCCGGGCATATATGGCTTCAAATGCATGCTGCTTTTTATATGCGGCAAAGCTGTGGTTTATGCTACTTACTTATATTTTAACCGCCCAATTTTTATTGGTGCGTAACAGTATTTTAAGTATTTGTGTCTCCAACTCCAACTTTTATACAGTTTTGTTCGTTAACTCGCTATTAACCATCATCTACTGCCTTGAAAAATATATTGCTCATCATTCTTTTTATGGCTGGTTCTTGTGCATTTGCTCAACAAACCACAGAAGATACCACGAAGAAAAATGTTATTGATACGTTAAAGAAGGATCTTTTAACAGTGCCGGACACCGTTCAGCATTTGCGCAGCAAATTTGCATCGTTAATACCGCCCGCCGCCTTGATGGGTTATGGTATAACTTCGTTTTATGTTAAGCCACTGCGTAAATGGGATCGTTATATTTATAAGGAAGCGCAGGAGCACAACATTATTACTAACAGTAGTATAGAAGATTATTTTCAGTACGCGCCGGTAGCTCTGGTATATGGCCTGAACGTAGTAGGTGTACACGGCAAAAACACATTTGTGGATCGTACACTTATTTATGTCCTGTCGCAAGGTATGCTAAAGCTTTCACTAAATGTGCTGAAGCGCTCAACACACCGGTTAAGGCCTAATGAGCTTGATAGGTTCTCTTTCCCGTCAGGCCATACAGGAACAGCATTTTCAGGTGCCGAGTTTATGGCGCAGGAGCTAAGCGGCAACTCGCCTTACTACGGGCTTGTAGGTTATGCCTTTGCAACAACAACAGGCGTGTTCCGTATTTACCACCAGGATCACTGGTTTAGCGATGTAGTTGCAGGAGCTGGTTTGGGTATTTTAGCAACCAAGGGAGCTTATTTGTTATATCCATACATACGTAACACCCTGTTTAGGGGTAAGGACAAAAATGATGATCAAAACCTAGCGCCTGAGTTAAAGAAGAAAGCTCGGCGCAGCGCTATACTGTTGCCATCATACCAAAGCGGAGGTTTTGGGGTTGAGTTCGCGATGGAACTTTGATGCCGGTTACAACGCATGCAATTCCGTTGCTTGCATTTATAACTGTTTTAACGTTGAAGATTACTAATTGTTAAGCATTACACTGCAGCGCCTTGTTTCAGCAATTGGGTATTAGTTATATGGATTTGTTCGATGGTAATTACCTTTCTAAAGAGGCGCTCTCGTTTTTGCTTTCTTTTCTGAGGTTTTGCAAAAACTGCGAAGGGGTTTCGCCAAACTCCTTTTTAAATGCCTTGGTAAAATAAGACTGTGTTTGTATGCCCACCCGGTACATCACCTCGGTTAGCAGAACATCCTCATGCGTTAAAATCTCAACAGCCTTTTTTAAACGGGTACTCCTGATAAACTCATTGGCCGACTGACCGGTAACATCTTTTATTTTGTTATAAAGTTTAGTACGGCTCATACCCGCTGATTTGCAAAGCAATTCAATGTCCAGATCCGGATTGCTCATTTCCGCTTCAATGGTGCTAATAAGCTGATTAAGAAAGGCTTTATCTTTATTGTTATATACCAGTTCGAGGGCTGTGGTGTTATAGCTTTTTGAATAACGCTCTTTGAGTACACGGCGCTGTTCAAATAGGTTGTGTAAACTGGTAGTCAGTAATTTAGGGCTTACCGGTTTGTTGAGATACAAATCGGTTCCCGATTCAAAACCTTCAATTTCGGCTTGCAGGTTAGTTTTTGCGGTTAGCATCACAAATGGAATATGGCTGGTTTCAATATCCTGCCGTATCATTTTGCAAAATTCATTGCCATCAGTTCCGGGCATCATCACATCGCTGATGATTAAGTCCGGATGTTCAGCTTTGCTTTTCTCTATGCCCTCTCTTCCGTTAGCGGCCTCGCTTATGGCATACTCTTTTTCCAGGCAGATCCTCAAAAACAGCCTGATCTCTTCATTATCGTCAACAATGAGAATGTGCGGCTTGTCCGTTAATGGATCCGGCTTCTGCTTCTGGTTCTGCGCAGCGTTGGCAGATTGTGGTAGTTGATGATAAGCAATGCTTTCCAGGCTAACGCCGCCGTGCTGATCGTTTGCTAGCCATTTTTCGGTTAAAGTGTAATCGTGTTCGCTGCAAGGCAGGCCAATAATAATCTCGGTGCCTTGCTGGCGTTCGCTGTATACGTAAATATCGCCTTTATGAAGCGTGGCCAGGCTTTTTACAAACGCTAACCCAATGCCAGAGCCAAGGTGTGACTCGGTTATACGATAATAACGTTCAAATAAATGCGAGAGCGAATCACGCGATATGCCGATGCCATTATCGGCTATCCTGATATAGCAGTACTGCTTGCCCCTATAAGCGTTTTTAATAATCAGCTCGTTTCCATATGCCGATTTAAAGCTGCTCAATTCGTTTGACAGTTCAACAGTTACGCTGCCGCCAGTTTGGGTGTATTTAATAGCGTTGGTTAACAAGTTAAGCAGAATTTTCTCCAGTATCTGACGGTCAAAATAAGCTTCATCTATTTGCGGCGAAAGCTTAACCGTTAGGGTGATAGCCTTTTGTTGAGCCAAATCTTGAAAATCGTTTGTTATTTCTTCAATAAATAGCTGTGTGTTGCCCTTAGCCACTTTTAAGCTCAATGCGCCCGATTCCACTTTCCGAAAATCCATTAATTCATTAATGAGCACCATTAAGCGGTTGGCATTACGGTACATCATTTCGAAGTAATGCGTAAAATGAGTGTTCGGGCTCTCACGTAAAAGGTTTTCAAGCGGACCTAAAATGAGTGATAGCGGCGTGCGAAGGTCATGCGATATATTGGTAAAAAATTGCAGCTTCAACTGGTGCATTTCCTCCTTTTTGTTTTCTTCTATCTTCTTTAAATCGGCGTTCTTTTTAAATTTTAATATTAGGTAGGTGCCATAAAATAAGAGGGCCGCCATTAAGGTTCTGAACCACCATGTGGCCCATGTAGGCGGGGTTATAATTACTTTAATAACCGATTCGTGCGGGTTCCAAACGCCATCATTATTTGATGCTTTTACATGGAAAGTATATTTACCAGGGCTTAAATTAGTAAAGGAGGCTTTTCTGCTTTGTGAGGCGTCGTACCAGGTATCGTCTAATCCTTCAAGCTTGTATATGTAGCGGTTGTTTTCGGGCGCGTTGTAATTAAGTGCTGCAAACTGGAACGATAGCGTAGACTGTTTATAGTTAAGCTTTAATGTTTTAGTTTGGCTAATATCCTGCCTTAATACCGAGTTGCCAGTAGTATCTGGCAGTACATCTTTGTTAAATATTTGCAAGCCGGTGATGTAAACTGGCGGCACAAACCGGTTAGAGCGAATTTGGTAAGGGTTAAACTGATTAAACCCATTAATACCGCCAAAATACATAGTACCATTACGTGCGGTTAAAGAAGCATTGGCTTCAAATTCCAGCCCCTGCAATCCATCGGCTAAATTATATTTCTTAAAGCTACGAGTGGATGGATTAAGCCTGGTTATGCCGTTTGAGGTAGCTATCCAAAGGTTCCCTTTTGTATCCTCCTCAATACTTTTAATAAATTCTGTACTTAATCCGCCTTTTGTGGTAAACCGTACAAACTTGCTTTGCTGCCGGTTAAAAACATACAGGCCGGTTTGGCCTACCCAAAGTTGGCCTGTATGGTCAGAAAATAAAACTCTTAAATCAGGGCGGCGTTCCTGATCGTCAAAAAAGTGTTTAAACTGCCGGGTTACTAAGTTATAACAGTTTAGTCCGCCATCATCTGTGCCAATCCACAAATTTTGGTAGCGGTCTTCTTTTAAAGACACAATATTATTTCCCTTTAATCGGGTTTTCCCGTCGGGCGATGCAGTAATGCGGCTAAACCGCTTTGTTGCAGGATCGAAAAGGTTAAGCCCGCCATAGTAAGTGGCTACCCAGAAATTGTTGTGGCTATCTATATAAGCTTTTTGAACATAGTTGGAAGAGATAGAATTCTTGCTGGCCGGAAGATTCAAAAAATGTTCAAAGGTCTGGGTTTTCCGGTTAAAACGGTTAAGTCCGCCGCCCCAGGTGCTTACCCACAGCGTTTTTTCGCGGTCTTGCATAATGTCGAGTACGGCATCGCTGGCCAGGCTGTTGGTTGCCTGCAAATTATTGCGGTAATGTTTAAATGTACCGGTCAACGGGTTATAAACGTTTAAACCGCCACCATCGGTGCCTATCCAGATACTGCCCTGGTCATCCTCAAAAAAAGCCCTCACGTCATTATAACTCAGGCTATTTGTGCCCGACGCAGTGTGTATAAAATTGAATTTGGAGGCATTGGGTATGTATAAATTAATTCCGCCACGATGCGTACCTACCCAAAGGTTTTTTTGACGGTCCTCATAAATGGCCGAAACCGTTCGTTGAGACAGACTTTCCGGATCATCCACTTTATTCTGATGATGTATAAACTCATTAGTGTTATAATCAAAGCGTTCGAGGCCTCCGTTGATGCTGCCTGCCCAGATGCGGCCCTTACTATCAGATAACAGGCATTTAACCTGATCATTTGATAGGCTGCCTGCATATTGTTGTTGATGCTTAAAACTTAGTAATGTGCTCTTTAAAGGATCATAAACAAGTAATCCGCCGTTTTCTATCCCCAGCCATAAACGGCCAAGTTTGTCTTCCTGTATCGAATTAATGGGTTGATTTTTAAGAGCCGGCTGTTCATGCACGCTAACCACGGCGGTAGCAAAGCTGTGTGTTTTACGATCAAAGCGTTGAAGCCCCTTGGATGTCCCCAGCCATAAACAACTTTTTGAATCTTCGTATATGCAATTGGTAACGTTGTTAAAGTTACCTGCAGCCGCAAAATGACTAAAACTGCCATCAGCTGCATTATATTTATCTAAGCCGCCATTATCTGTACCAATCCAAAGCACCCCCTGTTTATCGGTATAGAGGCTGTTAATGTTGTTACCGGCAAGGCTTGCCTTTTTGCCGTAGCTGTATTTATAAACTGTAAAAGTATTGGTATTTGTATTAAAGCGGTTAAGCCCGTCAATGGTGCCTATCCACAGGTTCTTTTGAGCATCTTCGGTAATACAGCGTATATAATTGTCGCTTAAGCTACCTGTATTGCCCGGTTTATTCTTAAATACGGTTATACTGTATCCGTCATATTTATTCAAACCATCACGCGTACCAAACCACATAAAGCCCCGGGTATCCTGGTAAATGGCCTCTATAGTGCTGTTTGATAAGCCGTCCGAACTATTAATGTGTTTAAAGCGAAGCTGGGTGGTTTGTGCTTGCAAGCCATCATGCAGCGTAGCGAAACCGGCTAACAAAAGCAAACACAAGGCTTGTTGCCGGATAAAATACTTCACACCGCGATGGCTATTTAGTCCGCACCGTTCCATAGTCCTTAAAAGTATAATTGGTTAACGGTGTTAGTGAACCGCTTGCATATTCACAATAATACGATTTTTATCTAAAAGTTAAGCAGGGGCGTCAATTTGGCTATAAGCGCTCAAAAAAATGATGATTTGAACAAAAGAAATGAACGTTTGAATTAGCTATTATTGGTGCAAATTATGGTGATTTGACCTCGTAAACCAATTATATCTATCAGTCGCTTTACACCTCATTTCCTGCTTATGCGTATGCCTCGGTGTATGCTAGTTTTATAATAATGTGATAAGCTAAGTGCTGATAGAAACCAAGTTTTAAACCAATTTAACTTTAAATTCTATGCGGATATTTACTCTTTTTTTTAAGAGGGGATTTTCATCAATAGTAGCCTTACTATTATTGTTGAATGTCTCCGCGGTGTTTGCGCAAAACATTACGGTAACAGGAACGGTAACTTTAAAAGAAGATGCCAGTACTTTACCTGGTATTGCTGTAACTGTAAAAGGAACAACACAAGGTACTTTAACCGATGGCGTGGGCAAATTTTTAATAAGTGCTCCTACAGGTGCCACGCTGGTGTTTACAGGGGTAGGCTTCCAAACACGCGAAGTGGCAGTAAACGGCTCAACCATGAGCGTGGTACTGGAAACCCAGCAAAACAACCTGAACGAAGTATTAGTAATTGGCTACGGTACAACCACCCGCCAAAACGTTACCACTGCGGTAACTAAAATTGACCCTAAAAAAGTACCCCAGGCAGCTAATAGCAATATACAGCAACTATTGTTTGGACGGGCAGCGGGCGTACAGGTTTCGCAAAGCAGCCCACAACCGGGTGGCGGAATTAATGTGTCCATCCGCGGCAGGGGTAATCCATTATATGTAGTAGATGGTGTTATTTTTCCGGGCGATGCACTGGAGCCGGGAAACGGCGCCATAGCGCGCGAAACCAACGGCGTAAACCGTGCGGGGCTCGCTGGTTTAAATCCTGAAGATATCGAGTCTATAGAGGTTTTGAAAGATGCGAGTGCTGCAATTTATGGTGTTAATGCCGCTAACGGGGTGGTGCTTATTACCACCAAAAAAGGTAAATCGGGTAGTATGTCTGTAAATTACAATGGTAATTATTCGTTCCAAAAAAACTACCAGTACCTGCAACCGCTTAACGCCACACAATATATGACCCTGTTTAACCAGTTGAGTGCTGATTATACAGTAGGCAACAAACCGGCCCAGTTCTCTGCAGCACAAATTGCAGCAGCAGGCCAGGGTACCAAATGGCTGGACGAAATATTTAAAACAGGCGCTATCCATAACCACCAGTTAACCGTAAACGGTGGTACCGAAAAAGTGACTTACTATTTCTCGGGCGGTTTTTACAACGAGGAGGGTACGCTCAGAAATGCAGGCTTAACACGCTATACCGGCAGGAGCAACCTATCATTTAATATATCTAAGCATTTAACGCTAAACACGAATTTTACCGGCAGCCGTAATAGTTATTTAAATTCATCGTCTGGCGGTCAGAGCGGCGGTTCGGGTGCTGAAGGCTTTGGTGCGGTACAGGCAGCATTGGGCTACCCGGCCTATATTCCGGTAAGGAATGCAAATGGTGGTTATAGCCAGTTTGGGCTAACAGCTAACCCGGTTTCATTGCTGGAGATTAAGGATCGTACCTACACCAGTACGCTTAATGCCAATATTTCGGCAGATATAAAAATTATTCCGGGTGTATTAACGGTTCACGGATTATATGGTAATAATTACGAATCGTCAGATCGTGATTTCTTTGTGCCAAGCACAGTTTATTACTATCAGCGCTACCAGGCCAGGGGATCGCGCAATTTTGCTAAGCGGCAGAGCCAAACCATGGAGGCTACCATAGATTTCAAAAAGGACTTTTTTGATAACCGTATTTTAAACGTAAGCGCTATAGCAGGCATCGGTCAATATAAAAACACTTACGACGCTTTTGGCGCCGAAGGTGGAGGCGGGCCCGACGCATTTGAGAACACTAATCTGCTGCTGTCTACCGCCAACATGGGTATTAATTCGGGTAAAACAGCTACCAAATTACGGTCTTACTTTGGTCGTGCAACTTTTAGCCTTTACAACAAATACCTGCTTACCGCTACGGCCCGCTATGATGGGTTTAGCTTGTTCTTCCCCGAAAACAAGTATGCCTTATTCCCTTCTGTATCGGCTGGCTGGAAAATCAGTAGCGAGTCTTTTATGGAGAACATCAAATTCATCAGTTTGTTAAAGCTTCGTGGTAGTATAGGTTTAACCGGTTCAACCGCCGGGCTTAGCAGCGGTGCTGGTTATGGGGGTTATAGTTCCGATGGTAACATTTTATATTTTAACAATGGTGCCGTAAACTATCCAACTATTGCAGCTTTCGCTATTGACCACCCTGAGTTAACCTGGCAAAAAACCAACAACAAAAACATCGGTTTGGACTTTGGCTTTTTCAATGACAGGATTACAGGGTCATTTGATGTGTTTAAAGACGATATTACCAACTTGCTGAGAGGAACCGGTCCAACACCGCGTTTGTCTCCGTTTTCAAGCCAACCAGTAAATGGTGGACACCAGGTACGGCAGGGCTATGATGTAGCACTGAATACCCAGAATCTGCACATTAAAAACTTCGACTGGAGTTCGGTTATCAATCTTTCGCACTACACCTATAAATGGAAAGAGCGTTTTGTGTACGATATATTAAGTGCCAACGGAGGTGTTGCCTATCAGGCCGTTGATGATGCCGTAAACGAGTGGTATTACATTAAAACCAATGGTATTTTACAGGCAGGCCAAGCAGTACCTGCAAGCCAGCCAACCGCGGCCGGATCGGGGGCAAGATTACCTGGGGCGCCAATATTTGTTGACGTAAATAACGACGGTAAATTAACCGGAGCTGACGTGTATAAGTTAAACCCGGATCCAAAACTAATTTTAGGTTTCGGCAATAACTTCCGTTACAAACAATTAGATCTGAGTATTTTCTTTTACGGCCAGTTTGGTGGCAAGGCTACCAACTTTAACTATGCCTGGGCCGATCCCGTTAGTTTAATTTCGAATACACAAAGCGGTACCATACAGGCGCTTGAAGTATATACATCTGCCAATACGGGCGGCACAAGGCCCGGTGTAAACTATAATGAGACTTCTGCAGCTTTGCCTGCCGGTTCTGACATTAACATGGTAAGCACCAATTTTGTACGTTGCCGTAACCTTACCCTGGGTTATACTTTCAATCCAAAGTTCATCAGCAAGTTTAGCAAATCCATCAGGGTTTTTGCCGATGCCCAAAACCTGTTTATTATCACCGATTATAAAGGGGTAGACCCTGAGGTATCTTACGCCAATGTAAAAGGAGGGTATGCACCGTACCCTATGTTCAGAACATTCTCATTTGGTGTACGTGCCGGATTTTAAACCACAACAAGAAATCAGTTATGAAAAAGATATATGCGTTATTAACTATTTCAGCCTGCATTCTTTCAAGCAGCTGTAAAAAGGGGCTTGAGCCTGAATTATATGGCAATTACTCCACTACAAATTTTCCCAGAACCGAGGCCGATTTTGTAAGATACGTTGCCGAGGTATACAAGCCATTCCAGTCTAAGTGGGGATACAACGACCCCGCAGGATACCAGAATGATTGGTTTAGCCCGGAGTACGGAGATATCATGATGTTTGATATGCCAAGTGATGATATTAACATATTTACCGGCTGGGGCGGCATTTTTACGCAGTTTACTACCGCAAGCTTTAACTTTCTGGTTAATCAGCAGTCGGGTAATAACCATTTCGAAAAAATAAGATTTATTACCCGCATTACACAAATTATAAGTGATGTGGAAAAATCAAGTTTAAGCCCTGCAGCAAAAAATACATATCTGGCTGAGGCGCGTATGGCACGTGGCTGGTGTATGTATTACTTATTACAGCTGTATGGCCCGCTGCCGGTTATTCTGGATCCGGCTAAGATCAATACAGAAGCAGAGTCCAATTTATCGAGACTTTCCAGAGCCGACTTTTTAGCAGCTATTGTAAGCGATCTTAATTTTGCTTCGGTAAACCTGCCTAAAACACCTGCCGAATATGGTCGCTTCAATCAAGGGTTAGCCCTAACAGTGCTAATGCGTACTTATATGAATGAAAAGGATTTTGTGAATGCCGAAAAGGTAGGCCGCCAGATCCTTACGATGGGCTATGCTTTAGTGACCGATTATGGCAGCCTATTTAGAGAGGCTACCGAGCAAAATGCCGAAACTATATGGGCTGTTACTTGCGCCCCCGATCAAAGCGGTGATGAAAACAGAGCCAGCTTTAATCCGTGGGTGTTTTATACTTACCCTAAAGATTACAAAGGCAACAAAGTATACAGTTCTTTTGCCGGAGGCGATGCGCCTATTTCGGCAACCTGGAGCTTTTATGATTCCTTTAACCCACTGGATAAACGCCGCGAGCTGTTGGTAGCCAGCTATGTGAATAAAAGTAACGTAATTAAAAATCGCGCTAACGGATTAACCGGGCCGGTAATTGCGAAATATCCCGATCTGGGTGGCACGCTTGATAACCCTTATCAAGGCAACGACCTTCCGAAAGCGCGGTTAGGCGATGTGATGCTAATGCTTGCTGAGTCCATTAATCAAAACAGCGGACCTACCCCTGAAGCTGTTGGCCTGGTTAACCAAGTGCGGCTGGCTCATGGCGGAGCTGCTTTGGGTAATGTTCCGGCATCGGCCACTACTGATAAAAATACATTTGATGCCTGGATATTAAAAGAACAAGGCTGGGATAATTATTTTGAAGGCCAACGAAAAACGGACCTGGTACGCCACGGGCAATGGCAAGCCGCATTGGCCTCAGTTGGCAAAACTGCCGGGCCGGTACTGTTTCCAATACCTAACTATGCTATAACGGCCAGTAACGGTAAGCTTTCGCAAAATCAGGGCTATTAATTTTTACCACATGAGCAGGATTATCATCACATGTTTGCTTTGCCTGGCGTATATCTTGCCGGGCTGCAAAAAGAGTAGTCCTGCAAATACTGAAACTGTGGAGCCGCCGGTTAGCGGCGGCTCACTTACTGCTATAGTTAAGGGGGCCGATGTAAGTTGGCTTACCCAAATGGAAGCTGCCGGCTATAAGTTTTATAATGCTGCCGGTGCCGAACAGGAGTGTATGCAATTGCTCAAAAGCAAAGGTATAAACGCCATCCGTTTACGAGCATGGGTTAACCCGACCGATGGCTGGTGTAACACCGCCGACGTGCTGGCGAAAGCTCTGCGGGCGCAAAAGCTGGGCCTGAAGATTATGATTGATTTTCATTATAGCGACAGTTGGGCCGATCCCGGCAAGCAAACTAAACCGGCTGCCTGGAAAGATTTAAGCTTTACCGCCTTAACCGACGCCGTGTATACTTACACAGCATCCGTATTAAACACGCTTAAAGCGAGCGGTATTACGCCCGATTGGGTACAGGTAGGTAACGAAACTGCAGACGGTATGCTGTGGGAAGACGGTCGGGCTTCTACACACATGGCTAATTTTGCCAAGTTAATTACCAGCGGCTACAATGCTGTAAAATCAGTTAGTCCCACCACGCTGGTTATTGTTCACATTGACAGGGGGTATGATAATGCGCTCTTTAGGTGGATGTTTGACGGTTTGAAAGCGAATGGCGGCAAGTGGGATATAATTGGCCTGTCGCTTTACCCCACAGTAAGCAACTGGCAAACCCTTAATGGTCAATGCTTAAATAATATGAATGACATGGTTGCCCGTTATGGCACGCCGGTAATGGTTGTTGAAGTGGGTATGCCTGCTTCAGAAGCCGCGGCCAGCAAAGCTTTCATAACCGACCTGATTGCCAAAGTACGGTCGGTACCCAACAACCAAGGCTTAGGTGTTTTTTATTGGGAACCGCAAAGCTATAATTGGCAGGGCTACGGGCTAGGTGCGTTTGATAATTCGGGCAAGCCTACTATAGCTTTGGATGCTTTTACAGATTAACTTTAGCTAAATAATTATCAATCCTATGCGAAAGCTGTATTATGCGTTAACACTCTTTTTTTTACTGCTTGCCGGTGGTGTGTCTGTATGCTTCGCCCAAAAAAGTATTTCGCCAACATACGTGGATGCTAAAGGGGTTTTCAGGTGGACAAAAGGTAAAGCGCCTGTTTATCTCTGGGGTGTTAATTATACTTTACCATTTGCATACGGTTACCGTTCGGTAAAGGCGCTCAACTTGAAGCATGAGGAGGAGATTGATAAAGATGTTTACCACTTAGCCCGCATGGGTGTAGAAGCCTTTAGGGTGCACGTTTGGGATACCGAGATCAGCGACTCATTAGGAAACTTGAAAGAAAACGAACATTTGCGCTTATTCGATTACCTGTTGTACAAGTTGAAGCAGCGTGGCATCCGCATTATTATTACGCCTATTGCCTTTTGGGGAAACGGTTATCCGGAGCGTGATGAACGCACAGGCAGCTTTAGTGATAAATATGGTAAAGGCGGTGCACTGGTTAATGAAGATGCTTTTAAAGCCCAGGAGCGTTATTTACAGCAGTTTTTTAAACATGTTAACCCCTATACCAAGTTAACCTACACGGCCGACGATAATGTAATAGCCACCGAAATTAACAACGAACCACACCCCAGCGGACCAAAAGCACGGGCCACCGAATACATTAACCGTATGAAAGCAGCCATCAATAGCACAGGGTGGAGCAAGCCGGTGTTTTATAACATCAGCGAGTCGCCCTATTATGCCTATGCGGTTGCTAAATCAAACGTAAACGGTTTTAGCTTTCAGTGGTACCCAACCGGCCTGGTAGCGGGGCACGAGCAAAAAGGCAATATGCTGCCGAATGTTGACCGTTACACTTTCCCGTACGATACCATACCCGAGTTTAAAAACAAGGCCCGCATGGTTTATGAATTTGATGCGGCCGATGTTCTGCAATCTTATCTATACCCGGCGGTAGCACGCAGTTTTAAGCAGGCGGGTTTTCAGTGGGTAACACAGTTTGCTTATGATCCGCTGGCTACGGCTTACGCCAATACCGAGTATCAAACACACTTTTTAAATTTGGCTTATACGCCGGCTAAGGCCATCAGCTTTTTAATTGCCAGCCGCGTGTTTCATCTGTTACCTGCTGGTAAAAAGTATGGTACCTACCCGCAAGACAGTGTTTTTGATGCCTATCATGTTAGCTACAAGCAAGCCATGAGCGAAATGAATACGGTTAATGAGTTTTATTACTCAGGCTCAACCAATACTCAGCCTGTAGATAATAAGCGGTTAGCGCACGTTGCCGGCGTGGGCAGTTCAGCATTGGTTAAATACCAGGGGTACGGCGCTTACTTTTTAGATAAACTGGAAAACGGTATTTGGCGCCTGGAAGTTATGCCCGATGCCATTACCATTCGTGATCCATTTGCCCGCCCTTCGCCCTCGCGCGAGGCTGTATATATTGCCTGGAATACGCAAAGCATGCAATTGGCGCTAACCGACCTGGGCAATGATTTTAAGGTAAACGGCATTAACGCTGGGAATACCTTTACAGCAATAGCCAGTCAGGGTAAATTCAACATTGCCCCCGGCACTTACCTGCTGGTGAAAGTGGGAAACAGCAGCAGCCGGTGGACGGGCTTAAAAAGTATAAATAATTTAAACTTAAATGAGTTTGTAGCGCCGAAGCCACGCACGCTTAGCCCGCAGGTATCGCACACGCCGCTTACAGAAGTAAGCACCGCGAAATCCATTACTGTAAAAATCAAAGTCGTTAATATTGACTCTACAGATAAAGTAACTTTAAGCGTAAACAGTGGTTTTAGCGGCCCCAGCCAGATTGCCATGACCCGTGTTACGCCGTATGATTACACCGCCGAAATCCCGGCTAATACCATGGCTACTGGAATATTGAATTACCGGGTTGTTGTTCAGCGGGGCATATCTGAGTATTTCACCTTCCCCGGAAACCATAGCGGTAACCCATACCAATGGGATAATGTGAATACGGATTACTGGCAAACGTTCATCGCTACTCCGAAAGGGAATTTGTCTCTGTTTGATGCAACAGCCGACCGTGAAATGGTGAACCCTTATTTTCCTGAATACACCCGCACGGGCGGAGCGCAGTTTGTAAGCGGCCCTAACACGGGTAAGCTGGTGTTCCGGGTAGCTACGCAGGCTATACGCAACGGCCAGTTAATGGGCATGCAACTTTATGTTAGGAATAAACTAAAAGGTCGAACCGGCGAGCTGGCCTCCTTTACCAAAATTATGGTAAGGGCGCGGGCAACAACCATTCAACCCACCAAATTACGCATAGGTATAACAGCAACGGATGCAAGCACCTATGCTGCATTTGCTGATTTAAGTAGTGAATTTAAAACGCTGGAGATACCATTAACAGCACTTAAGCCCGATTCTTCATTGTTGCTCCCTCGCCCTTATCCTGGGTTTTTACCACTGTGGTTCAAAGTGGGCAGTTTCGCCGGCTTCGCATTGCAAAATGCAGATAAATTAGAGATAACGGCAGGTCACATGTTGGATGCAGCCCGTTACGGTCAGCCCTTTGGTGTGGAGGTAGAATCGGTTTGGCTGGCTTATTAAATAACCTAAGGATGCTGTATAAAATATTTTGTAAGAGAAAATTACGGTTAATAACGTTTGCCTGGTTAGCTGGCTTATCTCAGGTTTTTGGTCAGGCGCCTGGCAAAGGCGGCACCCGGTTGCCCGAGCTTGTGGTTACGCCTTACAAAACCACCCTCATAGCTAATGGCAAAGACGAAGCTAAAGTGAAAATCACCGTTATCGACAGTGAAGGCAAAGAGATTGCCAATGCCAGTAATGCTGTTCAATTTAAAATTGAAGGCGATGCTCGTATTGTTGCCTTAAAGGGCGCCGTTGCCGGCACTGCAAACCATGCAAAGCTGCAAAATGGGGAACTTTGGTTTGGCTTAAGAGCTGGTAGGCAAAAGGGCATTATAAAGTTTGATGTTAGCGGTGAGGGGCTAATTACCGGGTCTACAGAAATACATATGGTACAGCCGGGGCAACCACATGCGGTAACAACCACAACCTGGCCCATTGCCGGTAATGCGATAATTACAGATAGGATATTGGGTGCCGATATATCTTTTCTGCCCCAGTTAGAAGCACGTGGAATGAAATTTTACGATGCCAAGGGGCAGCAGGAAGACCCGGTAGTGATCCTTAAAAAGCAGGGCTTTAACTATGCACGCTTACGGATATTTAATAACCCGGCGGTTGCACAAGGCTATTCTCCGCAAAAAGGGTTTTGCGATTTGCCGCATACCCGGGCCATGGCCAAACGCATTAAAGCTGCAGGTATGAAACTGCTGCTCGATTTTCACTACAGTGATACCTGGGCCGATCCGCAAAAGCAGTTTAAACCTGCCGCATGGGTGGGTCTGGATTTTAAAACACTTACCGATTCTGTGCGGCTTTACACTGCATTTGTAATGCAATCACTCACAGATCAGGGCACGGTGCCAGACATGGTGCAGGTAGGTAACGAAATTAACCACGGGATGATATGGCCCGAAGGTGCCATTAATAATTTGGATAGTTTAGCACGGCTTATTTACGCCGGTATAGAAGGTGTTAAAGCTGTAAATGCTGCTACACCTATTATGCTGCACGTAGCGCTGGGCGGGCAGGTTGACGAAGCTCACTTTTTCATCAGCAACATGCTGAAGCGTAAGGTGCCGTTTGATGTAATTGGTCTTTCCTATTACCCTAAATGGCATGGCACGCCCGGTGATTTGCGTCACAGCGTGGCCAACTTAGCTCAAACCTATCAAAAATACATTATGGTTGCTGAGTATTCCGAGCGTAAACGGGAGGTGAACGATATAGCCTTTACAGCAGCCGGCAAAAAGGGGATAGGCTCCTTTATTTGGGAGCCGCTTAATACCTGGGAGGCCGTTTTTGACCGTGATGGCAAAGCCAACGCATACCTGCAGGCTTATCCGGGTATTGCGAAAAAATACAACGTAAACTAAAAGTTTTGTACTGCATGAATAAATATATTATTGGCCTGTTGTTATGGGTAAGTGCCAGCGGGCACCTAAAGGCGCAGCAAAAGCCCGTTGACCAGAATTTTAGTAGCAATTGGGAGTTTGTTAAAGATATTGACACCACTAACGCTGCTAAATTACTGAGCCAGCCAACCGGTTCAACCATAGCTTGGGCCAAAATATCCTTACCGCACACACCACGGTTAGAGGCTGTAAAAAAAGTGGAGGAGCAATGGCAGGGCACCTGCTTTTACCGCAAGTTTTTTTCTCTCTTACCCACCAATAAAAATAAGCGCATTGCCATACGGTTTGATGCCGCCATGCATGAGGCGGATGTATACCTCAACGGCAAAAAAATAATCAGCCATGTAGGCGGCTACCTTCCTTTTACTATTGATATAGCCGATAAGGTGTTTTTTGATAAGCCAAACTGTATTTTGGTTAAACTAAATAATCAGGATAACGCAGCTATCCCACCGGGTAAGCCTATTAAGGACCTCGATTTTAATTATTACGGCGGCATATACCGCAACGCCTGGCTAATGGTTCAGAATAAATTATATATAAGTGATGCTGTGCAAGAGAACTTGGAAGCACGTGGCGGTATCATGGTGCATACTGATGAGGCCAATAACAGCAAAGCGGTAATTACTGTAAAAACAGATGTTCGGAACCAGTATGCGGATCCGCAGCGGGTAGGTGTAAAAATCATTTTAATAAGCGCTGATGGAAAAATAGTAAGTACAGCACAATCTGATGAACAAGCCGTAAAAGCAGGCGGGCTGCAAGGTTTTGCACAAACACTTACCGTAAGTAATCCGCACTTATGGTCTACCGAAAATCCGTACTTGTACCGGCTTAAAGTACAGGTGCTACGCGGCAATGTGGTAGTTGATGAGCAAATCATCCGTAGCGGTATACGGACTATAAGGCTTGACGCTGCGGGATTTTACCTGAACGGACGGAAGACATTTTTAAATGGTACCAATCGGCATCAGGAATATCCTTTACTAGGCTACGCCCTGTCTGATAATATGCAGTACCGGGATGCATGGAAAATAAAAGATGCCGGATTTAATTTTGTGCGATGCTCTCATTATCCACCTGCACCATCATTTTTAGATGCCTGCGACGAACTGGGTATCTTAGTAATGGATGCCATACCCGGCTGGCAGTTTTTTGGTAAAGATGATTTTCAAAAAAATAGCCTGCAGGATATTCGAGATATGATTCGTCGTGATCGTAACCACTCTTCTATTGTGTTGTGGGAAGCTTCGTTAAACGAAACCAACATGGCAAAAGCTTACATGGACACAGCTAACAGTATTGCACACCGAGAGTTACCCTACAAAGACACCTATACCTCGGGGTGGATGGATTACGCCTACGATGTATTTAACCCTGCCCGGCAACACGCCAAAGCACCCAACTACTGGAAAAAGTACAACAAAACCAAGCCCTTGCTCATTGCCGAATACGGCGATTGGGAGTATTATGCTCAGAATGCAGGTTTCAACCAAAAAGCTTACGAGGGTTTAAAGAAAGAAGAGCGCAACTCCCGGCAGTTGCGTACAGATGGCCAGCAACGCTTGCTGCAACAGGCGCTTAATTACCAGGAATCGCATAACGATAACAAGTACGGAAATGCTATAGGCGATGCTAACTGGCTTATGTTTGATTATAAGCGTGGGTATGCCAGTGATATAGAATCATCAGGCATGATGGACATTTACCGATTGCCTAAGTTTAGCTTTTACTTTTACCAGAGCCAGTATGGACCTGTGGCCGATAGTAAAGGTTTTGGCAAGCCTATGATTTACATTGCTAATTACTGGAATGACGCCGGACAAAAAAGCGTAAAAGTTTTTAGTAACTGCGAACAGGTGGAACTATTTTTAAATGGCCGCTCTCTTGGCCGTCAAAAGCCCGATACCGGTGCACTTTCAAGCAACTTAAAACATCCGCCTTTTACTTTCAATGTAAAAACGTACCAGCCCGGTACCCTTAAGGCTGTTGGTTATACTGGCAACAAGCAAGCAGCTGTTTCTACCCAGTCTACGCCGGGCAAACCATACCAAATTGTAATTAAGGCTGATGAAAGCGGCAAAAAATGGACGGCCGGCACTAATGATGCTTTACTGTTTTATGCTTATGTAACAGACCGAAATGGTACGCTTGTTCCTGGTGCTTCTCATTTAGTAAACTTTATCACATCTGGCAACGCAGAAGTTATAGGCACCAACAAAGTTGCCGCTGAAGCAGGTATTGCAGCCATATTGATTAAGGCTGGCAGTAAAGGAGGGACAGTAGTTGTAAAAGCTACAGGCGCAGGCTTAAAATCTGCGGTTTTTAATACCATCACTAAATAGGGTAACCGTTACGATGATGCTACCTGCTGCAATTTTTCCAGCAGGGCATCAAGCTTTATTGGTTTAGAAAGAAAGTCATCCATTCCTGCTTCGAAGCATTCTTCGCGGTCTTCGGTCATGGCATTGGCAGTCATAGCTATAATGCGGGGTTGTTGGCCGGTATGGTGTTTTCTGATATGCCTGGTGGCGGTTAAGCCGTCCATTTCCGGCATTTGAATATCCATCAGTATCAGGCTAAAAGTTTGCTGGCTCAGCAGCTGAACGGCTTCTTTACCGTTTGTTGCCAGGGCCGGCTCATAACCCAATCTGGAGAGTATTTTCAAGATCACCATCTGGTTAATCTTATTGTCTTCGGCCACCATAACTGTCAATGGATGCCCAGCCGCAAAATCTTTTTGAAGAAGCATCTCAGGTACTTGTGGGGTATGGGATTGCTTCTGCAAAACATTAGTTAATAGCCTTTGTAAGTGTTGTTGCTTAACGGGTTTGGTCAATATACCGGCAAATAGATAAGGGTCTTTCTTTCGGATATCATCGCCCATTGAGCTTATTAAAATAATGGGTGTGTTTGGTTTCTTAGCCTTAACAAGCGTAGCCAACTGAACGCCATCCATTTCGGGCAGTCCAAAATCGGTTATGACCAAATCGTAATGGTTAGCCGAGTCTAATAATCGTAGTGCTTCCTGCCCGGTCATTGCCTCGGCAGTTTTAAGCGCCCATTGTTCAAGCTGTGCTTTTAATAATTGCAAACCGGTTTGATGATCATCCACAATCAGTACCTGCCTGCCATTTGTGCCTCCAAAGTCCAAATTGGTTACTTCAACAGGCTGCTTGCTAACCTGGCACTTAATTGTAAATTTGAAGGTAGTACCTAAGCCAGGCTCACTGCTAACGGTAATTTGCCCGCCCATTAAATTTACCAGGCGCTTGCTGATCAACAGGCCCAATCCCGAGCCGCCATACCTGCGGGCTGTGGCGGAGTCGGCCTGTGAGAAAGCTTCGAACAAATGTGAAAGCTTTTCCGCCGGTATTCCTATGCCGGTATCACTTATAGCAAATTCTATCTCAATGTGGTGTTCATTGCGGTTACTTAAGAATACCTTTAAAAATATCTCGCCCTGATGCGTGAATTTGGTGGCATTGCCCACCAGGTTTATCAAAATCTGCCTGATGCGCATCTTGTCGCCTACCAGTTGCTGGGGTAATTGGTGATCTATGTAGTGCAGCAGTTCCACATTTGATTGAGCCAGTTTGCCCGAAAATACATCCAGTACTTCTTCTACACAGGTACGCAGGTTAAAGTCGTGTGGGTCAATATCCATCTTGCCCGACTCAATTTTAGAAAAGTCCAGTATATCATTAATCACACTGAGCAGGGCCTCGCCGCTTTGAATAATGGCTTGGGTATATTCCTGCTGTTCGGTGTTTAATTTAGTTTCTTTGAGCAGGGCCGCCATACCAATCACGCCGTTCATGGGCGTACGGATCTCGTGGCTCATGGTGGCCAAAAAAATACTTTTAGCCTGGTTGGCTTCTTTATGCCTGAAAACATCCAGCTGCTTGCGGTAAATAATGATGAGAAAACAGATAACAATAGTAAGCGAGCACATCATGGCCGTTATTACCAGTACCGGTATGTTATCGTTTATTTCTTTCATTAAGTATGGCCGCAAAAAAGAACAGATACATTACGAGCACAAAGGTGGCATGCAGGTTCCAGATAACATCCTTTATGGTTCTGGTAGCAATATGGCTTACAACGTTAGAGAAAATGAACTGGAATAATGAACTGCAGAAGTAAATTAAAAAGCCGCCCGCAACCATCCTGCCCGAACGGGTAACCAACTGCTGGTTGCTCAGGTTTGGCTGTACAGCCAAATACAAACCGCTGAACAGAATGATTATCAGCGCACCCAAGGGCCTTGTGTAAGTATTAAACTCATGGAGGCTTTGTAAAAAGGTAAAGTTAAGTACACACAGCAGCGGGAAAGCTATCATGGCGGCATAAATCCAGCTGGTTATTTTGCCGTGGCCAAATGCATGTTTGTAGTAAAACATTACTGCCAGCAGTTCAAAAATGGTGTAAAAATGCAATAACGGCAGGTTGTTAATATGGTTGCCGGCCATTATGCTACCAATTACGTTAATTACAAACGCTATAATTAAATAAATGAGCAACGTATGCAATGGCTTATTAATGCGCTTATAATACACCAAGCCTGCAACTATTGGCAAAAGTGTACTGGCCGGCACTATATAGCCGAGATAATAGGATGTAAAAGACTTCATAAGTGAGCAGGTTTAGCTAATCTCTTATTGGTCTCCGTTAAAAAGCGGGCTGGTAGTATCGCAAAAGTCGGGGCATGGGCGAGTAAAATCGTATACGCTTGAGTCATCGTCAGATGAACCGCCTGGCAAGTAAATGACGTCTTTCCCGGCAGGCATTCCTTCTTCTTCCCTTACCAAAACCATTACAAATTTTATTTCATTCCTGAATTTCTCTTCCTCGGGCACAGATAGAGAGAAGTAAGCGCGAACCCCGGCTATGCTTTTGTCGGCATGGCATGCGGCAGCCAAATCCAGTATGTCTTCCTTGGAAATGTATACTGCTTTTGGAATTTTCCAGGATTCTTGTTCTTCCAGATTCTTTTTAAGAAAGTTCCTCCAGTTCGTAGTTCTTTCGATTGCTTTTGATACCGGGATGATAACCCGGGTAGGTTCGGTGAGTTTACTTGACATAAGGGGTCGATTTTCTGATAAAATTAATGTTCTCGACCGAAAAAAAAGTTTTTTTATTAACTCTGTTGAAAATGATTGGGTGGTATAATTTGAAGTTAAAAGATGTAAATTGTAACTAAAAAACTTGTAATTAAGATGGCCTTGGTTGTTTTGGGGAGGCTATATATAAGCCCGGTTGGTTTTGAAGTGGGTGCCTTATTAATTATTGGTTCAACTCGAGTGTGTAATTCAACAGTCAGTTTGGTGCCGAAACGATTGGTAAGCCAGGCAGCGTAAGCCCGGTAAAAAAGGATGTTTGCTTGGAGCTTAAAAGCTTGTAGGGTAACAACTCGCCTTCGAGTAGTTTAATATCAAAAATAAATGCTACCGGTCAATCTGAATATCGTACTTATCCAACAAACCGGTAACACCATATAAAGAGAACTTTGCTTTTTTTATGCGGTTACTTTCCGGGTTGATGGAAAAGTTAAATGATGTACGAAAATCGGCTTTATCCAATACGGTTCTTTCGAATATGGCGCCTTTAAGGTCACATTGGTCAAACAGGGCGTTTGTTAAATCAGTACCTGTAAAATCTAACTCCTGTAACTGGCAATTGGTAAAAGCAGTGCCTTTAATTTTAATTTGATGAAACGATGAATGGTTAAGTATACACCGGTCAAAATTTACTTCAAAGCCAAAAAGGCTGCAATCTTCAAAGCGCAGGCCCAGCATCTTACACTCCCGAAACTTAACATCCCTGAATGCAGCTTCAGTTAAGCGGGCCATACTTAAATTGCAAGTTATAAACTCGCATTCTAAAAATACAACGTTATACAGATCGGCATTAGTAAAATCACAGCCTGTAAAGGTGCAGTTGTAGTATTCGGCCTTTAATAAGGGCTGCGTTGCAAAGGTTTCTTTTTCGAATTTTCGGTCTTCAATATAATTTTCCACTACTCTTTATTCTTGGTATCTATCATAATAGTAACCGGTCCGTCGTTCACTAGGCTTATTTTCATATCAGCGCCAAAAACACCTGTGGCGGTTGCGTTGCCGGTTAATTGATTAAGCGAGGTGATCATATTTTCATAAAGGGGTATAGCTTTGTCGGGTTTGGCTGCGCGGATAAATGAGGGCCTGTTGCCTTTTCGGGTTTGTGCAAACAGGGTAAATTGTGAAATAAGCAAGATACGGCCACCTACATCAGCCAATGCCTTATTCATTAAACCGTTCTCATCGCTAAAAACGCGCATGCCGGCTATTTTTTGAGCCAACCATTGTACGTCCTCTTCGGTGTCCGCATCCTCTATGCCTAACAAAACCACGAAGCCAGCTGCAATCTCGCCGGTTATGTGACCATCTACCTTACAGGAGGCGCTTGAAACCCGTTGTAATACTGCACGCATAGAAATAGAATCAAGATTATAGGGTTAACAATATAGATTTATAGGAAACGGCACAAGTAAAAGCAAAAAAAAACAACTCAACAGCTTTCTGTTCTGGCTTTAAGTGCGTGTGTCATTACCATTGTAAATGCTTAGATAGCTGTCATAGCGAGAGGGCTCTATTGCGCCTTCTTCCAGTGCTTCTAACACGGCGCAGCCCGGTTCGTTAATGTGACGGCAGTTGTTAAAACGGCAATCGTGCATGCGGCTGCGCATCTCAGGAAAGAAGTGGCCGAGTTCCTGCTTTTCAATATCGATAATGCCCAGTTCACGTATGCCTGGCGTATCAATAATGTGGCCGCCGCCGGGTAGATCATACATTTCGGCAAAGGTAGTGGTGTGCATGCCCTTGTCGCTCCACTCAGATACCTCCATGGTGCGTATTTGTATATCGGGTAGTATGGCGTTCATTAAGCTGGATTTGCCTACACCTGAGTGGCCCGAAAATAAGGTGATCTTATCCTTAAGCTGCTCCTTTAACTGCGGAATATTGGTGCCTTTTAACGCCGAGACTTCATAACAGGGATAACCCAGGTTTTCATAGATACTCTCATATTCGGCCAGTATTTCTAAGCCTTCGTCGCTAAACATGTCCAGCTTATTGAATACCAGGCTGGCCGGTATGTCATAAGCCTCTGCCGTAACCAAAAAGCGGTCAATAAAGCCCAACGATGTTCGTGGCGAAGCCAGTGTAACCACCAAGAAAGCCTGGTCTAAATTAGCGGCTATGATTTGTGCCTGCTTACTAAGGTTAATAGACTTGCGGATAATATAATTGCGACGGTCGTACAGCTTGTTGATAACCCCCTGCTGTTCCTGGTCTGGCTCGGGCTCAAAGTCTACGCGGTCGCCAACGGCAACGGGATTGGTGGTGGTAAGACCTTTGATACGGAACTTGCCTTTGATACGGCAATCATACCGTTTGCCATCGGGTGTTTGTACCTGATACCAGCTGCCTGTTGATTTGGTGACGAGTCCTTGCATAAGTAAGCTACAAAGTTATAAAGTTTTAACGCCTGCTAGTGTAAATGAGTTTGGCATTATTAACGCTTTTGCCTGTTTAGTGGCCGCTACGGTTACACGAGGCTGCGCGATTTAATAAATTCCTTATAGCTCCAACCAAATTTTCTATGTTTAAAAACGATTTTTTAAAATTTAATTTGCAATTGCGGGATTTTACTCTTTAATTTACAACGGTCAACACAGACGCAATAAATAAACATGATTACTAACGGCACCATTATTACCACAATTATTACCACAGGCACAACGCCCGGAGGAAGGTAACTGTATGGTGTAATCAAAACATAAAAAACCAACAAAACGCCTTCCTCCACAAATGGGGAAGGCGTTTTTGTTTTAGCACAATCTTATGAAAGTTTTAAAGTTCGGGGGCACATCAGTAGGTACAGCACAAAGCATTGGCGCTGTAATGGACATTGTAAAGCAGGAGTACCAGGCAGACTCTGGCTTGGTGGTAGTATTATCGGCCATGAGCGGTGTAACCAATTTGCTGGCCGAAATGGCCGACCGCGCCGCTGCAGGCAATGAATTTACCAAACACCTGGCTGCGTTAGAGATCCGCCACTTTGAGGTGGTAAAGCAATTGTTGGATATTCAGCAGCAAAACCCGGTTTATACCCGGTTGAAGATTTACTTTAACCAGCTGGAAGATTTGCTGCAGGGTGTAATGGTACTGCGCGAGCTTACACCTAAAACACGCGACCTGATTTTAAGCTATGGCGAGCGCTGCTCTACACTGCTTATTAGCCGTATGGCGCTCCAATATTTACCTGATGCCGTTTACGTAGACGCCAGCGAAGTAATTAAAACAGATAGCAGCTTTGGCCAGGCACGGGTAAACACCGAGCTTACAGATTTGCTGATACGTGGTTTAGCTAATGAAAATACCGGCAAGGCCTTGTTTGTAACCGGCTTTGTGGCCAGTAACGAGGCCGGACAGGTAACTACACTTGGCCGCGGAGGCAGTGATTATACTGCTGCTATTTTTGCTTCGGCGCTTGATGCCAGCGAAATACAGATATGGACCGATGTGAACGGCATGATGACGGCCGACCCGCGCATGGTTAAAAAAGCCTTCTCGCTGCCCGAGCTTACCTATACCGAGGCTATGGAGCTATCGTACTTTGGTGCCAAAGTAATTTATCCGCCAACCATGACGCCGGCTTTCCTCAAGCGTATACCAATCGTTATTAAAAACACATTTGATACAGCTTTTGAAGGCACGGTCATCCGTCATGATTGCCATAACACTTCTTTGCCTATCAAGGGTATATCTTCTATTGATAATATTAGCATCATCAACCTCGAAGGTAGTGGCATGGTTGGCAAGGCCGGTTTTAGCGGCCGCCTGTTTTCACTGCTGGCCCGCGAGCGTATCAATGTTATGCTTATTACGCAATCATCGTCTGAGCATAGCATCACCTTTGCCGTGCAGCCGGGCGATGCTGAAAGAGCCTGCCGCCTTATGGAGCAGGAGTTTGAACTGGAGTTAGGCGCACAAAAGCTGGAAGTGCCGGTTATTGAAGCTAACCTGGCCGTGCTGGCCATTGTGGGCGAAAATATGCGTAAAACACCTGGTATGTCTGGCCGGTTGTTCCATGCGTTGGGCCGTAATGGTGTCAATGTAAGGGCTATTGCACAGGGCTCGTCCGAGTACAACATTTCGGTAATTATATCGGCGCATGATCTGGCTAAGGCCGTAAATGCGGTACATGATGCCTTTTTTGTACAGTTTAACAAAACGCTCAACGTGTTTTGCCTGGGTACCGGTAACATTGGTAAAACACTGTTTAATCAGCTGCAGCAACACCGCGAATTTTTACAGGAGAATAATAGCATACAAGTTAAGATTGCCGGCATTAGCAATACCCGCAAAATGCGCTTTAGTGTGGATGGCTTGCCACTACAAGACTGGGACCAGGACCTGGATACCTACGGCGAGCAGGCTAACCTTACCGAGTTTGTAGCGCGCATGAAAGAAATGAACCTGCCCAACTGTGTGTTTGTTGATAACACGGCCAGTTCGCAGCCGGTGGCGTTTTATGAAGAGATTTTTAAATCGACCATATCTATTGTTACTTGTAACAAAATAGGTAATTCGGCCAGCTATAGCCAATATCAAACTTTTAGGGATACTGCCCGCAAGCATGGGGTCGACTTCTTTTATGAAACCAACGTTGGTGCCGGGTTGCCTATTATCCGTACCTTAAAAGATTTAATGATAAGTGGTGACCGTGTGCAAAAGATCGAGGCCATTCTTTCAGGAACGATATCTTACATCTTTAATAACTTTAAAGGCGATGTGAGCTTTCATGACATAGTGAAGGACGCGCAGGAAAAAGGTTATACCGAGCCCGATCCACGCGATGATTTGAGCGGCAAAGATTTTATGCGCAAAATACTCATCCTGGCGCGCGATGCCGGTCATCGTATGGAGGCTGATGACGTACAGATAGAAAATATGTTACCGCAAGCCTGCCTGGATGCGCAAACCGTACCTGAGTTTTATGCGGCTTTAAAAGCCAATGATGCTTACTTTAACCAGATTAAGCAACAGGCCGAAAGCAGCGGCAAGGTACTTCGTTACATTGGCAAGCTGGATAATGGCCAGGCATCTATCACGCTGCAAATGGTAGATGAAACCCATCCGTTTTACAGCATGTCGGGCAGTGATAACATCATTGCCTTTACTACTGACCGTTATAAAGAACGCCCCATGGTAGTAAAAGGCCCTGGCGCAGGTGCAGAGGTAACCGCCGCAGGCGTATTTGCTGATTTGATAAACGTAGGCGCTAATTAGGAGCCGAGTGTTAGAATTAAGAATAAAAAGTCAGGAATCAAGACTTTTGAAATAACATAAAATGGAACAAGAAGTAAACGCCTCGGCAAAGCCAATTGAAGCCTTGGATTCAGCTAACAGCCAATATCAGTCAACCGGTAACCCGTCCCCGGGTACCGAGATCAAAGTTTTTGCGCCGGCTACGGTAGCCAACGTAGTTTGTGGTTTTGATGTGCTGGGCTTTGCCGTTAATGAGCCGGGCGATGAGGTAGTGATGCGGGTTACCGATAAACCCGGAATCACTATTAGTAAAATAACCGGCGATAATGGCCGTTTGCCACTAAGTCCGGAAAAAAACACAGTCAGTGTTAGTGTACAGCATTATTTAGAAAGTATTGGCCGTACCGATTTGGGACTGGATATTGAACTGCACAAAAAGATGCCTATAGGTAGTGGCTTGGGTTCAAGTTCGGCTAGTACGGTGGCTGGATTGTTTGCCGTTAAAACCCTGCTGGGCGATGATAGGGACGTAGCCAAACTACTGCCCTTTGCCATAAAAGGCGAAGAAATGGCCTGCGGGCATGGTCATGCCGATAACGTGGCGCCAGCGCTGCTGGGCGGCTTTGTACTCATCCGCAGCTATGAGCCGCTGGACGTGATACGCCTGCCGCACCCTGCAGGTTTGTATTGCGCCATTGTTTTCCCTGATGTGGATGTCCCCACCCGCGAAGCGCGTAAAATTATTCGCAACACCATACAAATGAAAGATGCTGTTACGCAGTGGGGCAACATAGCCGGACTTATAAGCGGTCTTTATACGCATGATATTGACCTGATTGGCCGCAGCATGCAAGACGTGCTGGTTGAGCCGGTACGCTCTATCCTGATCCCTGATTTTTATGTAATGCGTGATCTGGCCATGCAAGCCGGAGCTGTAGGCTTTGGTATATCTGGCTCAGGCCCGTCTGTATTTGCGTTTACACGCGATGAAGAGACTGCCCTTAAAATTACGCAGGCGCTTCAGCAACATCTTACCGGTATTAAAATCAATTCCCATACCTACGTATCAACCATTAATGATGCCGGGCCGAGGGTACTGTAGGAGAGAGCAGGAGCTAAGAACAAGATCTTCTATTAGCTGCCATCAGTAAACGAATTATAAAACTCATTTCGAACGATAGTGAGAAATCTTTATTAAGCGATAAGCTTAACCAATTTGAAAAGATCTCTCACTAACGTTGGGGATGACAATAAATAAATCCGAAATCGAACATCCGAATTCCGAAATCAAATGAAACTCTATAGCACCAATAACACGTCAGCAGCGGTATCATTTAAAGACGCTGTTTTTAACAGCATGCCGCAGGATAAAGGCCTGTATATGCCGGTTGATATTTCACGCCTGCCTAACAGCTTTTTTGAGCAACTACCACGCTATACCTTGCCGCAAATTGCTTTTGAAGTAGCCAGGCATATGCTTAACGGAGCGATTCCTGAGGATGATTTAAAAGCCTTGATTGAGGATGCCGTAAATTTTGATGCACCGGTTGTACAATTAGAAGAGAACGTTTATGTGCTGGAGCTTTTTCATGGCCCGTCATTGGCTTTTAAAGATTTTGGTGCCCGTTTTATGAGCCGGGTAATGAGCTATTTTTTACAACAGGGCGAAAAACAGCTTGATGTGTTGGTAGCTACCTCGGGTGATACAGGCGGAGCAGTTGCCCTTGGTTTTTTAGGGGTGCCAAACACACGGGTAACTATTTTGTACCCCAAAGGCAAGGTGAGCGATATACAAGAACTACAGTTAACTACCAATGGGCAAAATATACGCGCCCTGCAAATCGACGGAACTTTTGATGATTGCCAGGCGCTGGTTAAGCAAGCCTTTGTTGATGATGAGTTGAATAGTGCGTATCGGTTAACATCAGCCAACTCCATTAACATTGCACGGCTTATACCACAAACCTTTTATTATTTCAACGCTTATGCACAACTGTTACGTGCCGGCAAAACAGAGGTGGCGTTTTGTGTGCCCAGCGGCAACTTTGGTAATATAGGCGCCGGCCTGCTAGCCTGGAAAATGGGCTTGCCCGTTAAACAGTTTATAGCCGCCACCAATGCCAACGATACGGTGCCTGCTTTCTTTAAAACTGGCGTTTATGCACCCAAACCATCGGTTCCCACCATCTCTAACGCTATGGATGTGGGTAACCCCAGCAATTGGGCTCGCATTGCCGATTTATTTAAGGAAGATGCCGAGGCACTGAAAACGCTGATGACCGGCTATAGTTATACCGACGAACAAACACGCGAGTCGATGCAGCAAGTATTTGACAAGTACGAGTACGTGGTTTGCCCGCATACAGCTATTGCCTGGCGCGCATTAACCGAGTGGCAGCAAGAACTTAAGAATGTGCCCGGCGTATTCCTTTCTACTGCGCACCCCTGTAAATTTCCGGACGTTTTCCCACAAGAGATTGCGGCCAGGGTTGAGGTGCCGGCACAGGTAAAGGAGCTGGAAAGCAAAGCAAAGCAGGCAGTTAGTTTAGATAATAGTTTCAAATCCTTTAAAAGCTATCTGTTAAGCAATAAATAAGGTGGCTTATGCGTCATGCTATAGTGTCTTGCCTATGCGAATAGACTATCTTATTACATGATTAACACAATAATTTTCGACCTGGGTGCCGTACTTATCGACTGGAACCCTAACCACCTTTACAACAAGCTAATTGCCAACGAGGAAGAGCGGAAACATTTCCTGACCCATATCTGCTCGCCCGACTGGAATGAGGAACAGGATGCCGGCCGTTCATTAGCCGAAGGCACAGCTATATTAGTGCAGCAGTTTCCGGAGCATGAGGAGAATATACGTGCATTTTACGGCCGTTGGGAAGAAATGCTGGGTGGACCTATAGCAGGCACGGTGGAAATATTTAAACAGTTGAAAGGCAGCGGCAGGTACAAGCTGTATGCACTAACTAACTGGTCGGCCGAAACATTTGAGATCGCCTTGCAGCATTACGATTTTCTGAACTGGTTTGACGGAATAGTGGTATCGGGCATTGAAAAGATCCGCAAGCCTAACCCCGATTTTTACTACACACTGCTTAACCGCTACCATGTAAAAGTTGAAGAAGCGTTATTTATAGACGACAACCTGCGCAATGTAAAAGCCGCTGAAGAGTTAGGTATTAAAAGCCTGCATTTTCAGAATGCTGCACAGCTGGAAGGTTGGTTTAAAGAGCAGGCATTACTTTAATTGATTTTGCTAAAATGATAATAAACGCCTAAGCCGTACATTTCGTGACTAATTGAAATTGTATTATAACGTTCAAACGCAACTGGTGGTGTATAGCGGGCAAAAACGTCCCACTTCTTTGTAATAGTTACGCCGGTTTGGAGGGGGAAGTTAATCCAAAGCTTTTCTAAGTCATAGTAATTTGGATAAACAGTTTCGGCGAAACTCAACTGATTATTATTGTAAATCGAAAAATTGAAACTGACACCAACACCAAAAAAAACTTTAAAACCTTCTTTATTATAAATATTGCAGAATACTCCGGGCGTTAAACTTGCGGTATACTGCTCAAACTTATACTGCTGTTGCTGTGATGTGGCCAGATAAGCCGTCGGCACTGCGTTAGTTACATTGGCACGCGTAGTCCAGACTGAAAGCTCCGCTCTAAAGAACATTTTCTGGGTGTTTATATTGGTAAAGAAGTCTAGTCCGGCACTCAGACCTGGCATAAAATCTGTCGAAGAAGTGCCGTTAAAAGGTGTTGTGCCGCTAAAAACAGTTTTAGCTTGCCCCAATATCACACCTGCATAAAAGCGGGTATTTGATGTGCCTGTTTTACTATTGTCCTGATTGATTTTCTTTATTATAGACGTTATATTTGATACAGAAAACCGGCTATATTCTATCTGGCTTATTAAGCTACGATCTGTACTGTTGTAACGTTCAGCAAGCCGAAGCAAAGATTCCTGAAAAAGGTTAACCACCATAAGCTTATTATCATTTCTATAGTATTGATAAAACTTCAGTTCCATCGGCTGCCTGCCATTTTCCAATATAAACAAGCGCTGTTTCAGGTTATCTGTTTGTTCTAGTAAGCTTACTTGCCTGCCTTGGTACGCAAACTTTAGAAATATGGTGTCTGGTGTAGTTGTGGTGTCAAGGCTTGGCGAAACATCAGGAAAAACGTTTTTGTCCATGCTTATTCGGCCACTATAGGCTAGGTATTTTTCTAAACCGGCAATTTCAAAACTTTGAATACTGTTAGGGTAAAATCTCTGGGCCTTTTGTGATAAATCGGTTTTAAACTCACAATACTCAGGACTGCTACTCCACTCACGATAATTTATAAGGCCTTTCAGCGTATCGCCTTTTGATTGAATGACAATTCCTGGTTTGTAGTTGGATTGCGCGTGACCTATACCCGCAAACAGAAAAATAAGAATAAAAAGCGTTAAGCTAATTTGCTTCATGAAAAGTTTCAGATTGAAGGCATAAATATAATTAAATACTTACGCCTTCATGTAAACCTTAAAAAATCTCTCTGGCAATGCGCTTGGTGGGTTCAGGGTTGCCCATGGTGTAAAAATGCAATACCGGTACACCAAATTCAACCAGTTCCTTACATTGGTTAATCATCCACTCTATGCCTACTTCTTTCACATCTTTGTCATTCTTGCAGGCATGTACGGCATCGCTCAAATCTTCAGGAATATCGATATGGAATATTTTGGGCAGGTTAATTAATTGCTTGGCTGTAGTTATGGGTTTTAAACCGGGTATAATAGGCACATTGATGCCATTTTCACGACATAGCTTAACAAACTCCTTGTATTTGTTCACATCAAAAAACATTTGCGTCACTATGAAATCAGCGCCTCCCTCAATCTTCTTTTTCAAGTACTTGAAGTCTGTTTTTAGGTTGGGCGATTCAAAGTGCTTTTCAGGGTATGCTGCTACTCCTATGCAAAAATCTGTTTTGTAAGAGGTGTCCTGGTACTCGTGCAAGTATATACCGTTGTTCATATTGGTTACTTGTTCCAATAAATCGGTAGCATAACAGTGGCCACCAGGAGTAGGTATAAACCCTGGATCGGTTTTGCGGGCGTCGCCGCGTAGTACCAGTACATTATCGATGCCTAAAAATTGCAGGTCGATCAATGCATATTCAGTTTCTTCTTTGGTAAAACCACCGCAAATAAGGTGTGGAACAGTATCAACCCCATATTTGTGCTTAATGGCCGCACACACGGCTACAGTACCCGGGCGTTTGCGGTAGGTAGCTTTTTGTATATTACCATCGGGCGTTTCCTTATAAAACAAATCTTCGCGTGATGAGGTAACATCAATAAACGGAGGCTTAAACTCCATTAGCGGATCTATTGCTTTATATATACCATCCATACTTTGCCCTTTAATAGGCGGTAGAAGCTCGAAAGAAAAAAGTGTTTTGCCGTTGGCGTTTTGGATGTGCTCCGTTATTTTCATGTTATAAATGCACTGTTTGTGCTACCAGTTTTTGTAAATATTTTTCTGCAGATAGAATTTCTTAATAATTCAAATTCGGTCCCAGCCACCTTTCTATCGTTTCTACCGACATGCTCTTGCGCTTGGCATAGTCTTCAACCTGGTCTTTGCCTATCTTACCTAAACCAAAATATTTCGACTCGGGGTGAGAAAAGTAAAAGCCGCTTACCGAGGCGGTGGGTAACATTGCCATACTTTCGGTAAGGTGCATATGGGCATTATCTTCAGCTTTCAGCAAATCAAAGAGGGTTACTTTTTCAGTATGCTCCGGGCAGGCAGGGTAACCTGGTGCCGGACGTATACCCTGGTATTGTTCTTTTATAAGCTGCTCAGTATCCAGTTGCTCGTCTTTGGCATAGCCCCAATACTCGCGGCGTACAAGTTCGTGCATTTTTTCAGCAAAGGCTTCGGCCAGGCGGTCGGCGATGGCTTTGGCCATAATGCTGTTATAATCATCATGGTCGGCCTCGTATTTAGCTACCAGTTCATCGCAGCCAATACCTGTGGTTACGGCAAAGCCGCCAAAGTAGTCGGGCACGCCGCTTTCTTTAGGTGCTATAAAATCGGCCAGGGCATAGTATGGTTCGCCTTTAACCTTTTCGCCTTGCTGGCGCAGGGTGTGTATGCGGGTTAGCAATTGTGTACGGCTTTCATCACTGTACAGCTCAATGTCATCGCCTACGCTGTTGGCCGGCCAGAAACCGATTACGCCGTTGGCTTGCAGCAAGTTTCCATTAATGACTTTCTGCAGCATCTCCTGCGCATCGTCAAAAAGCTTTTTAGCTTCGATGCCCACGTTCTTATCGTTAAATATTTTCGGATAGCTACCGCGCAGTTCCCAGGTATGGAAGAACGGCGTCCAATCTATATAAGGAACCAGTTCTTTTAGCGGATATGCTTGAAATACCTTGGTGCCTGTAAAAGACGGTGCCGGAGCTACTGAGCCATCCAGATCCAGCTGAAACTTATTGGCCCGTGCTTCTTCTAAAGTGAGGAAGCGTTTGTCGTTCCGTTTGTTCAGGTGTGCTTCGCGGGCTTTGGCGTACTCGTCTTTAATGGTTTGTATGTACTCGTCGCGGTTCTCCTTACTCATCAAAGTGCTGCACACGGTTACACTGCGCGATGCATCCAGCACATGTATGGCAGGGCCCGAATAATGCGGCGCTACTTTAACTGCGGCATGAATACGAGAGGTGGTTGCCCCCCCAATAATTAATGGGATAGTAAACCCTTCGCGTTCCATTTCTTTGGCAAAGTGTACCATTTCATCAAGCGATGGCGTAATCAGACCACTAAGGCCAATAATATCTACGTTATGTTTTTTAGCTTCCTCTATAATTTTATTGGCGGGCACCATTACGCCCAGGTCAATGATCTCGAAGTTATTACAAGCCAGTACTACGCCTACAATGTTTTTACCAATGTCGTGCACATCGCCTTTAACGGTGGCCATAAGTACCTTGCCAGCATTGCTGCGCTGGTTGCCATCGGCGTTTTTCAGCTTTTCGGCTTCAATAAAGGGCAGCAGGTAAGCTACGGCCTTTTTCATTACCCGGGCCGATTTTACCACCTGTGGCAAAAACATTTTACCGGCGCCAAACAGGTCGCCTACAATGTTCATCCCGTCCATCAGGGGGCCTTCAATAACTTCCAGCGTGCGTTCGTATTGATGGCGTGCTTCTTCCACATCGACATCAATATATTCCACAATACCTTTTACCAGTGCGTGCGAGAGTCGCTTTTGTACCGGTTCATTACGCCAGCTTTCATCACGTACAATTTCTTTGCCTTTGCTTTTTACCGTTTCGGCATATTCTACCAGGCGTTCAGTAGCATCCTCGCGGCGGTTGAGTAGTACATCCTCTACACGCTCTAAAAGAGGTTTAGGAATTTCCTCGTACACCTCGAGCATACCGGCATTTACAATGCCCATATCCATGCCAGCCTGTATAGCATGGTATAAAAAGGCCGAGTGCATAGCCTCGCGTACAACGTTATTACCGCGGAAAGAGAAAGATATATTACTCACACCACCGCTTACTTTGGCGTGTGGTAAATTTTCTTTTATCCAACGGGTGGCGTTAATAAAGTCAACAGCATAATTATTATGCTCTTCCAAACCGGTGGCAACGGTAAGGATGTTAGGGTCGAAAATGATATCCTCCGGTGGAAAGCCAATTTCGTTCACCAGTATATCGTAAGATCGTTTACAAATTTCTATACGGCGTTCATAATTATCGGCCTGCCCTTGCTCATCAAACGCCATTACAACCGTAGCAGCACCGTAGTTCAGTATCTTGCGCGCGTATTCTCTAAACTTGTCTTCACCTTCTTTTAGCGAAATTGAGTTTACAATACCCTTACCCTGCAAGCATTTTAAACCGGCTTCAATAACCGACCATTTAGAGGAGTCGACCATGATGGGCAGCTTGGCAATATCAGGTTCGGAGGCCACCAAATTCAGAAATTTAACCATTACGGCTTCCGAATCAATCATGCCCTCATCCATATTAATGTCAATCACCTGGGCACCACCTTCTACTTGCTGGCGGGCAACTGTGAGGGCTTCCTCATAGTTTTCGGCCAGTATAAGCTTTGAAAACTTGGGCGAACCGGTAATGTTGGTCCGCTCGCCTACGTTCACAAAGTTGGTTAGAGGCGTTAGGGTAACGGCTTCTAAACCACTGAGGCGCATATAAGGCTCAAGCGTTGGTAGTTGCCGTGGCGAGTATTTAGCTGCCCGTTCGGCAATGCATTTAATGTGATCGGGCGTGGTGCCGCAACAGCCGCCTACAATATTAACCAGGCTAGCTTGCATAAAGTCATCGACCTGGTGGGCGGTTTCATGCGGTTGTTCGTCATAAGCGCCAAACTCATTAGGCAAACCTGCATTTGGATAAGCTGAAATATATACATCGGCTTTGTTAGAGAGTTCTTCCAGATATGGTCGCATCTCTCTAGCCCCTAAAGCGCAGTTTAATCCCACCGATAGCAGGTTGGCATGGCGTATGGAGTTCCAGAAAGCCTCCACCGTTTGGCCCGATAGGGTGCGGCCCGAGGCATCGGTTATGGTACCCGAAATCATGATGGGCAGGTTCTTGCCCGATTCCTGTGCATAGCGCTGGGCGGCAAACAGGGCTGCCTTGGCATTCAGCGTGTCAAATATGGTTTCGATTAAGAGCAGGTCTGAGCCACCGTCAACCAAGCCTCTAATCTGATCATAGTACGCTTCTGCAAGATCGTCAAAAGTAACGGCACGATAGCCCGGGTCGTTCACGTCGGGCGAAAGGGAAGCGGTGCGGTTGGTAGGGCCGACAGCGCCGGCTACAAAGCGCGGCTTGCCGGGCGTTTTAATAGTATAATCATCAGCCGCCTCGCGGGCTAAACGGGCACCTTCATAGCTTAGCTCGTAAGCCAGCTCTTCCATATGATAGTCGGCCAGTGATATACGCTGGGTACTAAATGTGTTGGTTTCAATAATATCGGCACCTGCATCCAGGTACTCGCCATGTATAGCTTTAATTACGTCAGGGCGTGTAAGGTTCAGCAGGTCGTTATTGCCCTTTAAATCGGATGGATGATTTTTAAAACGCTCCCCGCGAAAATCCTCCTCCGTTAACTGATAGCGCTGTATCATGGTTCCCATGGCGCCGTCAATTACTAATATGCGTTTCTTTAACTCGTTTTTTATGTCCATATTTTGGATATGAGATGTGAGGCAAGAGATGTGAGATAAAGCGTAGGATTTACTTGCAAACGCATGCAAAATCCTGTCAGTTTCATATCTGATAGCTCAAATCTTATTACATGCTTATATCGAAAAGTCGGTGTATTGGATTTTGACTTTCGCTTATCCGTCTTAAAACCTTTTAGTGAATGGTTTTAAGTAGAATGTAGCACCTTGTAAGTACAGGTTGCTAAGACTTCGCAGGGTCCAGTCCCTCCATCTTTCTCTATAAGCATTGCAAAGTTGCAAAATAGCGTTGTGAATTGCAAATGCCAGTTTTTAAGCAAAATAGCTTCCAAACAACAAGAGCTGCCTTTTGGGCAGCTCTTGTTATATAATTATTTAACGTTATCTGCGGCTGCCGAATATTCTTAATAAGGATAAGAACAGGTTGATGAAATCCATATACAGGGTTAAAGCACCCATAATGGCCATCTTTTTAGCATCAGCCATACCCAACTCCAAGCCGGCACCTATGCGTTTTAGCTTTTGCACATCATAAGCAGTTAAGCCCACAAACACCGCTACACCAATATAGCTAATGGCTTTGCTTAAACCCGGACTGGCCAGGAACATGTTTACAACAGAAGCGATGATCATACCTATTAAGCCCATAATCATTAATGAGCCAAATTTGGTTAGATCTTGATTGGTAGTATAACCGGCTACCGCCATAATGCCAAAAACAGCAGAGGCCGTAATGAATACACCTAATACCGACGAAGATGTATAAACCAACAGCACAAAGCTAAGGCTGGTACCCATAAGGGCAGCAAAAACCACAAACAGCAGGGTAAGCACCGGTGCTGATATTTTGTTTAGCCCGAATGACATAATCATTACAAATATTAAAGGGGCAAACATAATAATAGTACCTAAGCCGGTACGACGGCCAGTGTTTAAATCAACAAATTTGCTTAGCAGATTTGCATCAGTTGCAAACAGGTAGGCGCAAACTGCCGAAATACCTAATGCCACAAACATCCACATAAACACATTGGCAATAAACCGGCGCGATGAGGCTTGGTCATCCAGCTGAATGACATCCTCGTATTGATAATTCGTATTTTCCATTTTCTTAATTAATCAGGTTAAAGGTATGATAATTTTTATTGTACTTATTAGACAGCCCAAAGGGCTTAAAGTTTAGGTAAGCCTGCGCATTAATTGTTCTTCAACCCGTTTAAAAACCTGCAAAGGTTTTAATGTGCGCCAGCCCAGTTCGTCCAGCCCGCCACCAAAGTTGATAAAATAGTCGATGTTGCTTTGCTTAAATTCCCGTATTACATGTTCTCTGAAGTTGATACCGGCAATCCAGCCGTCTTCCACTTCTTGAAACCATTCCTCGTAATAGCAGTCGTCAGATGAATGAAAATTCAGGATATTCTCGCCAATAAGTATAAACTTATTGATGCCATTATCCATCATTAACTCCATGATTTCGCGTTTGAGCAACATAATGTCGTTATTGATGGCATCATTCCACTCGCCAATAAACTCTATAATAACGTAGCCGCGATCATAATCGGCATACAGTACTTTTAAATATAATGTATTAGAGCCAAATGAATCCCATTGTGGGTGCAGCAAATAGTTATATATCTGCTTATCAAATTCAAACTCGTTGTACACTGTAGCATAAAAAGGCGAATACTCATCCTCTGCGGCTACATAATCATCCCTCCATTTGTAGTATGGCTCTATTTCGTGCATTTTTTATTCCAATACGCAGATTTCAATATGCAAATTCAAATCTGCCGGTTTTTATAATCTTCCCTTTTGCTCAAATGCACATCTGCATATTTGCAAATCACTTTCCTGCAAGGTGTGCCTCCACCGCCTTACGTACACTCCCGTGTTCATTTAAAAGTTCGGTGGCAGCATCTTCTTCTAAACCGGTTTCCTGCATTATCATTCGAATTCCGCGATCAACCAGTTTATGATTAGTTAACTGCATATCCACCATTTTATTACCCTTTACCCGGCCCAATTGTATCATTACGGTAGTGCTCAGCATATTTAAAACCAGCTTTTGGGCGGTTCCGGCTTTCATGCGGGTTGAGCCGGTTAAAAACTCAGGGCCAGTAACCACTTCAATTGGGTATTGAGCCTGGGCAGCTACAGGGCTTTGCGCATTACAAACGATGCAGCCGGTTGCCAGGCCCTGTTCATTAGCTTTACGCAAGCCGCCAATTACATACGGCGTACGGCCCGATGCTGCAATGCCCACAACCACGTCTTTATCGGTAATGTTGTATTCCAGCAAGTCAAGCCAGGCCTGGTCCTCATCATCCTCGGCAAATTCTACGGCCTTGCGTATAGCGCCATCACCACCGGCAATAATACCTACAACCCAATCAAAGGGTACGCCAAATGTGGGTGGGCACTCCGAGGCATCTACTACACCCAGCCTGCCACTGGTGCCTGCACCAATGTAAAACAAACGCCCCCCGGCTTTCATGCGCCCGGCAACCGCCTCTACCAGTTTTTCTATCTGTGGCAACGCTTTTTCAACCGCATCCGGAACAGTTTTGTCTTCCTGGTTTATGTGTTGTAAAAGCTCGGCAACAGGTAGTTGCTCCAGCCGGTTATAATGTGATTCCTGCTCGGTTGTGTTGATCATTTTATTCTTACAAATCTGTAACAAAATTCGGTAAAAATCCGTCAACTTCAAGAACACAAAACGCTTTCAAATACGTATTTTTGTTACCAGGGATCTATGAAGCAAACAGCAGGTATTATTTTCAGATCGGTGATCTTATTACTCGCCGGTATGGCCATTGGTTTGCTGTTGAACAATCGCCAGGATGAGCCTGATGACGCCGCCATTGTTACCTCAGACAAAAACAAGCTGGATAAGATCATGCAGCTGGTGCGAAAAAAGTACGTTGACTCTATTGATGTAGACAGTGTAGAGGGTGTTACAATCAATAATCTGCTGCAAAAGCTCGACCCACACTCGGTTTATTTACAAAAAAAACAAGCACAATCCCTGGCAGAAAGGCTGGAAGGCGGATTTGACGGTATTGGCATTGAATCGCAATTACTTCGCGATACGTTGTTTGTTACCCAGGTTTTCCCGAACGGCCCGGCGGCTAAGGCCGGGCTGCCCAATGGTTCGCGGGTTGTGACGATTAACGGCAAGCCTTTTTCGGGCACGCATTTAACCAGCGATAAAGTGAACGAGGCATTTGCCGGTAAAAATGACACCGGTATTGAATTAGGTGTGCTGAGCCTGTCTGATAATACTGTAAAAAACTACCATGTTAGGCGAAGCCATGTAACCATGAGCAGTTTGGATGCTGCATATTTAACCGCGC
Organism: Mucilaginibacter sp. PAMB04168; assembly: GCF_039634365.2. Lineage (NCBI taxonomy): Bacteria > Pseudomonadati > Bacteroidota > Sphingobacteriia > Sphingobacteriales > Sphingobacteriaceae > Mucilaginibacter > Mucilaginibacter sp. PAMB04168. The sequence continues at coordinate 412,154 of NZ_CP155079.2, forward strand.
CCGCCACCGGCTACATAAAAATAAGCAAGTTTGGCTCCACTACCGACGCCGACTTTAAAATTGCATTAAAGAAATTAAAAAAGGCAGGCATGCAAAAACTGGTGCTGGATGTGCGCGGCAATGGTGGCGGCTACCTTAACCAGGCAACCGCGCTGGCCGATGAATTTTTGCCAGCTAAAAAGCTGATTGTTTATACACAAGGCCAGCATGAACCCCGTACCGACTATTTTGCCACCGACTCGGGCTTGTTTGAGGAAGGCAAGCTTGCTGTTTTAATTGATGAGCACTCTGCCTCGGCAAGCGAAATTTTAGCCGGCGCCTTGCAGGATTTGGACAGAGCCGTAATTGTTGGCCGGCGCTCGTTTGGTAAAGGCCTGGTACAGGAGCAGTTTCCCTTTAACGATGGCTCTGCGCTTAACTTAACGGTGGCCAGGTATTTTACACCATCTGGCCGCAGCATACAAAAATCATATAAAAAAGGTACCGATAACTACCGTAATGAACTTGCGGAACGTTTGCAAAAGGGCGAACTGTATGTGGCCCAAAATAACCTGGAAGACAGCTCTTTTAATAATTCGGTTGCCTACCATACAAGCGCAGGCAAAAAGGTTTACGCCGGTGGCGGTATCATGCCCGATGTTTTTGTGCCCGAGGATGCTGCCGTAAACGTGCCGCTTATACAAGATTTGGCACGCAACCAGCTTTTCTCTGGCTATGTGGTTGACTGTATGCAGGGCGTGCTTAAAAACTACACAACACCTGCCGACTTTGCCAAGTACTACACAGTTAACGATATTGAATTAAATAATTTTATTACTTACGCAGATGCTGCGGTTAAGAATATAGACCCTCACCAAGTAGCCACGGCCCGCAATTATTTAAAACTCCTGCTCAAAGCCCAGGCCGCCCGGTTTAAATGGGGCAATGAGTGGTATTACCGCATCATGAACCAAACCGATGCCGGCGTAATGAAGGCTGTAGCAGCTTTGAACTAAGAGTTAGTGGCTTAACTGATTGCTTTACTTTATGAGTTATAATGTACCACCATGGTGGGCATATGGATGTATAAACTTAAACCAGTTGCATAAGTATTATCTATGAAATAACAAGAGCCGCTAATAGGGCGGCTCTTGTTATTATAAAGCATTTTGCTGAAGTGAGATGTTGTACTTATTATTCATTAGCCCCTTGGGAGAAATATAAGGTATGAGGCAGGTATTATTAAACCACAGGGCAGAATAGCCTTCTGCATAGTCAGAATTGTCAATTTTCTTTTTAGACAGGTACTCCATTCTTTCCCATTTGCCGCTTGTAAGGTTAAGTACGCCGAATAAAGCATTCAATTTAACAAACCCTGATTTATTGTTAGCGATCATGTACAGTTTATTCGACTCGATATGGTAGCCAATGGGTAATGACCTGCTTGGGATAGCATAGCTAGAAGGGAGCATTTGCTGGAAAATGATTTTTAGATCATCATTATAGCAATTAATCAACGTGGAATTTTCATTAACCCATACGCCGTTTCCTATGCTCGATGGTGATGTATAGCGGCCCGACATACCAATTACAAGCTTGCCACTGCTTTCGGCCATGTATCTTATCTCTAAATTTTTTGCGCTCCCTAAATTAGGGTCATCCATTTTCTTATCAAATGGCTCATATCCTTTTTCAAGTGCTTTAATATGATCATTGTTAAATAATTCATTTACTGTTTGCTTGGTGCCATTCAGAAAATTCATTTTAATTACGGATAACTGTACGTCTTTATTCGAATTTTCGTGCAGGGCACTAACAAAAACGGCATCGCTGTTACTTGATGATACATTAAAGCTTAAATGCGATTTAAGGTCGGCCATGTCTATGTTATTGCGCAAGTCCAAATCTGTTTCAATCGGTTTGGATCCAATAGTTTGACCGAAATCGTATTTCTGTATACTGATGGTGCTTTTACCTTTGCCCCATGCTAAAAACAAGTCGCCTTTACTGTTTGACATGGCTGAAAGGAAAAGGCCTTCTTCAACCTTGGTGTTAAAGCGCTTTACCGGCTCCAGCCGATCGTTAATATCAATTACTGTAATTTGCGTGGTCAGGTTATTCTGCTTGCTGGATTGGACAAATGACCGGCGTTCCTGCTTGGTTTGTCTTGCAGTAATTCTGTACAAGGAGTGTACTTTGTCGTACGAAAAATAACATTCGTCAAAATAGGTTTCCGAACCTTCGTAAATTTCTTTTTCCAGAAGTATCTTACCTGTGGCCGGGTCTATTAAATAGCCTTTGTAAATATTGTGGGCATCATTTGCCTTGGGGTTTTTGAATGTAGCCAGGGCAAAAACCTTATCCTGAAACTTAACAGCGTCCTGTGGATAGCCGGGTAACTCGGTTTTCCATAAGGTGTTCATTTGTTTATCAATTGCAAGCAGTTCGAAGCTTTTATTGTCAACATTAATTTGCATAATGCTGGTTTCATCGTTCACCTTAAATGAGGTGGAAATCGCTTTGATACCTTTTTTAAAATCTTGCAATACAGCAGGCTGCGTTTGGGCTGCTGCAAAAAACGGAATAAGCAGCAAAAGTGACAATAGTTTTGACATGTGATAAGGGAGTATTGAGCTACTAACCTATCAAAAAGGTATGAATAATACAAAATAATAAAGGCCGCTAACTTAGCGGCCTTTATTATTTTGTATTACCTGTATATATGGAGTGTTACTCTTCTACCACCTCACTATGCGGGCTGCTTACTTCTTCTTCCTCCTTTTTAAAGTAGCGGTTCTGGTAAATCAGAATCAGAATAACGCCTACCGATATGGCCGAATCGGCCAAGTTAAATATAGGTCTGAAGAATTTAAATTCCTCACCGCCCCATACCGGCATCCAGGCCGGGAAAGTGCCCTGTATAATAGGGAAATAAAACATATCCACTACACGGCCCTGAAATATGGGGGCATAGTCGTATATCAGGCCATAAAAGGTCGAATCGATAATATTACCCAGCGCACCGGCAAATATAAGGGCAACGTTAAGGATAAGGCCACGGTGGTATTTATGCCTGATAAGGTAAACGAGGGCATAACCAATACCGCCTACCGCAAAAATACGAAAGATGGTCAGAGCCAGTTTGCCGGCTACTCCGCCAAGCTCCCAGCCAAAGGCCATACCATTGTTCTCGGTATACAGTAACATGCCTCTATCGCCCAGAAAATGTATTTCCTGGCCCATACTCATATTATTGCGTACCCATACTTTAATTAACTGGTCGGCCACTATTACCAACAGCGCTAAAAGGAAAGGTTTAGTGTACGATGCCTTCATGTATTACTGCTTCAGTTTTGCTTCCATGCTCAGCGTGGTATGAGGCACGGCACGCAGGCGCTCTTTTTGTATTAGTTTACCAGTCTCGCGGCAAATGCCGTAGCTTTTGGTTTCAATACGTACTAAAGCAGCCTCTAATTGCTCAATAAACTTTTTTTGGCGGGCAGCCAGCTGGTTAATCTGTTCTTTTTCTAAGGTGGCAGAGCCATCTTCCAGTGTTTTATAAGTACCTGCGGTATCATCAGTACCATTCAGGTTGGGGTTGCTTAGTGATGAAGCCAAAGCATTAAGCTCCTCGCGGGCAATGCGAATTTTATCCAGTATCAGTTCTTTAAACTCTTGTAGTTCGGCGTCTGAGTATCTTGTTTTTTCTGGTTGTGGTGTGCTCATTATACTTTATTAATTAAAATTCTTATTTCTATATCTTCTATAGTTACTGCTTCGCCTTCGGTTAGGCTGTCAACTAATTGAATATCAACGGCTAAAATTTCGGCGCAAATATAGGATAAATTGTTTTTAACCGCATTGCTGATTAGCAGATGGTTACTGAGGCGTACATTTATCTTATCGGTAACTTCAAAATTGTTAGACTTACGCAGGTTTTGTATACGGTTGATGAGCTCGCGCGAAATACCTTCCTGTTTTAGTTCGTCGGTTAGGGTAACATCTAAAGCTACGGTTAGTTTTCCCAAATTTGCAACCTGCCATCCCGGTACATCTTCTGCTATAATTTCAACATCAGCAGGTAGTATCAGGTAATGGGTATCAGGTATTTGTATCTGGCCATCTGCCTCTAATTTTGCAATATCTTCCTGACTAAAAGCAGTTATGGCTGCGGCTACGGCTTTCATATCCTTACCCACCTTTTGGCCTAACGCTTTAAAGTTGGGTTTTATTTTACGTTTAATAAAGCCTGCAGTATCGGTAATGTATTCAATGGCTTTGATGTTGGTTTCAGATAGTATTAGTTCCTTTACCTCGTCAACCTGGTGCTCAAAGTTCTTGTCTAGTATGGGTAGTAATATTTTGCTCAAAGGCTGGCGCACGTTGATGCCTACTTTTTTCCGTAGCGATAGTGTTAGTGACGAAATATCCTGTGCCAGTTGCATACGTTCTTCTAGTTCTTTGTCCACCAAATCGGCATGGTAAACCGGGAAGTCGGCCAGGTGAACCGATTCAAATTGCTCTTTACCAGTAGCTGTATTTAAATCGTTATACAAACGCTCGGCAAAGAACGGCGCAATAGGCGACATCAGTTTAGATATTGTAACCAAACAAGTGTAAAGAGTTTGGTAGGCCGATATTTTATCGGCAGAGTTGTCTGATTTCCAGAAACGGCGGCGGCTCAGGCGTACGTACCAGTTGCTCAAGTGCGCATCAACATAATCCTGAATGGCGCGGGCTGCTTTGGTTGGTTCAAAATCGGCAAAGTAACCGTCAACTTCCTGCGTTAAGGTATTAAGTAACGAAAGTATCCAGCGGTCAATCTCTGGCCGTTGACTCAGTTCAATTTCGGGCTGACTATAGTCAAACTTGTCGATATTAGCGTAAAGTGCAAAGAAAGAATAAGTATTATAAAGCGTACCAAAAAATTTACGGCGCACTTCATCCAAACCTTCAATATTAAATTTGAGGTTGTCCCACGGCGATGCATTGCTGATCATATACCAGCGGGCAGCATCGGCACCATACTGCTCAATCGTTTCGAACGGATCAACTGCGTTGCCTAAACGTTTAGACATTTTGTTGCCGTTCTTATCCAGCACCAATCCGTTAGATACCACGTTTTTGAAGGCAATGCCCTGGTTTTGTACCAGTCCGTTAACCGCTTTCACTTCATCACTGGCCTCGCTTAGCATAACCGCTATGGCGTGCAGGGTAAAGAACCAGCCGCGTGTTTGGTCAACACCTTCGGCAATAAAATCGGCCGGGTAGGCGTCGGCAAATGCTTCCTTGTTTTCGAACGGAAAGTGCCATTGTGCATACGGCATAGCGCCCGAGTCGAACCAAACGTCGATCAGATCCGGCTCGCGGAACATCTTTTTGCCGTTTGAGGAAGTCAGTATCACATCATCCACATAAGGGCGGTGCATATCATCCAGCTTAAAGCCTTCGGGCATAAAGCCAGCAGTTATTGATCGGGCAATTTCCTTGTTAAGTTCTTCAATGGAGCCAATACATTTCTCTTCGTTGCCGTTTTCTTCGCGCCAAATAGGTAGCGGCGTTCCCCAGTAGCGTGAGCGAGAAAGATTCCAGTCTACTAAATTTTCGAGCCAGTTACCAAAGCGGCCCGTACCGGTAGCTTCTGGTTTCCAGTTGATGGTTTTGTTCAGTTCTATCAGTTTATCTTTAACGGCAGTGGTTTTAATAAACCAGCTATCCAGCGGATAGTATAAAATAGGCTCATCGGTACGCCACGAGTGCGGGTAGCTGTGCTCATATTTTTGTACGTTAAAGGCTTTATTGTCTTCTTTTAGTTTGATGGAGATGAGCACATCTGTTGGCCTAAAGCCTTGCTCATCGCGCTCTGCCTGCGTATAGTATTCTTCTTTAACATAGCGGCCGGCAAAATCGGTTACTTCATCCACAAAACGGCCTTGCTTGTTCACCAGCGGTACTTCTTTGCCGGTTTCATCAAGTACCATTACAGATGGTACGTCATTCTCTTTACAAGCCCTAAAGTCATCAGCACCAAAAACAGATGCGGTGTGTACGATACCCGTGCCATCGCCAGTGGTTACAAAATCAGCCGGAATAACGCGGAAAGCTTTTTGCTCCAGCTCAGCATTTGTGACGTAAGGCATGAGTTGGTGATAGCGCAGACCAACTAAATCGGCCCCTTTAAAGGCGGCTTTAACCGCCCACGGAATAACCTTATCGCCTTCTTTATATTCGTCAAAAGATGCGTTTTCGCCCTCGGCCTTAAAATATTTATTTACCAGTGCTTTGGCCAGTACTACGCTAACCGGTTTAAAGGTGTAGGGGTTAAGGGTACTGATTTTTACGTATTCAATATCCTCGCCTATGGCCAGCGCACAGTTAGATGGCAGTGTCCACGGCGTGGTGGTCCAGGCTAAAATGGCGGTTTCCTCACCCGGCTCACTAAACAAGGTTTGCATAAGCGGGTGCTGCTGGTCGTTCTTTAAAAAGAACTGAGCCGTAATGGTGGTATCTTTCACCATTTTGTAGGTGCCCGGCTGGTTCAGCTCGTGCGAGCTTAAGCCCGTGCCCGATTTGGGCGAATAAGGCTGTACGGTATAGCCCTTGTATAACCAGCCCTTGTTATAAAGCTGCTTTAATATCCACCACAGGGTTTCAATATATTTGTTCTCGTAAGTTACGTAAGGGTTTTCCAGATCAACCCAGTAGCCCATTTTAAGGGTGAGGTCATTCCATATGTCGGTATAACGCATTACCTCCTTGCGGCAGGCTTCGTTATAATCTTCAATGGATATCTTTTTGCCGATATCGTCTTTGGTAATGCCGAGCGATTTTTCGACCGCCAGCTCAATAGGCAGGCCGTGGGTATCCCAGCCGCCTTTGCGTTTTACCTGGTAACCCTTTAAGGTTTTGTAACGACAAAAAATATCTTTAATGGAACGTGCCATAGCATGGTGTATGCCGGGCATACCATTAGCCGATGGCGGGCCTTCATAAAAAGTATAGGGATTGCTGGCCGGACGGGTGCTGATGCTTTTTTCAAAAATGCTGTTCTGTTTCCAAAACTCCAGTACGTCCTTGCCTATCTGTGATAAATTTAATTGCTTATATTCCTTGTACATCAGTGTTTTCCACAATATTAAAGAGGGTGCAAAATTACGGATTTTAAAAGTAATAATTTAGCCGTTATGTGAAAAGTATGGTTAAAGTTAAGTTAAACAATCGCTCAACCTAGCAAACGGGGGCGGTGTAATAACCATTATTGTTTTTTATTGCGTTCTGCCTTGTTCATCAGGAGAGCCTGAAGTGCGTTTGCGCACCTCTTTCCTGGAATTGCCGAAGTTTTAAGTAACATTTAAACGGATCTTGCGGCTATCGTACTGGCTTTTATTAGTGTAACTTACATTACCGTAAGTGCACCGAGGGCGCGTGCAAAAGCAGTTGCCTGAATTTCCTGTTAGTGAGCATATAAATCACTTGTGCTTTTACATCCGGTTTTCTTCGCTGGTAGCTCCGGTGTTACGGTTACGCGCAGTTTTAATTTTCAGGTTGCCAAATTGGTAGGTAAAGCCAAGGGAAAAGCGGCGGCTCTCCCACTCGTTTTGCCACGTGGTATTAACATTATTGTATTGTAGTATGCTACGGTAACGGTTACCGAAGAATATATCGCGAACTTTAAAGCTAAGCGTAGCCTTTTTATCCATAAACGTTTTGTTTATAGCAGCATCAATCTGTGAGCCCGATAAAGTGCGGGCCAAGCCCGATATGGAAGGTGAATAATAATAACCTGATAACTGAATGCGGAAATTTTTAAGCAGGGTAAAGGTTTGGTCGGTACCGGCCGACCACGAAAGGCGTTCAGAACGGTAAGGTGTGCCTTGCGTCATGGTATTCACTTTATCGTAAGAGGCGTCGAGGTTAGCGGTTACGTTCCACCATTTTTTGATGTTGAAGCTGCCTGCGCTGGTGGCGTTCAGGCTGCTGGTATTGCCCAGGTTTTGGTAGGTGGCAATGCTTTCCTTAGTTTGGTCGTTTTGGCTAATGATGGTGCTTACAGCATTATTCACCCGCACATAGCTCAGGCTTAACACCTGGAAGCTTTTATAGGTATAACTCATGAGCCACGATTTAGAGAAGGAGGGCTGTAAGTACGGATTGCCTTTGATAGCAGTGTACGGATCGCTGAAAAAAGTGAATGGGTTTAGGTTGCTATAACCCGGCCGACTGATGCGGCCGCTGTAAGAAGCATTAAGCTGATGATCGATATTGATTTTATAAGCTGCAAACAAGCTGGGAAATAGTTTCCAGTAATTGCGGCCTACTACTTCTTGCTGCGTAATAGAGTTACCGGTTGATACCGTTTGCTCGGCACGCACTCCGGCTTTAAATTCCCACTTTTTGCCAACTGTTTTATTAAAGGTAAGGTAACCGGCATTGATGTTTTCGTCATACAAAAAATGGTTGCTGCGACGCAGGTCAGTTATCCAATTGCCGGCAGTGAGGTTCTCAAAACGGGCATTGTTATTAGTGCTTACCCAGCTGCTTTTCCAGCCGGTTTCGGCTCGCCAGGTTTTGGCAAAAGGCCAAACATAATCAACTTTTAAAGAGCGGATATTGTATTTGGCCGGATTGTCATTTCTCTGCTTTACCGTATCGCCGAGGCGGGTGCCGGCAGCATCAAAATATATGTTGCTGAAAGTTTCGTTATTAATGTTACTGCTGCGAACATAATCTGCATCGAAAGATAGCTTTTGACCTAACGTGTCAATAGCATAGCTGTAATTCACATTAAAGCTATAGGTGCGGGTGTTGGTGTATTGCGGTTTTAACATATACACGCTACCAATTTGCTGCCCTAACTGGTTTGTGGTAACCGAGTTGCTGGTTACTTTGGCATTTTGTGGGGAGTTGTAACCCCTGAACATAAAACCAAAAGTTTGTTTGGCTGTAGCAAAATAATCGGCCCCGGAGGTATAGCTGACATTATCACCAATGGGGTGCCAGTAATTTTCCTGGCTATATAAATCGGTAACTATTTGCCTGCCTAAATTGAGTTTGTTATAGGAGGCAGCATGGCCGCCATTTGCACGGGTATAAAAACTTAGCTTTCCGGTGTTGTAATTTAAGTTGGCGCCGCCAAAAACTTTGCCATAGGTGCCGTATACCGTAGTAGCTGTGGCTGTACCATTAAAACCCTGCAGGCGGTTACGTTTCATAATAATGTTGATTACTCCTGCGGTACCTGCGGCATCGAAGTTGGCAGGCGGGTTGGCAATCAGTTCAATCTTACTTACCGCATTAGCTGGTAATGACTTTAAGTAGTTGCTTACCTCGCTGCTGCTCATGTAGGTCATGCGGCCGTCAATCATAATGTTTACGCCACCGTTGTTGCGATATAATATGTTGTCGTCTTTATCCAGTTTAATACCCGGCGCCTTTTTTAGTACCTCCAGCGCATTATCACCTGTGGTGATCATTTTTTCTACGTTTACCACCAGGCGGTCGCTTTTTTGCTCCAGTTGTGGTACTTGTCCGTTTATGGTTACTGCTTTGAGTGCTTTTGTGCTGTTTTTTAACACCAAAGCTGGCAGTGTAATGCTTTGGCCGGTAAAGCTGAAGCTATTGCTGGTTGTATTCTGAAAGCCCATCATAACGGCTTTAACCACATAGCTTCCGTTTTTAGGGTTAGTAAAACGGAAGTTGCCATTAGCGTCGGCTATCTGCGCTGATACGGCTGCTGAATCGGGTAGGTGTAGCAGTTGTACAGTTGCCCCCGGCAGGGTTTCGCTGCTGGATTTGATTTGCCCGTTAACAGATGCGGTTTGGGCAACGGCCAGGCGGGTTAAACTACAAATTGTGATAAGGCTTAGGATGAATATCTTTTTCATGGATCAATTAATACGTTGTGCTTGATGATCCAAAAGTGCAGCAGGGCGTTGCGTGTATAAAGTATACTATCCCAACAGCTTTAAACTTTATCTAAACACTAATTCATTCGCGTTTTGGACTTGGGCAGGCGTTTGCATTACAAAAAGGGCGGTTGATATAAAAATTTTAGCGGCGGCAGTTAATTGCCGTACTTTTAGGTCATGAATAAACGCAGGGTTGTCTTATACCATGTTTTGGCTTGGGCGGCCTATTTTATCTACTTATTTATTGGTGGCTTCTTTTTACAGCCAGGCGGCAAAACGCTTCATATAGAAGTGAGCTTTTTGTTGCAAATCAGTTATACGCTGGCAACAATTGCAACCTTTTACTATGCCTATGCGCTGGTTCTGCCTGGGTTGGTACGCCGTAAATACCGTTTACTATATGTTATTGCCGCTATTGCATCGCCGTTCGTTTTCATCGTGGCGCGCTACCTGCTCGAGGAAATGCTATACCCGTTAATTTTCGGGTTTCACAATTATACCGACGATACCACACTCATATTTTATTTTTGGGATAACGTTTACCGCGGGTTGCCTTCTATAGCCTTTGGCTCGGCGGTTTGGGGAGTAGTAAATGCATACCAACAGCAAAATGAAAACAAGCAACTGCGCGAAGAAAAAGCCCAGGCTGAGTTGGCTTTTCTCAAATCACAGATCAATCCGCATTTTTTGTACAACACGCTCAATTACATTTACTCGCTGGCCTACCCGGTATCAGATCAGCTGGCCGATGCTATCATCAAATTGTCTAACCTGATGCGCTACATGCTAAATGAAAGTAAGGATGGACGCATTGATCTGGAAAAGGAGGTAGACTACCTGAACAATTACATTGACATTTACCGACTGCGTTTCGAGGATAACTTTTATGTGGAGTTCAAAACCGAAGGCGACATTGTCGGTAAGCGGCTGGCTTCGCTGGTGTTAATTCCGTTTGTGGAAAATGCCTTTAAACACGGGGTGGTTGATGATGAACAGCGGCCTGTTAAAATACAGTTAAAAGTGATTGGCAGCCGGTTGAACTTTATAGTAAGTAACAAAATTAATCGCAATCAAAAAGATGCTTCCAGCGGAGTAGGACTGGTTAATATACGCCGCCGGCTGGAATTGATTTACCCCGGCAATCATGAACTGCTCATTGCCGATAACGGGATTACGTATAAAACTACGCTCAACATCGATTTATAAATTATTTTAGCCCTATGATACGTTGCCTGGCGGTTGATGACGAAGCTTATGCGGTAAAATTAATTGCCGATTATATTAATAAAGTGCCTTTTTTACAATTGGCGGGTACCACTACCAGCGCCATCGATGCCTTGAGCCGTGTGCAGCAGGGAAATATTGACCTGGTTTTTCTGGATATACAAATGCCCGATTTAACCGGCATGCAGTTTTTAAAGTTATGCGGCAGTAAATGCAAGGTCATCTTAACCACCGCCTATCCGGAATACGCGCTGGAAGGCTACGAGCATGATGTGATAGACTACCTGCTGAAACCTGTAGCCTTTGACCGGTTTTTGAAAGCGGCGCAAAAGGCATTTAATCAATTGCAGCCGCCAGTAAGTACAGATGCGGGAGGTGCAAAATTCCCGGTACCCTCAACCTCGCTGCCCGAAAACCCGCTGTCTGCTCCAACAGCTTTGCCCCCAAACTATATGTTTATTAAAGGGGAGAGCAAGAATAAGTTTTTAAAGGTAGCTTATGATGAGATTCTATACATTGAGGGACTGAAAAACTATGTATCGGTGTTTACGCTGGGCCAGCGAATGGTTACTTACCAAACCCTGCGCGATCTGGATGCACAGCTGCCCCAGCCGCCATTTTACAGGGTGCATAAATCGTACATTATCAATATTAATCAGATCCGTATGGTTGACGGGCATACCATTTACATACAAGACCAGGCTATTCCCATTGGCGAAACTTACCGTGAGGGGTTTTATAAAATAATAAAGGAAGAATAGCCGCTCGGAAGGGAGAATTTAAAGCGCTAACCCGACCAAAAAACGTCGTTTATCGTCATCATTAAGACTTTGCTATATTTGCTATATCACCTGTGAAGTAAAAATGGATAAGCAAGATATCATCAAAATAGCGATTGTGGGGCCCGAAAGTACAGGCAAATCGGCCATGTCGGCTTATTTAGCACAGCACTACCAAACGGTTTGGGTGCCCGAGTTTGCGCGTGGCTATTGTGAACAACTAACCGGCGATTGTACTTTTCAGGATGAGATTAATATGTATTACGGTCAGCTGGCCCTGGAGCAGGAACTGCTGCCTAAGGCAAACAAACTGCTCATTTGCGATACAACGTTTATTACTATTAAAATTTGGAGCGATGAGATGTTTGGCCGTGCCCCGCAAGAGGTGCTGGACCAACTGCCTAAGCACACCTATGATCTTTACATCCTTTTAAACATTGACCTTCCCTGGCAGGATGACCCGCTCCGCAACTTTCCCACTAAGCGGGAGCATTTTATGGCCGTTTGGCACCAGGAGCTACAGGCATTAAATGCCAATTATGTTGTAATATCAGGCATTGGCCAGCCGCGGTATGACGCGGCAGTTGCCGCTATTGAAGGTTTTTTGAATTCGGAAGCCGGAGATTCAATTTCAGACTTGTAACTACCGCTGCTACGTTTATTCGCACACGCCTTTTAAGAGCTTGAGCGGATCAGCCTGGACTAATAGGCTGCACGCATATGAGCGTAGACCTGACCAGGCAATAGTTGATCTCTTGGCGAATTTAAGCGCTTAGTTCTTCATAAGCGGCGGTTAGGCTGCGTTTGATGCCATCACCTTGCCAGTCGGTTACACCAGGTATGCTGGTTGCGGTCAGTACTTCCTCTTCAGTTTTGCCGGCTTTAATTTGCGCGTTTACAAAATCAACCAGGCGCTCCATATAGTTTTCCATGGCTTTTAAATCGGCCATACTGCCGGTAACTTTCTCCGGGTCAAAGGCATGCCCAAATACAAACAGGGTATCCTTGCTGAATTGCTTTTGTGCCTTTTGCAATGTGGTTATCCAAGCCTTAACAGATGCGCCTGCTGTGCGGTCAACAAAAGGATAACGGCGGTTAAAAACCAAATCGCCGGTATGAACAATGTTGGCATGCTCAAAATGTATCATGCTATCGCCGTTAGTGTGGCCCGCGCCAAAATAGTAAGCATGTATGTTTTCGTCACCTACTTTTGCCTTCCATTCAGTGGTAAAGGTGGTATCCGGAAATAATTGCTTTTCCTCACTTTTTTGCGCCTTGGCTACGTTTTGCTGATTGGCAAGCGAGTTGGCATGGGCAGCTACCTTTTTGGCAATGCCCTTAAAGGCAATGTTGCCGCTGGTATGGTCGCCGTGGTGGTGGGTGTTAATTAACCACTCAATAGGCTTTTCCGACTGCTTCTTTAATTCGGCAATCAAATGTTCGGCCTGTGGCGGAAACTCAGCATCCACTACAGCAATGCCATCTTTGTTGGTAAGCCAGGCAATAGTGCCGCCCTGCTCAGTAAATATACCTACGTTATTGCGCAAGGGCTTAAATTTATAAGCGGGCTGTAAAAGCCACGAGGCAAAACTACTTTGACTGCTTAAGGCCAAAGCCCCTGCTGATAATAAACTACTGGCAATAAAACGACGGCGTTGCATAGGATGAACATTGGTTTGTTGAGCCCAAGTTATTAAAAACTATTAAGAAAAGCAGTGCGGAAGGCATACAATAGAAAAATATGAAAAAGCACCTGTCGTTTTCACAAACAGGTGCTCAGCATATGGGTGTAGAAAACAGTTTTTAGATTACAAGGCTAAGCGGTTACCGTTAAGGTGCTGCCGCTTATGCTTACGGTATAAGCTTTTAGTGCTTGTGCAGCTGGGCCAAGTAACACCGTGCCCGATGTGCTGAATTGGCTACCATGATTAGGGCATATAAACCGCCCTTGTGCTGTGTTGTAGTTAATAGAAGTACCTTGGTGGGTGCAGGCAACTTGTACGGCGGTAAACGACGCGGGGGCAGCGCCGGCCGCAAGCCTAACCAGAATAACGCCGCTGGCTACCTTAAAATCGCCCACATTTTTTATTTCTGTATCCAGATTGGCAGTAAACAAGCCGGTACTGCCACCTGTTGGCGGGGGTGTGGTGCCTGGGTTGCCGCCCGGAGCTGGTTCATCTTTAGGGTCGCTGCCGCAGGAGTATAAGCTGCAGCCGGCGCAAACCGCTGCCATAGTGATGCCAAACTTGGCTAAAAATTCTTTTCTTTCCATTGCAAGAGATTTTAGTCGAATGATTTAATAAGTGCTTTTATGCTTTCCGTTAAAGCTGAATACACGCGATATAGTAAAGCCTATGCGGTATTGACCCTTACTCCAATTAGATTCAGTATCGGCCAGGTAATTAATGGGCGATATGGCTTGCGCATTGCTTAAGTTGAGGGTAAATACGTGTCCGCCGGTTTCAATTTCTATACCTACGCCCAGCGGATCGTAAAACCCTGGGCTATTGTTGTTTTTGCGGAAGGATGAAAATGGATGCGCATAATCTACCACAATGCCCATGCGCTTGGTAACTTTTAAGCGCCCTGCTGCCGATAGCGAAAAAATGTTTTGCTCATTGCCTGCCAGGTAAGGGAAAGGTAGGTTGTTGCGTAAAAAGGATGGCGCTATTTGCAAAGAAAGCTTTGGCGAAAACTTGCGGGCTATAATTGCTTGTACAAAATAGTTGAGGCGGTTGGTGTAATCATCATACACATTAGTAGCCACGCTGTAAGGTTTTAGGGCGGTACGGCCAACTACAGTTAGGGCAAATGGCATGCTGTTATCTGTTTTTTGATGAAGCAGGTTATACTTTAGGCCAAGCTCCAGTAACTGTTCGTACTTGCTCCTGAAAAAGTCTATATCCAGGTTGTTAGTGAGGCCGTATTCAAAGCCAATCAATATGTCTGAGGAGTTATCCAGTCCCCACATGGTTTTGCCACCGCCATCTGTTCCGGCTACATCGCCAAAGCGGTGAATCACCATAAAGTTGAGGTTGTTTTTCTTGATGGTTTCAGAGGTTTCGGACAGAATGAGACGGGTGGCTTTAAAGGTGGCTAATACCGGTTCGCTCTTTTCGCTGCTGGCCAGGGCATTCATGAGCGAATCGGTTGATGAGGTTTGAGCTTTAAGGCAGCCATAGCCCACCGTAAGCAGCAGGGCGGTAAACAGGATTTTTTTCATGTGGTATAAATTTGAGCGGTTGAATGCTATTGGTAAGGCGAGTAGGTAGCGGCTACCTGTACCCGTATGGTTTCGGCAATGTTCTTGAACACAATAGTGGGTATCTCAATCTTGTGGTCTTTGCACTGTACCATAAACTCCGAGGCCATGCTCACTACGCCTTTGTTTACCGTTATTTTGCCGTTGATGGTTCGGTTTTGCTTAACGCCATGCACCTCAAAAACGCCGGTTGCAGTAATGGCATAAGTGCCATCTTTATCTAAAGCGGGGAGCTGTTGTATTTTGCCTTTAAAGGAAGCGTTGGCATACTTGTCGCTCTCCATGTAATTCTCGTTAAAATGCTCCTGCATGAGCGATTTTTGAAACTGGAACGAGCGTATAGGTACGCTGAAAGCCAGATCGCCGGTAGTGGCGTTAAATACCGAGGTGCCCTTTTGCGATACGGCGTCAATATCTTCCAATGGCGCCTTGGAGAACAGGCTAATTCTGGCATTTTTACACACATAGGCTCCCTGTATCGCCTGGCTGATGTGCATCCAGGCAATAAAAATCATAACGATATGTTTCATAAGCTACTTTGTTTTAGACGGCGGACTGACGTACCAGCTTAACCCCACAGCCACCCCGGTAGACTGCAGATTGACACGGCCATAGCCAATATCGGTTAGTGGTACTTTCATATATGGTTGTATGTTTAACCCAAAGCTATTGTTAATGCGCTGCTGATAGGCCACGTTTAAGTTAAGCACACCCAGCACGTGTTTATTTTGATTGCTAATATTATAACTGGCGGGCCCTGTATACTTGTTGCTGTAATAGCCGGCTGTAGGGTAGTTAAACTGATAGTTTTCGCGCAGCATAAAGTAGGAGGAAAGCCCGGTGCCAATACTTAACTGGCGGTTATTTTTACTGTACAACTGGTAGCTTACATTAATTGGTATATCGAGCACCCGGCAATCGGCCGTAACATCGGTAGGCTGGGTGCCAAACTGATAAGTGCTTTGATATTGGCTGAAATTAACCATGTAGGGCTTTTGCGCGTAAATGGCCCCCGTGCTAACGGTAAACTTACGGCTAATGCCAACCGATACCAGCAAGCCGGCATTGGTGCCCACTTTAGTGCGGTTAAAGGCGCTGCCTACGCCATTAAAATCGGGCGCTGCTATAATGGTTAACGTTAGGGGTAAATTAGCGCCTGCGGTTTTTATTGCTGGCTTTTGGGTTTCTTTAACAGCGACGGTTGTGTTTGCGGTAGCGGCCGTGTCGTTATTAGCCTTAACAGCGGCATTGTTAGCCACCATTGCACCGGTAGTTAATACGGCTGCATTATGGCTGGTATCTGCATTAGCCTGGCTTAGGGTATTACCTGCAGCATCGGGATTGGTTTTAGCAATGGTTCCGCTATCAACCGTTGTTTTTAAACCAGCAGCATAGCGACCAGGTACCGCAGCAGATGCGTTCAGCAAGGCTTTTGCCGAACTGCCTTTAACCCGCATAACCATACTCTTCAACCTATTTATACCAGTATCTGCAAATGCGGGAGGCGTAGCTAAGTGCTGTTTGTCCTGGTCGCTTGTACCGGGATGTTGTTTATGGTTTTTAATCTTAACTGTGTTTTTTTCGTGCTTTGGCTGCTTGGGCCAAAAAAATACCATGCCGAACGTGATTAATAAAATGGCCGCTAAACCGCTTATGATGGCTGGCAACCGGCGTATTAAACCATTGCGCTTACCCTGTGCATCCAGCATTTGCGCCATAGCCTGCCAGTCCCGGTCATCATAATTAATATGCTTGTCGGGGTTAGTAAGCCCTTGCTTAAATAAATGGTCCAGGTCTTTTTCTTCTTGCTCTTTCATCGCCTTATACCATTATTCAAAAAGCTCAAGTGCAGGTTGGCAGCGCTAATGGCTACAATCTGTGTTTGATTGGTGCCATTTAAACCATCGGGTATTTCAGCCGCTTTTAGTATCATCTTTTTTAATTTCTCTCGCGCCTTAAACAGGTTCGATTTAGATGTACCTGCGCTAATGTTCAGCATCTCGCCAATCTCTTCATGCGTATATCCCTCAATGGCATACAGGTTAAATACCGTTCGGTAAGCCTGTGGTAAACGCTGTATCATGTCCAGCAGTTCCTGGTAATTAATTTTTTTATCAGGCAGTTCGTTATCTGTTAAGTGCTCAGCTTCGGTTAAATCTTCGGTGTAGGCTACTTTTAAATTACTACGATAGTAATCTATCGACATGTTCATCATGATGCGCCCCAGCCATGCTTTAAATGGCCTCGATTCGTCGTATTTGTTTAAGTTGTTAAACATCTTCAAAAATCCTTGGTTCATGATCTCGGCAGCCTCGTACCTGTTGTTCGCGTAGCGCAAACAAATACCCATAGCAAAGCCATAAAACGCCTTATACAGCATTTTCTGACTTTTGCGATCCTGCTGCTGGCAGGCCGTAATCAGCTGGTGTAAGTCTGCTTCTCCCATATAATTGGGTTATACTGCGTTAATAGTCCTGGTCACATCATTTATAAGTAACACGTAACAAAAAGGCAAAGGGTTGCTTCGCCTTGAAAATAATTTGAAATGAACAGCAATATAATTTTAATTGATTAGTAATGAGCCACAAAAGCTACAATAACTAATAGCTTAAAACCTTAAAACGAAGTTGTTACTTTGTGTTGTTATACATTAACGTAAACTTGTAAGGGATACAACCATATTAAAAATGACCACTAAAAATTTAATGATCAGCTTAGCTACCGCATTAACCATGTTTGGATCGGTGCAGGCGCAAACAAAGAAGCCCGTTGTAAAGGCCAAAGCAGGTGCCGCGTCAGCAACTGATGTAAAAGCATCCATTCAGCGCGGGCAGGTGGTGTATGCGCAAAACTGCCTGTCTTGCCACCAGGCCGATGGCGGGGGCGTACAAAATATGAACGCTCCTTTAGTAAAAACAGCTTATGTACTGGGGAACAATCAAAGGCTGATCAGCGTTTTATTAAAAGGCATGCAAGGCGTAGAAATAGAAGGCGAAACCTACACCAACGTAATGCCGCAGTTTACCCATTTGAGCAACAAGCAAATTGCCGATGTATTAACCTACGTGCGTAACAGCTTTGGGAACAAAGCCAACGCTATAAAAGAAGCAGAAGTGGCTGAAGCCCGCAAAAAGGTTAAATAGCAATCAAAACAAAAAGGGCTGTCTGATCCGGCAGCCCCTTTTTTACACCGGTACACCGGCATAATCACGTCTCAAAGCTGCCGCAAGGAGCTAGCCATAACCCTACTGGCAATTTATCTTTTTGTGTTTAAGCTGTATCACTGCTGTAGCGGACAAGTACTGCTATCCGGACTACTACAGGCATCTTGCCATCTGCATCAATTTTCTACATCATATTCGGTTACTCATTGGGTGCTGGCACACATCCCATACTGTGCGGGTTCAAAATAAAAGTAAGCACTAACCTTTTTATGTTGCTAACGTAATAAGGCTTATAAAGCTCTCATGCTTTATTCCCCTAATTAATTATAAACTACATGGATACCTCAATAAGTGCATCAGAACTGAGGCTGCGCTCTATTATGCAGCATGCACCTTTAGGCTTGGCCGAAATTGATGCCAGCGGAAAAATTGTTAATTTAAACCTGGCAGGTACTGCATTGCTCAAGCCACTTACTGCTGCTTTGAGCGTGTCTATAGAGAATATTTTCCCTATACTGGATGTCATTAATCCTAAGGTTGTGCCGGCTATTAAAGCCTTTAGTCAACCCGGCGGGTTGATTATGGGTAACGAACAATGCCATTTTTCTTATCCCGGCGAGCTGGATTTGGTGGAAAAAGATTTCAGCATAACGGTTAGTAAAATGGCCGACTGCTTTATTGTAAGCTTTGAAGATGTTACCGAAAAGGTTTCCGAGGAAAAGGCTATGGTACAGGCCGAACTTGATAAAGCGGTAGCGCAGGGCAAGTTCGAAATAGCATCGGAGGTACTGCATGATATTGGCAACGCCGTGGTGGGGTTTGGCTCATACCTTACCCGCATTAACCGCATGATGGAACAAAACAACCTTGCCAATCTTAAAAATGTAGCTGGTTTTATGAAGGCACAGCAACAGGCTTTTGGCCAGGTAATAGGTACCGATAAAGCTGGCGCATTAGTGAACCTGATGGAAGGTATAGCCAAAAGTCAGGAAGAACATCAAACAGAAATTAAGCGTTCCATTGCCGACCAGCTTAACATTATTGCGCATATACAGGATATCCTGAACATACAACGGCAGTATGTAGTAGGCCATGAGGCACAGGAGCGCAAGCCTGTAAACCTGCGCAGTATTATTAACGATTGCCGGGCTATGGTATTTGGCGCTATTGATAAAAAAGGAATTAAACTTACCCTAGATATGCCGGCCGAAGGTGTGGTTATTAAAGGTGACCGTACCAAGCTGATGCAGGTGATACTGAACATTCTGAAAAATAGCATTGAAGCCATTGATTTAAATGCCGAAGATAAGCGCATTTACCTTGGTTTAACCACTCAAGAGGGCAGCGTTAACCTGGTTATAAGTGATAGCGGCAAAGGGTTTGATGAGGCTACTGGTGCCCACCTTTTTGAGCGTGGCTACACTACCAAAAGTACAGGAACGGGATTGGGATTATACAATTGCCGATCTATTATAGAAAGCCACTCGGGCACTATAACCATTACCAGCGATGGCCCTGGTAAAGGTGCAACTACAGCCATCCTGTTTAAAAGCTAAATAAAATATTTATAACAAAATTTGATATGAACGACATTAACACTTCTGTATTGGTGATTGATGATGAGGAGTTGGTAAGAGACAATATTGAAGAAATACTCGCTCCCCTTAAAAACACGCAGCATGATGATTTTATGAACGAGGCGGCCAGTATACTGTTTGATGCACCGCGGCCGCTGCTTGCCCCGCGTACCAGCAACATTCCTGTTTTTACGGTTGATAAAGCCGCAAACGGTATGGAGGGACTCGATAAAGTAAAAAAAGCGCTTCAAAACGGTACACCTTACGCTGTCATCTTTTTAGACATGCGCATGCCCGGTTGGGACGGATTGGAAACGGCCATTAAAATAAGAGAGCACGATAGTAAAGCCGAAATTATATTTATTACCGCCTACAGCGATCGTTCCATTGACGAAATTGTGGAAAAAGCAGGTCAGAACGTAGGTTATCATTGCAAGCCGTATGCGTCTGAAGAGATTATTCAGCTGGCAACCAAAGCCGTTACAGACTATAGCCGGCTTCGTAATCTGGAAAAACTAATTGAGTCGATATCCTCTATCGGATTAAATAAAAATCAGCTCAATTCGCTGCTCAAAAACATACTCGACCAACTGGCCAACTCAGTAGATACCGACATGGCCCTGTTGGGTAAGTTGCATGATGATTACGCGTACGAGAAGGTGATCTCCATTGGCGCTATGGAGGAGAGGGTAAATCTGGAAGAGCTGGTTAACCGAGTAAAAGACATAAAGATAAATGAAGAAGAAGTTTTACAGATAGATGAGCTGGTGCTTGCCCGTATGGATGATTACTCTGTATTTGCTGTACTTAAAAAGCAAGAGCGGTTAAAGACCGAGCGCATGTACCTGCTCAAGCTTTTTGTACAAAATGCGGCACAAGCTATACGCAATGCCGAGCTTAATGAGAAACTCCTGCAAAAGGAAAAGCTATCGGCCGTGGGTAAAGCTATGGGTATGGTGATGCATGACCTGCGCTCGCCCGTTAAAAACATAAAATTAATTGCACAGCTCATGCGCGAAGAAAATGCGCATGATGAGTGGATTGATATGCTGGAACAAAGCGCCGACCAAGCCTCCGAAATTTTTGACGACTTTTTAGATTTCATCAGGGAGACCTCCATAAAAAAACAACCCGTACAGATCAGGCAAATGATAGAAGCAGCGATTCAGCAATCGGCTGTGCATCCTTATGCTGCGCAGGTAAAGCTTAGTCAGGATCTGCAGGAGAGTTTGGCCGTGCTGGGCGACGAAAGTAAGCTGAAAAGAAGTATTGGCAATTTGCTTAATAATGCGTTCGAGGCTTTGAAAGACCATCACGTGGGCAATCCGGCTGTGCATATCAGTGCCGTTAAAAGCCAGGATATGGTTGTTATCACCATTGCAGATAATGGTGTGGGTATACCTGATGCCATTAGCCGTACGCTGTTTGAACCGTTTGTAACCCGCGATAAAAGTAACGGTACGGGCTTGGGGCTGGCTATCGTAAAGCAATTTATTACCGCACACAACGGCAACATTACAGTCGAAAACAATAATGGTGCTCAATTTATCATCACCATCCCGTTAATGTAAGCCTGCAGCCGGCAAGGTAATAAGGCCGTTAGCTAAAACAAAACAGGGCTTGTACTTACCCGCTTTTATAAGCAAGTAAGCACAAGCCCTGTTTTGTTATGATCTAATTAGTCGTTATCATCAACACCTCTGTTGTTTTGGGCGTTGGCGTTGCTATTGCCTAAGTCCATGTCCAGTTGCTCTTCGTTACCGTCGTAACCAATCATGGTGTCTTCTATAGCAATCTGGTAGCCCTCTTCTTTTTGTTCCTTATGGCTTTCAATGTTAGGGTTGCTGGGCTCGGAGTTCTTGTCGGCCTCTATGGGTTTCAAAAAACCGTTCTCTTTTTTCTGCTGATTTTCCATGGTGCTATATGTTAAATGTATCCTTCTTAACAAATGTATTTTCTTAGGGTTTAAATAATTTAATCTAAATGATTGTTATATTCTTTACTATTCCCGTAGGTAGTAAGCACATTGGCTAATTATTGAGCTTTTTAAAACCAGCGCGTTAATGCGGGGTTTAACTTTAAATTAAATATACTTAGCACAAACGTCATGAACGAAGAAAATAAAATGTCGCGCCGCAAAGTAATCGGCGGGATAGGAGCAGGCTTGGCCACGGCTGCCGTAGCTCCGGTTTTTGCAGCTAATGGCTTAACCGCCCAGCCGCTGGCCGAGGGGTTGTCAGATCCCACCACCAAATATCCAAAACCACCGTTTAAAAGTCAGTCGCAACCCTGGCCTGGCCTGGCCAGCCAAATGGATCCCAAACCCGATCATGGCGAAACCAGCTATAAAGGATCGGGGCGTTTGGCGGGGCGTAAAGCGCTGATTACCGGCGGCGACTCGGGCATGGGCAGGGCTGCTGCCATAGCCTACGCCCGCGAGGGAGCAGATGTGGCTATTAACTACCTGCCAGCCGAAGAGGCCGACGCTAAAGAAGTGGTTGCTTTAATTAAAGCTGCCGGGCGTAAAGCTGTAGCCCTACCTGGCGATATACGCGAAGAAGCTTTTTGCCAGAAAATGGTAGCCGAGGCTGTACGCCAATTAGGCGGGTTGGATATTTTGGTAAGCAATGCAGCACGCCAGCAAACGCGCCCAACCATTATGGATGTAACCAGTGCCGATTTTGACGCTACCATGAAAACCAATATTTATGCACCGTTTTGGATCATTAAAGCAGCTTTGCCACACCTGAAGCCGGGTTCTGCCATTATAGGTACTACCTCTGAGCAGGCGTATGATCCATCGGCCGAATTGTATGATTATGCACAAACCAAGGCAGCTACTACTAATTATGTAAAATCATTAGCTAAGCAATTGGCGCCAAAGGGTATAAGGGTTAATGGCGTAGCGCCGGGCCCTATCTGGACACCCTTACAGGTGAGCGGCGGTGCCACCCAGGAAAAATTGAAAAGTTTTGGCGGACAAACGCCAATGGGCCGCCCTGGTCAGCCTGTAGAACTGGCTTCTATTTATGTGCAGCTTGCTGCAAGTGATGCCAGCTATGCTACCGGTCAGGTTTATGGATCTTCCGGCGGTGCCGGTCAGCCATAGTCGGCAAAAAACCATATGAAATAAATGGCCTCACTGAGTTAATAAGTGCGGCTATTTTTTTTTATAGACCATGAAAATCATACTGCCGATTCATATCATAAAATGTCTTCATGAAATTTAATGCTACATTGAAAGTTGGTGTAGCCGGGGTATCCTTAAAATAATCATCAGGATTGAAAAATCCGGGCGTATTAAGATGTTCTTCCAGCTTCAAAGAGTTGAAACCCATGCTCCAGGTTTTGAAATGCCTTTTGGCAATAGGTTGCTGGTTAAGAACAGTTACCTGATGGTGACGCTCATCTGTTTTTATCTTATCAAAAATGAGATTTATTTCATCAGGTGTACCTTCAAGTACCTGCATAAAGCGCCCTTCGTTATTGGCTAAAAAGTGGCCTTCTACGTACAATAGTAAGCCAGTTAAACCGTGCGTTTCATTCCAGTTTCTGGATTCCTGTAACAGATGAAGTAAGTCATCGTTTTCCATAAGCCTGGCGGCTTTACTGGCATAAACTAAACAGTGGAGCATATTCAAAATTAAGATGATTAAAGCCTAAACAATGAAGAAAGAATACAGTACTCTTTGGTGCTTTAACAGATAGCAAAGAGTTAGTCTTTGTTCCAATTATCGTTGTTGAAGGCTTGGGATATAAGCTAATAAATAAATTAAGTGATCAGGATATCGAGAATGATTTGCTCAATAGCGCTTTGCAGGTATCCCAATATTGTCGTAAGTATAAAATAGCATCAAGAACAAAATACCGGGTGCATAGCCGGTATTTTATTATACAAGCAAATATATTTATGGTTTTTTTAGATTATAACTTGTCTTCTTTGTGCAAGTTCATTTTGGCCAGATATTCAGGCCAGCCAAGGGGTAAAATTACTTATTTGCCCGTTTTTGAAGCATAAGCTTTGCCACAGCCTAATAAAACGTCTGATTTAAATGTACGTGTTAATTTGTTTATCTTATTAACTCTTATCCAATACCTTTTCTGCATTCTCAGCAACTTCAGGCTCAATAGTATGACGTTTAGGGAAGTTAAACAGCAGAGAGCTTAAAACAGGCAGTACAAAAATGGCTACTGTAAATATAGATACGAATAGGTCGGTTCTTTCGCCTTCTATGGCTTCTGATATTGGGCTGCCAGGGTAAAAATGAGTATACAGGGACGAACTAAGCTTTATGCCTAAAACACCGATTACAATGAAAGCGATGGTTTCTAAGAAGGTAAACTTCTCCATCAATTTTACAAATGCCTGCGCTACAAAACGCATAGCCAGTATGCCAATAAATACACCGGTGTAAATAAGAAAAACGTGGTCGGTAAAAGCAACAGCGGCAAATACGTTATCAATTGAAAAGGCCAGGTCCATTACCTCTACCAGGGCTACTGTTGCCCAAAAGTTACCAATTAAACCAACGGTTGATTTGTATATCCAGCTTTCGTTTTTATTAACTGATTCGTCTTCTTCTTTTCCGCCGGCTTTACCTTTGAAGTAATCAAACGCCAGATATAACAAATATAAGCCGCCCAATGGTTTTAACCACCATATTTTAACCAGCCACGCAGCCAAGAACAAACAGATACCACGAAACACATAAGCACCTATAATACCGTAACGGAGCGCTTTGTTACGCTGCTCTTTGGGCAAATCGAGCACCATGGTGGCCAGTACAGCGGCATTATCAACAGAAAGCAAACTCTCTATTACAATAAGGTTTAAAATAATGAGCAAACCCGCTTTAATGTCTTCACCTAACAGCATGTGTAAAAAATTCATTGTTCTGTAAGTTCTAAGTATAAATGCTTCTAAAGTATGAAAAAACTTTAATTCTGTAATAAATTCTATAGCAATGCCTACCGTTATTAAATTAAATCCGTGTTCAGCATTGTTTTTAAAATGTTGGCCTGTACGTCAAAACTGCCTATATTTTGCAGAAAATTAATGTCTGATATTTTCCGGTAATGATCGGCCATGAGGTGTTTGATCTCGGCGGGGAGATAGGTTTTTGCCACGGCTACACTACTCTGCAATTGGTCGTTTTTGTTATGCAGTTCTCGTATCAAAGTATTGGGCTCATCACCAGCCAGGGTTGTATTAATAGCGGCAACTTCTGCACTGTCGCACAGCAGAAAAAGGCTGCGCGATGGGTAAAAGATGTAATAGATACCCGGCTCAATGATCTTAAATACCTCAATAACCAGGTTGCCTGTTTTTAACCCGCAATAAAATTCTGTTTTAAAATCATATTTGCAAAGCAGGCCCATTAGCTTGCGCTGAATAACGGCATGTGCATGGGTATATACCTCATTGGGTGCAAACTGGGTAAGCTTGCTCAGCACATCAGCTGTTACAGGTGCATAAAAATCTTGCGCAAACCGCGCGCTGAAAGAGTTGATGTTTTTACTGAAAGGATACTCGGACTTGTCATTACTCAAGGCCTCATAAAGGCGCCTGAGTGATGTGTTTATTTTAAGGGCCTGCCGCTGCTTTTCCAAACGGAAAGCATCTTCTGAGTAATGCGTTTGTTCGAGTTTAGCTATTAACTCCTTGTTTACCTGTATCTCATCAAAAAGCAGCACCACGTTTTTTTCGTTACTCTTTTTTATTTTTTTGAGTAGTTCAATTACCGTAGTGGTAAACTGCAGGTGAAACAGCTCGAGCTTATTGATATCCAGCTCGGCATTGTTTTCAAATAGCTGATGTATAACAGTGCTGCGTAAGTAAACTTTATAAATAATATCGTCACTAAAAAAAGCTGCAAGTAATTGCAGCTTACTTAGTATCCGGTTAGATTCATTCAGTATGTTTACCCTGTTCTCATCCATGAATTTACGCTAGCCTGCATTGGTCACTGTCTTTTTAAGTTCAGTTTCCAGGTTTTGCAATTCGGTGTTCAGCACTTTGCGGTTTTGGGCGCCTTGCTCGTGTATTTGTTTTACCTCGTTAAGCGTTTCAATTAACGATTGGGTGGTGCGCTTTAGTGTATCAATAGATACCACTGTTTTCTCATTTTCGCGAGCTACATCAATACTGTTTTGTTTCAATAGCTCGGCGTTCTTTTGCAAAATGGTATTGGTGGTGTCTGATATCTTTTTTTGCATCTCCACATTTTCCTTTTGCCTGTTTAAAGCCACAGCTATGGTAAGCTGGTTTTTCCAGACCGGAATGGTGGTTGATACTATAGACTGCGCCTTTTCGGCAATGGAGGTATTGTTGCTTTGTACTACCCGTATTTGCGCAAGTGATTGCAGCATGATGAAGCGCACCACTTTCATATCGGCGAGGCGCTTATCCAAGCGGTTCACGTAATCTCTCATGTCGGCAATTTCATAGTCCTGATAAGCCGATGGATTAGCGTCCATTTCGCCCAGTTTCTGGCTTAGCTCCTGGTGTTTGATCTGCCCAGCAATAATCAGTTCCTCCATTTGCTTAATGTAGGTAACATTGTTGTCAAACATGGTTTGTAAAGAAGCATTGTCTTTTATAGAATTAACTCTGCCTGCTTTAATCTTATTGGTGATCTTATCAATATTATTAACTACAGTATCGTACTTCTGAAACAGCTTTTTGGCATCAAATACCATTTTTTTCAAAAACGGTATGCCCGATATGAAACGTGTAAGGGCGCTTTGATTCAGTTCATCTACATCAATGTAGTTAAGCTCGGTAAGCAGGTCGTTAATTAACAAACCAACCTCACCCGAGTTATACGTCCGTACTGATGTTAAGAACTGGTTACTGTATTTTTCCATCGAATTTTGCACCTCAGCGCCGTAATTCAAAATGGAGTTCACATCAGCCGGATTTAAATCTTTATTAACCGGCTCGTATTTTTTTGCATCATCAGGCGTAATGCGTGTAAGATCAACATTGCCGTCCTTATCTATTTTGTTGCCATTAGCGCCGGGATCGGGGATTGCTGGCATAGTAGTATCTATTTCCATATACATTCCCCTCTCAATCTTCCGGCAAACGGTTGGATTGTAAATGCCAAGGGGCAAGCTTCTAATTGTTTATAAAGTTCCTTCCCTAAGGGAGGGGGTTAGCGCTTTTATAGATATTGCTGCATTACCGTTTTTACGGTCTCTTCCAGTTTTTTGTCTTTGGTAGGTTCGCCAATGGCATTAAATTTCCATTCGCCGTTACGTTTGTAAAAAACACCCATTACCATAGATACGTGGCCTGCAAAGTTGGCGCCGTTGGCAATGTCATATTTGGCAAACACTTCGTTAACCCGTTTAGGTGTTCCTTCATAAATGCGAATTGAGGCAAAAGGAATTTTGCCAAAATCATGCCCGCGAAAACTGTTTAAAACAAAGGCGGCATACTCGGTACTTGGGCTAAGCTGCGAAAGATCGAGCGTAATTACTTCGTTATCGAGGCCGTCATCGCCACCCATATCGCCGGTTAAATCATCGCCACTATGTTTCACAGCGCCGTTTTTCGATTTCAAATTGCCAAAGTAAACCACTTCTTCCAGTTGTTTTGAACCATTGAACAAAGCACAGCTGGCATCCAGGTCTACGGCTTCTTTAGAACCACCTATACCAAAAAGACCTTTCTTTTCTATAGCACCCCAGTTAATACCTACGCATATATTTTGCAGTTTGCTTCCATTAACTTTTTGAAGATTAATGCGCTGCCCTTTTTCTAAATTAATTGCCATTGGTTTAGTTGTATTTGTTTAAGTAGTCTTGTAATCCGCCTTTCATGCCTGCACCTACGGCTTCAAATTTCCATTCGTTGTTACGTTTGTAAATCCTGCCAAACTCAACTGCTGTTTCTATCGAAAAATCTTCTTCGAGCTCGTATTTCAATAAATCGGTATTGCTAACGGCGTCAAAAATGCGGATGAAAGAATTGCGTACCTGACCAAAGTTTTGGCGGCGGTTGTCGGCATCATGTATGGTTACAACAATACATACCTCGGTAGCACGCGGGTCTATTTTTGACAGGTCAACTCTGATCTGCTCATCATCACCATCGCCGTCTCCGGTAAGGTTATCACCGGTGTGTTCCACCGCGCCATCAGGTGATGCCAGGTTGTTGTAAAATACCAGGCTCTCGTCAGACAGAAGCTTTTTGTTATCGCCTAAAACAAATACAGATGCATCCAGGTCAAATGCCGTACCGGTTGAAGTGCTGTTAGTATCCCAGCCCAAACCAATTACAAACTTAGGTGCATTGATTGCTTCGCGCTGGCCTTTTTGCAAGTTAATTGCCATGTTGTGCTAATTTATTGTGGTTGTTAAATAAGTAGTTTTTTATGTAGCTCAAATTTAGAGAATAATTATCCATAGTATGATAGCTATTTCCAAGGGCCAGATCAAAAAGCTGATTAATAAACGGCCTGGTTTGGTAATCTATAAATATGCAAAAATCGGCATGGTTATAATTTAAAATATACTTTACCATGCGTGTATTTGCACAAAAATGACCACTGTTAATGATCTTATCCAGGTCGAAAATGGTTTTTACTTCGTGATAATTTAGATAATTTTCAATGTTGGGATGTATAGTGCTATTGGCCAGTTCTGCAAAATACAGCATATACACCTCATTTTGCAGGCTATATTCGGTTATCATTTTAGCGATCATGCGCTCATGGCTACCCGTTATTTTAATATCATCTAAAAAAACAAGCACCTTTCCCTTTAAAAATTCGGCATCGATGTGGAACGAGTCATTACTTATGAGATTCATGCGCTGCTCGGCATCCAGCGCACCATAATCTTCTTTGTAAGTAATGGTACGGTGTACCTTGGTTTCCTGCACCACAGGCAACTGGTTTGCCGCCAGCCAGCGGTTAAGCTGCGACACAAAATGATTTTTAAGGGCAAAAGTAGCCGTTGGTATGAACGAGTACGGGCTTGATATAATCACCAACTGATTACTGATATTTTGTGGTGCCAGCACATTATTTACAAACCCATCGGCCAGGGCCTTGCCATATTGCGCGGCAACGGCATCATCTCCAAATTTAAAGCGGCTATAATCGGCAGCCTCAAAGCCAAAGCTAGTGCTGCTGTGTATTTTATGAAGGGAATAAATGTGGTGTTTCATGATGGGTTAGGTTTACAATGGTTTCATTGTTTGAGTTAATGAGCCGGGCAGCTAAGCCAACAGCCTGGGCCCCGGCAACATCTGCCCTGGGGTTGTCACCAATGTGTAGTATGTTGGCTAATTCCAACGGTTTTATAGCCATTGCCTGTTCTATCATAAGTTGAAACAGTGCCGGGTTTGGTTTAGACATGCCCGCCTCATCAGAGTAAATCTGAAAATCAAAATGCTGATCTATATCTAACTCCCGAAGCACCTTACGCAAGGTTACGCCTTTAATAAACCCTGTATTACTTAAAATATTGGTAGTGAAACCCTGCATTTTAAGATTAGATAAAACGGCAGCCGTGCTGTTACAATAAACTTGAGGTAAATAATCAAACACCAGGTTTTCCATTTGCTGATAAAGCGCAGGTACATCTATATCATGCAGGTTCACCTGATTTTCATTCATCAGGCTGATAACCATAAGGTACATTTCTTCGGCGTCTATGTTTTTTCCGGTGCGTTCGTTAATGCCGTTGCACATTATATCTACGGTCCTGAAAATATGCTCTACATGCTCAAGTGGTATATATTTAAAGTTAAAATGGTTGTGAAAAAACACACTACGATGCTTTTTGAATAGCGGGTTAGATCTAATAAGCGTTAGCCAAAGATCAAACGAGTAGTGTTTATAGGCAGGCATGCTTTAAGTCAGTTACAGCTAGGTTTAATTAGGCAGTTAAGGTAAATGATATATTTGTAATTGACAAGTGTGCTAACGAAAGTATGTTAACTGGTGCGTAAACCTGGTAGTTAACATTTAACAGTTTGCATGTCTGCCAGTTCAAACGTAAGATTAACGGACCTGTTACCTTTAGGGCGTGTGCAGTGTTTTACATTTGCAGGTACCGTAAATAATTGCCCGGCTGCTAACTCTACGGTTTGGTTCTCCAGTTCAATATAAATAGCACCCTCAGTTACCAGAAAGGTCTCATCGCTGTTTAGATGATAATGCCAGTAGAAGGGCTCTGTCATTACGCCAAGCCGCACCACATGATTATTAACCAGCGATAGCGGAACGTTTTTATATACTTCGGTTCCTTGCGCTGTTGCAGCAATACTAATTACGGTTAAGGTTGGTATCATCTTCTGTAAAATTTGAACAACGTTTTTAACTAAAATACCTGCATAAGAGGCTTCCTTTTGGCTATTACTATATGAAGGTAGCTATCTCGTGCTGTAATTTAAAAAAGTGCTTACAATCACTTTTTGCGCTGACTACCGTCATGGCCTGGCTAGGGCAAACCAGGCATTTTTGTAGTGTAAAATAAAACACAACATCATGGCAACTTTAAAAACTATAGCACCTGCAGCCTGGACCACCACCCCCGAGCAAACTATAAACACCCAATTTAACCTTTGGACCAAATTTACCGACTTTGCCGACAGCCAAAAAAACAATCATGTTTTATGGTTCTTCATTGTACTAATGGTACACGGCGTATTCTTTTTGCCTTTACCTGCTGTTTTAATGTATTATTTTGATGCTCCGGCAGGTGTGCTGGCCATCACAATGATTTGTTTCTTTACCAACTTAATTGCCACCATGGGCGGAGCCGGTATCAGAACCGCACTAACTGTTTTTGCGGTTAGTATTGTCCTTCATGTACTTATGGCGCTTGTATTTATCCTCTAATTAATCCTGATATATTAAATAAAGAGCGGTTTTATTAACCGCTTTTTTTATGGTTACACCTTTTTATTACTGCCACATGAGTCACACCTTTCATATCCCCGTACTCGGGCTTGCCTTCTCGGTTGATACTCCGTTAAAAGTAGCACATTATGGTATTACATCAACTGTTTCTATTGTTGATGATGAATTACTTGAACGCATGCGTAAGTACCATACAGAAAAGAATGGACTACGCTTTGAACCTATACACAAAGGTGAGCCCGATAGCCGGGCCCAGCGTGTTACTGCTTATCTTAACCTGTTAAATAAGTTGGTTAATGAACAGTTTGAGCAACTTAAGCAATTACCTTTTGAACAAGGCTCAGATTTAGACCGGTACTTCGATTTACAGCCCCCTGCAACTAATTTGAAACAAGGTTATGACCTGATGAGGGATTACCCCGACCCGGTGGGTAAAAAGATATTTCAGAACTTGTTGCGCTCCTATTTACAAAAGGGAGCTATTGATGTGAACATTATGTCGAAAGTGGATAAGATGAACTTTGACGCAGACGGGCAGTACACCGGCGATGAAAATACAGATGCCTTAGCTGCACTCAGGGGCTTTGCTCAAAGTGATTTAAACTCGTCTATTATCCTTTCGGCCGGCATGAACCCCAGGCTATACAGTTATCTTGAGCGCTTTGCAGACTTTTATCCGGACGAAAATGGGCACTTGCGCAAAAAAATAATTTTAAAAGTAAGTGATTACCGGTCGGCTCTTATACAGGCTAAATTTTTGGCTAAAAAGGGATTGTGGGTGTCTGAGTTTAGAATTGAATCGGGATTGAACTGTGGAGGCCACGCTTTTGCTACCGACGGGTTATTACTTGGTCCTATATTGGATGAGTTTAAGCAAAAAAGACAGCCTATGCTACATGAATTGCTGCAAATGTACCAGGCGGCCTTATCAGATAAAAGTATCAAATATGTTGAAGCTCCGCAGCAGCGCATAAGTGTACAAGGCGGTATAGGTACAGCACTTGAAGATAGTTTTTTGCTAAATCATTATCAACTGGATGCAACCGGTTGGGGAAGCCCGTTCTTATTAGTGCCCGAAGCAACTAATGTTGATAACGAAACACTGTATCAATTAGCTGAGGCCAATAATGACGACTTTTATGTAAGTGCGGCTTCGCCACTTGGTGTGCTGTTTAATAATTTCAAGAACGCTAGTATGGAACAACAGCGCCTTGAACGCATAGAGAAAGGCAGACCCGGCAGCCCCTGTACAAAAAAATATTTATGTACAAATACGGAGTTTACCGAGCAGCCTATATGTACAGCATCACGTGAGTACCAGCATCTTAAATTACAGCAGCTGGCAACAGAGAACCTGCCTGTGGACTTGTATAAGGAACAGGTTGAAGCCATTACCGAAAAGATCTGTCTTTGCGAAGGCCTTTGTGCATCAGCCTACATTAAGAACGATATGCTGAAACCACGCGAAAGCAAAGCCGTAGCAGTATGCCCCGGACCTAACCTGGCTTATTTTTCGGGCGTTTACAGTTTGGAAGAGATGATAAAGCACATTTACGGCCAGCTTGATTTGTTGAAGAATACCGAACGATCAAACATTTTTATAAATGAATTGAACTTATACATTGAATATTTGCGTGCGGATATGGCCAGCCATTTAAAGAACTGGAATGATAAAAAACAGAAATACCTGATAAAATTTAAAGACCAGTTACAAGCGGGCATTAATTACTATAAGCAACTAATGCCGCAAATAAGTAACCAAAGCCAGGAATACTTAACCAAGATGTACAAAGAGCTGATTGTATCTGAAACTCATTTAAAGGCCCTTTCATCGGCCCTGTTAACAGTGTGATAATTATCTAAAGTCAATAAAAAAAGCGGTTCAATTACTGAACCGCTTTTTGCCTTTACAGGCTTTTCAAACTAAAGCAACATCACACAACTTAAATTATCCGGCCATACTAAAAAGCTGGGTGGCCGGCTTATCGGCCCACAAACGGGCATCCAAGGCCATACATATATTTCTTAAAAAGCGCTTGCCTAATGGCGTAACCGTTAAACACCAGGAATTAAGTTCAACCAAACCATCATCAGCCAGTTGCTGCATGCGTTCCATGCCATCAATTAATGCAATGCAGGGCTCAATATGAAAATTCCAGCAGGTTTTGCCTTTGCACATAATGTCTAAGATATGCTTGCGGATTACCAAATCCTCATCGGTTAGCAAATGGCCTTTTACTACCGGCAATGTTCCGCTGTTTACAAGTTCAATGTAATCCTCAACCTTTTTAACGTTTTGCGCAAAAGCATACCAGGTGTCACTTATGGATGATACACCCAACCCCACCATTAATTGCGTATACTGGTGTGTATAACCCATAAAATTGCGGTGCAGCGTCCCATCTTGTGAAGCCTTAAACAAACTATCGCCGGGTAAGGCAAAGTGATCCATACCCACCTCTTTGTAGCCCAGCATATTAAACATGCGCCTGCCCAATTCGTGCAGCTTTTTTTTGGTAGGCACATCGGGCAAATCTTTTTCGGTAAACTTGCGCTGGCCGGGCTTAATCCATGGCACATGGGCGTAACTGTAAAATGCTATCCTTTCGGGCATCAGTTCCGATACCAGCATAATAGTATCGGCAATGCTTTCCATGGTTTGCAACGGCAAACCATAAATCAAGTCGTAGTTTATGGAAGTGTAGCCAATTTTACGCGCTTGTTGAGTTACAGCTTTTACCTGCTCAAAGTTTTGCAAACGATTAATAATCAATTGAACCTTTGGGTCAAAGTCTTGTATACCCAAACTCAGGCGTCTGAAGCCTAAGTTATACAAGGTTTGCAAGTGCGTCTGTGTGGTATTGGCAGGATGGGCTTCAAAACTAAACTCAGCTTGGGGATGTACTGTAGCATTTGCTAATAGCCCGTTTATAAGCATCTGCAAATTATGGGCACTAAAAAAAGTTGGCGTGCCACCGCCTAAATGTATTTCGCGTATAACAGGTTTACTATCGAAAAGCTGTTGGTACATGGCCCACTCTTTTAATACAGCCTGGATGTAAGGCTGCTCAACAGTATGGTTTTTAGTAATACGAGTATTACAGCCGCAGTAGGTACATAAATTTTCGCAGTAGGGCAGGTGCACATACAAACTAATACCATCTGTTTTATTACTTTCCTTAAAAGAGAGTGCAACTGATTGCTTCCATTGCGCACTGTTAAATGCGTCTGCATTCCAATATGGTACTGTAGGGTAACTGGTATACCGCGGCGCCGCGGTATGATATTTTTTTATAAGTTTTTCAGTAGCTTCCATAAACAATTTTATTAGGCCGGAATTGTTATAGCCGGCTCCACAGCACGGCAATTTTTTGCACAAACACATGCCTTGCCTACACATTTGCTTTGCTGCCACATATCCAGGTTCTTGATGGTTTGGTCGGCAATCTGTTGCACGGCTTCGGTGGTTAAATAGGCTTGGTGCGGGGTTACCAGAACATTAGGGTGGCTAATAAGGTCTTGTAAAAGGCTGTCTTTAACGGTATCATGTTCATGGTCTTCAAAAAAAAGACCTTTCTCATGTTCGTAAACATCAATGCCTAGATAGCCTACTTTACCGTCGTTCAACGCCTTCAATACATCGGTTGTGTTAATTAAACCACCACGAGAGGTATTGAGCAGCATTACACCGTCTTTCATTTGCTTTAAGCTATTGCTATTGATGAGGTGTTTTGTGTCTGGCGTTAACGGCGTGTGAAGTGAGATAATGTCTGACTGCTTGTATAGCTCTTGAAGCGAAACAGGAATAATATTTTTTGCGCCCGATGGTGGCGTTATATCATAGCCAATAACTTTGCAACCAAAGCCCGCAAAAATATTAGCCACGGCTTGACCAATATGCCCCATACCAATAAGGCCAACGGTTTTGCCATAAAAGTTAAAACCTGTTAGTCCTTCCTGCCTGAAATCAAAATGCCGGCCATGCTCTTGTGCTTTAATGATTTGCCGGTTCAGCGTTAAAGCCAGGGCCACCGTATGCTCGGCAATTGCCTGTGGTGAGTAATCGGGCACGTTAGCCAGTTTAATACCAAAGCGGGCTGCCGCCTGCTTGTCTAAATGATCGGTACCGGTTGAGCGGGTTGCAATATACCTGATGCCTTTGGCCGCCAGTTGTTCTATTACCGGTGCCGATACATCGTCATTGGTGAAAACAATTACTGCATCTTTGCCTTCGGCATACAGTGTGGTTTCAAGGCTCAATGGGTTTGATATCAGGGTGATATCATGCTTTTTTTGATTGGCCTTGGCCAAAAATTCTTTCTCGAAAGATTTAATACTGTAGGCAACCACTTTCATCTGTCAATAGGCGTTTATTTCATTACAAAACTACCTGTACAGTGGCTGCTATACTATGAGGCTAATCAAACCAAAATGTGATCTGCGTCAGTTTTTCATTTTAGCCAAACGGCTGAGATCAAGTATTTGGATATGGCTGCCTTTCTTTTCTATCAGCCCCTCCGCTTTAAAATCGGTTAAAGTACGGCTAACCGTTTCTGTAGCAATACCCGCCAAAGAAGCCAGCTCCTCCCGCGATGCTTTATACTGTGCCGGATCAGGTGATTGGTTACTCAGCCTAACAAGGGTTTGGGCCAGGCGCTTCCTCACCGAATTGTAGGCCAGCTCAAGCAGTTTGTCTTCTTTCTCGCGGATGTTGTTAGCCAATATTTTAATAAACTGCTGACTTACATCCGGGTAACGGTTCAGCAAATCTAAAATGAGGTCTTTAGCCAGCAAACACACGGTTGAGTCTTCGGTAGCTTCGGCTGTTTCTGTGAAGGGCTCATCAAGCAATAGCGCATGCAGCCCTAAAAAATCATTACTCTTATATAAGCCGGTAGTTAGTTCACGGCCATCCTCGGCCAGCTTTATCGTTTTTAAACTGCCTGTCAATACAATATATATCCCCTGTGGCTCATCGCCGTCGTAAAAGAGCACCTGCTTCTTTTTTACCTGCCTTACTTTTCTACTGCTTACGAGTGCTTTTAGTTCCTGCGCCCCTTTGCCATTAACGGCAGCCAGCTTTTCAAATTCCTGTAAGGTTTTGCTGTAGTGCTCTTCCTGCTTTTGCTGTTTGTTTAAACGGCTTTCAATGGCACTCAACAGTTCAATATCGTCAAAAGGCTTAGTCAGGTAGTCATCAGCGCCCATTTCCATGCCCTTTCTAAAATCAACCCGTTCAGCTTTTGCCGTTAAAAAAATAAAAGGAATGGCGTAGGTTGCCGGGTTTTTGCTCAGCATGTACAATACCCCATAGCCATCCAGTTCGGGCATCATAATATCGCATAAGATCAGGTCTGGTGCGTGTTGAAGAGCTATATCAACACCAGCTTTGCCGTTTTCGGCTTGTAATACCTTATATCCCGAAAGTTCCAGTATCTCGGCGGTGCTTTCGCGTATGTCGTTATTATCTTCGATGATGAGGATGGTTTTCATATTAAATGGTGAATGATAGTGTGAATGAGGTGCCTTGGTTTACCTTACTTTTAAACTGGATATGGCCGTTCATTAAACCCACGTAGCGGGTTACAATATTAAGCCCTAAACCGGTACCCGGAATATTGCCTGTATTATGAGCTCTGAAAAAGGCTTCGAACAAATGCTTTTGATCACTGTCGGGTATACCAATTCCGTTATCTTTTACGGTAATGTTTAACTGGTTTGCCGCTATCTCGGTATTAAACTCGATAAAGGTATTTTCTCCTGAATATTTAATGGCGTTGCTGATGAGATTAATAATACAATTCTTCAGCAACGACTGATCTAAAGCTATCATACTATTTATGCCGGTATGCTGATAAATAATCATCTGATTTTGCTTGGCAATCAGTTGCATTTCTTCGGTAATCTCCTCAGAAAACTTAACAATGTCAAAAGGAGTGAATACCGGCTCAACCTTGCCTGCCTCAAGCCGCTCAAGCGAAAGAAAATCATTTAAGATACCGGTTAAGTTGCCCACTGAGTTTTTTATTTTACCAACATGCTTAGTGATATTAGCACTTTCAAACTGTTGTGCATATTTCTCAATTAAGACAGCAGATAGTTGTATGGAACTTAAAGGAGTCCTGAATTCATGCGAAGCCATAGAAACAAACCTGCTTTTTAACTGGCTCAATTCCTTCTCCTTTTCCAGCGATTGGCTGACCTCTTCTTTAGCTGACTGCAGTGCCTGTACGGTTTCTTTTAAAGACTGAGTTCTGTCTTCCACTTCCTCTTCTAACCTGGTCGCATGTTCGCGCAGGCGTTCTTCGGCCTCTTTTTCGCGGGTTAGGTCATGTATAAAACCGGTATATATTTTACGGCCGGAATATTGTACCTCACTTACGCCCAGCCTGAACGGAAACACTGAGCCATCCTTTCTAAGACCCTTTACTTCGCGACCGATACCTATAATATGCGCTTTACCGGTACGCTGATACCGGTTTATATATTCGTCATGCTGTTCCCTGTCGGGTGGTGGCATAAGGAAGGCTATATTTTTGCCAATAACTTCCTCTTCCAGGTATCCAAAAAGCTTACAGGCCGAGGGATTGATACTCTCCACAACGCCGCGTTCATCAATGGTTATGATACCATCAATGGCGTTTTGAATAATGGCAGTTAGTAAAGCGGCATTGTCCATATGCTGGTAAAAGTAATTAATATCAAATATCTTTCCTTTTTTGAAACGTAAACTTGATAAAACTCAATGTAAAAGGTGACGCAGGTCACAAACATGGCAAAATAATGGCATCGAGGGATTCGTGAAGACTTATAATAGCAAAGCCCTTTTCTATTTGAAAAGGGCTTGCATTTCGAATATCCTAATAAAACAAGGCTCGATTGTCTATTATGTTATTATTTAGATAATGTGAAAATGTCGACTGTTTTGGTAGTTTGAGACGTAGAAGCGCCATTTGCTGGCCTTGTACCACCGGCAAATATTATCTTATTAGCTGCGCTGGCACCTGCAAGTCCATATTTTTCTTCACTGAGTTGCAAAGTGGTCCAGGTGTTACTAACTACGTCAAAAATGTCTACTGCTTTTGACGAGGGTACTGCTCCTCCCGCAAATAATATCTTTGTACCGCCGCTTGCTGCTGCACCATCATATTTGGTAGTGCTCATTTGAGCCGTTGTCCATTTATTGGTTGTGACGTCATAAATATCTGCAGTTTTAGAATTGCCAGCAAAAACAATTTTGCTGCCCGCACTCGTTCCAATGCAGTGTGATTTTTCTTCACTCATTTGGGTTGTTGTCCAAGCTTTGGTTACGCCATCATAAACATCTACTGTTTTGCCATCTAAGTTGTCAAAGCTTCCGCCTGCTACCAATAATTTGGTACCTGATGAGGCCGAGGCTAAACGTCTTCTGCCATCACTTAATTTAGCAGTTGTCCAAGTATTTGTTGTTACATCATATATATCAACTGTGCTCGAATTACTGCTTGAGCTGTTAGCTCCGCCTGAAAACACTACTAAATTACCAATGGCAGTTGCGGTTAGTTTATGGCGCCCCTCGCTTAATTGTGCAGTTGACCATGTGTTAGTAACCACATCATAAATATCAACAGTTTTGCTATAAGTAGTTGTTTCGCTTGAGCCACCTGCAAAAAGTATTTTGTTACCCGCTGCTGCCGCTGCTAAACCTTCTCTGGCCTCGCTTAATTGTGCGGTAGTCCATGCGTTTGTTGAGGTATTATATATATCGACCGTTTTAGAATACTTACCATCTTTAGCAGTGGTATATGAAAACCCACCGGCAAACACAATTTTACTACCGATGCCTGCTGCCGCAAAATTCTCCCGCGCTTCTGACAAAGATGCGGTGCCCGTATATTCTATTTTATTGTAAGTAGAGTAATCAATCGTCGTGTCAAACGTAAAGTCGTTTGCGCTGATTGCAGTTGTACTGCCAGTTACACTGACCGTTATTTTACCAGTAGTTGCATCGGCCGGAACATCTACAGATAACTGCGTTGGCGTAATGGTTTTCGGTTTAACGGCTACAGCATTGCCAAATTTTATACTAACCGCATTAAGATCTGTGCCAAACGCTGTTCCCATAATGGTAACCGTAATTCCGGCCCTGCCGCTTTGTGGCGTAAAACTGCTTATTGTAATTGTTGGAGCAATGGGTGGCGTTGGTGCCGGGCTTTCTGTACTACCGCTATCACTTTTGCCGCAGGAAAGTAAAAGGCTCACTATGCCCAATGTGAAAATTGTAAAAAAACGTTTCATGTGTTGTAGTATAAATAATAGATATGTTTGTTTCTTAGATAGTAAGTGGCGCTGAAATGCTTCGCCTTGTCAGTTTACCGGAGCATATGAGCAGCATTCAAAAGAGCTTAATCAAGCCACAGTGCTTAAATATTAGGCTGCCAAATCATATAAATCGTCTAAAAGTTGACCGGCTCCTGTGAAGATGGCATTCCTGCTCAGTAATTCCTTCAAACCTTTACTATTGACAGATGTCTTTAAAAGTGCGGCGTTCAATTTCTGAAAAACAGATATTGATCTGAATAATTAATCAAATATCAACAGGGCTTGAAGGGCCTGATAGGTTTATTACTTGTTTGAAAAGATAAAAGAGGCATGACTGAGTTTGGCAATATTTTGGTAAGACGTTCATTTTCAAATTTAAAACGTAGAAAAAATTCGTTCAATAGTTAGTTATAACTATATTAGTAAGGCCATAGATTTGATAAAAAGATGAATTTACCACAGTCTTTTCCAACGTTCCTTAAAGCCATTCAACAATTTGAGATTGGTGAATTAAGTGAACTGGTAGAAGGTAGTAAACATTTGAAATCAATAATGAGCGGTCATTTAGGCTACTACGCTAAATTGATGCCTGCAATCTATATATTAGATTATACCCAGCAGAAGTATACATACGCTAGTAGTAACCTCAATATTTTTATAGATCATCCGCTGTCAAGGTTTTTTGATGGGGGATTGGATTTTGCATGGAGCGTTTTTCAGAAGGACGACTTAAATATTTATAGTCAACGCGTTTTGCCCGAAAATTTAGCTTTTTTGAAAACCAAGCCCATTAGCCAGCACTCAGATTTTCTTTTTACTTCTAATTACCGAATTAGAAACAGAAAGGGCGACTACAAGCAAATCCGGCAGCAGTCTACTTTTATCAAATCGGCGCAAAACGGGATGCCTTTGGCTACAATAGGCTTCCTGTATGATATAAGTGCTTACACAAACTCTACCAAAGTTGTGCATACTATTGAACCGATTATTTATAACAGAAGAGACCGGGGAGAGTTACTTTTGAATAAAGTATATTTTCCCTATGAACAGGATGGCCTGCTAACGGTTAGGGAGATAGAGGT
The DNA here is from genome assembly GCF_039634365.2 of Mucilaginibacter sp. PAMB04168. Lineage (NCBI taxonomy): Bacteria > Pseudomonadati > Bacteroidota > Sphingobacteriia > Sphingobacteriales > Sphingobacteriaceae > Mucilaginibacter > Mucilaginibacter sp. PAMB04168. The sequence continues at coordinate 452,307 of NZ_CP155079.2, forward strand.
TTTGAAATGGATTTGTGAAGGAATTACCAGCAAGCAAATTGCTGACAGATTGTTTATCAGCGTTAACACAATTAACATTCATCGCAGAAACATTTTGGAAAAAACCAACTCAAACGGATTGGTTGACCTCATAAAATATGCAATTAGCAATGGTTACCTTTAAAAGGTTTCATCAGCATACATTTTTACAAGGTTTGATAATCTTTCCGGACTTTCTAAAGGGATGAAATGTCCTGTACTGTCTAATTTGATAAAGTTTACTTTGGCTGTAAATAAGTCGACAGCATCATAACTATCTGGCGAAGTTATTTCATCGTCCAGCCCGATTATCATTAAACAGGACAACTCACTTAGATTCACAAGCGCTACTTCGTCCGAAAAAATGCCCTTCAGTGCATTTTCCATTAAGAATACACGAACATTATGATCTGTCCTTAAATAGTCGCTCTGTAATAACCCTCGTTCGTGGTGGTATTGATCAGGTATTGCGAGTTGCAGGTATTCATCTAACTTCTTTTGAGTTATGTTAGAACCGAAAAGCACCTCACCGATGATTGCTTTGTTTTTGATTGTTGCCGGTGCCAACGCCTGCCCTACAATTGAGGGACTTACTAATATAATTCCCTCCGGGCGCAAATCAAAAGTTAACATTTCGGCAACAACGTTACTTCCGAGTGAAAAACCGCAAACGATAAACGGTTTGCCATCACTTAGTTGGTTAATTGTATTGTACATTAAGCCGCCTAGCTTTATGATTGTATAATCTTCAACCGGATTTTCTGCATGGCTAGATTCACCATGCCCTGGCAGGTCTATTGCAATGAGCCGGTAGGACTGTAACTGCTCGTCGTTTAACTGTTTATCCCAGAGAAGGGAAGAGTTACTGTTTCCATGTATAAAAAACACCGTCTCATTCGCTTCGCTATTTCGTTCATGGTAGGTAATTGTATAATTTTCGATTATAATGCTATTAAGCTGCATAGAGCTAATTTACAACGGTTTATTAATTGCTATAGCATGGCCACTGTAAATAATTGGTTTTGCATTTATAGCGTTTGTTATTTTTAGTAAAAACAAGAAACGGCTATTTCTTGAAAGAACACGCACATTTATATATGTATTGAAGGAATACTTAGGTTACAGATCCCAAAAGCTCTTCGGTTTGGCGCCGCCTGTGTATTCAATAACAACCATATCGGGTGATTTATTGATAACTTCAAGCATTTGAGCCCCATATTTTCCTGGTCTATAAACTTCGCAGGTCGCTGTGGTGCCGCTATTAATGGCGGTTATTGTGGCAATACCAAGGTTGGTTCGTTCTTCAACCTGTTTGCCTGTGGCCGGATTGCGTACATAATTTAGAATGTAAATTTCAACTGCATCACCTGGTTTAATTCCATGGTCAGAGCCACCCCATATTTTAAATGATTTAAGCACTTCCTGCTTTTTCTTCATTTCTTTTTCACCTACTGCCATAAACTTGAAACGTTGGGGAAAGTAAGCTGCAATTAGCCTTCTGGTTATCCCATCAATACTGGCGTACGCGTTGCCTTTTGAAAGGGCTGTTGTTCCTCCTGAACCTATGATATTGATTGATTCAGCTACCTTGATCAGGGACGTTTGTACTTCAATGATTTTGAACGACAAACTGATTGTAGTTTGATAGCTCTGAAGCTTATGATCATAAGAGTTGTAAACCGGGTTAGAGGATGCTCCTGTGATGTGACCGGTTATAATATATTTAGCACCAAGCTTTGCTGCTATTTTTACCACATTGTCGGTATTTACTTCTTTAAAACGTTCCTCAGCGCTTATAGCTCCAAACCGGTTACGTTCCGCAACGTTAAATCTTGTGGATCGTACAAACCCCGATTCCACCGCATTTCCTACGCTTTGAGCATAATCATAGTCATAGCCGGTAGCAGACGTAAACGGATAAATGGCTACATTATCTTTTGATGGATCACCCGCTAATGGCTGAATGCTTTCTCTGGTATCCATTGGTGCTGCAACCGATGGTTTTGCCATCGTTTTTATTGTGGCCGGTCCAGTTCTTTTTGACTTGGTTTGAGAAAATGAAAAGTAAGCAGTAGAAGTTAACAGTACTATAATCGAAAGTAAAGATTTGAGCATAAAAGTTAAAGATCAAGCGGTTAAAAGATAGATAGTTGATTTAAGATCAAAAATAACCGCAGCTCAAACGCTTATCAATAGTTAGTTCTAACTATATTGGTATATAGATTTTATTACAATAACGGCTTGATTTATAAAGTAATCATCTTGATGCTTTCTTATAAAAGACTACACCCAGGATGATCATGATCGAACCAATGCCTAGGCCTAAAAAAAAGCCATAAGCATCACTGTCTAAATAATAAGTTAATTGGGGGTTTGCCGGATCGTAATAAATGATAGTCTTTTCCCCAATATGTGCACCTGACGTTGTAGCCTGTACCTCGTAAGTTTGTCCGTTGGTGGCTTTAAACTGATAGATTCCATAAATACTTTTGTCTTTGAACGAATCATGCGTTCTGCTTTTAGTTTTATTAAAGACTACCAAAGTACGAACCACTGTTGCAGTTGTCTTCGCGCCGGTTTTTTTCAGATAATTGTTTTTATTGTTGTCTGTAATAATGAGTACAATTATGCCTAACCCGGCAACCAACGCAAGTAAAGAAAATATTCTATCCCACTTATTCATATTTTAAAGTATCGTTTAAATTTAAGTCAGATGGTTAATAACGCAGCTAAGTTGCTGCGCTACGTGCAGTATCAGAATGGTTTTGACAAACAGTAACAGCTAAGAACTTACTGAACGCTTAGTAAACTTTTTTGAAGTTGCATTCTATAAGTTGATATTCATCTTCCATCTTTTTTTAAACTGTTTTGCTGTTTTTATTATTGTCACCCGCCTGCCCATTAGGCTTACAGGAAATGATAAGACTAAGAAACGAAAGCAGGATTTTTATTCGTGTTGATTGCATAGATAAGGCTGTTATTTGCTGATGAAAGACGTATGTGTTTAATTAAGCTACTTATGGACGGTTAGGGTATCTGTTTGCCCTAAAGGCTTATTGTCATCTATAGGATATAAATATTTAGTGACCACTATCTTCTGCCGGTTTTTCTTTAACCGCTCATAAGTTATCCGGGCTATTAAGTCGTTTGAATAGCCTTCGAGCGTCCGGTTGTCATTGTCCCGGGCCGATTCGTACAGGTGATCGCTATAATCTACAAACATCCGCTTCTTGTAAAATAGGAGGGTGAGATTATTCACCGTGTCCATGTTTTTGAAGTGATAGCGTGAGCTGGTATACGTGCTTAACTTTGCCAGCAGATTTTTGGAAGATTGGTTGCCATAATTAGAAACCTGGTAATACTGCATCACATCCCTGGTGCTGAAATAGTTGGTGTCTAACCTTTCGCCTGTTAAAAAGCGCTCGTTAAACTCTATGCTTATGGGTTCTATTTTTAAGGCTGCATGCCTGTTGCAGCTCAGCGTAGCAAAACCAAGTAAAGCGAAGATCGTTCCCGCAAAAGTTTTAAGTATCATTTGAATATTTACCTGGTTACCTTGCCCGATTTAATTCTTGTCCAAAACACATAACCTTTCTGTCCGCTCACGGTTTCCACCTGCCACCATTCTCCAGTATTATCAAGCACCTTAATATGTTCGGCGTTTTGAATTCGCCTGATAATGTTCGACGTTTTACTTTTATACTCCCTCAAGTTGGTAAAGCCATCATTATCCTGTATAATGTTGGCTTGGTACTGTAAGTTGATCAATTGTTGTATAGCGTCTATCTTCGATTTTTTTTCATCGTAAAATGTTGGATCTCCCGACTCATCGAGCCCTTTGTTTTGCAGATTATAGTGGGTCAGGCGCACCGAATTTTCTTTAGCTAGCCGGGCTGCCTTCAACTGCTGGTCAGAAACAATAAAACCGTGTTGAAGCAGTATCTTAACAGCAATGAGATCCTCTTGGGTAATGGCTTGCTCAAAAGCGTCGTTTAATTTTAGAGGGCTAATATGGTACTTGTTAAGAAAATAAGCCAGCCAACTACTGTTTACATAGGTGTTACTATTATCAAATACTTCATGATTAATCAGGATGGAAACATCTTCTGTGTTTAACTGATCGCCTTTATGTTGCTGCTCAAAGCGGATTAACTTAGCCTTGAATTGTTTGATGTTTGGTTCATCTTTGTTTAAATCCTTAGGCGAAAAGGCTGTTGTGCTGCCTTCGGTAAACAGGTCGCTTAGTTGTAAAACCGGTCCGGTAGTTGAAGGGTTTTCTGCATCTTCGTGAAAGCAGGTTATAAACCTGTTCCAGTCTTTAAGTTGGTAAGTGATGGGTTCCGGATTCTCCGGATCATTGGTAATGTCGCTTAAGGTCTTCTTTTGCTCGTCTATCACTATCCAGCCTATTGTATGCGCTGTACGGGAACCACCGTTAGGCGGACTCAATAACTGAACCCGCAATTTTTTGTCATCCGTACTTTCAATTTCTGCAGTAAAATTGCTTTTAAACGGAGATTTCCAACCCGAATGTTTGATTAACACCTGCAGGCTTTGCGCGCAACCGGCCACTTCCGTTGCTTTCTGAGGTTGTTTTCGGTTATTGGAACCGCAAGACGTAAGCCAAACCAAATGTATCACCATTAGCAACATAAAGGTTGGTTTATAAATATCGGCTTTAATCATAACGGCTTGATCGGTAATTACTTCATAGAAGAAGCATTCACGTATTTACCCATGGGAACAGTATTTTCAGCTAAATGTTCATCACCGCTTCTGCAGCAAAAATTCAGAAGCGGTAACATGCTTTACAGTTAGCCTATAACTATAGGATGGGGCAACGTAGTAATGGCTTTGTGTCAAACTATACGAAAAGAACTATTTGAGTTTAAGGTCCCAAAGGCAAGCGCTTACTTCCTTTAGGTAGCATGTCCATCTTGATGCAGTAGCCTGAGGTGTTTGGCAGACAAAAACTGGCAGACACTTCAGAAAGACTATTCCGGTACCAATTTTACAAGCAAATGCTTTCCTGTATCAGCACAGAAAAGCATTAAAAAAACCTGTTATTTTTCTGAACTAACATCGGCTGATTGTGCGTTAACGTATACTGCGCGCGGATAATCCGTATAGCCGTTTTCGCCTCCGGTATAATAAGTGTCACGGTCACTTTCAGACAGGGGGAGGTTATATGTAAAGCGTTCAAAAAGATCCGGATTGGCTATAAATGGCGTACCGAATGATACAAGGTCAGCGTTGCCTTCTTTCAAAATTTCGTTTCCTGTTTCCTGCGTAAAGCCAACATTAGCCATTAGCCGGCCACTGTAATTTCTACGAAAATGGCTGAAGTAATTGTCCAATAATACCTCTAAGGATGTTCGGGTTAAATCGTCCGCCGGTCCTGCTATATGCAGGTAGGCAAGGTTGTAGTCGTTTAGTTTTTTAAGAATGTACTGAAACAGAGGAATGGTTTCTTCGTCTGGGGTAACAAGACCTACGTTGCTGATGGCTACAGGTGTAAACTTGATAGCTACGCGACTACTATCCCAAACTTCTATTATAGCATCCAGTATCTCGAATATTATACGTGCACGGTTTTCCAAACTACCGCCGTATTTGTCGGTCCTGTGATTGGTTGCCAGGCTCAGGAACTGTGGGATCAGCATCCCCGATTGCGCATGTACCTCAACGCCGTCAAATCCGGCCGACCTTGCATTTTTAGCGGCTTGCTTATAATCTTGTATGGTCTGTTTAATTTCTGTAACGGTTAGCTCACGTGGGGTTAGCGTATCTTTGAAGCCTTTTGGGGTAAAAGATTTGGTTTGAGGATTTATAGCAGAAGGCCCTGCAGGCAGTTCGCCGTTCAGATGATCGGGATGGGAGGCGGAGCCAATATGGCCAAGCTGGGAGAAGATAAGACCGCCTTTATCGTGTACGGCTTTGGTTACCAGTTTCCATCCCTCCACCTGTTCTTGCGTATAAATGCCGGGTACGTTAATAAAGCCTATAGATTTTGGACTGACCCACGTACCTTCACTTAAGATTAATCCTGCTGATGCGCGCTGGGCATAATACTCGGCCATTAAAGGTGTCGGAACTAAGCCGGCATTGGTAGCCCGTCCGCGGGTCATAGATGCCATTACCATCCTGTTTTTTAATTTCAGGTCTCCTAAGAGGTATTCCTCCAACAGAGGTTGCACTGTATTTTTCATCTTTTTTTTGGCAAACCTCGTGCATATCGTGTTGCGGTACAATATGGGAGAAACTAATGCCATAGGGATAAATTTATCCCCTGTACCTAATTAAGATACAATGCCTACTTTTGAGTCAAGAGAACCAGTTATGTACGAAAGAAAGATGCCCCTGACGATTGATTGTGGCCTGCACCTGACCAAGGAAGTATTGAACGGCAAATGGAAGCCGGCACTGCTCAACGCCATCTCTATGGATATAAAGCGACCAAGTGAAATCCTCCGGCTATTACCCGGTGCCACCCGACGGGTGCTGAACGTACAGCTGAAGGAACTCGAGGAACATGGCATGGTAGAAAAAAAAATCTATCCGCAGTTACCGCCTAAGGTGGAGTATTCTTTAACACAGATTGGCTGGTCATTAATGCCTATAATAGATGCCTTGAACCACTGGGGAGATGCCAATAGGCAGTTTTTAGAAACTGTAATCATCCAAGATCCTAAAATAACGCAGGTGTCAAAATCAGTGTGTCAAATTTATCGGGTTGAACCTTCACCGGCCTCTAGTGCCTCGAAAAATTAACAGCAACCATCAGTAATTAATGCTTGCCTGCCGGAGGTAATAGTGCATGGTAAGCTTTCTATACACTATTCATTAATAGCAGCCTTATCTTTCAGACGCTGTAATAATTTCTCCCGGTATTGGCGTATAGTACCTTCTTTATCCTTTTCTAATTTTTTAATCACATCCTCGGCACCAGGAGGATTGTATTTCGAACCCCAAATCATTAACTCCACAATAACAGGAATCAGGTCAATGCCTTTTTCTGTAAGGCTATAGACAAACTTGTTCTTCTTTTCAGTTGAAACTGTGGAATTTATAAACCCGGTTGTCTCCAGCAGCTTTAACCTATCCGCTAGGATATTGGTAGCGATTTTTTCTTCAGAAGCCAGAAAATCACCATAACTAGCTTTGTTAGTAAATATCAAATCTCTTAAGATCAACAATGCCCATTTATCGCCCAGGTAATCTAGTGAATAAGCTATCGGGCAGTTTGATCGATGCTGAATTTCTTTCATGACATCTAAATGTTAAATTATACTTGCAATTTGCAAGTATAATGATCTATCTTTGTTTTGCTTGCAAAATGCAAGTAAAAGTAACATTTAATTTCAATATCAAAACAATAAACATCATGAACATTACAAGCAAAACAGTTCTGGTAACCGGTGGTGGTTCGGGAATTGGCTATGCCACAGCAAAATTTTTAAGTGAAAAAGGCAACCGGGTAATTATCTCCGGACGCAATGCTGACAAGTTGGAAAAAGCTGCGGAAGAATTAGGCGTTAAATACATAGCCTGTGATGTGACCGATGCAGATGCAGTTAAGAATCTTGTAGCCAAATTGGAAGCTGATTATAGCGATCTTAGTGTATTAATCAACAATGCCGGGGTAGGCTTCGTTTACAAACTTGGTGAAGGTGCAAACGCGGTTGAGAAATCAAGACAAGAATTTGAGACTAACTATTTTGCCCCTGTTAGATTGATCGAAGCTTTGCTGCCGCTGCTAAAAAAGCAGCCTGAAGCAGCTATTGTAAATATTACGTCTAATGTGGCGTTCCATCCGCTGGTGGTTTTACCTACCTACTCCGATGCTAAAACAGCTTTGCATTCGCATTCTGTAGCCTTGCGTTTAACACTTTCCACAGATACCAATATCAAAATCTTTGAGGTAATGCCGTCGCTTATCAATACAGATGCCACCAGGGATATGGGTGGTGAGCAACATGGCTTACCGCCAGTAGTGGTTGCCGAAGATATTTATAAAGGAATTACAGAGAACCGTTATGAGATTTATGTGGGGGAAGCCGGCAAGCAACGTGACGACTACTTTGCCGACCCTGAAGCAGCTATAGCTAAGTTTAATCAGGGACTTTATTGAATTAAAAACTAAGCACAACACCAATCAGGAGCTGCCGCCTACCCATAAGTGCTATTTATGCGTAATCCTGTACTCAATGTTGTGTTTTTCTGTAATAAGGAACTTTTACGGCTATCGAAAAAGTGTTCTAGGCTTTAGTTCTCTTGTAGTTACGAAGCACTTTGAAGGAAATCATAATCTTGTTGATATGGCCACCTGGTGTATTATCAGTGTGCTAACAATGTACGTCAGATTGGAGCCATTGGCAAGATTTCCAAACCCACATCAAAAAAAAAACCCCTCAGACGTTAATCTGAAGGGTTTTTAAAGTGGGAGCTACTGGGTTCGAACCAGTGACCCTCTGCTTGTAAGGCAGATGCTCTGAACCAGCTGAGCTAAGCTCCCATCGTTTTGGGACTGCAAACATAGAGTGTTTTTTCTTTTCTTCAAAATATTTTTTCAAAAAAAATAAAAGTGCCTGATTATCCGCGAATTAATTTTTACGGGCTTACTGCATGGCTTTAAAACATCCTGCACATATAGCGTGTTATACCAATAAACACTCACTACTATGACTGATAGCTTCAAAAATACCACCGACGGTAAATACGAGTTTACGCTCAATTACTCTGAACGCGAACTTACTTGCCATGTAGAACGTGAAGGCGATATCCTGCACGTGCATATTGATAATAACATCAATGCAGACCTAGAGTTGCTGCCCGACGGAACCATAAGGCAATTGTCCGGATCTGAGCTTCCTGAATCTAACCTGGATTATATACGCCGCATGGTGTTAGATGACGGTAATATCGACTCAGGTAAAGGCTCGGGTATATAAAATTTGTTAAGAAAGAGCAACCCGGTTCGTCAAGGTTATAGAACCTGGTTTGGCATTTCGTAATCTAACACATTCACATATCATGCAAAAGCAGGGTTTATAAATAGCCCTGCTTTTTTTTCATATTTGCTTATGCTGCACCTATCCAATACTATCCGTTTTTTGCTTTTGTTTCTTTTGTCGGTTGCTGTTTTATACATCTCGCAATCGGTACTTATTCCACTAACTTATGGTGCCGTACTGGCTATGTTGCTTATGCCCTTTAGTAACTGGCTTGAAAGGAGGGGGCTAAACCGGGGGCTTTCTTCGTTTGTAAGCTTACTCTTTTTTTTTCTGCTTGTAGTTGGCCTGGTTTTGCTGTTGCACTGGCAAATTGGTGATTTGTTAAAAGATTTTTCTAAACTACAGGCGCAGTTAAGCGATTTATTTGATCAGTTGAAGCAATTTGTGCGTTCGCAATTTGGCATTACTACCCGCGAGCAACAGCAAATAATTAAAGAACAAAAATCGGGCGGGATGGAAAAAGCTGCAGGGATGGCCTTGGGTACTGTTATTTCAACTTTAAGTTTATTGGTGAGTGTGGTGCTGGTGTTGGTGTATGTGTTTTTGTTCCTTTACTTCCGTTCTCATTTCAAAAACTTTGTGCTCAGACTTGTAGCCGTAGAGAATAAACCTGTGGCTGAGAAAATCATGTACCGGGCCAGTCGCGTAACGCAGCAGTATATAACGGGCCTTGCTGTTATGATTGTTATGCTTTGGATTATGTATGGCATTGGTTTTAGCATTGTAGGTATCAAAGGCGCTATATTTTTTGCCATTTTATGTGGCATACTGGAAATTATTCCTTTTGCAGGGAATATTACAGGTACTTCTATTACGGTGCTTATTGCCTTTGCGCAGGGCGGTGATATTAACGTAGTATTTGGCGTGCTTATAACTTATGCTATTGTACAGTTTACACAAACCTACGTGCTGGAGCCGCTGATAGTTGGTAACCAGGTTAATTTAAATCCGCTATTTACTATTTTAATAATTGTTGTAGGAGAGGCTATTTGGGGCATTGCCGGTATGGTGCTTGCCATACCGCTGCTGGGTATGTTTAAGGTACTGTGTGACCATATAGAGCCACTAAAGCCATACGGATACCTTATAGGCAACCAAAGCGCCAAAGAAGACAAGAGCATGTTTAAAAAGCTATTTGGTATAAAAGAAGATTAGCTCAATACTTCTTCCAGCACTTCATGCGAGCGTATGTAGCCGAATCCTTCAATGTGAAGGGCATAGTATTCCAGCAGCCGGGTTATGAGGTAGCGGCGCTCGTCATTACCCAATTTAATTGTTTTTAAATTGTCGAAGCCGCGGGCTAATAGCTGGTAAAAGTTTTGCGTATGCGGTGGTGAAAGAAAAAGACTGCTCTCGGGTTTAAAACGGGTAAAAACGCCGTTGCGCATGTCAAAATAATCGGCATCTGTAGCGGTGCTGTTATCCGGGTAAAAGCCCAGATAGCGGGTAAGCCCAATTAAAAATACGAGGTGAAAGTTGGGCAACCCTTCATTTAGGTTATCCAATAGCTCAACACTTCTAAAAATATATTCGAATAATTGTTCATCGGGCGTTTGCTGTTTGATGGCTTTGTACAATACTTCGTTCAAAAATAAGGCGATACTGCTTTTTACTACATCGTAAGGCATGTGCTGTAGTAGTGGCACATTTTTAAGTTCTTTGATACGTTGAACGGCACCTGTATTTTTATGATACACCACCAGATCGAGCAAATGCAGGGGCTGCAGCATATTGCGTGATATTTTAGCTTTTGGCTTTTTTACACCATTAATGATGTAAGATTGTAATCCAAATTTCTCGGTAAGGATCTGTACTATGGCGCTGGTTTCGCCGTAGTCAGTTAACTTAAGTACAATGCCTCTGGTTTTATGCAGCATGTTTTATAAGGCTTATAAGCTTGGGTAAAAAGATAACAAGGCCGGTTGCCAATGCAAAAAGTGCGGTTAGCAGCACAGCCGCTGCCGATATGTCTTTCACATGCCCCGCCTTTGGGTTGTACTCCGGCGATACGAGGTCTGTTAAAAGCTCTATGGCGGTGTTAAGTAGTTCTACTAATAACACCAGGGTAATGCAAAGGCTAATCCAAAGCCACTCAGTCGCCGAAATGTGCAGCGAGTAGCCCATAAACACGGCTAAAAGCATAGCCACCAAATGCACTCTAAAATTAAGCTGTGTAAGCATAGCATACTTTAGCCCCGTAAATGCATAGCCAAATCCCTTTAAAAATTTATTCATACCCGGCACTAAAATACAACAACAAATGTCCTGTAAGGTTAACTGTTAAATTTTGTTAGGCCGATAAAATTCGTTGCCGGATTCCTAAGTTAACTTTGCATCTGTTGTGCCATGTGGTAACGAATTTAGTTTTAAACTATAGATGTACTTATTTAACAAATTAAAGTAATATAGCATCCGCAATAAGTTTGAATGTGCTAAACTGTTGAACATTTAATATGGATTTAAAACTTACCCATAAAGTAGCACTTGTGCTGGCTTCGAGCAAAGGCTTAGGCAAGGCAATTGCCACAACACTGGCTATGGAGGGTGCAATTGTAATTGTTGCCTCAAGAAATATTGATGAACTCACTAACGCAGCTCAGGATATTGAGCAGCAAACCGGTGGCTCCGTTACCGCTATTGCTGCTGATGTAACTAAAGCTACCGATACGGAAAACCTGATTAGCCAGGTGGCCGAAAAGTTTGGCCGGATAGATATTTTGGTAAACAATGCGGGCGGGCCACCCTTTGCGGCGTTTGAGACTTTTAACGAAGAACAATGGCAAAATGCCTTTGATCTGAATTTGCTGAGTTTTGCCCGGCTGAGCAGGCTTGCTTTGCCGCATATGAAGAAGACAGGAAGCGGCCGTATTATCAACATCATTAGCGGGTCGGTTAAATCCGTTCTGGCCAACTCGGTGCTTTCAACCAGTATGCGTATGGGTGTTGTAGGCATGGCTAAAATGATGGCTGACGAACTGGGGCCTTACAATATAACAGTAAACAACGTAGCGCCAGGTATGATACTTACCGACCGCCTAAAGCACACGCTGCCGCCCGGTAAGAATGCTGATGAAGCGCTGAAAGAACGGGCCGCTAAAATACCATTGGGCCGTATTGGTGAGCCGCATGAGCTGGCCGCTTTAGTAGCTTTCCTGGTTTCGGCGCAAGGCTCGTACATTACCGGCGCAACCATACCGGTTGATGGCGGTGCCAGCCGGAGCATTTATTAATTATAGGCAAAGCGCCAGGGGCAATTGTCAGGAAACTTTTTCGGGCAGTTGCCGCTTGTAATCCTCCCACCAATCAATATAGCCTTTTAAGGCAAGTAAGGCATACACGCCAAACATGAAAGCGGTTGGCTGCAGGTCTTTGCTAATATAGATGCCTACATATATAACATCCACAAAAATCCAGATAAGCCAGTTTTCCAAAATTTTGCGGGCCATAAATACCTGCGCTGTTAAGCTAACAACGGTACAAAAACTATCCAGGTAGGGAAAAGCCGCTGGTTGATAATGTAACACTGAAGACAGTTTGACCAATAAAAAGCCTAAGGCTGGTGATACCAGCGCTGCTACTAAGAGCAAGGTGACAACCAACTTTTTATTAATTCGCACAACGGGAACCTTATGGGTATGAGCAGGCTGCCTGCTCCAATAATACCAACCGTAAATATTAATTACAAACAGATAAGCGTTCTGGCACATATCGGCATACAATGCTGCCTTAGCAAAAATGAAAATGTAAATGGCAGTGTTAACAATTGCAAATGGCCAGTTCCAAATATTATTGATGGCAGCCAGATAAACGCATAGGAGGCCTGTAACAACGCCGGTAAGTTCGAGCCAGCTTTGCTGCTGAAGCCAGTCGGCTATAGCGAAAAAAAGATGCATGTGTAAATTTATAAATTTAAATAAGAGTTTATAAGCGTCATCATGAGGGTTATAAGTCGTGACAATAGCTCGCTCACTCGAGTTGCCAAAGGCTGTGTGATTTTGATACAAAATTCTACTTATTGTATGTTTTAAGGTACATGTTTTTCAAAATTGTGTCTGTTTTTATGGAATTGTTTCAAAAAGAGTACATCAAAATTTAAGCAGCATAAATATTTCGAAATAATTTTGGCTGTTCAAAAACCTATTTAAATACCTTTTTAAGGCTGTTGGATGTTATTTTTAAGAAAGTTTTAGAAGTGTTTTAGTGGATCTTTTTCAAGCTTTATGAAAAGGTTAACACTGATTAAATTATTAGAAATTAGTTTTTTTGAGGGTGTAATGGTTTGATAATTAAGCATTAATTATTGAGGAGGGCTTAAATCCAATAAACGGTTATTGGATTTTTATGGATGAAAATGTCAAATGATTCACTTGTATCTGGTATCAACAAAATGAAGGTGATAACTGGCTTTTAAAATTTGTGGCTTCACTTTTGTTATTATCTTAACGACTCTGCATCTAACTGAAAAACGGAAATAAAATGTAACATCTACCTATGTTACAACATATTTAAAGAGAATTCTCAAGCACCCAAGTTGAGATGATTTTGTTCTTTGTTTTGGGTTTAATCAATAGTTTAAATTAATTAGGGGAAAGGGAGCTTCGAAAGTAGCTCTCTTTTTTTATGCCAAAAATTTAGGTTAAACCCTTTTCTTGTTGTATCGTCAAAATCTACATAGTTGGTAGATTATATAGATGCTTTTCATTTACTTTGCTGCCACCATATGTTAATCTCTTACATGAAGAAATTATTTGCGTTCACCTTTGTAGCCCTGTTGTTTTCAGTCTCGGTCTTTGCTCAAGGTAAATTAAAAACAGGAATTTGGCGCGGCGTGTTAAAGCCGGCCGCCGGCGAACTGCCTTTCAACTTCGAAGTGAAAGATACAGCAGGCCGTCAGCAATTAACCATCATTAACGCAAACGAGCGGTTTAAGGTAACAGATATAAAATTTAACGCCGACTCTGTATTTATAAATATGCCGTTGTTCGACTCTGAGTTCAAACTGCAGCAACAAGGTGCTGGTCTTACCGGTCAGTGGATTAAACACCTGGGCAATAGGGACGCCGCTACGCCCTTTACGGCCACGTATGGTGATAAATGGCGTTTCTTCAAATCGCCCGAGAAGCCTTTCCTTAACATCTCAGGCCGGTGGTCGGCCGTGTTTGGTGAAGGTGCCGACCGTGATACTACAGTAGGGGAGTTTAAGCAAACCGGCAACCGCATTACTGGCACCTTTTTAACTACCACTGGCGATTACCGTTATCTGGAGGGGAGCGTTAGTGGCAACAAACTTTACCTGTCCTGCTTTGACGGCGGCCACGCATTTCTTTTTACCGCAACTATTAAAGATGGGCAAACGATAACCGATGGCCATTTTGGTACAACACCGTGGGCTGCCGTTAAAAATGCCAACGCCAAACTACCTGATGCATACTCATTAACCGTTTTGAAGCCGGGCTATAAACGAATTGATTTTTCTTTTCCGGATCTAAACGGACAAAAGGTTTCTTTGAATGACGCTCGTTTCAAAAATAAGGTGGTGATATTACAGGTAATGGGTTCATGGTGCCCTAATTGTATGGATGAAACAGCCTACTTAGTAAACTACTACAAAAAGTACCACAACAAAGGCGTTGAAGTTGTTGGATTGGCTTATGAACGTACAGCCGATTTTGAGAAATCAAAAAAAGCCGTAACGCAGGAGAAAAATCATTTTAACATACCTTACCCTCTGTTGCTAACCGGTTACACCAACAACAAAAAAGAGACCGCTAAAAGTCTGCCTATGCTCAGCAATTTTTTAGCGTTCCCTACCACCATTATAATTGATAAAAAGGGCGAAGTGCGCAAAATTTATACCGGCTTTAGCGGCCCCGGTACAGGCGCTTATTACAGCGGGTTTGTAAACGAGTTTGAGAGGTTGACAGATAATTTGCTGGCCGAAAAGTAGTACTTCCTCAGGTATTTAGCTGTAGGATTGCCGTTAATCTTCATCAAAGATATCATTGTAATGATAGTGGAAAATCTTTTCGGAACAAAAGGGTTATTGGTCTTCCACTCCGAAAAGATCTCTCGTTTATTTAAAATGACTCACGGGTTTGTTTAAGCCTTCCTTTCAAAAGAATTTTACAAGGTGCCGTCAAGAAACAAACTTTCCTTAATCTCCGGAATTATTTCGTGCTCTTTGGCTTTGTCAAACATCAGTTGTATAGCTTTTTTGCCCTCAACTCCCAGGTCAAGCGAGTATTGATTTACATATAAGTCAATGTGCTTGTACATTACCTCCTCGCTCATTTCCTGCGCGTGCGAACGGATAAAATCCAGACCCGATTTCGGATTGGCAAATGCATATTCAACCGAGCGGCGCAATACACGGTTAATTTTGTGCTGCACCTCTACCGGTAATTTACGGTTGGCTACAATACCACCAAGTGGTATAGCACACCCTGTTTGTTTTTCCCAGTAATCACCCAGATCCAAAATTTTCTTCAGACCCTTGTCTTGGTAAGTAAAGCGATTTTCGTGGATGATGAGTCCAACTTCAATGCGGTCATCCAGCAGCGCTTGCTCAATATCCGAAAAAACAATCTCCTGTTTATTAACTGCATTTGGAAAGGCCAGGCTCAGCAAAAAGTTTGCGGTAGTGTATTTGCCCGGTATACCAATGCGAATGGTGCGGTTTTCGGATTGCAGATCGGCATAAGCTTTTTGCTCATCACCCTTGCAAATTAATAACGGCCCTACGCCAAAACCAAGGGCGCTGCCGGCATCAAGCAATACATACTTGTTGGCCACATAAGCAAATGCATGGTAGCTTAGTTTGGTCACATCCAATTCGCCACGCATCGCTTTGTGGTTTAAGGTTTCTACATCATCATAATACACCTCAAAATTTAAACCTTCGGTGTCAATTTTATGATGAATAAGCGCATCAAAAATAAAAGTATCGTTGGGGCATGGCGAAAAGCCTAGTGTTAATTTCATAACGTTTTATTTGTAGGGATGTATTGCAGGTTGTGGGTAATGTTACAGCTTTTTAAAAACATCAAAATCTGCAACACACAATTCACAACCCGCGGAGTAACGCTTCTGCAAATGTATTTAGATTTTTAATGGCTAAACCTATTTTCCAGGCATCGCGATTGCGCTTCTCTACATAATTTGACACTGCCCTGATTTGCAAAGCAGGCACACAAGCCTGCTGGCAAGCATAAAAAAAGGCCGCGCCTTCCATGCTCTCCAGTTGCAGGCTAATGCGCTGTTGAAGGTTTGCGATGGATGTATCGTTGCCATGAACGGTATTCACCGTAGCTGCAGTTACCTGCCTAACGGCTTGCCGGGAAGAATATTGAGTGAGGCGGGCATGGGTTGTATAAGTTATTTGCCCAAATCCTAAAGCATCCAGCGTGATAAAGTCTTGGTCGTTTTCGGCGCCTGATTCAGTAAAGGTATCCTGGGTTATCTCTACCACCTCTCCTAAAGCAATATCCCTGTCAAAGCTACCGGCTATGCCTAAATTAATAGCCAGATCATACTGATTGATAGCCAAATGCTGCCCCAGTGCATAAGCGGTTGCCACCATGCCAACGCCGGTAATGAGGGTATGAAATGCGGTTTCGTTAGATTGGGATGCATTAAATGAGGAGCGGACGAAGGATGATTCGCCATCGACAGGCTTTTGCAATTGATTTTTAGTCTTTTCCGTATTGCATAAATCCTCTTGCTCGGTACTTCGTTTTCCGTTGTTCGTTCCAAAAACGCCACTCTCCAGCAAAGGGCCTATTTCCTCACGTGTGGCGGCTACCAGCAATATATTCATGCAGGCTAAGATAAAACAACTTGCCTGTTTTTGTTTTGTATATTTGCACCCAATAATTGTTATGATGATACATATAACGCGCAAAGAGCATTTTAATGCTGCACACCGGATGTACCGTGAGGAATGGAGCGCAGAAAAAAATCAGGAAGTATTTGGAAAGTGCGCCAACCCTAACTGGCACGGGCACAACTACAATTTGTTTGTTACCGTAAAAGGCGAAATAACGCATGCTACCGGTTATCTGATTGATTTAAAAGAGCTCAAAGAGATTATTAACGAGCATGTAATTGAAAAGCTTGACCACAAGAACCTGAATAAGGATGTTGACTTTATGCAGGGTAAAATGGCATCAACCGAAATACTTTGCATCGAAATATTTAACCAGTTAAAAGCGCCTATTGAAGCTTACGAAGGTGTTTTTTTACACTCTGTAAGGCTGTTTGAAACCGAAAATAACTCTGCCGAGTACTTTGGCAACTAATACAATTTCATGATTGACGACGACGACAACCTGCCCGACCGGAACGAAGGTATAGAAGGTTATCAAAAAATTGACCGCTATAATCCTGAGCTGATCACTAATTTATCCGGCAGCTACCACAACGTACTAAAGCAAATAGGGGAAAACCCCGACCGTGAAGGATTGCTTAAAACGCCTGAACGTATGGCTAAAGCTATGTTGTACTTAACCCATGGGTATGATTTAGATGCTAAGGAAATACTAACATCAGCTATGTTTAAAGAGGAATATAGCCAGATGGTTGTGGTAAAAGATATTGAAGTGTACTCTATGTGTGAGCACCACATGCTGCCATTTTTTGGAAAAGCTCACGTCGCTTATATTCCTAATGGCCACGTAGTGGGTTTAAGCAAGATACCACGGATTGTTGATGTGTTTGCACGCCGCTTACAGGTGCAGGAGCGCCTAACCAATGAGATTCGCGATTGTATACAAGATACTTTGCAACCATTAGGCGTTGGTGTAGTAATTGAATGCCGGCATTTATGCATGAGCATGCGCGGCGTACAAAAGCAAAACTCGGTAACGACCACTTCGGCCTTTAGCGGAGAATTTTTTAAAGAGAAAACCCGGACGGAATTCTTAAATCTGATAACCAGTAAATTAAGTTAAAGAAGAGCCAAAAAGCAGGTAACTAAAGTGCCAAGAAGGCAACTGAGCCGTGCTATTAAGACAACTTAAATTATTTAACTGAATTACTCAATAACCAATAATTAACGTGAAAGCATATATTTTTCCAGGCCAGGGTGCTCAGTTTGTAGGTATGGGCAAAGACCTGTACGACCAGCACGAAGGTGCCCGCCAACTGTTTGAGCAGGCTAACGAGATACTGGGTTTCCGCATTACCGATATTATGTTTAACGGTACCGACGAAGACCTGAAGCAAACCAGGGTTACCCAGCCTGCAATATTTTTACACTCCGTAATTTTAGCTAAAGTTGCCGGTGATGATTTTAAACCGCAGATGGTTGCCGGTCACTC
This sequence comes from Mucilaginibacter sp. PAMB04168, assembly GCF_039634365.2. Lineage (NCBI taxonomy): Bacteria > Pseudomonadati > Bacteroidota > Sphingobacteriia > Sphingobacteriales > Sphingobacteriaceae > Mucilaginibacter > Mucilaginibacter sp. PAMB04168. The sequence goes on from NZ_CP155079.2 coordinate 470,656, forward strand.
CTTAGGAGAGTTTTCGGCGCTGGTGTCTGCCGGTGCTTTGTCATTCGAAGATGGCCTTAAACTGGTTGCTGCACGTGCTAATGCCATGCAAAAAGCCTGCGAAATACAGCCCTCAACCATGGCTGCTGTTTTGGGCCTGGATGATTTTACGGTTGAAGATATTTGCCAGCAGGTAAGCGAAGTTGTTGTGCCCGCCAATTACAATTGCCCGGGTCAGTTAGTTATTTCGGGCACAATAGCCGGTGTGGAACTGGCGTGCGAAAAAATGAAAGCCGCTGGTGCCAAACGTGCACTCATTTTAAATGTGGGCGGTGCATTCCATTCGCCGTTAATGGAAGCTGCACGGGTTGAACTGGAGCACGCCATTGTAAATACTAACATACAAGAGCCTGTTTGCCCAATTTACCAGAACATTGATGCCAAGCCTTATACTGACGCTGCCTTAATTAAGCAAAACTTAGTTGCTCAGCTAACCGGTGCTGTACGGTGGACCCAAACGGTAACACATATGCTACAGGACGGCGCCACATCGTTTACCGAGGTGGGCCCTGGCAATGTGCTGCAGGGACTGGTTAAAAAAGTTGACCGAAGCGCTGCGACCGATAGTTTAACCGTAGCCCAATAATTTTATAAAAGCCGCAAACCAATGCGGCTTTTATTTTTTATGATATATTTGATTTCTACAACATCTGCAATACCAAATTGACCACCTTTACCAAAATACGTTTATTACTGGCTTTGCTGTGTGCCAGCTTGCTGCTCACCGCAATAATTTTACGTAACAGTTATACACCGCGCAACGGTTTTATGCGTAGCGCGCACCTGCTTGAAGAAAATTTGCACCAAAAGGAAAAGCAGGTAGACAAGTTGTTTTCGGGTAAGCAGTTTGAATTGCTTAAGCAGATGCCCGACAATAACCAGGAAGCGTTAAAGCTAATTGAAAATCTTACAGTACAGCAACGCATTTGGTTAGTTACCTACAAAAACAATAAGCTGGCTTACTGGACTGGTGTAAAGGTCATCCCCGAACGCTTCAATAAATATAAACCGGGCAGCAGCTTTATAAAAGAGTCTAACGGTTATTATGAGGCTATACAAAAAACCGAGGGCAATTTTACGGCTATAGCGTTCATCTTCGTTAAAAGTAAATTTAGGTTTCAGAATGAGTTTCTGCAAAATGTGTTCGAGCCTAAATTGCTTAGAAATAACAACATTGACATAGCCGATGTTGATGATAAAGACGTTTACCACATCCATAATAATAATAAACAATACCTTTTTTCGGTTAAGCTTGTACCTGATGCTGTTAATTATACGCACCTAACCTGGGAGATAGTGTTATGGCTGGCCGGACTATTGTTTTTTTGCCTGCTCGTAATCAGCATTTGCAATCACTTTGTGCATCGTAAAAAGTTCGGGCTATCGGTAGTTGTACTGGCATGCAGTATACTGCTTATCCGTTTTATAAACCTGTATTTTCACCTGCCCGATTTTAGCAGTAGTTTACGCTTGTTCAATCCCCATTTATTTACACTGAACAAGCTGTTTCCAAGCCTTGGCGACCTTGGCATAAACACGCTTTTTTTATGCTGGTTTGTTGCGTACCTCTATAGCTATCGGCATAAATTACTAAAGCGCCCGCCTGCAAAAACAATGAGTTACCTTATATTCATTGGTGCAATTGGGGTGCTTATGCTGGCTTCTTCGGGCATGCTGTATTTGTACAAGCAGTTAGTTACCAATTCCAACATTAACTTTGACGTTAACAACGTACTCAATTTGACCGGGTACAGTTTGGTAGGCGTATTGCTGTCGTGCTTCAGCTTTTTGATATTTTATCTTTTAGTTGAAACCTTACTGGTAGTAAACGAAAAGTTAAGCATTAAACCAAAGGTGAAGCTGGCTATTTTTGCTGGTGTTATCTTGGCAGCTACTTTAATCTCTCTCTCAACAGGGTTTACGCTTTTTTATCTGCTTTGGGCATTGCTGGTATTTATAAGGTATTATTCGTTAAAATATGACAGCGGTACGCTCAATGCTGTTACTTATGTAAGCATCATACTGATCTGCTCCTGGATAGCATCCATTAAGCTTAACCGCTTCGAAGCCGATAAGGAAAAAGGAACCCGCAAGCAACTTATTGAGCAGCTCAACAATGGCAATAACCCTAAGTTAACGCAAATATTTAAAAACGTTGAAAAGCAGATCGTACGTGACCCTGTGTTGCAGCGCTATTTTAATGATACCAGCCATAACGCAGGTTATTTAAGAAACCGCTTTCAGAGACTCTATTTTGATGGTTACCTTTCTGATTTTGATTGTACGATACATGAGTTTGACCGCAGTGGCCGGCCAATACTAAGCAACGACGACTACATTCTGAATGACTTTAAAGACATGGTTGTTTTCAGCTCGATTAAGGTGTCTGACTACTTTTACCGTGAAAATGAAAACTTCGGCTTTCTGAGTTACTTTGCCATACTTCCGGTTTATGCAAAAGATGCCTTGCTGGGTACGGTTATAGTAGAATTAAAATCTAAAGCCATACAAGATAGCGGCAGTTTCCCTGAGTTGCTTATAGACAATCAATTTAAGCGGGACACTAAATTTAAAAATTACTCTTTCGCTTTTTATAGCGATGGCCATTTACTAAGCCAGAGTGGTAGTTATGATTATAATGTTGTAAACGCTGATTTAAAAGGTGAACTTAAAAAATATACCTTTAAAACCACTTACGAAGATGATGACGCCAAGCCATGGTATCAGCGTTTAACCCGTTACAGCCATTTAATTTATCAGCCAAGCCTGCGTAAGGTTATTGTTGTATCAGCTCCGGAGAACGATCTGGTTACTTATGTAGCGTCGCTCACTTTCTTTTTTGTGGTGCTGCTTGCCTTTAGCGCCATCATTATTCTGGTTAATTGGTTATGGCGGCATGTTACCGTTATAAAAGTCACATCGCACAGCATACGCTGGAATTTTGGGTTTAAACGGCAGACGTTATTGTACAAAACCCGTATTCAGTTCTCCATGATATTTGCCGTTGTAGTTACTTTAGTGCTGGTAGGCGTTATTACTTTTCTATCTATCACTACGCAGTACGAAGAGCAGCAAAATGAAATGATCAGTACCAAGATCACCACCATTGCAGCGAAGTTTGAAAGCATTTTTCCGGAAAACCTGCAAAACATTGATGAAGATACGCAGGTTAGGTTCAATAACTTTGCCGACAATTTCTCTACCGACCTGATCCTGTTCAACAAAGATGGAATTCCGGTACTTTCAACCAGGCCTAAGATATATGATTATGGTATTTTAGGGCGCCGTATGCATGCCCGCGCCTTCGTTTTATTGAACAAGCTTCAGAAGTCGCTGCTTATTAATGACGAACGCATTGGGATACTCAATTATAAAGCAGCCTACGTGCCCATCCGTACTACTAAAAGCGGTACAATAGGTTATCTGCAATTGCCCTACTTTTCTAACGAGGCCGATTATCGTGAGCGTATTGGTACTTTCCTGAATGCCATGATCAATATTTACGCGCTTATATTTGTGGCTATAGGCATGTTCGCTGTATTGGTAGCCAGGCAAATAACAGCCCCGCTTAGCTTTATTCAATATAACCTGAGTAAAACCATTTACGGTAAAAAGAACGAGCCTATAAAATGGAATCAGGATGACGAGATAGGCGCCCTGATAAAAGAATATAACAAAATGATTGCCGCACTTGAGAACAGCGCCCAGCGACTGGCCCAATCAGAGCGGGAAAGCGCCTGGCGCGAGATGGCCAAACAGGTTGCCCACGAAATTAAGAACCCCCTTACGCCGCTTAAGCTGGGCTTGCAATTACTGGAAAAATCATGGAGAGATAAAGACCCCCGATTTGATGCCAAGTTTGAGCGTTTCAGTAAATCATTTGTAGAGCAAATAGAAAGTTTGTCGTCTATAGCGTCGGAGTTTTCGGCTTTTGCTAAAATGCCCGATACCCGCATGCAACGCCTCAGTATGTTTGAAACGTTGGGTCAGGCTGTTATTATTTTTAAGCATATGGATAATGTGAAAATTATCTATGAACACCCAGAAGCTGAATTTATGGTAATGGCCGACCGCGACCAGCTTTTGCGCTGCTTTAACAACCTGCTTAAAAATGCAATTGAGGCCATGCCCGAAAGCCGCTTGGGTGTCATTGAAATTACTTACACCATTAACAGGGGTAGCGTATTATTAAAGATACAGGATAACGGCAACGGCATCCCCGAAAACCTGCGCGACCGTATATTCGAACCCAACTTTACCACCAAAAGTTCGGGCACCGGTTTGGGACTGGCATTTGTGAAAAACTCTATCGAAAATGCCGGTGGCAGGGTATGGTATGAGACCGTCATAGGCGAGGGTACAACGTTCTTTCTGAACTTCCCGGAAGCAAAAGGATAAGTATTAGGCAGGTATGGGCTTCTTTTATAGCACACTCAGCTCAAGCAGTATGTGCTATAAAAGTGTTTTGCAATGAAAGGCATCATTGGCAGGAGCCAGGTATAAATGCCATTTGAGCCAAATAGTTAATGTCAGCTATCGTAGCCCTTCCCATTCTGCATAAAACTGTTCCAGGAAGGTGTGCATATACTCGTGCCTTTGCTCAGCCATGCGGCGTGCAGTTGGCGTGTTCATTTTATCTTTAAGCAGCAGCAGCTTTTCGTAAAAGTGATTGATTGTTGGAGCCGTTGTTTTCTTATACTCCTCTTTGCTCATTTGCAGGTTAGGGGGCAAAGTAGGATTATGTAATTCGCGGCCTTTAAATCCGCCGTAATTAAAAGCCCGTGCAATACCAATAGCGCCTATGGCATCCAGCCGGTCAGCATCCTGTACAACAGCCAGTTCGGGTGAGTGAAAAACCTGTTCAGCGAAGCTGGATTTGAAAGACATGTGCCTGATAATTTGCGCAACATGTTCTACAACAGCATCATCTACTTGCTCTCTTTTTAAAAAGGCAACAGCCGTTAGCGGACCAATCTCTTCATCACCATTATGAAATTTACTATCAGCAATGTCATGAAGCAGGGCGGCCAGTTCCACCACCATCAAATCGGCAGGTTCGGTTTGGGCAATGTGTTTGGCATTGTTCCATACGCGTAAAATGTGCCACCAGTCATGGCCACCTTCGGCCTGCTGTAGGGTCTGCTGCACATAGGCTGCCGTTTTATCAATAAGTTGTTGGGAATACATACTGTTATATTTGCTGGCTATAAGCTGCAAATATAACAGTGAAAAAATAATGTTAGGCGCTTACTGATGCAACCTGCATAAATTGAGCCGGTTCGGTATGTTCGGCTTTAATAAGTTCGAATAAATCTACTTCCAATATTTGAGCTATCTGGTACAGTCGCTCCAGGGTTATTTTTGTATAACCGAGTTCTATTTTGCTGTAGGCATTTTGTGAAATGTCAAGCTTTAAGGCCAGATACTCCTGGGTGTAATTTCTAAACTCTCTTATTTTTCTGATGTTAACAGCAACAGTTTTAATCTTGTTCTTGATCGCTTCCTTCCCCATCATAATTTGTTTTTGATACCGGAATTTACGAAGTAGAACAACCAGCGGTTTTAAATATTTAATATGAATTAAAAAATTTATTCAAACGGTGTTTAGATTGCTGCAAATTAACCCTTAATAAGTAACAATTATAGCTGGTAACAGCGTGGCCATATCTAACGGAACCTGATTGGTAGCAAAAATTGGCTTGCGTTTTTTATAGGAATCATATACCTGTTTTTGTAAGGCGGCACTGGCTTTACCCGCCGGCATATTTAAATTCACAGTGAACGATATCACAAAATCATGCAATTTTTCTTCATCAGGGATAACCCATTTGCGGTCTGATTTTCTCAGAGCATCAATAAATGGTACAGTGATGATGTAATCGTCAGCATAGTACACAACTATTTTTTGAATGGCACCTTTTTGATCTGCTGTAAATTTAAGAACTGCGGTACCTGTGGCTTTTGCCTTTTTTAGTTCATCGGGTATAACAACACTATTTTTAAAATAGTTCATCATCACCTCGCGGCCACCCTGAAATGGAAAGGCCAGGCCTTGCTGTGCACGACTGTGCAAAGCCGATAATAAAATAGCGGCTACAAAAATAAAACGTTTCATTTATTCTGATTTGGGTTCACGTTTACTGCCTTCGTAAATAGTGTATTCCAGTAAGCGGCAGTCGAGCTTACCATTGTAAAATTCAATGCGGCGGCTGGCCTGTAAACCAATTTTTTTGGCCAAATCGGGGTTGCCCGTAAATACGTAACCTTTATAACCTTTGCATTGTTGCTTCAGGTAATCGCCTATGCGGGCGTAAGTGGCTTCGAGCTTAGTATGTGTGCCTAGGCGTTCGCCATACTCTGGGTTAAACATTACTATGCCATGTTGCTCGGGTACTTCGGTATCTGCGAAATCACAAACTGCAAAATCAATCAAATGTTCCACACCGGCGGTACGTGCGTTTTTTCGGGCAATATCCACTGCGTCGTCTGATATGTCGGTAGCGATGATCTTAAAGCCGGTATCCTTGCGTGCTTTATCTTTTAGCTTGCGTCGCTCAGTAAAAAACACCTGCTCATCATAACCCATAAAATGCATAAAGGCATAGTTCATCCTGAACAGGCCGGGGCTTTTATCGGTGGCCAGCAGGGCTGCCTCAATAGCCAGGGTGCCCGAGCCGCACATGGGATTGATAAAGGTGCTTTGTTTATCCCAACCGGTCGACATGATAGTGGATGCCGCCAGTGCTTCCAGCATGGGGGCTTTGCCTGGTATTTTGCGATAGCTGTGCTTGGCCAGCGTTTCGCCCGAGGTGTCAACAAAAATATCTGCCTTGTTATCCTGCCAGTACAAGTGCAGTACGGCCTTGTTAAGCTCCGGGCCAGAATTTGGCCGGATGCCTTTCTGTGCCTTGATGCGATCAACTACCGCGTCTTTCACCTTAACATTTGCAAACAGCGGCGTGCGTATATGCTCATTATTTACGTTAGAGGTGATGGAAAAATAGCCGCTAAAATCGATTAGCTTTTCCCACTCTATCTGTACCAGTTCATCATACAGCTGTTGCGGATCTTCTGCCTCAAAGCTTTTGAGCAGGTATAATATCTGGCTGGCGCAGCGTAAATTAAGGTTTAGCGGGATGCAGTCGTTTACCGTTCCAACCAGCTCAACACCGGTTTGAAACGTTCTTTTTATAGTGTAGCCCAAAGCCTCAACCTCTTGTTGCAGGTACGGCGAAAGGCGTTTATTGCAAGTAATAATTATTTTACTCTCAGTGTTAAAAATTTGCATGTTAAGCGCAAATTTAGGATTAAAATATGCTGAAAATGCAATCTTAAAATATTAACTTTACGTTTTATAAGCAAGATTATGGATATTAAAGGTAAAGTACACGAAGTATCGCCAACCCAACAGGTTACGGAATCGTTAAAGAAGAGAGAGCTGGTTGTTGAATATATAGAGAATCCGCAATACCCTGAGTACATTAAATTTGAAGCAATTCAGGACCGTTGCAATTTATTGGATAACGTACGTGTGGGTGATGATGTGGAGGTGTTTTTCAACCTTCGCGGTCGCCCATGGACTGACAAAACCGGTAAAAAAAGCTATTTTAACTCTCTGCAGTTATGGCGTATTAATGTATTAAGCGGCGGTGCAGCAAGCGCAACCCCTGAGTACGCTCCACCGGTTGATATTAACGCAGCTCCAGATGATGACGATCTGCCGTTCTAACCGGTTGTCGTAATATAGACACAAGATGATACAAAAGGCCATTTGAATAAATCAAATGGCCTTTTTGATTATATGATTTGCAATGCGTTTTTCATTTAGCAGCAGGCGTTAATTTAGTAAACTTTAATAGTGTTAAAAATTGTTAAAGAAACTTTGCTGAGCCTTAATAACATTATTTTTGTGATACAATGAAAAAGACGAGTATAGGATTAATTATTGGCCTGATGGGGTTTGCCCTGTTAGGCGTAATTGCTATGCAGTATTTTTTTCTGCGACAGTCTTACAAGCAGCAATCTGAGCTGTTTGACCGTGATGTGGCCGAGGCGCTTAATGTTGTTCAAGACAAATTAAAACAACATGATGCTAACCGTTTCTTAAATGACAGGGCCAATGGCGTCAAAACGCGTAAAATTACCCGTTATACGCTATCCAAAAAGAAAAGTGATTCCATAACAGAGGCATTGGTTAACAGCAAAAAACTGTCAGATAAAAGCAAAGCGCTGCACGACCTCAAAATATCGATGCTGCGCGATAGCCTGCAACGTATTTTACTAAGCAGTAAAGTAGATGAAGAGCTTTACGGCGAACCGCAGGAAGGCATGGTTAATGTACGTTTAAGGGTCGAAGAGTTTACCGATGAGCTGGGCTTTGTACACCAGCGCCCCCTGCCACCCGAAATTACCGATATTACCAAGCCCAAAAAGCTGCGAAAATATGATACGTCTTTCTATACCTACCCTGACCCTGTACTGGGCCGTCAGGTAGTAGCCGTAACGCACATTAACCCCCTCTGGCAACGCGAGCACGAGCGTAGGCTGAAGCAAAAGCGCATTAGTCAGATTAGGCAAATGCTCAAAGCTGATTCACTGGCGCAGCTCAAAAATGTAGATGTAACTGTAATGGCCAAACTGGCCGAAGAATATAACAAAGCTGATCAGCCACTCAAAGAGCGTATTGATCCGTTTTTTCTCGATTCGCTCCTGCGTTTAGAATTGCGTAACAAAGGCATCAGTTTGCCCCCTAGTTATGAGGTAACCTCTGCCAATAACGATTCGCTCCTGTTTTCAAAAGCCTATGATATTGTTGGCGAAAGGCCTGTTTTTAATGTGGCCGACACTTATGAAACGACCATCTTTGCCCAAGATGTAATCAATGATCCGGGTAAAATACGAATGTTTTTCCCCGACAAGAACTCGCATATCTTAAACACCATGACCTACATGCTGTCTATCAGCGGCGGGCTGTTGCTGGTGCTTATCTTTTGTTTCGGATATACCATCTTTTCTATCCTTAAGCAAAAGAAAATATCGGAGATGAAAACCGATTTCATCAACAACATGACACATGAGTTTAAAACACCGGTATCAACTATCATGATTGCCAGTGAGGCCTTACAGGATAAAGAGATTATTGAAGATAAAGCCCGTGTAGCCCGGTTGGCCAATATTATTTACGAGGAGAACGAGCGCCTGGGCAGCCATATAGAGCGGGTGCTGAACATTGCCCGTATTGAGAAGAACGACTTTAAACTGGATAAGAAACCGGTTGATGTGAATGACCTGATTGTAGAGGTGCTGGATAGCATGCAGCTTATTTTGCAGAAAAGCAATGCACAGGTTGATTTGCACCTTGATGCAGACGATGCCGTAATAGAGGCCGACGAGCTGCACTTCTCGAACGTAATTTATAACCTGATAGATAATGCCATTAAATACAGCCGCGAAAACCCGGAACTAACCATTACCACGCTCAACAAAGGTGGTCAGTTGGTTGTAAGGGTGGCCGATAGGGGTATAGGTATGAGCCGCGACCAGCAGGCTAAGATATTTGAGCAGTTTTACCGCGTACCAACCGGTAACCTGCACGATGTAAGGGGCTTTGGGCTTGGCCTGAGCTATGTGAACACCATTGTTAAGCGCCTGGAGGGAATGATTAGTGTGCGGTCGGAGAAAGAAAAAGGCTCTGAGTTTGAACTGAAATTCAACATTGCTGCATGAAGAGAATACTATTGGTAGAAGACGACCCTAACCTGGGCAACCTGCTGCAAGATTACTTACAACTGAAAGGCAAGTTTGACGTAGTGCTGAGTAAAGATGGTGAGGCCGGCTTGCGGGAGTTTACCAAGAGTGATTTTGATTTGCTGATACTCGATGTAATGATGCCCAAAAAAGATGGCTTTACCCTTGGTAAAGAGATCCGTAAGCTAAACCAGCAAGTGCCTATTATTTTTGCTACTGCCAAGGGAATGATGGAAGACAAAACCCAAGCCTTTAACCTTGGCGGCGACGACTATATAACCAAACCCTTTCGTATCGAAGAACTGCTGTTGCGTATTAATGCCTTGCTCAAGCGTACGGCTACAGGCGGTACTAAGGAAGAAGAAAAACCCACGCAGTTTAAAATAGGTAAATACGACTTCGATTTTACCGCTCAGGTAATACAATCAGACAGCGGCGTACAGAAGCTGTCCACTAAAGAAGCGGCATTATTGCGCTTGTTGTGCCTGCATAAAAATGAAGTACTTACCCGCGAGGAAGCGCTGCTTAATATATGGAATGACGACAATTACTTCAATGGTCGCAGTATGGACGTTTTTCTGAGCAAGATTCGCAAATACTTAAAAGATGATTCACGTGTGGAAATCATCAATGTTCATGGTCGCGGGTATAAATTATTAGTGAATTAATTTCCGCTGCTTTGTGCATTGTGTAAAGTGGGTTCGCATAATTTTCAAAGATTCCACTTTATGAGCCTCTATTTTAGCTCTCGTTGTAAAAAAAAGCCCTTTTCGTAACAAAGTTTTTAAGGCTTATTGCGATATGTTGTGTTTTATTTGAATAAGTTTGTTAAATCGATAACAAACTTATTCAAAATATGAAAAAATCTTTACTTTTTTCGTTGCTAACGGCAGGTATTAGCCTTTCTGCAGCAGCACAAGAGGCGGTTGATCAGGCAATCGTACAAAAAATACGTAATGAGGGTTTAAAAAACTCACAGGTTATGAAAACTGCGTTCTACTTAACGGATGTAGCCGGTCCGCGTTTATCTGGTTCGCCAGGCTTAAAAAATGCACAAAACTGGGCAGTAAAAGAATTGCAGAGCTACGGCCTGGTTAACGCTAAACTGGAACCTTGGGGCAAATTTGGTAAAGGCTGGCAGGTGAACAAAAACTATGCAGCTATTACAGTGCCCTACTACCATGCTATTATTGCCATCCCTAAAGCCTGGACCAGCAGCACTAAGGGCCTAATCAAAGGCGATGTGGTACTGGTAAAAGTAGATACCCTAACCGATCTGGCTAAATACAAAGGGCAATTAGGCGGCAAAATCATCGTATTCGACCAGGCTAATGCTTTGGTGCGTAGCAAGAACCCAGATGCCTCACGCTATACCGATGAGGAGTTAGCCAAAATGGCTGCTGTAACACCACAAGCTGGTGGTAGGGGCCAAAGGGCGGGCAACCCGCAAATGGAGGCATTTATGGCCGCGCGCCGTAAGGCCGCCGCTATGCGTGGCGCTATCAGCAGCTTTTTACAGCAGGAGAACGCCGCTTTAATATTAAGCCAGGGCCGTGGTACCGATGGTACGGTGTTCACCACTAACGGCGCATCATATGCCGATACAGCAAAAGCGGCTTTGCCGGAGCTGGAAACCAGCGGCGAAGATTACCTGCGCATAGTACGCCTGCTACGTGCCGGCCAAAAGGTGCAAATGGAAGCCGATGTGCAAACGCAATTTTACACCGACGATATGCAAGGATATAACGTAATTGCTGAAATACCGGGCACCGATAAAAAGCTGAAAGAGCAGGTGGTTATGTTAGGCGGCCACTTTGATTCATGGCACGCCGGTACGGGGGCTACCGATAATGCTGCAGGCAGTGCGGTAATGATGGAGGCCATGCGTATCCTGAAAACTATTGGCTTTAAACCTAAACGTACTATCCGTATTGCGCTTTGGAGTTCAGAAGAGCAAGGTTTGTTTGGCTCGAGGGGTTATGTGGCCCAGCACTTTGGTAAACGCGATACTTTAAAGGCTGAGCAGGCCAAGGTATCGGCTTACTATAACCTGGATAACGGTACCGGTAAAATCCGTGGCGTATACCTGCAAGGTAATGCAGCTGTTGGCCCAATTTTCCAGAGCTGGTTAGCGCCGTTTAACGATTTGGGCGCCACTACGGTTACCATCAGTAATACGGGTGGTACCGATCATCAGTCATTTGATGCCGTGAACATACCCGGCTTCCAGTTCATTCAGGATGGTATGGATTATAACACCCGCACTCACCATAGCAACCAGGACACTTATGACCGTTTAGTGGAAGACGACCTTAAACAGGCCGCTACCATTGTTGCCTCATTTGTGTATAATACAGCTCAACGTGCTGAGATGCTGCCACGTAAAGAAGCAGTTAAAGCAACCGGCACCAACTAATACAGTTTGAACTTATTCATAACAAAAACGGCCTGCCTTATAGGGAGGCTGTTTTTGTTTTGGATAGGTATTAATTAAGGTTGTAGCTTAATAGCGGTGTAATAAAGCGTTCCACCTGGCAAGCCTCGTGCAAAACGTCTTTTTTCAACAAAAGACAACAGTTGCCCCACCTTTAAAATCCTGCATTTGTTTCCAACTAGAGGCCACGCGCCCTCCTTAATCACATTAAACAAAAACTTTATTGGTATTAAAAATCTTTTAAGCATACTTTTAGCGCTTTAAAATTTGCTGATAACCATTGAATCTATTTCTCACAATATACGCCTGCTTTCTGTTCTGTTGTACGCTGCTGCCCCTGGTACGTAACGATTATTGGATTTTTAGGGTGTTTGATTACCCCAGGCTGCAAAAGCTGGCACTGGTACTCCTTTGCCTTGTTTTATGGGCGGTATTTTACCATGGCCTCGTTTTAGTTTACTGGGGCATTGGCCTGGCTCTTTTACTTAATGCTGCATACTTGTTAAGCCTTATTTTACCGTTTACTGCCTTAGGCAAAAAGCAGGTATTGGCTGCCGGTGCACCCATCCCCGAACAAAGCATAAGCCTGATGATTGCCAACGTTTACGAGTTTAATCCGAACAAGGAAGGCTGTGTTGCGGAGGTACGAAAAGCCGACCCTGATGTGGTGATCTTATTGGAAGCCAATGAGGTTTGGGAGCAGCACACACGGGTATTGGAGAACGATTATGCTTACCATGTAAAAGTGCCATTAAATAATACCTACGGGCTTATCTTGTACGCTAAACTGGAGTTAAGCGATACGGAGGTTAAATACCTGGTGGAGGAAGGCATTCCTTCTATACATACTAAAATACGCTTACCTAATGGCCAACAAATACAGTTTTATGCGGTGCACCCTACACCGCCCGTACCCAATGAGAACGTACGGTCGACCGAGCGCGATAAGGAACTTTTAATAATAGCCGATTTAGCTAAGGCCAGCAATTTACCCGTTATTGTAGCCGGCGATTTAAATGATGTGGCCTGGAGTCATACTACTGAGCTTTTTTTGAAAATGAGCGGCTTGCTTGACCCGCGTCGGGGCCGCGGTTTTTTTAATTCGTTTAATGCGCATTATCCGTTTCTGCGCTTTCCGCTCGATCATGCTTTCTCTTCAACGCATTTTAAGCTGCGGCAAATAAAACGCCTGCATAATTTTGGATCAGATCATTTTCCGATTTTCCTTAACCTGCAGTACGAGCAGCTGGCCGCTGTTGAACAGAAACCTATGCAACCAGATGCCGATGAAATTGAGGAAGCGGAAGAGAAAAAGGCAAAAGAAGTATAGCGAAACTAAGCAGGTTGTCGGAGGTAACTTAAAGCCGAAATTTAATTAGCAGGAGCGGGGTAAACAGCTTTGAAGTATGCTTGTTGATTGAACGGTGCTTATTGGCAGATAAGTTTTATAATATGCAAAAAGTTATTGTATTAACAGGAGCAGGCATTAGTGCAGAGAGTGGCTTAAAAACCTTTAGAGACAGCGATGGGCTTTGGGAAGGGTATGATATTGAGGAAGTAGCCACGCCCCACGGCTGGCAGCGTAACCCGGCGCTAGTGCAGGAGTTTTATAACATGCGCCGAAAATCGGTACTGGAAGCGCAACCCAACGCGGCTCATTACGCGCTGGCTCGTTTGCAGGATAAGTATGATGTAACCATTGTTACGCAGAATATTGATGATTTGCATGAGCGGGCCGGCTCAAAACAGGTGGTGCATTTGCATGGTATCATCACACGGTCGCAATCGAGCATTAACCCAAAGCTTACTTACCCAATTGAGGGTTGGAAGATAAACATGGACGAGGTTTGTGAACTGGGATCGCCTCTGCGCCCGCATGTGGTGTGGTTTGGCGAGGATGTGCCTATGATTAGTAAGGCTGCACAACTATGTACCACTGCCAATATTTTCATGCTTGTAGGTACGTCACTAGCCGTTTACCCGGCTGCTGGCTTAATTGATTACGTACCTGCTGATGTTCCAAAATATATTATAGACCCACACATACCTTATGTACGCAGCGGTGGCGAAGTGCATAAAATAGAAGCTAAAGCTACAATAGGTGTACCCCAGGTGATTGAGGCATTAATGAACATGCTATAGCAATTATATCAAATCGAAAGCCCCGCATCGTGGCCAAATGGTAAAGGAACTGGCGCCCCAGCTTTCTGCAGATATTTTTTGCGGTGAGCTTCTACCGTGTTCAGGATAATAAACTCCCCTGAACTATATTATTTCATATATTAAGTAATCAAATAATACAGTGATTAATCAGTATGTTGTATGGTTGGGCTGCCCAATAATAATTTATTGCTTAAGCCGCTAATAACCATTTCACATCAAATCTACACGCTCGTGCTGGTAAGGTATTGCAATTTCGTTAAATCCGTTTTCCTTTAGCGTATCGGCAAACTTTTGCTGGGTTTCGTACTCGCCATGTACCAGGAAAATCTTTTTCACTTCGTTAGGGTTCTGGCAGTTCAAAAAGTGTAGCAGGTCTTCATAATCGCCATGGGCACTCATGCTTTTAATGCTGCATACCTCGGCCTTTACCTCATATTCGTCACCAAAAATATAAACAACCTTGTCGCCACGCATTAAATGACCACCAAGCGAGTTAGGTTCGCAATAGCCCACTATTAATATGGTATTTTTATCGTTATTAATATTATTACGGATATGGTGCCTTACCCGGCCAGCCTCAGCCATGCCCGATGAGGATATGATAACACTGGGCCGTGTATCCTCATTCAGGGCTATCGATTCTTCGGTAGATTGTATAAAGCGTAGATTTTTGAATGCAAACGGATCGTCATCAATCTTCATCACTTCTTTCACCTCCTGATTGTATACCTCAGGGTGGTCTTTAATTACCTGCGTGGCTTTGTCTGATAGCGGGCTGTCCACATAGTAATTTACATCGGGTAGTATGCCACGCAATTCGAGCGCGTTCAATGCGTAAAGCAGTTCTTGCGTACGCCCCACACTGAAAGCCGGTATAATAACCTTGCCGCGCTTAACTACACAGGTTTGGTGGATAATTTCATGCAAAGCATCCTCAATTGGCCCAAGGTCTTTATGCAGCGAATCGCCGTAGGTCGACTCCAGTAAAATATAATCGGCCTGCGGAAACTTTTGCGGGGAGCGCAGCAGTAAATCACTGTAACGGCCTACATCACCGCTAAAGGTTATTTGGGTTTGCTTACCCTCTTCCAAGATGGACAAGTGTACCGCTGCGCTGCCTATCACGTGCCCGGCATCGGTCAGTATAAACTTAATGCGCGGTGTTACTTCCACCTCTTCGTTATAAGCCACTATTTTAAACAGGCGCAGCGCATCTATGGCCTGTTCTTCAGTATAAAGTGCCGTTAACAGTTCCTGATTCCTTTTTTTACGTTTAGTATTGATGTAATCGGTATCCTGCTGCTGTATTTTGGCCGAATCCATCAACAGTATGCGAGCCAGCTCCATGGTAGGGGCGGTACAGAAAATAGTGCCATCAAATCCTTCGGCCACCAGTTTAGGTATGAGGCCGCAATGATCGATATGGGCATGTGAAAGGATCATGTAATCTACCTTTTGCGGATTAAAGCCAAAGTGTTCATTCATGTCCTCGGTTTTTTCACCCAGGCCCTGGAACATGCCGCAATCTAAAAGTATAGTAGTGCCGCCATTTAACTGAACAATATGTTTACTGCCGGTTACATTGCGTGCGGCACCATGAAAAGTAATATGCATGTAGGTTTATTTAATAAGCAAAACAACTATTTTAAATGGCAAATGTTCAGGCGAGGCAAAAAAAAGTTTGACGACTAAAGAATTAGTTGTAGCTTTATTAAAATGAACACCGTTAAGATCATTGCATTGCCTGTATTGCTTCTGCTATCATTAGGCTGCCACGCGCAGCATGTGGCCGATACCTTTCAGAATGCCGAACAGCAAGGCTATTCAATGATGAAGTT
Source organism: Mucilaginibacter sp. PAMB04168 (assembly GCF_039634365.2). Lineage (NCBI taxonomy): Bacteria > Pseudomonadati > Bacteroidota > Sphingobacteriia > Sphingobacteriales > Sphingobacteriaceae > Mucilaginibacter > Mucilaginibacter sp. PAMB04168. The sequence continues at coordinate 486,877 of NZ_CP155079.2, forward strand.
AGACAAAGCTTATGGCAGTGCTTTAGATGCCGACAGCACAAAGGCGGTTTTTAAAGGGCAAAAGACAGGTGAGTTTATAAAGGCCTATACACAGATGCTTAATAATCTGCAGGTGTACTTAAACCAACATGGATTTATATGGGATAAGCCCACACGTATATTTAACCGGATTTATTTTGAACCGGACGGCAGCATTAGTTATTACCTTGTAAACCTAAAAACTACCAGCCTTAACGAAGAAAAGCAAAAGCAGTTTGTAGCTTTGCTGAAAGATTTTATACAGAATTACAAAATTAATATTACTGGTAACACCCGTTTTGCACAATGCAGTCCGGTACTGTACCAAAATAGTAAATAATAGCGCACCATGGAAATTAAAGAGCTAACCCGTGCAGAAGAGCAACTGATGCATGTGCTTTGGCAAATCAAAAAAGGATATGTAAAAGATGTGATTGACCAGCTGCCCGAGCCCAAGCCGGCTTATAACACGGTGTCAACCATCATTCGTATATTAGAAACTAAGGGTTTTGTAGGGCATACCGCTTATGGTAAAAGTCATGAGTATCATCCCATCATCAGCAAGGATGAGTACCAAAACTTTGCCTCAGATAAATTGCTGACCGGCTATTTTGATAATTCTGTAAAACGCATGTTCTCGTTTTTTGTGCAGAAAGAAAAGATTAACGTGAAAGAGGCTGACGAGATTATGAAACTGATTGAAAAATTTAAGGACAAATAATTTAATGCATTAAGTTATGACCTGGTGGCATTATCTATTGCTTAGCAACCTGTACCTGATCATGTTTTATGGATTTTATGCTTTGTTGCTACGGCGCGAGACGTTTTTTCAGCTCAATCGCATTTACCTGATAGGTTCTGCGGTTATGTCATTTCTTATACCCATTATTCAGCTCGATGTAGTTAAACAATGGTTTATTACTCAAAAAGTACAGCAAACTATTTATAGTGCCGGTCCGGCTGTGATATTCCGCATTAAAGCCGTACAGCCAGATCCGGTTACGCTGGGCGAGGTAATTGGCGGGGTTTATATAGCCGGTATTGTTGTACTCTCTTTAAAATTGGTATGGCAGTTAATGTTGCTTAGCCGCATTATGCGCAACGGGCAGGTGGCTGCGGCATGGTCATTCTTTAAAAAAATAAAGGTAGATGAGCAGTTACATAACCATCGGGTTATATTAGCGCATGAGGAAGTGCACGCCCGTCAGTGGCATTCGGCTGATGTTTTGTTGATTGAGCTGATCATGATACTCAACTGGTTTAACCCGGTGGCCTACTTGTACCGTAGTAGTATAAAACACATTCATGAGTTTATTGCTGACCGCGATGCGCTCAAAGCCGGCGCTAGCAGGGCGGAGTATGCCATGCTGCTGTTAAGTCAAACCTTTAATGCCCCGGTACATCATCTGCTTAATCCTTTTTTCAATAACAGCGTGCTTAAGCAGCGTATTCTAATGCTGCAAAAAAACAAATCGCATTATAGTGCACTGCTTAAGTATGGTTTTTCGGCGCCGTTATTTGCGCTGATGCTGGCCTTGTCGTCGGCTACCTTAAACAATAGCGTTGTTGTTACCAGCATTCAAAAACAGGCCGAAAAGGTTTTTGCTATCGAAGCCCCCCTCACGCCTCAGGCTGTGGAGAAGCTGGTTACAAACCCCATAACTGATAAAGAAAAGAAGAAAGTGCGGGCAGAAGAGCTGCAGCTAAGCCAGGCCGGTATTCCAACACAAAGTACAACACCAGTAAGTTTATCAGCCGGTAGTATTCCGGTTAACGCCGACAGTAGTGCAGAAGTAGCCCATAACGAAGTCTTTACCTCGGTGGAAAAGTTACCGTCATTCGCAGGTGGTATGGCCGGTTTTCATGAGTTTTTAGGAAAAATGATCCGTTATCCGGCTGGTGCCCGTGAGCATAACCAAAAAGGCAGGGTAATAGTCACTTTTGTAGTGGAGCAGGATGGATCGTTATCAGATGTAAAAGCTATTAATAATCCGGGTAATGGGCTGGCTGAAGAAGCTGTCAGGGCTATATCGGCATCGCCCAAGTGGGTAGCAGGTGAGCAGAACGGCCGGAAGGTACGCGTGCAATATACCGTACCTGTTGTATTTACTACAGATGAAGGGATTAATGAAGCCATTGATACAGAAAAAGCAAGCCGAACCACTTTTAATATGATTAGAAATGTGCGTTTTAAACCTACAGGTGAAAATGATACCAGCAAGGCCACAAAAAAGATGTTGGTAACATTCAGGTATAATGAGCGCACAGCAGCTGGCGAAAAACCGTTGATTTATATTGATGGCAAAGAAATGCCACCCGGAACGTTGCTTACAAAGTTGGATACCAAAAATATTGAAAGCATAAACGTACTGAAAGATGAAGCTGCTACCCGCCTCTATGGCGAGAAGTCGAAAGACGGTGTGGTAGTTATCACCACTAAAAAGCAATAAACAGAAAGCCGGTGCAAAACCGGCTTTTTTTTTGACATACGCCCCTATAAAGAACAAGTGGTCGCCAAAGTTGAATCCTTCTATAACGAAAGGCGCATTTACATCCGTAACAGAAATAATCCTCCGTTGAACACCTTATTTAAATCGTAATTAAATATTAATTTCTATTTAGTTATTGGTAATATTTTATACTTCCATTTAATATTTTTTTAAATGGGCGTAACCCATCTGTATATTAAACCGTATAAGTCGTATATATAGGTTGATTATCAACGCCGGCAATTAATCAACCCGCTGTTTCAGCAGGGTGTTGCAAAATCCAGAATTTCTGGTGATTTCCTTAATGTGTCTACTCCAGGACGCCAATGGAATACTTATTCCCCCGCTTAAACAGTGTAAGTAAGTTTAATATGACTATTAATAGATGAATAGAACCTTTACTTATACTACGCCGGCTTTAAAGCCCTTACTGCGTTGCCTGTACAAATTTGTGCAGGCCAATCTCTCATCAGGGCCTATTGCAACAAGGTATTTCATCGTCCTCTTAGCGCTTACATCCTATTAGCTAAAGCATTTATCTGAAAACGCTATATCACTTTTAAACAACTCAATTTTTTATATGAAATCCATTTTTACTTATGCCCTTTTAGCAGGTGTGGTAGCGATGTCATCCTGTAAAAAGGATCGCAACCAACCTGAAGAGGAGACAACAACGCTCGCGAAAATTGCGCCAGACGGGTTTAACTTCAACACAACCAAAAACGTTACGTTGAACCTAGCCCTTAAAGCTAATAACGACGAGGCACTGGGCGGCGTAGTTGTAAGCGTTTATTTGCCTACCAATACCGGCGATCCGATTTTTAAAGGTGTAACTAATAGCAGCGGTGTGCTGCAAGGTGTAGTTACGGTGCCAACATCAGTTACCAAATTGATTATTGACCCGGCTTATCTGGGTGTAATGCGTAACGCACAGGCAGCTATCTCGGCCGGTAATACCATCACCGTTACATTAGGCGGTAAAGACGGCTACACTGGCGATGTGATTGCCGATGCTGTTAACAGTTCTGCTTCTGCAACAGGCTTGAGCCAAAAAGTTGCCGGTTTTTTAGCTACTGAATACAGCTACCCCGGTTCATACAGTGCCTCTACTGCTTTTACTAATACATCAACTTTCCCAAGAAGCTTAGGCCGGCCGGTGTATCTGGAAACTACACCTGATGTAGTTGATGCATCATTGCTGTCTTACATCAATGCCTCATTGCCTGAGGGAAGCAAAGTGAATGATAAGCACCCAGAATACCTTTCATCAAATGCTGTTTCAACCATCAACGTGGTTAAAACATCTGACGTGTACATTACTTTTGTGGCTGAAGGCGCTGGCTATCAAAGCGCTTTAGCCTACTATACTTATAGAACGGGTAACCCGCCTTCGAGAAGCAGTGGCGGAACTATTGTTGATGGTATCGATAAGATTACTTACGTATTTCCTAATGCATCGGCCTATGGTTCGGGCGGTGGCTTAAAAGCCGGCGATAAGGTGAAACTGGGCAACTTTGATGCAGGCACGTCTATTGCCTTTGTATTATTACAAGATGCTTGGACTGGTAGCGGTGTAAGTACCAGTGCGCAAAAGTTCTTTAGCGATAATGGATTTAACCCTGAGAGCAACAGTACTTTGCGTAAGCACTCCGTAATTTTGTACGATGATGTTCATAACCTGTATTTAACTGGCTTTGAAGATTGTAACCGTCAATCAGCAAGCGCTAATGTTAATGGTTATACATCAGACGAGGACTTTAATGACCTGATATTTTATACCACTTCAACAGTAACCAACGCTATATCTAACTCAGGTGTTACTGTAATTGATAAGGGTGGCGACACCGATGGTGATGGTGTGCAGGATGAGCAAGATGCTTTCCCTACTGATCCTACTAGAGCTTATGTGAGCTACTACCCGTCAGCCAGTACTTATGCTAACATTGCTTTTGAAGATAACTGGCCTAAAAAGGGTGATTATGACCTGAACGATTTGGTAGTGAGCTACCGCTACACTTTTATTAATAATGCCAGCAACCAAGTTGTTAACTTAAAAGGTGAGTACAGCGTAGCCGCATCAGGTGCCTCATTCCACAATGGTTTTGGTGTGCAGTTACCGGTTGCAGCAGCTGCAGTAAGCGCAGTTACCGGGCAACAGGCTCCTAGTATTAATAAAGCCAGCAGCGGTGTAGAAAGCGGTCAAAGTAAAGCGGTAATTGTTCCGTTTGACAATCATGAGAATTTGATCAGAAACCCCGACGGTGCTTACTTCATTAATGTGTTATCAACCAAAGATAAAGTAACCAGCAGCCTTGCTACCGTAAACATTACCTTTACTTCTCCGGTTGCTGCTGCCAACCTGCAAGTGTCGTCTTTCAATCCGTTCCTTATCAGCGATATGCGTCGTGGTTATGAGATTCACCTGCCGGGCTTTGCACCTACCGATAAAGCAACTAACAGTTTGTTTGGCACCGACGATGATGCATCTGTACCAGGCAGCGGTAAATACTACATATCGAAAGAAAACTGGCCATGGGCTATTGGCTACAACGGTACGTTCAATCATCCGTTTGAGCTGCAGCCAATTAACGAAGCCTACCTGCATTTCTCAGAATGGGCAACTTCTGGCGGTACCAGCTTTACCGATTGGTATAGCAATACCGCAACCGGTTATCGTAATTCAGCCAAGATTTATAATAAGTAATTGGTTTAACTGATTAACTAAGCGAAGCCGCCCTTTACAAGGGCGGCTTTTTTGTGTTATAGAAAATAAATTGCAGCAAAGGTTCTCGTTGCAGCTCAATATAACGGTGTTGATATTTTTTGTTGTCTGTTATGATTTACATGGGTACGTAAGATTCCGTAAGGAAGATAAGCGCAGGTATGCCACTGCACCCAGCAGGGGATGGTGCGCGGTGGCGGGTGTTGCACTGGCTCGGCCTATGCGCCGGGAGCAAACGAGTGAGTAACAGCAATTAACTTACGCATTGCGATAACAATAGTAGGCTTTTAAATATCATGGGCTGAGATTACCAAATTACGCTCGCATAACCTGTTGACAAGAAGTGTCATTAGAACAAACATGAGGTTGTTGCATCCATATTGTTAAATTTATGGATAAGCCATAGTTACAATCAGTTGATGTAAGGTTTGTCCTCATGTTAAAGCTGGCCGCTAAGGCCTGTTTAAACGCTTTAGAAGAGTAGTTGCCGTTTGGCAGGTAGGACTTTGCTTTGAGAGGCAACAGCGCCATCATAACGCTATAAGGCATTGCTCAGGTGAACATCGTGCATGGGTTTTGATTAGGCAGGAATATCTTGCTACCTCATTATGAGCTGGCCTAAAACAAAAAAGCCGCTCAAGGAGCGGCTTTAAAACTTATTGAGTTACTTATTCAATAACAGTTACCTTCAGCATGTTGGTTTTGCCTTGGTTTGAAATTGGCACAGCTGCAGTGTTGATAACCACATCACCTACTTCAACTAGATTTTCACCTTTTAGTATGTTATTTACGTCGCTGATGGTTTCGTCGGTGCTGTCCAGCTTGTCGTAATAAAAAGCTTTAACACCCCAAACCAGGCTAAGCGCGTTCAGTAATTGCTTATTCGAGGTAAAGATGTAGGTATTAGCTTTTGGCCTGTGGCTCGAAATTTCGAAGGCAGTGTAGCCTGAAAATGTCATCGATACGATGCCTACTGCGTTGGTGTGCTGTGATAAGTGAACGGCAGACTCGCAAACGGCATTGCTTAAATAATTTGGATGGCTATTGTCCTCATACACATCTTTGGGTGCATTAAACGGATAGCCGCGCTCCTCAACATTACGTACAATTTTAGCCATGGTCTCGATAACGATTAGCGGAAACTCACCTACCGATGTCTCGCCGCTCAACATCACTGCGTCGGCACCGTCAAGTACGGAGTTGGCTACGTCGTTCACCTCGGCACGTGTTGGGCGTGGGGTAGTAATCATGCTCTCTAACATTTGGGTAGCAACAATTACCGGTTTTGAAGCCGCACGGCATTTACGGGCAATCATTTTTTGTAACAGAGGCACTTCTTCCAAAGGCATTTCAACACCCAAGTCACCACGGGCCACCATTACACCGTCGGTTGCGGCAATAATATCGTCAATGTTGTCAATCGCTTCAGGCTTTTCAACCTTGGCAATTACGCGGGCTGCCTTACCACTACGGCTAATAATACGTTTTAATTCTACAATATCCTCTCCTGTGCGTACAAATGATAAACCAATCCACTCTACATCATTTTGCAATGCAAATTCCAGGTTGGTTAAATCTTCTTCGGTTAAGCTGGGGATAGAAACCTTGGTGTTGGGCAGGTTAACACCCTTGCGCGATGTTAAAATGCCGCCATGTATAATTTCGCAAAGCACGTTATCCTTACGGTTGGTTTCAATTACCTTAAGTTGCAGCTTTCCATCATCCAATAAGATGATTTCGTTAGCTTGTACATCCTGCGGAAAAGTATCATAGGTGATGTAAATGTTATTTTCATCGCCTATGGCTTCTTTGGTAGTAATATTAATGTGCTTGCCGTTTACCAGGTGGATACCGCCATCTTTTACCAGGCCAATACGGATTTTCGGGCCTTGTAAATCGGCCAGAATAGCGATATTGGTTTTGTGCTGCTCATTAATTTCGCGAATCAGATCAATCGTTTTCTGGTGATCTTCTGGTCTGCCGTGCGAAAAATTAAGGCGGCAAACGTTGACCCCGGCTTTAACCATCGCTAATAATACATCCTTTTTAGACGAGGCCGGGCCCATGGTGGCCACAATTTTAGTTCTGTTGTAAGATAATTTCATATGTTGGTTTTATCTGGTCGTAGTTAAAATGTACGGTGATGGTGTAAAGATTACACTTTCAAAATTTGCGCTAAAATAATAGATTTTCACGTGATTTTATCTTTTTAGGTTCAATCTTTACGGCGGCCATTATTTCCGGTATACGATTTAACAGGCTTAAAATGTTATTTAAATCGGTTTCATCAATAAAGTTTTTGATCATAAAAAAATAATCAACCTCGCGCATTTCGGGTATTAAAAGGCCCTCAGAGCCCTTATTGGCGATAAAATAAAAATCGGTTTCGGTGGTTTCCCACTGGTAATGGTATATCGAAAAGTAGGCTGGCTCGGTGGTGCTTTGGTAAATGTCAACCGCTAATTCGGGTTGTTTTTTAAAATCAAAGTTCAGATACTTGTTAATAAAGTGACAAACCCGGTAGTCTTTTAAGGGGGTATTGATCGCTATCAGGACGAAGTCAAGATCGATCTCAAACTTTAAAACCTTTTTTGTCAAAACTATATTAGATATTTTTGCGCTGTAAAGCTACGAACTGAAACCGTTGCAATAAAATTTTGTTGTAACCAATGCTAAGATTTTAGATTTGATATTTAAGTAAATTTATTTTTCTTTGCACAGAATTTTTATTTAATCATTTTAACATAGATTATTATGTCTGATATCGCTTCAAGAGTAAAAGCAATCATCGTGGAAAAATTAGGTGTTGACGAAAGTGAAGTTACGCCTGAAGCTAGTTTCACCAACGATTTGGGTGCTGACTCATTAGACACCGTGGAACTGATCATGGAGTTTGAAAAAGAATTTAACGTAGCTATCCCTGACGATCAGGCTGAAACTATCGGTACTGTAGGCCAGGCTATTGCTTACCTGGAAAAAAACGTTAAATAAGAACTCCCTCAAAAATATTAGATGGAGTTTAAACGAGTAGTAGTAACCGGGCTTGGTGCGCTTACTCCGATTGGTAATTCGGTTTCAGAATACTGGAACGGTTTAATTAACGGGGTGAGTGGCGCTGACTTGATTAAAAGTTTTGACACCACGCACTTTAAAACAAAGTTTGCGTGCGAGGTCAAAAATTTTGATGCCGATGCTTTTCTGGGCCGCAAAGATGCCCGTAAGCTCGATCCTTTTGTGCAATACGCTTTATACTCCACCGAAGAGGCGGTTAAAGATGCAGCATTAGATTTTGATAAGCTGGATACCAATCGTATCGGTGTAATTTGGGGCTCGGGTATTGGCGGCTTAAAAACATTTTTGGATGAAGTGGTAAACTTTGCCAAAGGTGATGGTACGCCGCGCTTTAACCCTTTCTTTATTCCAAAAATGATCGCAGATATCGCCCCAGGGCATATTTCTATCAAATATGGATTAAGAGGGCCTAATTTTACAACGGTTTCGGCCTGTGCGTCATCCAACAATTCACTTATTGATGCCTTTAACTACCTTCGTTTAGGTAAAGCTAACATGTTCATTACAGGTGGTTCTGAAGCCATTATTAACGAGGCCGGCATTGGTGGTTTTAACGCCATGCATGCGCTGAGTACCCGTAATGATGATCCGGCAACAGCTTCGCGTCCGTTTGATCTGGACCGCGACGGTTTTGTAGCAGGTGAGGGTGCAGGTACGATTATCCTGGAAGAGCTGGAGCACGCCAAAGCGCGTGGTGCAAAAATTTATGCCGAAATGGTAGGCGGCGGCATGAGTGCCGATGCTTATCACATGACAGCACCGCACCCCGAAGGTTTAGGCGCTGCCCTGGTAATGAAAGCCGCACTGGAAGATGCTAACATGACCCCCGCCGATATAGATTACGTGAACGTTCATGGTACGTCCACACCTATTGGTGACCCGCAGGAAGTGAAAGCAATTACACAAGCTTATGGTGATGAGGTTTACAGGATCAACATCAGTTCAACCAAATCCATGACCGGGCATTTGCTTGGTGCTGCTGGTGCGGTTGAAGCTATTGCAGCCATTTTGGCTGTGAAAAATGATTTGGTTCCGCCAACCATCAACCACTTTACCGATGATCCGGCTTTTGATCCGCGTATTAATTTTACTTTTAACCAATCGCAAAAACGTGTAGTGAGAGCTGCACAAAGCAATGGTTTTGGGTTTGGCGGTCACAACGCTTCAGTGATATTTAAAAAATACGAAGAATAATTATTCGTTTTTGATGCCTATCAGCCGGTTATATAAGCTTTACTTATCGCCTCACCGTAAATACGTAAAAACATTAAAGAATTTGCTCGGCTTCGTGCCGGGCAATTTGTCTTTATACCGGTTGGCATTTCGGCACAAATCGGTTGCGCAGTCTATTAAAAAGGGTGTTAAGAACAGTAACGAGCGGCTGGAATTTTTGGGCGATGCCGTTTTAGGCAGTGTAGTGGCCGAAGTGTTATTTAAAATGTACCCTTACCAGGATGAAGGTTTTTTAACCGAACTACGATCCAAAATTGTAAGCCGCAACAATTTAAACCAGTTGGCCCGTAAGCTGGGTTTCGATCAGCTGATACAGTATGATAACCGCATGGTAAACTCTACCCGCCAGAGCTCGCTTTTTGGTGATGCTTTTGAGGCGCTCATAGGTGCGGTGTATTTGGATAAAGGGTACGACTTTACCAAAGGTTTTCTCATCAATCGCATTATTAAAACGCATATTGATATTCATACCCTTGAGCAAACCGAAACTAATTTTAAAAGCAAGCTCATTGAATGGTGCCAGCGCCACGGCAAAGATGTGATGTTTGAATTAGCCGAAAACCAGGATGGTGAAAGCAGTAAACTATTTACCGTACAGGTAAACGTTGATGGCGAAATTATGGGCCTTGGTAAAGAATTCAGCAAGAAGAACGCCGAAAAGCTGGCGGCTGAGAAAGCTTGTGAAGCGTTAGGAATTTAGCAGTTACCTCAATTTGAACTCCTTTGTGCCAGCGTTTTAAAGTTATAGCTACGTTACATCTTATTGATTAACTGGTTTCTCTTTCTCCGTTAACGAATTTAACTTAGGTAAACGCTTAGCTTGTTTGTAACCGGCAAAAGAGGTGTTGATAAACTGAATTAGTTCGTAATCATTCCACTTCAAAATTTCGGGGTACGGCGGGTTGTAGGCCAGCATAAAGGGCTTTACATCTTCGTCGGGTAGTTGAGTTATGCGCTTAACTAAGTCAAACGTATAGCGCTTGTTAACTTCGGTCTGCTCGTTTTCGCGCTTCATTTGTGCCGCAAAGTGGCGTGCGCGTCCGGGTTCTTTGCCAAACAACTCATATACCCCCGTTAGCGGTGAAGAGAGAAAGGAAAGTGCCGGTGGCTTGCCGTTATAATAAATGCCTTTGCTGCGGTAGGTGTCCATAACCTCTTGTTGTTCCTGCTTGCGTGTTTTGCCTTTTACTATCACGCTTTCCAGTTTAAGCGCAGGCACCATGTACACCATCATATCTCTTTGAATGCCGGTAACCAGTTTTTGACTGGTGAATCCTGCTTTGGTAAACAGCAAAGTATCGCCAAGCGCTGCCGCAATACTAAAAGTGCCTATATCGCTGCTAAAAACGATGGAATGGTGCCGCAGGTTAGTTACACTTACCTGTGCAGCCCTATTCATGGTTTTATTGTTAAAAATAATACCGTTTAATGGTTGCTGCGTTTGCGAAAAAGCCAGGCCGGGCAGTAAAGCCAGTAATAGGCTAATGGTTATCAAAGTAAAAAAACGCTGCAGTAACTTCATTTCTTACTACAAAGTTACGGTTAATAAAACGGTCCATCTGTTAAAAATAGTTAAGCTTTTCCTGCTATGCGGTTAAGATATTTAACTACTCGCCGGTCAACTACTTAGCATTTCCTAAAAAACGCTATCTTTGCACATGATAAAATCCATGACAGGGTACGGCATTGCAACCCACGATGCGGGCGGCACCAAGTACACCGTTGAGATCAAATCCCTGAATAGCAAATTCCTGGAACTATCGTTAAGAATTCCTAAGGCTTTTTCTGAAAAAGAATTTCAATTACGCACCGAGTGCAACAAGCAAATTGAACGCGGAAAAGTAAACCTATCCATCAATGTGGAGCAAACCGGCTCGGCCGTTAAAGCTGCCGGTATTGATACTGCCCTGCTAAAACATTATTACGAACAGTTAAAAGCCGTAAGCGCCGAATTGAACGAACCGGCAGGTAACCTTATGCAACTGGCTTTGGGCTTACCCGAGGTAGTTAAATATACCGAAGAAACCATCACCGAAGAGGAGTGGAAAGCCGTAGACAGTACGTTTAAACAAGCTTTGTCAAACTTTCAGCAATTTAGGAGTGATGAGGGTAACGTATTGCAGCAGGAAGTAACCGGCCGCATTCAGGTTATTATGGACAACCTGGCACAAGTAGAAATTGAAGACCCCAAGCGCGTCCCCCTGATACGCGAGCGGCTTAACCAATACCTGGCCGATGCTGTTGGAAGCGAGAATATTGACCAGAACCGTTTCGAACAGGAACTGATATATTACATAGACAAGCTTGATGTTACCGAAGAAAAAGTGCGTTTGAAAACACATTGCCTCTATTTTTTAGAAACCCTGCAAAGCGCCGATGCCAATGGTAAAAAATTGGGCTTCATTTCTCAGGAAATTGGCCGGGAGATTAACACCTTAGGTTCAAAAGCTAATGATGCTGCCATGCAAAAGCTGGTAGTAGGCATGAAAGAGGAACTTGAAAAGATAAAAGAACAATTATTAAATGTGCTATAGTTATTAAGTTACAGGGTTATTAAGTTGCTAAGAAAGTAGTTTAGTGGCCCATCTATTACCTAATAACAAATAACTGAATAACTAAAATGGGTAAACTGCTTATTTTCTCTGCTCCGTCGGGCGCTGGTAAAACTACTATTGTGCATCACCTGCTTTCTAAATTTCCGGAGCTAGAGTTTTCCATTTCGGCTACTACCCGCGAGGCCCGGGGTGATGAAGAACATGGTAAAGATTACTACTTTATTAGCCAGGCAGAATTTTTGCACCGTATTGCCAAAAAGCAGTTTGTGGAGTTTGAAGAGGTATATACCGGCACATTTTACGGCACCTTAAGGCAGGAGATTGAGCGGATCTGGAAAAAAGGGAAAACCGTAATATTTGATATCGATGTAGAAGGAGGCCTTCACCTTAAACGCAAATACCAGGATCAGGCCCTGGCTATATTTGTACAGCCGCCATCGCTCGAAGTACTTAAAGAACGCCTTACTGGCCGGGGTACTGATAGCCCATCCAAGTTGCAAGAGCGGTTTGATAAGGCTGAAAAAGAATTGAACTATGCGCCTAAGTTTGATGTAATCCTAAAGAATTACGATTTGCATACCGCGTGTCAGGAAGCTGAGCAATTGGTTGGTGATTTCCTGAACGGGTAAAACTTAACTGCAGAATTGCAGTTATTCTCCATTGCTATATTGACGGTAATTGAGTAATTTAACTGCAAACAGAGTAGAAATGAAGATAGGCCTGCTTTTCGGTTCGTTTAATCCCATCCATATTGGTCATTTAATTATTGCGAATTATATGGCTAACTATACCGAACTGGATAAGGTATGGCTGGTGGTTACGCCGCAAAACCCATTCAAAAAATATGGCGGCCTCATTAACACTTATGATCGTCTTGAAATGGCCCGCCTGGCTACCGATCATGCCGATAACCTGGAAGTTAGCGATATAGAAATTAAGCTACCACAGCCATCCTACACTATTGATACGCTTACTCACCTCAAAGAACAATACCCGCAACATGAATTTGCTGTAATTATGGGTTCAGACAACCTGGCCAGCTTACCTAAGTGGAAGAATTACAAGCTCATTTTACGCGATTATAAAGTATACGTTTACCCACGCCCTGGTTACGAAAATGCAGAGCTGGCTTCGCATCCATCCGTAACCATTACCATGACGCCCCTTATGGAACTCTCGGCCACTTTTATCCGCCAATCTATTGCCCAAAAAAAGAACGTGCAGTACTTTGTGCCCGAGCCTGTGCTAAGGTTTATTGAGAGCAAAAATTTGTACAGCTGATTTGTAGGTAGAAAACAAGATTAAGGTTTAAATTAGCAATCTAAGTAAACCTTGTTTGCAAAATTTGCTAAGTAAAAGTCCTCGCCCTTGATTCTTGGCTCTTCACCCTTCCTTCATTATCTTTGCACTTGTGAGCGAGAAAACCATCCTGAAACTGCAATTGCCTACTGACCCGCGTTGGGTAACTAACGTGGTAGAAAGCAATATTGAAGAAATTTTGACTGATCATGCTTTTTGTGAGCAAAAGGCAGCCAGCAATGCCATTACCCTTATTGTGCAAAACCCAAACCTGAGCGATCTGGTGCAGGAAATGGCGCTGCTGGTGCAGGAAGAAATGGACCATTTTAAGCGTGTGCATGATATTATACTGGCGCGTGGCTATGTGCTGGGCCGCGAGCGTAAGGATGATTATGTGGGCGAATTATTAAAATTTCTGAAGAAGGGTGGCAGCCGCGAAGAACAGCTGATTGATCGACTGTTGTTTGCTGCCATGATTGAGGCACGCAGTTGTGAGCGCTTTAAAGTTTTGTCAGAGAATATTAACGACGCTGAACTGGCCACCTTTTACCATGAGCTGATGATTAGTGAGGCCACCCATTATACGACCTTTATTCGCCTGGCTAAAAAGTATGCCGGCAAAGTTGATGTAGATTCCCGCTGGACAGCCTTTTTAGCCTACGAGGCCGAAGTGATAAAAAATTACGGTAAGAAAGAAACTATACACGGGTAAAGGCTCCTTCCAACCCTCTCTCCAAGATAGGGCTTTAAAAGACTAATATTTAATTAGATATAAAAATGTCTTTTAAAGTGTATGCGGAGAGCTCTTTCAAAGCAATCAGCTTATCCGCGGAAAAAGATTTCCAGTAATGTTGGAGATGACAGCCTTGTAACATGATTAAATAATACGCTCATCTGGGAGGCACCCTGCTACGTTTTCCAGGTAATTCTTCATCATTTCCAAATCAACTACATCGTTAACAAGCCCTATGTGCATATCTGGGCGTATAATTATTGCTTTGCTTTGCCCGGTACGAATCTCAAAAGCATCGAACACCTGCTGGTTTTTTACCGAAGGCGGAAGATGAAAGAAGTTAAGCCAGCCGTTGTAGTTCTGTGTAATCCACTTGGCCAGGCTAAATACATAAAGTTCCTGTAATGGCCCCATGGTTATCAACGTAAAGCCCGGCTTACTGCACCAGGCATGCAGATCGGTCTCCTGCTGCTTTTTTTCGTCATACAGCTTTAAATAAGGTAGGCGGTCGCCGGCTTTAATAGTTTTTAACTGGCTCAGGTGTAGGCTTAAGCTACTGTGCTGGTAACTGATATCGGTTTGAGAAATACGCTTAAAAAACTCGAACCGGCTCTTTTGATTCAGCCAGGCCCGCTTTAATACAAGCGGTAATATAAATTTCTTGAACAGGCCCGCCATCAAATTGCGCGACATTACCATTTTAAAAGCCCTGTCGGTAGTTTTGAGCAAGTTGCGGGCTACCGGCATGCGCTCAGTTGCGTAAGTGTTTAACACTTCAGCTTTTAGCCGCTTGTTTATAATGCCTGCAAGTTTCCATGCCAGGTTGTAGGCATCCTGCAAACCGGTATTCATACCCTGTCCACCCACCGGCGAATGTATGTGGGCGGCATCGCCAATTAAAAAACAACGGCCCAAGTTAAATTTTTCGGCCATGCGATGGTGTAAACGGTAGGTGGTAAACCAAGTACATTCGTTGATGTTTAATGGCTTGCGCACTTTCTCATTCAAATTAGGCAATACGTCTTCAAACGTCAGGTCTGCTTTGTTCAATAGATCATTGCTTATATTACCTACTACGCGGTAGGCGTTTTTTTGTGGCATGGGGAAAAAGCCGGCAAACCCTTTTTGTGTTAAAAATAGGTTCATAAAATCCTCATCACTATCCAGCACCAAATCGGCCAGGTAGAACTGGCTGGGATAGGTATCGCCGGTAAAAGGGATTTGTAATTGGTGCCTAACGGTACTGTGTGCGCCATCAGCACCAATCAGCCAGTTGCAAATCAACTTATATTGCTGTTCCTGGTTGTCAAGCGTTACGCTAACTACGCCCGTTCCTTGTTGCAGCGAAATTAAGCTGGTGTTCCAGTAAACCGGGCAACTGTTTTGCGTGAGATAGCCAAGCAACGCGCGTTCATTTTTACTTTGTTCATAAATATGAATAAATGGGAACGGGGTAAAGCCTTGACCTGTATCTTTTATAGCGAAGGTAGCTTTAGCTTGCCCATCATAATTAAAATGTAAGCCCGACGCCTGCCTGCCGCCTTTAATAACCGGGTCAATAATACCCAACTGTCGGTAAATCTCTAACGAGCGGGCCTGTACAGCCAATGCCTTTGATTGATGCGTGGGACCCTGACGACTGTCAATAATAACCGGTTGTATGCCATAGCGAAGCAGCTGAGCGGCCATCATTAATCCGGAAGGGCCGGCACCTATGATGAGTACTTGGGCGGGGCCCTGTGCAACAGGCGTCATATAACTCAAATATGGTCAGAAAAATTCGACTATGCGTTAAAACTGTACAACAAAACACAAGGTCGGGTTCCTGCTGTGGTATTCCAGTTGGTTTCAAAATTATGCTGTTCAAACACTGATATGACTTGCTCGCCAATGGCAATTGTATTCTCATCATTGCCATTAGGAGCACCCCAAATGCCTAAATATAATTGGCTGCTCCGTTTAGCGGTGTTTAAATCCTGCCGGGTGTAAAAGCAAAAGCCAGTTATATCCTTGTTGTTCTCACGTTCATGAAAAAGTTGCGAACAGTCTGCAAAAGCATCTGATTGCGTATAACCGGCGTCTGCTAACGCAATAATGTTCATACCGTTTAATTCTTCAAATACTTTGTCAATAGCTTTTCGGGCCTTGTTCCATGCCGCTGAGCTCATTTTTACAGGTTCGGGCTCTGGTTCGGCCTCTGGTGGCAAAGCCACGCCGGTAATTTGGCTCAGTAACTCCTGCACTTCTTCCATCATTGCATTCCGCGTAATATGGTTACCATGCTTATCGCTAACGTCAGCATTCGCCCCGGCATCAATCATAAACTGAACCGGTGCAACAAAAGGCGAAAATTCAGCTAACAAAAAGAGAGCCGTTCTCCCGTCGCCGCTTTTTGCTTCTAACGGACTGCCTGCTTCTATCAGCGTTTTCAGGGTTTCTATTAAGTTAGATTCATCTTTGCATGAATTGCTGCCCGCAGCAGCACATTGTAATGCGTTAAAGCCATACTCATTCATTAATGATAAATCGGTATCTGCCGTAATCAGCTGTTTTACTTTAATGGGGTCACAACTGCGGGCGGCTTCAAATAGGTTTGGCAAATGATTGTAGTTATGCTGAGGCATGAGGCTAATTTTAATAAAGCAAACGCACACCTCTCTTAAATGGTTTTGCGACCATCAAATAGCATACAGCTGTTACCCGCTAATTGCAGTATTACACCACTGCTTTTACGATTTATACAGCAAAAATATAGTTGGCTTTTTATGTAAATCAGGTTGTTGTTTTTTCCATTGGGCAACGGTTTGTGTTTTCACAAACTCATTGGGGGCAGTAAGGTTACAGGCAATGCACAAGCGGGTAGAGGGCTTACAGGTTTTGAGTATCTCGTCTAACAACGGGTTATTGCGAAAAGGCGTTTCAATAAACAGCTGTGTTTGACTCAAACGCTCCACCTGATTTTCCAGATCCTTAATACGTTTACTGCGTTGCACTTTATCAATAGGCAGATAGCCATGAAACGTAAAGCTTTGCCCATTAAAGCCCGACGCCATTAGGGCCAGCAATATAGAACTTGGCCCCACCAGCGGTACCACTTTGATGCCTCTGCGGTGTGCTTCGGCCACAATATCAGCACCTGGATCGGCAATGCCGGGGCAGCCGGCTTCGCTCATTAAACCGGCGTCTTTACCGGCAAGCAGGCCGGTGAAAAAGTCTTTCAGGTCATTGTTACGCTGGTGCTTGCCATAATCATGTACAACAAGCTGACTTTGAGGTATAGTTAAACCGGCCAACTTTAAAAATTTGCGGGCAGTTTTTTCGTTCTCAACAATATAATCGCTTATCTGGTTAATAGTATGTACCAAATAGGGCGTAAAGGATTGGGCCGCGGCATCATCAGCAAGCGGAACCGGGATTAAGTAAAGTGTTCCGGCAGGCATGTTGCAAAGTTGGCTTTTTTATTTTTAAATTAGGTAACCTTAAAAAAGTTAGCGTATGAAATCATTAAGCAAGAACTGGTTTATTGAGGGAGCAATTGATTTTGAACACAAAAAGTACGTTTTATTAGGCTACTTGCAAGAGATAAACCGGCATTTCGACAAGAATCACCTGTACCCAAACCTGGCCGATCTCATATTTCATTATAATAACTTGCTTGAGTTTAAGAACAACAAAACTGTTTTACAGCATAGCTTTCCACAACGGCTAAGTAAGGCGGATTTTGAGGCACTGAAGCTTACTTACCAAAGAATGGTGCAGGATGATGTCACAATGAATGAGATAGAGCACATTATTGGTTATGCTATGCGTAAAATGGACCCTGCCATACAAACCGGCAAACATATTTACGATTTTGTAGAGAGCTGCCTCGATATTGACCCGGTAGGCGTAGTGCCGCTTTTGCCCTATAACGGCTACTTCACCCTGCGCAATGGCAGCCAAAAAACCAACTGGGTTTACGAGTACCAGATTACGCTGTTTGAGAACGCAGACGACAAATACCGCGGCATACACATTAGCCTGGTAGATACCTTTGAGCCTAATTTTGTAAACACCCCGGAGTCTATTAAACTGCAACTGATCAAGAACCGCAAACACTTACCCAACCCGGCCATGTACCATGTACAAAGCGAAATAAGCTTTCCGCTGGAAGAAACGCTTTTACCGGTTGCCAAGCGCAGTTTGGTAAGGTATATATCAGATGCAGCATAGGTAATAAGAAGCGGGGTTTTGAGAGCAGGTTTGGTCAGTCGATCATAAACAAAAAATGTCATCCCGAACGATAGTGAGAAATCTTTTTGAAGGTGTAAGCTCATCGCTTTAAAAAGACTTCTCGCGTACGCTCGAGATGACAGTAGTATTTTTTAGGCCTTAAATCCGGTACTTGTAAACTTACTTTAACTGGCTCAGTGCCTCACGGATGCGTGGGATCATGCCTTGAATATCTTCTAACGTAGAAGTACCAACCGACGCGCGGAACCACGTAACATCATCATCAGCGCCAAAGGCAGAAAACGGTACCAATGCAACTTTAGCGGCTTTGATCAGATAGAAGTTAATATCGGCCGATGATTTTAACACATCGCCTTCGGGCGTGCTTTTACCAATGTAGTCTGCCTTAATAGTTAGGTAAATCGCACCCATGGGTTCAATCGCGTCAACTGCAAAACCTTCACTTTTTAATTGTTGAAAGCCCTGGTATAAAGTATTAAGGCATTCCTGTATGCGGCCGCTAAAATTACTTAAGTAATTCTGCAGCTGCTCATCCTGCTGTATAAACTGGGCTGTTGCCACCTGCTCGGCTTTTGGCGCCCAGGCACCCATGTGGCCTACAATTGAGCGCATTTTGCCAATAATGTTTTCGGGACCGAAGCCCCAGCCCACACGTACGCCGGTAGCTGCCAGGCATTTCGAAATGCCATCAATATATACTACGTAGTCTTTTAGCTTGGGGCGTAACGTAACCGGATCGTAATGCTTTTTGCCAAAGGTAAGCATAGCGTAAATTTGGTCGTACATAATGTACAAAGGCTTTTCGCCTGGCTGGCGGGTGGCATTTTCGGCAATTACCAGGTCGCAAATCTCTTCTAAGTCTGCTTTTTCGAACATGGTGCCGGTAGGGTTCTGCGGCGAGCAAAGGCAAAGTAGCGTGGCACCTTTAATATGTGGCGCAATATCGGCAGCTTTAGGTAAAAAGTTATTTTCGGGATGTGTAATAACTGCAATTTCCTGCGCACCGGTAATATGGCAATAGTGGTTGTTGTTCCATGATGGTGCAGGGTAAATTACTTTGTCGCCAGCATCAACCAAAGCCAAAAAGGTGGAGTAAATTAACGGGCGTGAACCGCTGGATATCAATACCTCATTAGGCGTAACCTGTATGTTATGATGCTTGGCTAAAAATGCCGACACCTGTTTACGTAACTCCAATATGCCATCGGCAGGTGGGTAATTGGTTTGGTTGTCCTGGTAAGCCTCAATAATACCCTCACGCAGTTCATCGGGTATGGGATATATGTTCGGGTCAAAATCGCCGATGGTTAGATTGGCAATATTTTGCCCCTGGCGTTTCAATTCGTTTATCTCGTTTCCAATTTTTATAATTTCAGAACCCTTAAGGGTTTGCGCTAATACCGATACGCTCATAGTTGTTTGTTTATGAGCGGCAAAGATAGTGGTTTAGAGTGGAGAGTATAGAGTCAGGAATCAAGAGTTTTGTTAAAAGGTACCTTATCAGCGAATTGTTCTGCAACAAAAAAGGCGTCGAATAATCAACGCCTTCCTATCAGTATTCTTGAGTTAAAAATTTATATTCCAACGCTTACTAAGCAATTGCCGGTTTGCGGAGGCGAATAATGCGCATATAGTGCATTACTTTCATCACTGGGTACACTGGGTCAATTTCAAACCAGCGGGCGCCAAAGTTAGGGCTGTTAGGGCGTTTGTGGTGATTGTTCTGAAAAAGCTCGCCCAGCATCAAAAAATCAAATGGCGTAGTGTTTTTTGACTTGTCGCCATTATCAAAGTTAGAGTAGCCATACTTGTGACCGCACCAGTTTACAATTGCGCCGTGTAACGGGCCCATAATAAAATGTAGGGGCAATAAAAGCCACATCCACCAAGCCGTAGCAAAAGCAGTGTAGAAAGCCACATACAGCAAACCAAACAAAATGCGGGTAACCGTATGGGAGCCGTAATAATCTAAAAAGCGCCACTCGGGGTAATTGCCTTTAAACTGAGCCTCAGGTTCACGAATTCTTTTCTCATAAATGCGGAAACTGATGGCGGTTTTATACATCATCTGAAATACATCGGTAAAAAAATGCGGCGAATGCGGGTCTTTCTCCGTGTCGCTGTAAGCGTGATGCTCGCGGTGCATAATAGCATACGCACGGGGGTTAAGGAACGATGACCCTTGGCAAATAAACGTTAGGGTATGAAAGATACGCTCGGTTACCTTAGGCGTGGTAAACATCTTATGAGCGGCGTACCGGTGTAAATAAAAGGTTTGAAAAAATAGAGATAAAAACCAGTGGGCAACAAAAAAAATAATAATAATCACGTTTCGAAAGGTATTATAGTACAGTACTATAAACAATATTTAATAGTAAAATTTGTTTGTGCAAAGGTAACATTTAAAATCTAAGATGTTAATAGTTATCCACAACAAAAGCTGGCCCGCTGTGTGGCCAACTTTTTTTATGATATGCCCGTTACAAAATTTAAGCAGCCAAATTAATGTGCCAGAGCTGAGGGTTGTGCAACAAGGTTAAACTGCTCTGATAATAGTCTGTATGATTGCAAACGGTCGTCAAAATCTTCAGCAATGGTAATAATAATTACTTCATCAACTGCATAGGTTTCGGCCAGCCTGGTAATTTGAGCTTTCATTTTTTCGGGAGTGCCAACTATCATGCGCCTGCGGTTCATACGTATGCGTTCCTGATCTTGCGCAGTGTATACGGCATCCTTCACATCTTCATACGCTAATGGATTGATCCCACCACCTTTTTCAAACTGCAGAAAACGGTAGTCCATTACCGCCTGGTGTTGCATTACCTTTTCTTCATCCTCCGAGCAAAAAGCAAAGATGGCCACATTGGCTTCTGGCTGTGCCTGATCTGGTGATGGCTGAAAACGGCTACGGTAAAGTTCTACTGCCTGGGCACCGCCTACAGGGTTAATAAAATGGGCAAACGAAAAACCCATGCCGAAATGTGCAGCAAACAAACTGCTTTGTCCGCTCGAACTAAGCAGCCACATGCCCGGCACGGTATCAACCTGTGGTATAGCTCGTATTTTGGCTGCCACTGGTCCGGTTTCGGCGGCATCATGAAAATAGTTTTGCAAATCCATCAACTGTTCCACAAAGTCTTGCTCCCTAAACTGGTTTGATGGGTTGAGTACGGAAGCAGTAAGCCTGTCTGTACCCGGCGCGCGACCCATGCCCAAATCTATACGGCCCGGAAACATAGCTTCGAGCATACGGAAGTTTTCGGCCACCTTGAGGGCGCTGTGGTTAGGCAGCATCACACCGCCCGAGCCTAAGCGCAGGTTCTGTGTTTGTCCCGCCAGGTGCGCTATCAACACCTCGGGGGTAGAGCCGGCCAGGCTGCCGGTATTATGGTGTTCGGATACCCAAAAACGGGTATAGCCTAATGTATCGGTTAGCTTTGCCAGTTCAACGGTTTCCTGCACTGCCTGGCTGGCACTTACTCCTTTGCGCACAGGCGATTGATCTAATACGCTTAAACGAATGTTATTCATATTGTTCTACAGTACAATAATCAGGCTATGCAGCGTACATGTCAGTGCAAAGTTTAATTTATGGCGTTAAGCTTACAAAAGCAAGGCGATGAGTAGCATGTTAACTTTGGGGTAAACATAACTTAACCCTTGCTTTAAAAATAGCTAAAAGGTAGCTATTTAGGCACAAAGCTTTTATAGCGAGTGTTTTATTGCTTAATTTTAAGTGTTTTTTATAAACCTATAAATAAGCAACACCAATTTAAGTAAGATGAATGATAAGATGAAGAGTCTCCGTATGCTTAATATGGTAGAGGAGATTGAAGATTATGCCATCTTACTTTTAGATGTAAACGGAAATATTGAGAACTGGAATAAAGGGGCAGCGCGCATTAAGGGATATAGTGCAGAAGAGGTTATTGGCAAGAGCTTCAGCATATTTCATACCCAGGCTGATAAGGCTATCAAAAAGCCCGAAATGCTCATTAGTGTTGCGCGTAACAAAGGCCAGGTTGTTGATGAAGGGTGGCGTGTGCGTAAAGATGGTTCCCGGTTTTGGGGAAGGATTACCATAGCTGCTATACACGACGAGCAGCGCAACGTAATTGGCTTTACCAAAATTACACGCGATTTAACAGAGAAAAAGCTGGCTGCCGAAGCTACAAGCCAGCATATGAATCAGCTGGAAATAAAAAATCAGGAACTGGAACAGTTTGTGTACATAGCATCACACGACTTACAGGAACCGCTTTTAACCATAAGTAATTTTATTGAGCTGCTAAAAGTAGAGTATGGTCATTTATACGATGACGATGCGCAATTGTATGTGGACTTTATTGAGGATGCGGCTCATCGGATGCGGTATCTGATTAAGGATTTGCTGGATTATTCACGTATTGGTAAAACCAAGCAAACAGAGTACATTGATTTAAACGAGCTGTTGCAACATATTGTTAATGATTTGGACGCTCGTATTTCGGCTACCGGCACGCAAATCATTTGCCAGGATCTGCCTGCTGTAAAAGGGTACCGTACAGAGTTGAGACAGCTTTTTCAGAACCTGATTACCAATGCTATGAAGTTTTCGAAAAAAGACGTAAGTCCGGTTATCGAAATTGCAGGCAGCCGGGGCAACAGCGGTTGGGAGTTTATGGTTAAGGACAATGGCATTGGCATTGAGCCCCAACATACGGAAAAGATCTTTCTGATATTTCAGCGGTTGCATAACCGTGATGAATACCCGGGTAACGGTATAGGCTTGGCTAATTGTAAGAAAATAGCGGCTATGCATAATGGTGATATCCGGGTAGAATCGGTACCAGGCCAAGGAAGCAAGTTTTATTTTACGGTAGATTTATAAATATAAAATGACAAAAATTAAGGATCTGGATTGTGTGCTGTTGATTGATGATGACAGACCTACAAACTTTCTGCACAAGAAGGTAATTGAAAAAACCGGTTTGGAAGTGGATGTGCAAGCCCTGACTTCGGCGAGTGATGCGCTTGAGTTTTTAACTTGCACCGGTAAATATGCCGGCACAACACCAGTGAACCACCCGGGTATCATTTTTTTGGACATAAACATGCCAGGTATGAATGGCTGGGAATTTATGGATGCTTACCGCGAGTTGAGCGAAAGCCAAAAGGCCCGTATAGTTGTTATCATGCTAACCACCTCGTTAAATGCTGATGACCGCGAACGCGCTATGCAGGATAAAGATATTGCCACGTTTTATCATAAGCCACTCCGTTCGCAAACGGTGTTGGATTTAGTAAACCAATATTTTCCAAGCAGTAATTAAACACATCAGTAAAGCAAAAAAGACCATGTCATCATTCGGCATGGTCTTTTTTGCTTTACTGCGTTATTTGATACTGTATTCTACCAGTTTCGTATTAACAATTGTAACGCCTGCTATCGTGCTCACCTGTTCAATAAGTCCAATGCCTTTGGCATAATACAAATTATAAGTGAGAACGGTAGAGTAGCCTCCTGTGTCATACTGTAAATCGGCAGCGGTGTGTATCACATCTTTAAATGTTTTACCGTTTACGGTATGGCTTATGCCTTTTTCAACTACCTTACCTGCTAAACGGCCAGGTATGTTATTAACCAAACCATTGTCGGTTATAGGTGCCGTCCAGGTTTCATTCACAGCCTTATTTTCATCTAAAAACGTTAATTCTGCAGTTATACCAACAACAGCATTAGTTGTCCTAAATCTGTAAACGCCACCATCATTATTATAGAAACCTATGGTAGTGCCGTTAGCTTGCGAATCATTTATAGCTTCATAGTAAGTTTTTCCATTAATTTTAGAGGTGTTACCGGTAATAGTAACTGTGTTTACATCTACACTAGTTGCTAAAATATTATCGTATTTCCAAAAGCTGCCTTTGGTTAAGGGCTGGTAATCGCCTGCAGGTGTAGTACTAACAGAGCCGGTTAGTGGCTTCGTAGTTACCAAAGGGGTAATGGGAGCATCTTTTTGGCAAGCAGTTAAGAAATTGCTAAGTAAACAAAATAGCAACGAGAGCTTAAGCAAATATTTTTTCATGTGTAAGGAAAAAGTTGCTTTAAATATAGTTATTACATCACGCAACTTAAATTTTATCTTCTATGGTCATTAAATTGTTAATGCTGCTCTTGTTACTCCAAAATGCAAAGACTTCTTGTTATTTGGCTGCCGACTTAAAACGAGGTAAACAGATATTAAGTGAGACGCATGGTGTGCGTTTAAATAAGAAAGATGGAAAATACACTCTGGTGTTATTTGATCCATATGCCCGCTTAGCTTTAAATAGCATGACTTATTCTAACAAGAAAGTCGGTGCAAATACTGTTACATCCTGGAAACGAATGGGGAAGCATTGCTTGGAGATTTACCAAATAGAAAGTGTGATACATGTGAATACCACAATTCTGTTAAGAATAAGCCCTGATGCTGCAAAATTAGATCAAGAGAACTATCCTGTCAATGCCGATTTTCATTACCGAACATATATTATAAAGGATAGTAGCAAGCCAGCAATGATTTATACGCTTGCCGCAGAAGGTGAGCTGCTGGAGTACAAAGTAAGAAACCATTTAGTGCGCCCTGTGTATGAAGATGTTATTTTAGGGCAACCCATGCCCGCGGTAAGCGATTTGCTAAAAATGATAAATAGACATTGATGTCGTAATTAACTGTATTAGGTTATCCTATTCAAAACAACCACTGCAGTTACAGAGCCTGTAGTCTTCAACTTTTTTAATCAAACTGCTTGTAAATTAAATGGATACTCGTATCTTTGCAGTCCCGAAATTACGGGGTATAGTAAACTGTTTAATATAATTTAATTCAAAGCAAGTGAATACGTTAAGTTACAAAACTGTCTCAGCCAACAAAAAGACCGTTAACAAACAATGGGTAGTTGTTGACGCACAAGGCGAGATTTTGGGGCGCTTGACCTCTAGGATTGCTGCAATCATCAGAGGTAAACACAAACCAGGCTTCACTCCAAACGTAGACTGCGGTGATAACGTGATCGTTATTAACGCAGACAAGGTAAAACTGACCGGAAACAAATTTGCCGACAAGCAATACGTTTCTTACACTGGTTATCCAGGTGGTCAGCGTTTCATTTCTCCTAAGGAGTTAATGGCTAAATTCCCCGAGCGCATAATTGAAAAAGCCGTTCGTGGTATGTTACCTAAAAATCGTTTGGGCCGTGCAATCTATGGTAACCTGCATGTATATGCCGGTGCCGAGCATCCTCATGCCGCACAAAACCCTACAACCATTAACTTTTAATTTTTTAAGGAGAAAAGAGAATGCCAACAACTAACACTTCAGGCAGAAGAAAAACAGCTGTTGCCCGCGTTTACTTAAACGATGGTAGCGGCGCCCTTACCGTTAACGGTAAAGATTACAAAGAGTATTTCCCAACCTTGCCATTGCAATACGTTGCAACCCAGTCTTTACTGGTATCTGGTTCAAGTGATAAATTTGACATCATTGCAAACGTTGCAGGTGGTGGCGTAAAAGGACAGGCTGAGGCCGTTCGTTTAGCTATCGCTAAAGCTATTGTTGAACTTGATGCTGAAAAGAAACCTGCATTGCGCGCCAAAGGTTTAATGACCCGTGACCCACGTATGGTGGAGCGTAAAAAACCAGGTCGTCGTAAAGCACGCAGAAGATTCCAATTCAGTAAACGTTAATTTTTAAGGAGGACACAACAATGGCAAGAACAACATATCAGGATTTACTGGATGCAGGTGTACACTTTGGTCACCTTACCCGCAAATGGGATCCGAAAATGGCGCAGTACATTTTCATGGAGCGCAACGGTATCCACATTATCGATTTAAATAAAACCTTAACCAAGGTTGAAGAGGCAGCTGCCGCTATAAAACAAATTGTAAAATCAGGCCGCAAGGTTTTGTTTGTTGCTACCAAGAAACAAGCAAAAGACATTGTAGCTGATTATGCAAAATCAGTAAACATGCCTTTCGTAACCGAGCGTTGGTTAGGTGGTATGTTAACTAACTTTGCTACCGTACGCAAGTCAATCAAAAAGATGTCAAACATCGATAAACTGACTAAAGACGGTACTTACAGCAACCTTTCTAAAAAAGAGCGTCTGATGATTCAGCGTGAGCGTATCAAACTGGAAACTTTATTAGGCGGTATTTCTGACCTGAACCGTTTACCTGCTGCGCTTTTCCTGATCGACGTTAAGAAAGAGCACATTGCTGTATCTGAGGCATTAAAGTTGAACATCCCAACCTTTGCAATGGTGGATACTAACTCTGATCCTTCAAACATCGATTTCCCTATCCCGGCTAACGATGATGCTACTAAATCAATTTCATTGGTTACCGGTATCATCATCCAGGCTATTCAGGAAGGTTTAGACGAGCGTAAACGTGAAAAAGATGACGAGGCTGAAAAAGAAGGTGCAGCAGCGAAAGCAAAAGCTGATGGTGGCGAAGCTACTGAAGGCGGTCGCCGTAGCAGAAGAGGTGCAGTAACAGCTGAAACTGATGCTGTAGAAGCAGCAGCTACCACTGAGGCGCCGGATAACGTTGCTGACAGTTCTGGCAGCGAAGGCCACGGAGCATAAGCTATAAGTTTAGAGTTGTGAGTTATATATTGCAGGTTACACTTGCAGTACATACTCACAACTTTATACATTTTAAATAAGATTAACCCTTTGTTGCGGGTTACTTAAAACTCACAACATACAACTCACAACATACAATGTCTACAGTACAAATTTCTGCATCAGACGTAAATAAACTGCGCCAGCAAACTGGTGCCGGTATGATGGACTGCAAAAAAGCGTTAACCGAAACTAACGGTGATTTTGAAGCAGCTATTGACTATTTGAGAAAAAAAGGCGCTAAAGTAGCCGCCAGCCGTCAGGACAGAGAATCAAACGAAGGCGTGGTTATTGCCCGTACTTCTGAAGATGGCAAAAAAGGTGTTATTGTTGAGCTAAACTGCGAAACTGACTTTGTTGCTAAAAACGCTGAGTTTATCGCTTTTGCTAACGCTATTGCTAACGTTGCTGTACAAGCCCTGCCTGCTACTGCCGAAGAAGTAAACGCTTTAGAGATTGATACCGAAGTTGGCCGTGTAACTGTTGGCGAAGCCATCACTACCATGACCGGTAAAATCGGCGAAAAAATCGGTGTATCTAAATATGCTGTTTTAGAAGGCGAAAAAATTGTTGCTTACATTCACGGTAACTTCCGTTTAGGTGTATTAGTAGGCTTAAGCGGCAATCCTGCCGGTGCCGATGAGGCTGGTAAAGACGTAGCTATGCAAATTGCTGCCATGAACCCAGTTGCTTTAGATAAAGGCGATGTTGACGCTACTACTGTAGAGCGCGAATTAGCAATTGCTAAAGATCAGATCCGTGCAGAAGGCAAACCAGAAGAAATGGTTGAAAAAATTGCTGCCGGTAAACTGAACAAGTTCTACAAAGACTCAACCCTGTTAAACCAGGACTTTGTGAAAGATTCATCAAAAAGCGTTGCTCAGTTTCTGAACACCGTTGATAAAGGCTTAACGGTTACTGCATTTAAGCGAGTAGCTTTAGGAGCTTAATTTATAATCCCCGCCTTTTTAAAGGCGGGGATTTTTTTTGCACTTTTATTTAATATAAACTTATGTTAACGGCTTTATACAATACCATTATTGTATCCAACGGTAACCTTACCGCAGGCAAAGCTGTTATTCTAAAAGCAGGCAAGATTGACGCCATCGTAAACGAAGCCGAAATTCCTGCTGATGCCGAGCGCATTAATTTAAATCTGGCTCTTCTTGCCCCCGGACTTATTGACCTGCAGATATACGGTGCAGGTGGCTCCCTTTTTGGCGGCCTTCCCAGTACTCAGGCCTTGCAGCAAATGGAAACCACCTTACTGCAACAGGGCTGTACCGGCTTTTTAGCTACCGTAGCTACCAATAGTGATGAGGTTGTGCTAAAGGCCATTGCAGCAGCAAAAGCCTACCGCTCCAAAAGTATAGGTAATTTTTTAGGCTTACACCTTGAAGGCCCTTACCTAAACGCAGCACGCAAAGGCGCACACCCGGCTAAGTACATTAAAAAGGCTACGCTTAATGAGGTAAAACATTGGATTGAACTTGCCAACGGCGAAATTAAAATGATAACCCTTGCACCCGAGTTACAGGACCAGGAAGTAATTGATTACCTGCACCAGCAAAATATCATTCTGTCATCAGGCCATAGTGACGCTACCTATGTACAAGGCAAGGCATTTTTAAATAAGCCGGTACAAGCGGTAACCCATTTGTACAATGCTATGCCGCCCATGCACCATCGCGAGCCGGGTATCATTCCGGCTATATTTGAAGAACGGCCTTACACCAGTATAGTGGCCGACGGCATCCATGTAAATTTTACCATGATAGCCCTGGCCAAGCGCCAGCTGGGCAATAAGCTTTTTTTGATTACCGATGCCGTTACAGAGGCTACCGAAGGCACTTATCAGCACCAATTTACCGGCGACCGGTATACAATGCCTGATGGTACCCTGTCGGGATCAGCACTAACGATGTTGAATGCCGTCAAAAACTGTGTAAACAAAGTTGGCATAGATATGCCTGAGGCTATCAACATGGCTACGTTATACCCCGCACAACTGGCAGCGCTAACAAGCAAAGGCAAAGTTGAGGCCGGATATGACGCAGATTTAATTATTTTTGACCCGGAATTTAATTTTTTATCATCAGTTCTGAACGGTACACTACACCATACAAATAAAATCAACCCCATAATATAAATCATTTATCTGCATGAAATATAACAGAGTATTACTGAAGCTAAGCGGCGAATCTTTAATGGGTGAGCGGCAATATGGTATTGATAATAACCGTGTATTGCAGTATGCACATGACATAAAAAGTGTGAGCGATGCTGGTATAGAAATTGCCATCGTAGTAGGCGGAGGTAACATTTTTAGAGGTTTAAGCGCCGAAAAATCGGGCATGGAGCGTGCGCAGGCCGATTATATGGGCATGCTGGCCACTGTAATTAACTGCATGGCCCTGCAAAGCGCCCTGGAAGGTATCGGTGTTGATACCCGTTTGCAATCGGCCATTAAAATGGAGCAGATATGTGAGCCTTACATCCGCCGTCGGGCCATGTCACACCTGGAGACAGGCAAAATTGTGATTTTTGGTGCCGGTACCGGTAACCCCTACTTTACAACCGATACGGCAGCATCATTACGCGCTATCGAAATTAAAGCCGACGTAGTATTAAAAGGTACTCGTGTGGATGGCATTTATACCGCCGACCCGGAGAAAGACCCCACCGCTACGCGTTACGATGAAGTGAGCTTCCAGGAAGTATACAATAAAGGCTTGAATGTAATGGACATGACCGCCTTTACCCTTTGCCAGGAAAATAACCTGCCTATCATCGTGTTTGATATGAACAAGCCCGGCAACTTCATGAAAATAGCCCAGGGCGAACAAGTTGGAACTCTGGTAAGATAATTTATATATGGTTAAGACTGTATTTTTAACGGTTTTCTTATTCATCTTCCACTACAGCAAAGCCCAACTTGTTGAGTTTGCAGTAACAAATCAGGAGGGAAAGCCAGTTAAGGGTGTAGCCTTATCAAAGTATAATGTAGTTGCCGCAGTCAGCGATTCGTCTGGCTATATTCGCATAAGAAATCTTGGCGTTGTATGCCGTTTGCATATGGCGGGTTATCGGGATACATCCATTGTTATTAAGCCAGGTGTTAAAGACGTAGTTTTAAAACGTTCAGGCCAGGCATTAAAACCTATTATACTTAACTATGCTTCTCCATTGCAGGCACAGATTATACAAAAAAATAGTAGTTTTAATGTTACATCTATAGACAGCACAAAGCAAGGTGATACTATTGTTGAGAAGGTAACTCGGATTGATATTGAGGCCCCAAGTGTAGTAGGATTACTACTGATTCCAGTTACTGAAGTTTGGAAAGGTAACGAACCCTCATTTGAATTCGTTTTGTATGAAGATAATGGTGGTAAACCAGGGAACAGTGTCTTGGTAAATCCTATAAAGGGGTTATTTCATGAACACGCAATGGTGTCTAATCTTTTTGATGAGCAGATAGTGCTTAAGCCCGGGCACTATTTTGTTGGTTACAGAAGAAAAGTCGGAAGCTTTTATAGGGATAAAATTGACCGAACTTTTGAAGTAAACACTTACACAGACAGGAAGGCCTCCAAGGGCGCGCCTACGTTTAAAAAGGTAAATAATGCCGATTGGCTCCCGGTTCTTATGCCTGGTTCGAAACCTGAAAAGCCAAAATATTATTCCTTCGCACATATTGTACAGTTAGTGAAACACAACTAATTCACTAAAATTTCTATTTTTGCACCTACAAAAACCAAAATAAAATGAGCGAACTCATTAAAAAGCAACTGAATGACGCTAAGGCTTTGATGGATAAAGCAATTGATCATGCTGATAACGAGCTATCTAAAATACGTGCTGGCAAAGCAAGCCCAAGCATGCTTGATGGTATTACGGTTGATTATTATGGTACGCCAACTCCTTTAAGTCAGGTAGGTAGCGTAAATACACCTGATGCCCGTACGCTGGTTATACAGCCTTGGGAAAAAACACTGTTAGGTCCCATAGAAAAGGCAATCAAAGAATCAAGTTTGGGTTTAAATCCACAGAACGACGGTGTGATTATCCGCATCAACGTACCGCCGCTAACCGAAGAGCGTCGTCGTGAGTTGGTTAAGAAATTAAAAGGCGAGGCCGAATTTGGCAAGGTAGCCATCCGTAATATCCGTAAAGATATCAACGATAAAATTAAGAAGCTTAAATCGGAAGGTGTTTCGGAAGACGAAATTAAAACCGGCGAAGGCGAAGTCCAGAAATTGGTTGACACCTATATCATTAAGGTTGACCAGTTATCTGAAGCCAAAGAAAAAGACATCATGACGGTTTAATTCTTAAGTCAACGTCAAATTAAAGGGAATGAATGCTTTGCATCATTCCCTTTTCTATTTTTGCACCCTGTTATCATGAAAATACTTTTGTCATACTTAACCAGATATCGCCTGGTTGTGCTGCTGGCCCTGTTGCTGGCTGCTTTCAATATCGGTTTCTCCCTGCTCGATCCTTACATAACCGGTCGTATTGTAGACCGTTTCATCGAAAAGAAAAATACCCTTACACATGATCAGTTTGTGTGGGGTGTGCTGACGTGGGTTGGTTTGGCCGTTGGTGCAGCCATGGTGTCGCGTATAGCCAAAAACTTTCAGGATTACTTTACCAACATTATTACCCAAAAGGTAGGCGCCAACATGTATGCTGATGGGTTAAAGCACTCGTTGGAATTGCCTTACCAGGTATTTGAAGATCAGCGCAGTGGTGAAACGCTGGGCATACTGCAAAAAGTGCGGCTGGATAGCGAAAAGTTTATTACTTCCTTTATCAGCGTGTTATTTGTGAGCTTAGTGGGTATGGTGTTTGTTATTGTGTATTCTTTTAACGTAAGTTATAAAGTAACGCTGGTTTATTTCTGTGCCATACCGGTAATTGCATTTGTGAGCACCGCGCTAAGTAAGCGCATCAAAAATATACAACGTAAAATAGTGGGCGAAACCACAGCTTTGGCCGGTTCAACCACAGAGTCGTTAAGGAATATTGAGTTGGTAAAAAGCCTGGGCCTGGTTAGCCAGGAAATTGAAAGGCTAAATAAAACTACCTACAAGATACTCGATCTTGAACTGAAAAAAGTAAAGTATGTGCGCAGCATGAGCTTTGTACAGGGCACCACGGTTAACCTGGTACGCAGTATCATGATTGTTGTATTGTTATTGCTCATTTTTAAAGGGACCATTTCGGCAGGGCAGTATTTTACATTCCTGTTTTACTCGTTCTTTTTGTTCAACCCTCTGCAGGAACTGGGCAACGTGATCTTGTCATGGCGCGAGGCACAAATATCGCTGGCTAATTTTGAACGTATTATTAGCACTCCAGTAGATAAAAAGCCTGAAAAACCGGTAATGCTCGAAAAGGTGCAAGATTTAACCTTTTTCAACGTTAGCTTTAAACACTTAACGGCTAACCGTAATGCACTTAATCATATAAGCTTTGATGTAAGAACCGGCAGTACCATTGCTTTTGTTGGTCCATCAGGTTCGGGCAAAACCACTTTGGTTAAGCTGCTTGTGGGGCTTTATCAGCCTTTACAGGGCGATGTATTGTACAACGGTGTGCTTAGCAAAGAAATTGATCTGGACCGCCTGCGCGAGAAGATTGGCTTTGTAACCCAGGATACACAGCTCTTTTCGGGAACCATCCGTGAGAACCTGCAATTTGTGCGCCCCGGCGCTACTGATGAGGAATGCATGCACGTATTGCACCGCGCGGCCTGTCAAAGCTTGCTGGCCCGTGCAGATAAGGGTTTAGATACTGTAATTGGCGAAGGCGGCGTAAAAGTGTCAGGTGGCGAGAAGCAACGCCTGTCTATTGCACGCGCTCTACTACGCCGGCCCGATATACTCGTGTTTGATGAGGCTACATCAGCGTTAGATTCTTTAACCGAAGAAGAGATCACTGAAACTATTAAAGACGTTTCAGAAGATCAGGATCACATTACCATATTAATTGCCCACCGCTTAAGCACCATTATGCATGCTGATAAGATTTATGTGCTCGAAAAAGGCAACATTATTGAAGAGGGCAAGCATATCGATCTGATTACCCAAAAGGGCTTGTATTACGCCATGTGGAGGCAGCAAATAGGAGAGAAGCACACAATAGACGCTTAATTTCCTTTACCGCTCAAAAGAGACGGTTTAAGCAATTGGTATCCATTGCTTAAAGTTGGATGCATAAGTAGCATTATCTGTCTTATCATTGTAGAAAGCTCCAGTGATGTGGCAATCTGTTTAGGGGTACTGGTAAGAGATGCAATGCCATAGGCTTGCAGTTGCACCCGATGACAATAAAACTTATGCTTAGGCCCGTAAGTTAAAAATTGGTCGTACA
The DNA here is from genome assembly GCF_039634365.2 of Mucilaginibacter sp. PAMB04168. NCBI lineage: Bacteria > Pseudomonadati > Bacteroidota > Sphingobacteriia > Sphingobacteriales > Sphingobacteriaceae > Mucilaginibacter > Mucilaginibacter sp. PAMB04168. Next base: position 520,270 of record NZ_CP155079.2, read on the forward strand.
TCTGGTGACACCCTAATCTTGGCTCCAAACCTATTGGTTTCCTAAATATGACCGGCGTTTTGCCATTGCCCATAATAATCACCTTGGCATTTTGCGACAGGGCAATTTCTTTTTGCGCTTTTATACTTTCGTATTGCAGCTGCTTGTCGGATAGGCCGGTAGAGAGAATGCGCTGGTAATCGGCAATGCCCTGGGCTTCTACGCGCTTGCGCTCAGCTTCCTGCCGCTCTTTCTGTAGTACGAACTGCATTTTTTGAGCTTCCTGTTCCGCGTTAATTTTTGATTCGATACTGGCTTTTACCGAAGCTGGCAAACTGATGTTACGCACTAATATTTGCTGTAATTCCATGCCATTTTTGGCAAAGTTGCTGGCTATATACTTATAAATACGGCTCTGGAATTCGTCGCGCTTGGTGGAGTACAAATCTACTGCCTGGTAATTTACAGCGTTATCGCGTATGGCGGTGCGGGCCACCGGGCGCACAATTTTATCAATATAATCAACTCCAATGTTTTGGTAAATGAAAGGAGCTTTGTTTTTATCAACCCTGAATAACACCGAAAGATCGATGGTTACTTCCAAACCGTCAGAGCATAACACCCGAATGGCATCGTCGCCAGATACGTCGCCCTCACTGTGTATGGCGCTCATGGTGTAGTTTTGGGTTTGGATGTTGAATGGCGTAACGTCAACCAGCGGATTGATGACATGCAAACCGCTTTCGAGTACGTTGTTTTGCACTTTACCAAAAAGGGTTTGCACACCTGCTTTCCCGGGCGGTATCGTTTTAAATGCCGACAGTATTATGCCCAGCACTATAACTACTATACCTACAGTAGTAGCCACGCCGCCATAACGGCTGCCTGCCGAGGCCGAACGTTTTAAAACGGTACCTGCCACTAAAATTAAAACACCCAGGAAAATGAGTATCATCTGTTTATTTTTTTACAGGTCTTTCCATAGCCTTTACCTGCTTTAGCAATCGTATTTTTAAAAATATAAATAAGGCTGCTATTAATATACCGGCTGCTACAAAAATATATTGCTGATGCGTAAAGCCCCAATAGGCCATGTACAGGCTTATAAATATGCCTATATTGTACACCACGCTCAAAAACATTTTAAACCCCATAGCTTAATATACGCTAATAGTGGGGTCTATTTGGTCGGCCCACGCCAGTATGCCGCCTTGCAGGTTGTATAGGTTGGTATAGCCTTGTTGTTCTAACTGCATAATAGCCATAGCACTACGTTTGCCACTGCGGCACATTACTACTACAGGTTTATCTTTACTTATTTTATCGGTTTCAATTAAAATACCGCCCAATGGGATGTTTTCACCTTCCAGGTTCGACATTTGATACTCAAAATCTTCACGTACATCTACCAGCTGAAAATCTTCGCCGTTTTCTTTCATTCTTTTCAGCTCTTCAACAGTTATCTCTTTCATGGTTTGTTTTAAATTATAGGTCAAAGGTAGTTTTTTAATCTATAAATATTCAGTCGGATTAGTGTAACAATCAGTACCTAACGGCGTTTTACTTACAGGTTAACCATTATTTTTGTAGTTTAGTAATTGATGAGAAAAGTTACCCGTTTCTTTTGGTTCTGTTCGGGAGCGCATATCGAAACCCTGAAAAAATATCCCATTGAGCACAATAAGTATGTGGGCATTGGGGCCACTATATTTTTTACTGCCTTGTTTGCCAGCTTATCGGGCGGCTATGCCATGTACTTTGTATTTAGCGGCAATCCTATTGCACCGGTGTTTGCTATACTGTTTGGTTTAATATGGGGTTTGGCCATTTTTAATATGGACCGCTACATTGTATCCAGCATTAACAAGCAGGGCAGCACTAACCAGCAGATATTGCAGGCCACTCCGCGTATTTTACTGGCTATTATGATTGGTATGGTTATCTCTCGCCCGCTTGAGTTAAAGATTTTTGATAAAGAGATCCGTAACAAGTTAAAAGATGCTTACCTCAAAGGTCAGAACCGCAAGATAGACACCCTGCAAAAAACATATGGCCAAAAATATGCCATGGAGCTGGCTAAAAACAACGATCTGAAAAAGGAAAAAGATTCGTTAGAGCGCGACATTAACCGCTCGCGAGTACAACTGAACCAGGAAGTTTTTGGCGATAAAACCAATCAAACCTCCGGCATTACCGGCTACGGCACCTATGCCAAGCAAAAGGAATCGATACTGTTAGAAAAGCAGAACCGTTTAAAAACAGTGACCGACGATTTGAACCGGATGGAACAGTACCTGGGCCAGCGTAAGGATTATGAAGGCCTGAACAGTACCCGCTTGTTTACCAATTTTCAGTTAGATAGCCTGGCTAATGTGGCCGGTTTTGCTGACCGAAATTGGGCATTGGGTCAGCTGTCTTTCAGGCAGGATGGCACTAAGGATCTGGATACCTATCTGGCGCAATCATTTATCGGTTACCTATTCATCTTGTTTGAATGCTTGCCGGTATTTGTGAAGCTGATGACCCCCAAAGGCCCGTATGATGTGGCACTTGCACAAATGACAGAGGCCAATATCCACTTTGCCGAACGCGATAAAGACCGCGAAATTACCGTTACTGATAATGTTTACGATCACCAGGTGGATACCGATATTCAGAAGAAGAAAAAGATCATATCTGCCCAATCTGATTATGACTTTGAGCGGCACAGCTATGAGTAGGCTTTAACAGGACTTACCCGTTAACACTTTGCCATAGCTTAACCGCTTCTACCGCCGGCTTCACATCATGCACACGCAAAATATTGGCACCTTTACCTAAGGCAATGGTGTTTAAAACTGTTGTGCCATTTAAAGCCTCAGCAACTGTAGTTCCTAATAAGCCATAAATCATGCGCTTGCGCGATATACCTACCAGCACCGGCAGTTCCAGCATGTCAAACTCCTGTAATCGGTTTATAAGCGTATAGCTATGTTCGGCAGTTTTGGCAAAACCAAAGCCCGGATCTAAAAGTACGTCATGTACGCCTAACAGCTTGAGCTCAGTATAACGCTGTACAAAATAATCGAACACCTCACTAAAAACATCGTCATATTGAGCCTGCTGCGTCATGTTTTGCGGTGTACCTTTCATGTGCATTAAAATATAAGGCACCTGTAGCCGGGCAACAGTATTAAACATTTGCTCATCGAGCTGCCCGCCGCTAATATCATTAATAATATGAGCGCCCGCTTTAATAGCAGCCTCCGCTACCCCTGCCCTGAACGTATCTATGGATAAAACAGCATCCGGATAAGTTTTTACTATCGCTTCTACTACTGGCAGCAGCCTGTCTGTTTCTTCCTGTACGTCTATATCCGTTGCACCGGGGCGCGATGAATAAGCGCCCAGATCCAATAGCGCGGCACCATCGGCAAGCATTTGGCCCGCCTGCTGCAGTGCATCACCAATGGCGGGCTTACGGCTGCCGGCAAAAAAGGAATCGGGCGTTAAGTTAATAATGCCCATTACTTGTGGTTTACTTAAATCAAGCACCCTGCCGCCAGCATTTAGCGTTGCCTTTTTACGAAAAACTGTATCTTTAGCCATTTACTAACGGCTTTTAACAGGGCCGTGTGAGGCAAATATCCGAACAAAATTTAAATACGAGTACTTTGAGTAATACTGCAACCCAATACGAGGCTGTTATAAACGTTTGTAAGAACCTGTTCATCAAAAAAACGCGCGATTACGGAACGGCTTGGCGCATCCTTCGTCCGTCGTCCATTACCGATCAAATTTTTATTAAGGCGCAGCGTATACGCACGCTCGAAGAAAAAAAGATATCCAAAGTGGGCGATGATATTACTGGTGAGTATATTGGCATTGTAAACTATTGCCTGATTGCCATGATGCAGCTGGAGAGTACTCCTGAAATGCCGGTTGAACTATCGGTTGACCACGTAAGCGACTTGTTTGAACGTTATGCCAAGGAAACCTATAACCTGATGATGGATAAGAACCATGACTATGGTGAGGCCTGGCGTGATATGCGCATTAGTTCGTTAACCGACTTGATTTTGATGAAGTTGTTACGTGTAAAGCAAATTGAAGATAACCAGGGCCAAACGCTGGCATCTGAAGGCGTAAAGGCAAACTACCAGGATATGCTCAATTACGCGGTATTTGCGTTGATAAAATTAGATGTGAAATGAAAAACTCATTGATTTGGTTTTGCCGTATTGCGGTAGGTCTGCTTTTTATCTTTTCGGGCCTTATCAAAGCCAATGATCCGTTGGGCTTCTCGTACAAACTGGAAGAGTACTTTGAGGTATTTCATGTTACTTTTCTGAACGATTTAGCGCTGACTATGTCAATCATATTATGCGCGTTAGAAATGATTTTAGGTTTTGCGCTCATCATCGGTATTCGTATCAATGCAATCACCTGGGGGCTGCTGCTGCTCATCATTTTCTTTGGGTTCCTCACTTTTTACTCCGCCTTTTTTAAGGTGGTACAAACCTGCGGTTGCTTTGGCGATGCCATTCCGCTTACGCCGTGGCAGTCATTCGGGAAGGATATGGTGCTGTTACTGCTGGTAATGGTACTCTTTTTTAACCGGGATAAAATGCGACCACTGGTTAGTACACGTACCGAAATACGCTGGCTCATAGCCGCAACTGTTATAGCGCTGGGCTTTGGTTTTTACACTTACAACTACCTGCCCGTTATCGATTTTTTACCTTACAAAGTAGGCAACAACATAGCCGACCAGATGAAGACGCCTCCAGGCGCTAAGCCCGACGAGTATGAGTTAACCTACCACCTTAAAAACAAAGCCACCGGTGCAGAAAAAGACATTAGTAACACTGACTATATAAAAACCGGTATCTGGAAAGACGCCAACTGGGAAATACAGGGAGAACCCCAAAGACGCCTGGTAAAAAAAGGTTTTGAACCTAAAATACGCGATTTGGCTATTAACGACGGCCACGGAAGCGATTATACACAGGAACTGTTATCCAATCCGTTTTACAACTTGTGGATAGTGGCCTACGACCTGAAAAATGCTAATACTGAAGCCCTTAACCGTCTTAATGCACTGGCTATCAACTTAACACAGAACTACAACGTTCGCACTGTACTACTTACAGCAGCATCGCCGGCAGATGCTGCCGCATTCAGCAAAACACATCATTTGGCTATGGAGATATTTCATGCTGATGGCGTGCCGTTGAAGACCATGGTGCGTGCTAACCCGGGCATTATGCTGCTTAAAAACGGCACGGTAATTAAAAAGTGGCATTACCATACAGCGCCCGGGTATGACGAACTGGTGAAACAATATCTGCAAAAACAATAAAGAGTTATGATACGCTACCTATTCCGTAAAATTGGATATAGCCTGGCCGTTATGGTAGGCATTGTTGTGGTGGTGTTTTTCCTGTTCAATATACTGCCGGTTGATCCTGCCCGCATGACGCAGGGCCAACGCTCTGACGTACAATCGTTAGAAGCCGTCCGCAAAGAGTTTGGTCTGGATAAGCCGTTGAGTGTGCAGTTTGCTTATTACCTGAACGATCTATCACCTATTGGTTTGCACGAGCGTACGGCCGAGCAAAAAGAACGGTATGGCTACGTGCAATTATTCCCTGTTTCTAAAACGCATGCCGTATGTTTGAAGTGGCCTTATCTGCGCCGCTCTTACCAAACACATAAGGAGGTTGCCGCATTGCTGATGGACGTAATCCCTAATACGCTTGCACTGGCCGTATTAGCTATGCTCATAGCCATTGTATTAGGCGTATTGTTGGGCGTGCTGAGCGCCGTGCATCAAAACACCTGGGTTGACCGTTTTGCGGTTGGCTTTTCGGTTCTTGGCATATCGGCACCATCTTTTTTTGCGGGAATTATTATTGCCTGGCTGTTTGGCTTTGTGTTGAGCCATTATACGGGTTTGAACATGACGGGCAGCCTGTATAGTTACGATCCATTTAAAGGCGAGGTGATTACGTGGCGTAATATCATACTACCTGCTTTTACGCTTGGCCTGCGGCCGCTGGCCATTATTGTGCAGCTTACTCGCAGCTCTATGCTCGAGGTGCTTAACCAAGACTATATCCGTACCGCGCGTGCAAAGGGCTTAAGCGAAAATGCTATTGTTTACCGCCATGCGCTGCCTAATGCACTTAACCCGGTTATTACGGCTATAGCTAACTGGTTTGCCTCATTGCTGGCAGGTTCTTTCTTTGTAGAGTATGTGTTTGGTTACAATGGCTTAGGCAAGGTAACGGTTGATGCGTTAGAAATGTCGGACTTTCCGGTCATTATTGGTTCCATCCTGTTTATTGCCTTTATATTTGTAGTCATCAATATTCTGGTTGATATGATTTACGTTTGGATAGATCCGCGTGTAAAATTTGATTAAGTAATGCCACAAGCTAATATTTCATTACCCGAACTGCTGATGCTCATCGCTTACATGAGTTTCCCGGTTTGGTGCATAGCTCGCGCTATACAGTGGCTGCAACTTAAAAAGTTTATGGCTGTACCCCGGCTGGTGCTTGTACTGCTGGTATCGTTGGTTATCTCTTTTATCATCACCATTGTTATATGGGGTGGATGGCCGGGTAGCCCCATGTTCAGTATTATTTGTATTCCGGCAGTAGTTGCTGAGGGCTTTGTGTTATTGATGACCTTCCTGGTCAAAAAATCTTTTCTCAAAAAATGAAGCGCATCTTTTTAATTGGCTTTATGGGCTGCGGCAAAACAACGTTAGGCCGCAAATTGGCCGCACGTTTGGGTTATAGCTTTATTGACCTTGACCATGTGCTGGAAGAACAAGCCGGCATGAGCATTGCCGAGTATTTTTCGAGCTTTGGCGAAACTGCTTTTCGACTGGCCGAAGCTGAGGTGCTTAAGAATACTGTTTACCCTGATCATGCTATCGTATCAACCGGTGGTGGCTTGCCCTGCTTTTTCGATAACCTGGATTGGATGAACGCAAACGGCACCACCCTGTACATTAAACTATCACCCAAAGCCTTAGCCAGCCGCCTGGAAAACAGCCGGGAAGAGCGCCCCTTATTGCGCGACAAGCATGGCGACGAATTGATAAGCTTTATTGCTGATAAACTCGCCGACCGCGAAAAATTTTATCTGAGAGCACAGGTAGTAGCCGAGGGTATAAGCTTAACGGCCGAGAAGGTGGTGGAGCTTTTGGAGTTGGAATAGCTTTATCCCGCTAACCATCCAACAGAAACACGAACAACTCCTTGGGGCCATGGGCACCCAGAACCAGTGTTTTTTCAATGTCGGCTGTACGGCTTGGGCCGGTAACAGTGGTAATCATGCTGGGGAGGCGCTTGCCGTATTTTTCGTTCATGAGTTTAAATCCGTCTTTAAGGTCGAGCACCAGTTGCGAGGTGTAAGCTAATACAATATGAACAGGCGGGTAAATGCTTAGCCTTCTTCCAGCCATACTGCCATTACTCAGCATAATGCTGCCATTGCGGGCTATTAGGGCTTCGCAAAGGGTAAACCCTACTTCGGCATGTTCAAAGTCTTTGTCGGTTTCGTAATAGGGGTAATCGTAAGTATCCAGTATCTTTTGCAAACCAGGTTCCCAACAATATATTTTATGCCAGTTGCGCTGCTCAGCCAGGTTAAGCAGCGATTCTATAAACTGTATTTCGTCCTCGCAAAAAACAAACTGGCCGGCCACAGCAATAAATTCCTCCGCAAAAAGCACTTCCAGTATCTCGTCTTCGGCTGGTGTGCCGTAAAGCGGCAGATCTTCCTGATTGGGATAAGGGTTATCGCGGCGCTCCAGCAAAGCTTTACGCACCTTTTTTAGCATCTTTTCCTTAGAGGTGGTGTTGTCTTTCATGCAAAAAAATAAAGCCACTATTGCTAGTGGCTTTAAATATAAACAGAATTTAAATTAATTGTTAGGTGTACTGCCGTCAATGCGTGCAGTTTCAGGGTTGGTTACGCTTTCCGGAATAGCGTTATTGTCTACTTCTGGGTTTAAGGCAGCTTCACCGTTCACAAATTTATCGTATGTGGTACGGTTTTCAAATGGGCGCTCACCCAAGAGCTCTACCAGGTCTTGTTGAAATAATACCTCTTTTTCTAATAATTTGGCAGCCAACAGTTCCAAACCTGAACGTTTTTCATTAAGTAAGCCTTTAGTGCGTTGGTAAACCGAATCAATCAGCTTGCGTACTTCTGCATCAATTAGCTCGGCAGTAGTGTCAGAGTAAGGCTTGTTAAACTGGTACTCGCCTTGCGGGTCGTAAAAGGATAGGTTGCCTACTTCTTTGTTCATGCCATATATTTTCACCATGGCGTAAGCCAGTTTGGTAATGCGCTCTAAATCGCTCAAAGCACCGGTCGAAATGCGGCCGAATACTATATCTTCTGCTACACGTCCACCCATTGATACTACCATCTCGTCCATTAACTGCTCGGTAGTATGCAGGAACTGCTCACGTGGTAAATATTGGGCGTAACCTAAAGCAGCAACACCACGGGGCACAATAGATACCTTTACCAGCGGATCAGCGTGTTCCAGGAACCAACCTGCTATAGCATGACCGGCTTCGTGGTAAGCCACAATTCGTTTCTCTTCCGGAGAAATGATCTTGTTTTTCTTTTCTAAACCACCAATCACACGGTCAATCGCATCCTGAAAGTCTTGCATATCAACCGCTACCTTGTCGCGGCGGGCGGCTATCAAAGCGGCCTCGTTACAAACGTTGGCAATTTCAGCACCGGCAAAGCCAGGAGTTTGTGCTGATAATTTTTTGGCATCAACACCTTCAGCCAATTTTAACGGGCCTAAGTGTACTTTAAATATCTGCTCACGGCCAATCAGGTCAGGCTTATCTATCGAGATCTGACGGTCAAAACGGCCCGGACGAAGCAGGGCTGAGTCTAACACATCAGGGCGGTTAGTGGCAGCCAGGATAATGATACCAGAATCGGTACCGAAACCATCCATCTCAACCAGTAACTGGTTAAGCGTGTTTTCGCGCTCATCATTACCACCAACAATATTGTTTTTACCACGGGCACGGCCAATAGCATCAATCTCATCAATAAAGATGATACATGGCGCCTTATCTTTAGCCTGGCGGAACAGGTCACGTACACGTGATGCTCCTACGCCCACAAACATTTCTACAAAGTCTGAACCCGATAGTGAGAAGAACGGAACCTGCGCTTCACCCGCAACGGCTTTAGCCATCAATGTTTTACCTGTGCCCGGCGAACCTACCAGCAATGCACCTTTAGGAATCTTACCACCCAGGTTAGTATACTTTTTCGGGTTTTTAAGGAAATCTACAATCTCCATAACTTCCTCTTTTGCTTCCTGCAAACCGGCAACATCATTAAAAGTAACGTTGATCTGGGCTTCTTTATCAAAAAGGGTAGCTTTGGATTTGCCAATGTTGAAAATTTGACCGCCGGGACCACCACCTGCACCACCACTCATGCGGCGCATAATGAATAACCACAAGCCGGCAAACAGCAACAGCATAATTACGCCTTGTACCAGCCAGTTTGACAGCCAGCTATCATGAGCAGGCTCAAACTGAATAGGAACTTTCGACGACTCGGGCAGGTCTTTCTCGGCGTTCAGTATCGATTGCTTCATGCTATCGAAAGATGCGTCGGTAAAGTAGAACTGCGGACCGTTTGAATTCATGTTCAGTGTACGCTTATCTTTTAAATTAGCATACTCCGGCTTGCGCAAACTGTCTTTTTTAATATAAACTTCGGCAATGGTGCGCTCGCCGTCTTTATAAGCCACTACTTTATCCACGTCGCCGTTACGCAACATGTTTACAAACTGCGGGCTAAAGTCAATTTTACCACCACTATTGCCGTTCAGGATGTACGGCACCACCAGCAAGGCCAAAATTACAATGACATAGAGCCACATAAAGTTAAACCGGGGCGGCTTGGGTGTTATTTTTCTATTCGGTATCCTTCGGAAGGATTTGGGTTTATCTGATTTACTATCTTTCATCGTTAATACAAGCTCATATAACCATCTTTAAATATTTAGTACATTACAGCAAAAGCAGATGGTTAGGCGCTTTTATAGTACTTAATTTCGGCATCACCCCACAAATCTTCTACGCCGTAAAACTCTCTTTTATCTGTCTTAAACACATGTACTACTACATCAACGTAGTCCAGCAGTATCCATTCGCCATGCTCCAGGCCTTCTTTACGCCATGGTTCGGTTTGCGTAGCTTTAAAAATCTCATCTTCGATACTATTGGCTATTGCTCTTACTTGTGTGCCCGAATCAGCATGACAGATCACAAAATAATCAGATACGGAGCTTTTTATATTTCGGAGGTCTAATCTGACAATATCATTTCCCTTTTTTTCCTGAATGCCGTGTATAGCTAATTCAGAAATATAAGTGGATTCATTTAGCGCTTTGTTTTTTACCATTAAAAACCTTTAATTTTGAACGATTTGAATGTAAGAATTATTACTTAGACTTATATACTTTGCAAAATAACATTTTTTCAGGATTATTTGTTGGACAAAATTTGGTCACCCTGAAAGAAGTTGACTCTACAAATACATTCGTTAAGAATATACTGGCAAAATCTGAGCCAGTACCCGAAGGCACGGTCATTATGGCAGAAGATCAGGTTGCAGGGCGCGGGCAGCAGCAAAACAAATGGTTTAGTACTAAAGGCGAAAGCCTAACCTTTAGCTTGTTACTGAAACCCAGCTTTTTACCGCTTAACCGGCAATTTGAACTAACATGCGCCATAAGTTTAGGTATATACGATGCCTTGCTACCGCTGGTTGGACCGTCATTGAAAATTAAATGGCCCAATGATATCTATGTAGGTAATCAAAAACTGGGCGGCGTATTAATTGAAAACCAGGTTCAGGGCGGTGTTATTAAAAATTCGATTATTGGTATAGGGCTCAACGTAAATCAAACCTGTTTCCCTGATTGGGTTCCCAATGCCGTATCACTGCGGCAAATCTTACATACAGATTATGATTTAAAGGCTTTATTGTTTGAAATTTGCAGCCGTATTGAACATTGGTATCTTAAACTAAAGGTTGGTAACAGCAGTCAGATAAAGGCGGCTTATCATCAAATACTGTATTGGGCGAATATACCCGGTAAATTTAAAGCACACGATACTATATTTGAAGGCGTTATTACCGGTGTGAATGCAAACGGACAACTGGAAGTTATGCAAAACACCAACCTTAAGGTTTACAATTTAAAGGAAATTGAATTTTTGAACAAGAACTAACTTATGAAAAAAGCATTGTTAATGATTGTAGCGCTGTTTTTTACAGCTGCTGCTTTTGCACAAATTGAGGAGCCGGTAAAATGGAGCTACACTGCAAAAAGAATAAACGCCAACGAGGCGGTAGTATTTGTAAAAGCTACTATTGAACCAGGATGGCATATTTACTCACAAAATTTAAAAGAAGGTGGCCCTGTTGCTACTAACTTTACTTTTGCATCAGCAAAAGGTTATACACTGGTTGGCAAAACTGCCGAGCCAAATCCTATCACCAAATTTGAATCGGCTTTTAAAATGAATGTAAGCTATTTCGAAAATTCGGTAATATTTCAGCAACGTGTTAAATTGAAGGGCGCTGGCGCTACTACTGTAAAAGGTAAGGTAGAATACATGACCTGTAATGACCGCAAATGCCTGCCGCCAGATGAAGTTGAATTTACTGTCCCGGTAAAATAAGCGGAACCCAAAACATATATGAAAGCACGACATAGCCGCTTAACCTTAATTACTACCATGCTGGGCTTTTTGCTCGGTGTTATGCTAATTACAACCGGGCCCGCCTCTGCAAAGGTGGTTACCCAGGAAACTGACACCGTATCAACCGCCGGCCTGGAGTTTACTGATGTACAGCCCGTCACTGCCGATACAGCAGTAACTACCGACACTTCTATTAACAAAAGCGTTACGCCTACAGCCATCAAAGCAGCCGGCGCCATTGCTCAAAAAGAGGTAGAAAAGCCTAAAACGCTTTGGCAAATATTTATTGCAGGCCTGTTAGGTGGTTTTGCTGCGCTGGTAATGCCGTGTATATATCCGTTATTGCCTTTAACCGTAAGTTATTTTACTAAAAAGGCGGGCTCGCGCAGTAAGGGTATCCTACATTCAGTTATTTATGGTGTGTCGATTGTTGTGATCTATGTTTCGCTTGGATTGATTATTACGCTTGTTTTTGGTTCGGATGCTTTAAATGCACTGGCATCAAACGGGGTGTTTAACTTATTTTTCTTCTTACTGCTTATTGTATTTGGCGTTTCGTTTTTAGGCGCTTTCGAGCTAACCCTTCCCAGCTCTTTAGCTAATAAGCTCGACGAAAATTCGGATAAAGGTGGCTTGGCCGGATTGTTCTTTATGGCAGCTACATTGGTAGTGGTGTCGTTTTCATGCACAGGACCAATTATTGGTACTTTATTAGTAGAGGCAGCATCAAAAGGGGAGCGTTTAGCGCCCGCCATTGGTATGCTGGGCTTCTCGTTAGCACTGGCTATTCCGTTTACGCTGTTTGCGTTGTTCCCTTCGGCACTTAAGTCATTGCCTAAATCGGGCGGTTGGCTAAATAGCGTAAAGGTGGTTTTGGGTTTTCTGGAATTGGCCTTTGCTCTTAAGTTTTTATCAAATGTTGATTTGGCTTACCACTGGAACTGGTTCGACCGTGAGGTGTTCCTGTCATTATGGATTGCTATAGCATTTTTGTTGGGCTTGTATTTAATAGGAAAAATTAAATTTTCGCATGATAGCGATGTGCCATACCTGTCAGTGCCACGCACATTTTTGGCAGTAATAGTTTTTGCTTTTGTGGCTTATATGATACCTGGGTTATGGGGTGCACCGCTTAAAACACTGAGCGGATTTTTACCGCCGCCGGCCACGCAGGATTTTAATCTATCGGCAGGTGTTTCATCGGCAGATGAAACATCCGTTCAAGCCGTTTCTATAAAAGAAAAAAAATACGAAAAGCTGTTTGTTAACGGTAAGCATGCCGGCTTAAATGAATGGTATGATTACGATCAGGCTATGCAGGTTTCAAAAGAACTTGGCAAACCGGTATTAATTGATTTTACGGGCTGGGTATGCGCCAACTGCCGTAAAATGGAAAACGAAGTTTGGAGCGATCCGGCGGTACATAAGCGTCTGGCCAATGATTTTGTAATGCTCGAACTTTATGTGGATGAGAAAACGGAACTTCCGGCAGCAGATCAAAAGATATCGGAATTTAGCGGTAAGAAAATTAAAACCATTGGCAATAAGTGGAGCGATTATGAAGCTTCAAAATTTAATGTAAATTCGCAGCCGTATTACGTTATAGTTAACGCTAAAGGCGATGTCCTGGTTCCGCCGCAAGGGGCTAACTATGATGTGAATAACTATATTGAATTTTTAGACAGCGGCAAAGCCGCCTATCAGAAAAACAATGGCAGAAATTAAGAACATTGGTGTTTATACTTCAGGCGGCGATTCGCCGGGCATGAACTCCGCCATACGGGCTGTGGTTCGAACGGCTTTATATTATAACCTTGAGGTAACAGGTATACGCCGTGGTTACGCAGGTATGATCAGCGGCGATTTGTTTCCGATGGATCGTAAATCGGTAGCCAACATTGTACAGCGCGGCGGCACTATTCTTAAAACCGCCCGCAGCGAAGAGTTCAGAACGCCCGAAGGCCGCCAGCAAGCTTACAAGCAGTTGAAACGTTACGGCGTTGATGCCCTGGTAGGCATTGGTGGCGATGGTACCTTTACCGGTGCAAAAATATTCAGTAATGAGTTTGGTATTCCTATTGTAGGTTTGCCGGGTACCATCGATAATGATTTACAAGGTACCGACTTTACCATTGGTTACGATACGGCTATCAACACCGTAGTTGAAGCAGTGGATAAAATACGCGATACAGCCGAATCACATGACCGTTTGTTTATTGTAGAGGTAATGGGGCGCGACTCGGGCCTTATTGCGCTGCGTACCGGTATTGCTTCGGGTGCTGAGGCTATTCTGATCCCGGAAACTAAAACTAACCTGGAAGCTTTATATCACCGTTTGGAGCAAGGCCGCAGAGATAAATCTTCTAAAATTTTAATTGTAGCTGAAGGGGATGAAGCAGGCGGCGCTTTTGAGATTGGCCGATTGGTAAAAGAAAAATATCCTAACTACGATACACGCGTATCAGTGCTGGGACACATGCAACGTGGCGGACACCCAACTTGTATGGACCGCGTGCTGGCCAGCCGTTGCGGCGTGGCGGCAGTGGAGGCGCTTATGGCGGGCCACAGTCATGAAATGATCGGTATAATCAACGGAAAGATAGCTTATACACCTTTCGAAAATGCCATTAAGCATAATACAGAAGTAGATGCTAACTTGCTGCGAATAGTAGATATTCTGTCGCTATAAAAGCCATACTTTTTAAACGTTTTAAAAGCCGGGAACCTTACAGGTTAGCCGGCTTTTTTATTCTGTAAATGTGGTTGTGTAAAGCTAGCTTATAGTCATCAATAATAACTTAATCTGATATGCTGTCAGCCTATGTGAAAGGTAAGTAATGCTGATTTAGATCTTTCTGGAAGGATGGGCTGAAAAATACGCAAACCGGCTTGGAACCGCAGGTTACCATAAAGCCTTGAAAATACAAACTAAGGGCTTTGTTTAGTTAAGGTTGTTGGGCTAAATTGGCTATAGCCTTGTTGTTCTGCTGTCTAAAACAAAGTATTGCTTATTTTATGAGTAGGATTAGGCTAACTATTTGAGTTTTATATTCTTTTTCTTATCTTTGCAGCCCCGCAGAAAGAACTCCGGGGACATGTTGAATACATAACAAGAAGAAAAAGAAATGGCAACTAAAATCAGATTGCAAAGACATGGTAAAAAAGGTAAGCCTTTTTACTACATCGTAGTGGCCGATGCACGTGCTCCACGTGATGGTCGTTTTATTGAGCGTTTAGGTTCATACAACCCAAACACTAACCCTGCTACTATCGATATCAACTTCGATAAAACTTTCGAATGGGTTGATAACGGTGCTCAGCCAACCGATACTTGTCGTGCTATCCTTTCATACAAAGGTGTGTTATACAAAAAACACCTGCAAGGTGGTGTTAAAAAAGGTGCTTTAACTCAAGATCAGGCTGATACTAAATTTGCGGCGTGGTTAGACCAGAAGGAAGAAAAAATCACTGGTAAAAAAACTAACTTAAACAGCGTTAAAGACGAATCTCGCAAAGCTGCTTTAGCTGCCGAGGCTAAGAAAAACGAAGACAGAGCTGCAGCTATTGCTGCTAAAAATACTCCGGTAGCCGAAGAAGAAGCTCCAGCTACTGAAGAAGGCGCTGAAGAGACAACTACTCAAGAGTCGGCCGAGTAATTTTTTAATATTAATAATGCAATAGCGAAGCTGCTTTAACCGGTGCTTCGCTATTGTTGTTTACAGACCCTTAGGGATGAAAGCAGAAGATTATTTCAGAATAGGCACCGTATTAAAAACGCGTGGCCTTAAAGGCGAGTTGCAGTTGTATACCGATTTTGCCGGCTTGCAGGATATTAATTTTAATGCCGTGTTTTTGGATGTGGCTGGTAAGCTGGTGCCGTACTTTGTAAGCAGTATTAAATACCCCCAAGCCAATACAGCTTATTTGTACCTGGAAGAAGTTGATCATATTGATAAGGCTACGCCGTTGGTAAAAAAGGATGTATACCTGCCCAATAAACTAAAGCCTGAAAAAAGCGAAGACGATTTTACGCTGATGGACCTGCAAGGCTTTATTGCCATTGATGAAACGCATGGTGAGTTAGGTGAAATAACTGAAGTAATTGAATACCCGCAGCAGGTTATAGCATCTGTGCATTATCAGAACCGCGAAGTGCTCTTTCCGCTCAATACTGATTTTATTAAAGGCATTGACCTGGAAGGCGGCGAAGTTTACCTTGACTTGCCTGAAGGATTACTGGATGTATATTTAAACCCCTGATAGTGTTTAACCCCACTTGTCATTCCGAGTGCTAACGGGCAATTCTTTCTAAGCGACAAGCCATTTACCCGAAAAGGTTTCTTACTATCGTTCAATATAACTACTGTTTTTTATCTGTATTCTTTAAAATATTTAAAAATCATGCGTTTCGATATTATCACTGTGTTGCCAGGCCTGCTCGAAAGCCCGTTTGCGCATTCAATACTGCAGCGCGCACAAAAAAAAGGGATTGCCGAAATACACGTGCACAACCTGCGCGATTATTCATCGAACAAGCATAAAAACGTAGACGATTACCCGTACGGCGGCGGTAGCGGCATGGTTATGATGATAGAGCCCTTCGCTAACTGTATAGACAAGCTGAAAAATGAGCGTACCTACGACGAAGTTATTTTTATGAGTCCGGATGGGGAAACGCTCAATCAATCTATCGCCAATCAGCTATCCATCAAGCAGAACATTATTTTACTGTGCGGGCACTATAAGGGAATCGATCAGCGCATCCGCGATTTATACGTAACCCGCGAGATTTCTATAGGCGATTATGTGTTATCGGGTGGAGAACTACCCGCGGCTGTATTGGTTGATACGGTAGTGAGGCTGATACCCGGCGTATTGTCTGACGAAACCTCGGCCTTATCTGACTCCTTTCAGGGAGAATTGTTGGACGCACCATTGTATACCCGTCCCGCCGATTGGAATGGACATAAAGTGCCAGATATTCTGTTAGGCGGCAACACACCCGAAATTGAGAAATGGCGCTTTGAAAAAGCTATCGAACGCACACGCCAGCGCAGGCCTGATCTTTTAGGGGAGTAACGTCTGGTTGGAGGTGGCGAAAGCAAGTTTTGTGTTAAAAAGCCAGAGCAACAACAATAGAAGTTCAATTACAGCTGGTAGTTGCCGCAGGTATATAATCACTTACTGCCGGCATGGAGATTTAAGTATTACATTGCTGACAGCTAATTCTTTTGCGGCGAACCCAGCCAGAAATAAATAATAAGAAAAAAACAAAAATCACTTTTTTAAATCTAAAAAAATCCCTATTATTGCAATCCGATTTTTACGGGCTAAAAATCGCATTAAGAGCTTAAAATCATGGATTTAGTAAAATTTGTTGAAGAGCAGTCAGTAGAAAAAAAGGAACTTCCTGCATTCAAATCAGGTGACACTGTAACTGTACACTATAAAATCAGAGAAGGTAACAAAGAGCGTGTGCAGCTGTACCAAGGTGTAGTTATCCAACGCAACAGCGCTGGCAGCACTGAAACTTTTACCGTGCGTAAAGTATCAAACGGTATAGGTGTTGAGCGTATCTTCCCTGTAAACTCTCCTAACATCGATAAAATTGAGGTTAACAGCCGCGGTAAAGTACGTCGTGCAAAATTATTCTATCTGCGCGCGCTTACCGGTAAAGCTGCACGTATCAAATCAAAACGCGTATAAGTTTTTTGTGCTGAATACGTACCTTTTTCAGGTAAGATTTAAATCCCGATAACTGATAAAGTTACCGGGATTTATTATGTTCAAAGGGTAATTTCAGTCTTTAAAACTGTTATTAAACATCATGCTCCTCAGGTAGCCGTCCGTCTCCGCTTTTGAGCAACATGGCACGCAGGGTTTGTACATACTGTTCAAGTTCTTCAACCCGCCTTTGTAAGGAGTTGCTTTCGCGCGGTAATAGCGGGAACTTTAATAACATTCGCTTTTGCTCTTCCATTAGGCGCAGTGATGCCCACATAGCTTCTTCCACTTCGGTTGCTTTAAGCTGGTACAGGTTTTCCCAGGTAAAGGCATGTCCTGCAGCGCAGCGATAACTGTGTGTAATGCCGTGGTCTATATCCCATAATACGCCACCACACATGGGGCAGGTAAAGCCGGTACCCTTGGCACCTTGTTCCACTATATCGAGTGAGGTAAGTACCCGTTCGGCAATAGCGGCTTCCTTTAAAATATCTTCGGAAATAGCTTCCTTTGATTTGGCAGGTTGGTAAATTAATCCTGAAAGTACCAGTCCCATTTCTACCGTACGAGTAATGTAATTTACATCAATATGCTTTATAGCGGCCTGCGGCATATCAGGGTATGGGGCATTGGCCGGATCCTGCACCATGGTTATACCTCCGCTTCTGGCTATGGCAGCCATGCCCTCCACGCCATCATCGCGCACGCCGGTAAGTATTACACCAATAACGCCCGAATGATGATGAGCAGCAGCCGAGCGAAACATAGTATCAATAGCCGGCCTGAAGCTGTTTTCGCGCGGGCCCTTGGTAATGCGTACGCGGTCTTTAGTTAGCAGCAGGTGAAAATCGGGTGGGGCAACATAAACCCTTGATGGCCGGATAGGTTCATTATCAACAGCAAATGCGCATGGGAGAACACTATGAGCCGATAAATGATTTAGGAAAGCTGTACCCATAGTATCACTCGGGAAATGCTGAACCACAAACACTGATGCCGCCAGATACTCCGGAAAATTTTCGAGCACTATGGGTAAGGCCTCCCAGCCCCCTGCCGATGACCCGATCACGATGATGGGGTGTGTTACTTCTGCCATGTTACTTTGTTTTACTCCCTGTGGTATAATGCAATGAGTGTATCGGCTGCTATAGTAAAATAACCTCATTATTAACCGGATTGTTTATGGTTTCAGCAGTGCCAGATTATTTTGAGATGAAAACGGGGCTCTGAAAAAAGCGTTTTAAGGTTGTAAGAACGCAGCATCAAACCATTACCCGGTAAACGCCGTTAGTAATACATATGTCGCTGCAAAAACCACTACTTGAATTTACCGATAAAGGAATTTATTGTGCCAAGGGCAAGTTCTACATCGACCCCTGGCAACCGGTGGATGATGCCGTAATTACCCATGCCCATGCCGATCACGCTTACCTAGGTCATAAACACTATCTGGCGCATCATCTTTCGCGTGAGGTAATGCTGTACCGCCTGGGCGATATACAACTGCAAACAGTTGAGTATGGCGAAACGGTAATGAAGAATGGCGTTAAAATTTCCTTACATCCCGCAGGGCATGTAATAGGCTCGGCCCAGATAAGGATTGAAAGCCAGGGACAGGTTTGGGTAGTATCGGGCGATTATAAAGTAGAAGATGATGGCGTATGCACACCTTTTGAAGCGGTAAGCTGTCATCACTTTATTTCTGAATGCACGTTTGGGATGCCGGTATATAAGTGGAAACCGCAAACCGAAACCTTTGCCGATGTGAATCGCTGGTGGCAGCAAAATGTTAACAACAACCTTGCTACCGTTATTGTAGGTTACTCACTAGGCAAAGCGCAGCGCATTCTCCAAAACCTTGATCTATCTATCGGTAAAGTATATACGCATGGTGTTATTGAAAATACAAACGAAGCGCTGCGCCGCAACGGCGTTATATTACAGCCAACCGAGCGCATCACCGCAGATTCGGTTAAGGAAGAGGTGCGCAAAGGCATCATAATTGCGCCGCCTTCATCAGTGGGTACACCGTGGATGCGTAAGTTTCAACCCTATAGCTTTGGTTATTGCTCGGGCTGGATGGCTTTACGCGGGGCCAAGCGTAGGCGTGCGGCCGACAGGGGCTTTGTATTATCAGACCATGCCGACTGGGATGGCCTGGTAAGCGCCATTGATGCTACCGGCTGCGAAAAGGTTTACTTAACACACGGCTATACCGCCAGTTTTGCCCGCTACCTGTCTGAGATAGGGTTTGACGCTCATGAGGTGCACACGCTATATGGCGGCGAGGAAGAAGGAGTTCCTCCGCAGCCTTTAACAGAGGGGGGCGAGCAGGATGCACCTGATGTAGAAATCATCGACAATAAGGTGACTGAAGCAGCAGAACAGGAACTGATCAACACTCTCCCGTTAGGGCAGGGCCGGGGAGGGGCAGCTATATGAAGCATTTTGCCCAGCTCTTTACCTCGCTCGACGAGACAAACAAAACCAACGAAAAAGTTAAGATTTTAAAAGAGTACCTGGCCTGTGTGTCTGATACTGATAAAATGCACATGCTCGCCTTATTTACAGGGCGTAACCCCAAGCGGCAAATTAATTCCACACAGTTCAGAACCTGGGCTATTGAGGCATCAAATATACCGGCCTGGCTTTTTGAGGAAAGCTACCATGTGGTGGGCGACCTGGCCGAAACCGTGGCACTCCTGCTGCCCGATCATGAAAACAGCAGCAACAAAACCTTAACGGAGTGGATAGGCGAAATAAACGCATTGAACAACCAGCCTGAAGTGGAAAAGCAACACTGGCTAACCCAATCATGGGCTATGCTGGATGCGCAGGAGCGTTTCGTATTTAATAAGATACTAACCGGCAGCTTTAGGGTAGGGGTTTCGCAAAACCTAGTTACTAAGGCCCTGGCAGATCTGACGGGCCTGGATGCGGCCACGCTTACGCACCGGCTCATGGGTAACTGGGCGCCGCAAACTTACCAGTTTGAGGATCTTACCCATACAGATACGGCTCTGGAAGATGTATCCCGCCCGTACCCATTCTTTTTGGCTTATCCGGTTCAGGAAACTTCCACCGTCCAAAAGTCGCCTGAGGCATTGCAGAGCCTGCTGGGTGATGCACAGGAGTGGCAGGCCGAGTGGAAATGGGATGGCATCAGAGCGCAGCTTATTAAACGGAACGGCGATATTTTTATTTGGAGCAGGGGTGAGGACCTGGCAACCGACAAGTTTCCGGAGCTGCACCCATTTTTACATGCCCTGCCCGATGGTACGGTGATTGACGGCGAAATATTATCTTTTAGAAACGGTTTACCTTTGCCCTTTGCCATACTGCAAACCCGTATTGGCCGTAAAACGCTCACCAAAAAGATATTGGAAGAAAGCCCTGTAGCTCTTATTGCATATGATTGCCTGGAGTATGCCGGTGAGGATATCCGCTACAAAACACAAACTGATAGGCGGCAATTGCTGGAAGGATTGCAAACCGTTACGCCTTATCCGGAAGTTTTCAGGATTTCGGAGCTCATTAGTTTTAACAGTTGGGAAGAGCTGACTACCATACGTGAACAATCGCGCGCTATGGTGGCCGAAGGTATTATGCTGAAGCGTAAAGATGCACACTACCAGGTTGGCCGCCGCCGGGGCGATTGGTGGAAGTGGAAGATAGACCCGCTATCGGTTGATGCAGTGATGATTTATGCGCAAAAAGGCCATGGCCGCCGGGCCGACTTGTATACCGATTATACTTTTGCCGTATGGGATGGTGATAAACTGGTGCCCTTTGCCAAGGCTTATTCGGGCCTAACCGATACAGAAATTAATAAGGTAGATGCTTTTGTAAAACGTAACACGCTCGAAAAATTTGGTCCGGTGCGCACCGTAAAACCCGAGCTTGTTTTTGAGATAGGCTTTGAAGGAATCAATAAATCAACCCGGCATAAATCGGGTGTGGCGCTACGCTTTCCCCGTATTTTGCGCTGGCGGCATGATAAGCCCAAGGAGGAAGCTGATACTATTGAAACTTTGAAAGCACTGTTAGGTGATTAAAGGGACGGTTATGGCCGATGTATGTAAGGCTTTTGCCTAAGCTTATTAAACGTATTATAGCTAAGAACGGCTTTTGCCATAGCTCCGGCATTTATAGCGGGGTTTTCGCCAATGTACCGGTGAAAAATATGGTGGCTACGTTCAAGCATCGCGGTTCTGTTACCAAAGATAACATCGGGCCTCATAGCGCTCTCGCCTGTTAAAACAGCATCAAAAAATTGTTGACTTACGCCCGTATCTACATGCGGAAACGCAAAGGCTTTATAGGGCAGGTTAAAAGTATCGGCTACCCACTTTACCGATTCTTGAGTTTCTGTTATCTGCTGCGCTATAGGTACCAAGTTATAACAGGGGTGCGTCATGCTATGTGCACCAACATCAAAACCTTTACTAATAAAATCTTCAACCTGGGCCGTCGTCATAAAAGGCCGCGTCTTATTCAGAAAGTTATTAAAATCTATTTCTAGTATACTTCCTAATTCATCAACCTTCTCTTTGTTTAAATAGTTGATTGCCTTTACATAGCTTACAATGCCCTGAACATCAGCCTGCTTTAAATGGCATGTGCTGTTGAGCTGGCTTAGCACAATGGTTGATGGAGGTTTTGTTAGCAGCGCATCTATAATCAGCCCCTTTTTTAAATCGTAAAACAGGAATTTATTGTCAAGAAAAGTAGGAACAATAAATAATGCAGCCGGAACCCCTTTCTTTAATAATATTGGAGCAATTACCTCATGCACCTGTTTTAAGCCATCGTCCAGTGTAATTAAAAAGCTGTTTTTTTTGATTGCAGTACCCGCTTTAATGTGATCTATTACTTCTTTTAACGTAATGGGGTTAAAGTGCTTCAGCATATAATCCAGGTCATGCTCAAACTGACTGGTGTTTTTAAACTGGTACAAGTGCTGTAGGTAAGGAACCGGCTCATTGCTTACCAGGTGATAGTAGGGTGCCAGCAATTTAATGTCCGATTTCCTTTTCAGATAATCAATGTTCAGTTTATTTACTGTAGAGAAGTATAGCTTTTTTAGTGGATTCAAACGATAAAGGTTATATAACGTCATCAATATAGAGCACCTTAAAATGCTCGGTTTTTAAGATAGAGCGCTTATTGAGGCCTATTTTGAGCATGGACCTCACCTGATGAAAAAAGAACAACGGCATATACCATAACCCGTTCCTGCTTTTGGCTGGCGAAAAGAGAAGCACGATAGATATAAACGAGATGAGAAATGTAAGCAAGGAGCCAATCCAAAAGAACATCATGGTTTGGTGGGTGAAATAGCCAATAATAATGAATGCTACGGCTATCAATATTTCGAGAAAATAAGGCGGCCGTATTAAATTGTAACCAAAAAAGGCAACGTTTACATTACGGCCAAAAATGCCGTTCAGCATGACTTTAAAACCTTCCGGAAAAAACTTAAAATAAGCATTGATCCACCTGGCCCGCTGCGACTCCAAATTTTTGGCATCACTCACCTTTTCATCAAAAAATACGGCTTCAGGCGCATAGGCTATAACAGGTACATGCTGCACAATTTCGGCCTGCATATGCTTGTCAAACCCGCCCATATTACTCTTGTTGTTATACTTAATATGTGCATATACGCTGGTAAGTACCGATACGCCACAGCCCCACATAGTTACTGAAAAGCCTAACGCCGTACGTGCAGTACGATCAAGAAAGGAATAAAAGGTAGCCCCGGCATTATCCATTTCTTCGTACATGCCGTTAACGCTTTTAGGATTAAGGTTGGCCTGTACGGCTTTATATCCGGCATTATAGTAATTATTCATGACCTCCAAAAAAGTAGGATGCAGCAGATTGTCCGGATCAAAAATAACCATCACCTCTGTACCGGCCGAAAAGCGATCTATAGCGTATTGTATGGATTTGGTGTTTGTATTAAGCGGTGTTTCCGGCTTCAATAAATGAATACGCTCGTCGGTAAAGTGCAGGCCGCTTATATCACAATCGTCGACCACAATATAGATTTCAAAGTTTTGATAGGTCTGTTTTAATATGGAGTCGACTATGGGTGGTAAAAATTTGGTTTCGCGGTGCGCCGTAATGATGATACCGAATTTATAAGATTTTTTGCATTTACCCGGAATCGATACAGGCGAGACTGTATGCTTAAACAGCTTTGCTGCGAATGAAAAGCAAAGTAATATGATAGGCAGCCATAAATAAGATGATAATGCCAGCTGTACAATTACAGATAGGAATATTATAGCGTCCATAACAAGTTGATTACTCACAGTATGATGTTATCGGGACAATATAAAAAAGTTAATTATTACGAATTAGTATTTACCGCAATTGGCAATAATAAAGTAATAATATATTATGCCCGGGCCAGCTCTGGAGTCTTTTTAGGGCTGCTCATCCACCTGCCTTTAGCAAAGCGCAGTATGGGTTTTTCTATAAAGTAAAACAGGATAAACGATAGCAAAGTAGTTAGGCAAATATTTGCAAGCAGCTCTAACCAAAAATTGGAGGCGAAGAAACCTGTAGCGTGAAATAACCTGGAAACTGTACCGTGTGTTAAATAAATTGGGTAAGAGACAGTGCCAATGAATATCGTAACCGGATTAACTATAAATCCTAATTTATTATAGCAATAAAGCGTAAAAGCAAGGTAATACACCGTTAGGGGTAAAATGTATTCGTAGGTTGTAATCCAGCGTATTCTATCCTTGCCTAAATGAAACAAGGCAATTTGTGTTACAAAGCAGCCTGCTAATATCAAGAACCTAACAACGGTCTTTTGCTCAAACTTCAAATTATAAAACACAACTCCGGAGAGAAACAAAGGTACGAACTCAATTAAGGGCATAAAGCGATGAATCCGAACACCCCATGTGCCAATGTGCGCCCTTAAAAATAGTGCATAAATAAATAAGGCGGGTAAAAGGCATGCTCCCCAAAGTTCGATCTTATTTAGTTTATTGAAGCTGAACAGGGTAACCATTACGGCATAAAAAAGCAGTTCTACCAAAAGCGTCCAATAAACGCCATCCATGTTTCCTTGTAAAAAATATGGATGCACCATGGTAAGGTTAGCCAAATATTTAATAGCAAATACGCCGTTAAGTGCTGCGTCACCTGTTATCAATAAGGAAATGGCCGCAAGGCTAACCGCAATCCAGTACAGCGGGTATAATCGAATTATACGACCAATAATGAACTGACGTGGCGAAATTGCCCTTTTTAGGCTCATTAAAATTACAAAGCCACTTATAATAAAAAAAAGATCAACACCGGTTAAGCCGTAATTGAAAAATAGGTTGTTGTGCGGCGTTCCCATTGCTTTATGAAAAGCAACAACGCTTATGGCTGCAATGCCACGCAGCGCATCAAGTTCCAATAATCTGTTGTGAGTACTCTTACTCATTCTTTGGTATTTATCAACGTAAGCAGCCTTCGGTTTTAAGGGTGAGGGTCACAAACGGGGATATTAAGTATCTGTATCTTGTTATATTAAACCTCAAATCTTTCGCCTGACTGCAAAAGTTTCGGCATACTAGCGTAACGCCTAATTCAATGCTCCATTCTATGATCGAGGTATTAAAAAACGTATGACTTAACGAACGAGTTATGAATACGCTATCTTCCTAGTTAACTGAAAGATCTTTTGGACGAAGTTAAGTATTATTTGTTATTAAGCCACTTATAGGTACCAACTTACGATTTTTTAATTACGCTTACCTCGCCGCTGGTTTCCATATAAATTTCATGTATCTCGTTTAGTGAGGTAGCATTACCTTTCAGGCGTACGTCGCTCATAATATCTTTTTTAGTGAGCAAGCTACGGGTCAGGTTATCTTCATCTAGCTGGCCATTGCGGTATAGGGGTACGCTCATGCCTTTTAGGTGCCGGTCAATAAAACTGCTTTTAATACACGCGTAGGCCAACAAACGATGTAAAAGCACCAGTAACAGGCTGCAGCAAATGGTAGGTACAAATGGAGAGGCACCTACAATGGCCCTGCTTAACACAGCGCCGAGTATAATAGCCAATGTGTTATCGAATGCTGTGCGCTTACCGAAAGTGCGCCTGCCCGAAACACGTACCATAACCAAAGCTATAAAGAACACTACTAATGCCCGGCTGCACATTTGCAGTACATTCAAATCTTTTCCTTCTCCAAATAGTGCGAGGATAATATTCATGCTATTAAAATTGATAAGGGTATGTATAGGTACACCCGGCACGCACAAGTGTTTATTTAATGTTAAAAAATTGTGAAGTACACTGTTTCTGTTAAGAGACAGTAATGTGCTTTATGTGAATGATTGTATAGAACCCGATTTATAGAAAGGGTTATCAGCCCCTTGACGACTATCTGGAGCAATTAAAGGAAGCAGTAAAGAACGTTAGATACCCGGCTGACTTTAATTTATGTGATATAAGGTTTTCATGTGGCAATTGCACGTTTAAATGGCTTCTAAAAAAGGATATTCAATTATGCAATAAACCACTTAAACCGGCGTATAATAAACAGTACTTCACTAAATATAGAGGCACCATTTTACAGGCTAAAATAGTGCCTCTATAACCAAGCTATTCCTGATGGTGTTTGTAATAATAGTCTTCAGCACTTGCTGACTAACTGAGCCAGTTCGGGTGATTTAAATTGTGTATTGTGCTAAGTTGCACATGCCGGTAACAAATAGCTACTTTTATTTTATGAATATTTATCTTATTAGCGGAGCTGGCAGCGGCATTGGTCGGGCTATGGCACAAAATCTGGCTGCAGCCGGTAATCAGTGCATCTTACTGGGCCGTAATGCCGCAACCCTTCAGCAAACTCTCAAAACCTTGGCAGGTGACAACCATAAAGTATTAACAGCCGATGTGCGTGACATAGTAAGCCTGGAAAGCGCAGTTAATCAATTAGGCAACTTAACTTTTAACGGGCTGTTGGCAAATGCAGGCATAGGCGGCGAGAATTACTGGGGCGAAGCCGACAGGTGGAATGATATCATTAGCACCAATTTAACCGGCACCTACAACTTTGTAAATGCCTTTTTGCCTCTGCTGCATAAGGCTGAAGGTACTAAGCACATCATTATCACATCGTCGGTGCTGGCCCGTTTAGGGGTAGCCAACTACTCGGCTTACTGTGCGTCAAAAGCGGGTTTGCTGGGCCTGATGCGCTCGTGGGCGGTACAGTTTGCACCTGAGAAAATCTTGGTGAATGCCATATGCCCGGGTTGGGTGGATACCGAAATGTCACAGGAGGGCTTGCAGGGAATTGCCGATGGTATAGGCATCACTAAAGATGAGTTTTACGATATAGCCATGCAAAGCGTGCCGCTAAGGCGCATGAGCCAGCCCGAAGAAGTAGCCGCGTTGGTAGCCTATTTGTTAAGTCAGCAATCTATAACTGGCCAAACGCTGGATATTAACGGTGGTGCAGTAATGAACAGTTAACTACCGGTAAGGTGCTGTGACGGCTATAGGCTCGCTTTCATTTTTCATGCGGTCTATAGCCGTTACGATGTACACATAGTTTTTGCCCCGCTCGGCTGTGTTATCCTCGGCCGAGAGCATGGGGTTGTATTGTATATGAAGAATGTGCTTAGTGTCAGACAGGTCAATCTTTTCGCCCTGGTAAAAGCGATAGATCACGTAACCATAAACCAGTTCTTTATCACGTGCCAGTAAGGGTACTTGCCAGTGCAATATCAGTCCGCGCTCGGTGCGGCCTACAGCCAGCTGGCGGGGTGCGTTAGGGGGTACAGAATCGCGCCAAAGCATTAAGGGTGGCAATGCAGGGGTAGCGTAATAATGATTACGTAAAGAGTCGTTTAAACCGCCATAGTTGCGCCTTAAAGACACCGAACTGAAATACACGCTACCTTGTATGCGGGCATTATTTCGTATATACCGTATCTGTGCTGGTATCTGGTCGGGGTTTTTAAAGCCCGAATTACGGGGTTCGTTAATACGGTAAGCTGCCTGCCCAATGTAGAGGTGGCGGTTGTAAGTATTGTCGCTCCACCAACTGGTTAACTTTTCAAACGCAGCTGCCCGGTTGCCAAAATGCCAGTAAACCTGTGGATTAATATAATCCAGCCAGCCTTCCTTAACCCATTTGCGGCTGTCGGCAAATTGCTCAAAGTAAGATGATCCGCCATTGGTTTCTGAACCATCAGGGTCTTGATTTTTGTTCTTCCATATGCCAAACGGGCTAATGCCAAACTTAACGTAAGGCTTGTATTTGTGTATGCTGTCGGCCAGTGCATGTATAAGGGTATCTACATTGTTGCGGCGCCAGTCGCGTATATCGGTAAAACGATTGCTGCCGTACTGCTCGTAAGTGGCCTGGTCGTTTATGCGCTGCCCGGCAATAGGGTAGGGGTAAAAATAATCGTCCATATGTATGCCGTCTACATCGTAGTTTTTTACTACGTCCAGTATTACCTGTATAATATACTCGCGTACATCGGGCAACCCAGGATTGAATAGTTTGCGGCCACCGTAAGAAAAAAACCAGTCGGGGTGTAAACGGATAGGGTGCTGCGGGCTTAGTGCCGATGTATTGGCATCCATAGTAGCCCGGTAAGGGTTAAACCAGGCATGCAGTTCCATATTGCGTTTATGTGCCTCGTTCACGGCAAACTCCAGTGGGTCATAAAATGGTTCGGGTGCTACACCTTGCCTGCCCGTAAGCCAGCGTGACCAAGGCTCGCGACCTTTGGCATAAAAAGCATCGGCGGCTGGGCGCACCTGCAGCATAATGGCATTCATGCCTGCTTGCTGATGGTTATCAAAGATATTTATCAGTTCGTTTTTTTGCCGTTCGCTGGAAAGGCGGGGCGCGCTAGGCCAGTCAATATTAGTTACGGTTGCTACCCAAACACCCCTGAATTCGCGCTTGGGCGTAGGGTTATGTTGCTGTATAGTATCGGTTTGTGCTAATAATTGTAAGCAGGTAAGCAAGGCGGCTATCGTAAGCACTAATCTTTGTTTCATATACAGCAAAACACTCATTTTAAGGGTAGCAAAGATACATAACTAACAATAAGGTCTTTTGGTTCACAGGTTTATTTAACGGCAGATTTTGTGTTTTATGGTTATTGTCTTTATTTTTAGCGCACAAGTTTATAAGGCTTGTAGGTGTGCGGTGTGCTTTAACTGTTTGATTTGTAGTAGTTAAAGGTGGATTTTGCTCTTAAGTAGCGGTTAAAATAGCTGTGGAGTAATTCAACAATTATTTGCTTAGAGTTAAAAGGTTAGCGCTTAACACAAAAATGTTTTAGGTTATATTATCAGTTTTTAAAGTAACCAGCGTTATTATTTATTTAAATGGGTACCATAACCAAATAAATCTAATTGAACATAAATGGAAAACAAATCTGAACAAACCTCCAAAAAGAATTCGAACGTCATATATTTTCTGATTGTAGTGGTTGTTGCTTTACTCGGCACGGATGTTTACCTGTACTTGCAGAAAAAGAAAGATGTTGCCCGTGTGGTTACGCAAAGCGATGATGAGAAGCATCGTTTGCAAACGGAACTGGATAGCTTGGAAGCACAGATCGAAGAAGTAAACACAGGCAAAGCCAAATTATCGGCCGAGTTACAGGCACGTAATGATTCATTGCAGGCTAAAATTGTGGTTTTAAGAAGAGCTTTAGCTAAAGGGCAGTTATCAGTTGCTGAGTTAAGGACAGCTCAGGAAGATATCAAACAACTGCGCTATTTTGTAACTAAGTACACTGCAGATATCGAGGAGCTCAAACAACAAAATGCATCGTTAGCTACTGAGCGTGATACATTAAAGAGCCAGGTAGCTACTGTATCGCAAAAAGCTACTACGCTCGAACAACAAAACCAGGAACTGAGCACCAAGGTTAAAGTGGCATCAGCACTTAAATTGGGCGGGGCGCAGGTTACTGCTTATAAAGTTAAAGGCAGTGGTAAAGAAGTGGATGTAAACAGGGCTGGTCCGGCTAAAAAAATAAAAGTAAACTTTAATATTGCCGGTAACCCGGTAGCCGAAAAAGGCTTACATGATATTTTTATGCGTGTTATTGACCCGGCAGGCAACCTGATTGTAATGACAGACAGCGGCGTGTTTACGGCTGATGGTCAGGAACTGCAGTTTACCTATAAAACCGCTATCGATTTTAAGGATGACGGCACTACTTACACGCTCGATTGGGTGAACCCTGAAAAGTTTGTTAAAGGTACTTACACAGTGTTTCTGTATTCGGATGGTTACACTATGGGCAAAACTGAGTTTTATTTGAAATAGAAAATAAAGTTTATAACAAACAAAAACCCCGGTTGCTATACAGCCGGGGTTTTTGTTTTTAGCCAATTGCTGATTTTTAATCTCGTATGTATATCGTTACATTAACGCTATACAGATTAAATAGTCAATCATTACGTTTGTCTTATATATTGAATTGAATAGCCCTGATGAAAAAACTAAGCTTTATAATTGCGTTATTGATTACTGCCCATTCCTTTGCGCAAACCAAGCAAACGGTTACTAAATCCGCAGTTAATTACGAGATCAAAAACCTGGGTATAAAAACTACCGGTAAGCTGGGCGGTTTGCAGGCCGATATTATATTTGATAAAGCCAACTTAGCCACCAGCACTATCGAAGCAACGATTGATGTCAATACCATCGACTCGGATAATGCCATGCGCGATAACCACCTCAAGGCCGAAGATTACTTTGATGTAGAGCATTATCCTAAGATTGTAATGAAGTCTACCGCCTTTAAACATAGAGGGGGTAACAACTTTGTCGGAAACTTTAATATGACCATAAAAGGCAAAACAAAACCTGTAGAAGTGCCATTTACCTATATAGAAAGTGCCAACGCGGGGCTGTTTAAAGGCAGCTTTAAAATTAACCGACACGATTTTGGCGTGGGCGGTAAAAGCATGGTGCTGGCCGACGAGGCCACTGTTGATCTCGTAGTAGAGACCAGCAAATAACAAAGTTTTATGGGTAGTTGTATTAGTTCAATCGGAACTGCGAATCCGGCTAACAAGGTTGCGCAGCACTATTCTTATGAGTTTATGGTTGATGTGTTTGGCTTGCCCGAAGAGCAGGCCGCGCGTCTTAAAGCTATTTACGATCATTCGGGCATCCAATACCGCTATTCGGTAGTTGATGATTTTGGCGCAGACAGGGCCGATTACACCTTTTTTGAGCCTACGCCCGATCTTGAACCTTTTGTAACTACCAATAAACGGCTGTTATACTACCAGGAAAAAGCCATTCATATTGCGCTGAAAGCCGCACAGAATTGCCTGAGCGACTATGAAGGCATAACCAGCCAGATTACTAACCTGATTACGGTTAGCTGTACCGGTATGTATGCCCCCGGAATCGATATTGATCTGGTTGAAAAATTGGGCCTTCCTCATTCTACCGAGCGAACTTGCATTAATTTTATGGGTTGCTATGGTGCAATTAATGCGCTTAAGCTGGCCGATTATATTTGCCGGGCTAACCCGCAGGCAAAGGTGCTTATTGTAAGTGTGGAGCTGTGTTCGCTGCATTTTCAAAAGGTGAACACTATTAATAATTGGGTAGCCAACTCCCTTTTTGCCGACGGCGCTGGCGCTGTACTGGTCGAAAACACAGCCACCAAGATAAACGCTAAGCCAGCGTTGGAACTGCTGGGCTTTTATGCTGAAATTATACCGGATAGCCAAAACGAAATGGGTTGGCTTATTGGAAATACCGGTTTTGAGATGACACTTACCACCAAGGTGCCTAAAGAAATACTAAAAAATATAAAAGGCCTTGCCGGGCGTTTGCTCGGCAAGGCAGGCTTGTGTTTTGAGCAGGTGGGTAAGTTTGCTATTCATCCGGGTGGCCGTAAAATATTGGAGGCTATTGAACAAGGCCTGGAAATACCCCGTGATGCTAACGCATACGCTTATGAGGTGCTAAATAATTACGGCAACATGTCATCAGCAACCATTTTGTTTGTACTGCAAAGGCTAATGCAGGATGATGAAGCTGTTGGTCATAACGTGCTGAGTTTTGGTTTTGGCCCGGGGTTAACTGTTGAAGGCATGGTGCTTAAACTTCACTAAACCATGGCCGATGTGATTATTGCAGGTGGCGGATTAGCCGGGCTGTTTAACGCTTTGATGCTAAACCGGGCCGGCTTGCAGGTTACCTTAATTGAAAAAAAGCAATATCCCTTTCACCGCGTATGCGGAGAGTATATCTCCAACGAAATACTGCCGCTTTTGGAGCACCTGGGAATTAATGTTCATAGTCTTGGTGCATCACGAATTAACCGTTTAGAGGTCACTGCCACATCAGGCGCAAAACTCAAACAGCAATTAGACCTGGGAGGCTTCGGCATAAGCCGTTATTTGTTAGATAACTATTTGTATGAGATGTGTGCTGCTGAAGGCGTTAAGTTCTTACTCGGAACCCGTATTAACGATATCAGGTTTATGCAAAATCTTTTCGAGGTTGAATTGCCGGATAGTGTCTTGCATTCGCCATTGGTGATTGGTGCTTTTGGTAAACGGTCGAGCCTTGATAACAAGCTTAACAGGTCTTTTTTTCATCGGCGCAGCCCTTATGTAGGCATTAAGCAGCATGCGCGTATTGATTTCCCTACCGATTTGATACAGCTTAACAGCTTCAGGAACGGCTACTGTGGCGTATCCAAAATAGAGGGTGATCGTTACTGTGTTTGCTCATTAGCACATAGGGATGATTTGCGCAGGCTGGGCAGTTTGGAAGCCTTGCAAGAAAAGGTTATTAACCAAAACCCCTATCAAAAAGCAATTTTTAATAATGCCGAATGGCTGATGGATAAGCCTGAAGTGATCAACGAAATATCTTTTGAAAAAAAACAACCTGTTGAAAAGCACATACTCATGAGTGGCGATACAGCCGGTATGATTGCCCCTCTGTGCGGTAACGGAATGACTATGGCTATCCATTCTGCAAAAATATTAAGCAATATTATTATTCAGCATTATAAGGGCGAGCCGGCTTTTAGCTTGCAGCAGAGGGCAGTACTGGAGCAAGCATACACCTTAAGTTGGAACCAGCATTTTGCCCGGCGGTTGTGGGTAGGCAGGCAGCTGCAAAGCCTGTTTGGTAGTAATATTTTAATGCATGCCGCTATTGAAACCTTAAAGCATTTGCCTGGTGTAACCAACTGGATGGTTAAACAAACCCACGGAAGGAGCATTTATGGTTAACCTGCGCAAACGCATTACCGGCGTTGATGAAATTATGGACGATTTTGCCCTGCCAGCCACAGAGCTCGACCCAGTACTGAAAGGCTTGGGCAATTTAAATGCCTGGTTTGGCGGTCATAAAACGTTAATTAAGGCTTTACAGCAGTTTCCTGTACAGGCAGGGAATCACCTGAGCGATTGGGGATGCGGCGGCGGCGACGCACTAAAAGCTATTGCGGCCTGGGCAAAAAAACAACAGGTACCGTTGCATTTAACCGGTGTGGATGCAGCACCTGCCGCTATTGCCTTTGCCGAAAAGGAAACGGCTGCATACAACAACATAAATTACCTGCAAACAGAGGTGATGAGCAACGAGCTAACAGAAAACCAGTTCGACGTAGTGGTATCGAGCTTGTTTACCCATCATTTTGAAGATGATGCCTGGATAGCCCTTGTTAAAAAGATGCTGAGTTGTGCACGGCGGGGCATTATTATTACCGATTTGCATCGGCACTGGTTATTATATTATTCCTTAAAAGCCATATTTGCCTTCATCATACCCAACCCCATGATGCGGCATGATGGTCCGCTATCGGTTAAAAGAAGTTTTAAAAAGCAAGAGTTGGTGCAACTGCTGGCAAAGGCCGGCATTACGCATTATAAAATTAGCTGGAAGTGGGCTTTCCGCTGGCAGGTAATCATTTATAAAGCCTAACTTTGTTATATGAAACTCAGTGTACTGGTATTCATCAACGCGTTAGCGGTGGCCATCGCCCTGTCGGTAGTTAACTTCTACTTTCAGCATAAGTGGTATGATGTAACCCTAACCTTTGCCATAAGCTTTGTAACCAGTTATATGGTTTTCTATTACCTTATTGAGAAGTACCTGTACTCCAAGATAAAGCTCATTTACAAGCTTATTCATAATCTTAAGTTAGGGCGCGATTTACGTGACGCCTTAGGCGAATCGACCAGTACAGATCCTATTGGCGACGTGGAAAAGGAAGTAAAAGCTTGGGCACGTGAAAAAAAGACAGAAATTGAGCAACTACGCAGTCAGGAAAAATTCAGGCGGGAGTTTCTGTCCAACATATCGCACGAGTTTAAAACCCCGCTGTTTGCTATACAAGGTTACATCGAAGCTATACTGGATGACGAAGTAGAAGACCGGGATATGGCCTTACAGTTTTTAAACAAAGCTCAGCGTAATGTTGACCGGCTGAGTTACTTGATTAAAGACCTGGATGAGATTTCCAAGTTAGAATCTGGCGAAATACCCATCAATTATGCCAAGTTTAAAATTAACGACCTGATTAAGGAGGTGTTTGAGCAGCTGGACTTGAAAGCGAAGCAGCACGACATTAAACTGGTATTTAAACAAAAGTATGACGAGCCCTACTTGGTAACTGCCGACCGTGATAAGATTTGTCAGGTACTCATCAATTTAATAGACAATTCGTTTAAGTATGGCAAGCGTGGCGGCAGTACCTCGGTAAGTCTTTTTGATTTGCACGACCAGATTCTTGTTGAAGTAACGGATGATGGTGCGGGTATAGATGAAAAACACTTAACACGCTTATTTGAACGCTTTTACCGTATTGATAGCAGCCGTTCACGCGAAGTGGGGGGATCGGGCTTAGGCCTGGCTATTGTTAAGCATATCATTGAAGCGCACCAGCAAACTATTAACGTGCGCAGCACGGTGGGGGTGGGATCCACCTTCGGATTTACGCTGCAAAAGGTAAAACAGTCACCTTTTCAGGTAATACCGGTTTTAAAGAGTTAACACTAATTTAACATTGCAAAGTTACCTTTGCCAAAACTATTGAAACGAAGATGTCATTGAACAGCATATTCCAGTATTTTGTCCCAAAGGATAAAAAAGTGTTTTTCCCCCTATTTGAACAGGCCGCTACCAATGTTATAGATATGGCTACTATTTTGGTTGAGGCGGTAAATAGCAAGGATGGTGAACACCGTATTGATCTATTTAAACAGATTGATAAGCTAGAGAACAAAGGTGATGAGCTGACTCACCAGATATACCTGGAACTGGGTAAAAACTTTATTACGCCGTTTGACCGTGAAGATATCCACGCACTGGCTACCGCTATTGATGATGTGGCCGATTATATACAAGGCTCTGCAAACCGTATGATGTTATATAACATTGAGGAGTATACGGAGCCTATCTGCAAATTATCTGACCTGATACTACAGGGCAGTGTTGACCTGGAGAAAGCGGTACGTGAGTTAAAAGATTTAAAGAATGTACGCGCCATAGCCGATTCCTGTATCCGCATCAACAGTGTGGAAAACCAGGCCGATTATGTGTTTGACCGCGCTGTAGCCGATTTGTTTTTATACGAGAAAGACCCACTCAGACTCATCAAATACAAAGAGATTTTAGCTGCGCTTGAAACGGCAACCGATATGTGTGAGGATGCAGCCAATGTAATGGAATCGATATTAGTTAAAAACGCTTAATTGTTTTAACCCTTACTGCATGGTTACCTCTTTACTTGTTGTTGTTGTTTGCCTGGCGCTAATCTTCGACTTTATTAATGGCTTTCATGATGCGGCAAACTCTATTGCTACCGTAGTATCAACCAAAGTATTAACGCCGTTTCAGGCGGTGTTGTGGGCTGCGGCTTTTAACTTTCTAGCCTTCTTTTTAATTAAAGATCATAAAGTAGCCAATACCGTGGCTAAAACCGTTCACGAACAGTTTATTACCATGCATGTAGTTATGGCCGGCCTTATTGCCGCCATAGCTTGGAACTTAGTTACCTGGTGGTTCGGTATCCCGTCAAGTTCATCGCATACGCTAATAGGTGGCTTTGCAGGTGCCGGTATAACTAATGCCATGTTTATGGGGTCAAATCCATTAGCAGCTATCAATACACATTACGTAACTCAAATTATCGCTTATATTGTACTGGCTCCTTTTATAGGCTTAATCATTGCTTATATTATTACCATAATTATTCTGCACCTGTTCAAAAATTCCAGGCCTGCTGTAGCAGAGCGTTGGTTTAAGGCTGTGCAGCTTATATCATCGGCTGCATTAAGTTTCGCACATGGTGGTAATGATGCACAAAAGGTAATGGGTATAATCTACGTTGCTTTAGTTGCTTCAAACGTAATTACCAACGGCCAAACCATGCCCGACTGGATTCCATTAGCGTGTTACACCGCTATTGCTGCAGGTACTATGAGTGGCGGTTGGAAGATTGTTAAAACCATGGGCAGTAAAATTACCAAAGTTACCCCGCTCGAAGGTGTAAGTGCAGAAACTGCTGGTGCTATTACCCTTTTCATGACCGAACGTTTGGGTATTCCGGTTTCAACTACGCATACTATCACCGGTTCTATTATTGGTGTAGGCTTAACCAAAAGGGTATCGGCTGTGCGCTGGGGCGTAACTATCAATTTGCTTTGGGCTTGGGTAATTACTATCCCAATATCTGCTATTGTTGCTGCGGCTATTTTTACAATAATGCATTTCTTATAGCAAGTAAACTTTCGGGCCGTAGCTTTGTCATACCTTTACTTATGAGAAAGATACTAACTTTTGCGCCGTTACTGTTCGTTTTTTCGGTAACCAGCAGCTGCGATACTTTAAATGCGGCAGTAAACAACGCTGGCGGGGGAATATATAACCCGGCTCAAACCGCCACCACCCCAAGCACGCTCGAAATGATAAGCGGCCTTAAACAGGCCCTCGAGGTTGGTACTGATAAAAGCGCCAGCCAGCTATCGGCCGTTAATGGATTTTTCGGCAATGCAGCTATTAAACTGCTTTTTCCTCCTGAGGCACAAAAGGCCGAAAATACACTACGTAAGCTGGGCTTTAACAAGCTTTGCGATGATGTGGTACTGTCGCTTAACCGTGCGGCTGAGGATGCTGCAGGCAAGGCCAAGCCTATTTTTGTGTCGGCTATTAAACAAATGACCATACAGGATGTAACCAATATATTGCTGGGTGGCAGTAAAGATGCCGCAACACAATATTTTAAGCGCGTTACTACCAGCCAGCTAACGGCCGAGTTTCAGCCGGTTATTCACAATAGCTTATCTAAGGTAGGTGCCACCCGTTATTATAGTCAGCTGGCCACAACTTATAACAAGATTCCATTAACCTTTAATAAGCTTAATCCTGATTTGGATAGCTATGTCACTCAAAAGGCCATCGACGGTTTGTTCTATCGTATAGCCTTAGAAGAACTGAGTATACGCACTAACTTATCAGCCCGCACCACGCCATTGTTGCAAAAGGTATTTGGCTATGTGCAAAGGAAGACAAGCTAATTGAGATTTAAAGTAGATATAAAAAAGGCCTTCATTTTAACGAATGAAGGCCTTTTTATTAAGGGTATGCTAGCGTAGCCCGTGTCGGGTCGGTAGGTTTTTATCTTTTATACTTCTTGTAATTAGTAATTCATCGCTAAGCTGCTAAACTGTGCTACTTGTTGATTTAAGAAATTAACCCATGCTGTTTGTTGTTTGCGATTTTGCATGTGCTGGGTGTCATCGTCATAATCTTCGTTCATCTGGCGGTATTTGTCGTCAATACGTTTAAAGATAGCATTGGCCTGGCGTTGATAATCGCCTGTATAGCGGTTTTGCGTTAACTCCCTTATCATTTCCTGTTGCATAAGGTAGGCAATTTGATAATGGCCCTGTTCGTGCCGTAAAACCTCGGCCATCATATCGGGCGTTGTAATCATTCGGCGGTTAATCCACGAGCGGTCGCGGTTGAGGCTCAACTTCACATCAAAAGTAAGGTGGTAATTGCTACGGTAATTGCGCACATCATAGTTCATGGTTACGTTGCAGCTGGTGTGTGCTACATAAAAACCGCTTCCTGTTGGCACCATGCCTGTAAAATCACTGGGGGTTAATTGCCGGTAAGGCTGCGCCATTGCCATACTGCAACCTAGCAGTAAAAGCATTAAGGCACCCATCCATCGCACATATCGTTGCTTCATTAATCAGGAGTATTTTTTTGATTTTGACTCCTTTTACGAAGAAGGGTTTAGCAGGGTTGTGGAATTTAGTATTGATGATATTCTTTCCATTAAAACAAATCGTAAATGTTAGGCAACCCAACATTTATTATAAATTATTAACCATCGGTTACCATCACGTTTAAAAATGTAGGTATGCCCCTGTCCATTTTCATCAACTGCTAATAACGCAAACCTTTTGTCGGAAGAAAATACCGGCTTCCATATGATGTAGTAGTTCTTTTCTTCTTCAGGTTTCTTCCTTATAGCAGCCATTACTTTTAACTCAGCTCTCTTAAGCTGCTTTTCGTTAGCGCCTGAGCTAACAGGTACTGCAACAATATGTTTTTTCCAAAGGCTGTCTATAGTTGATGCTTTTGTAGCTATTGGGACATATTTCAATATTATGTTCTGAAACGGATAGAAGGGCAAACTCTTTTCATCTACATATCTTGCATAAGGGAGTGGATAGTCGTTCCATTTAAATGCAGCCGTGTCTTTTTGAAGGTTTAATTTTAAATCCTGTATAGGCACTTCTTGTGGAGCGTTTGTTAGTTCAAAATCTATGTCAGCAAAATGTGCTTTGTTTTTGATAAGGCTCTTAGCTTCGTTTTGTATGTAGTAATAACGATAAGAGGTATTAATAATTTGCTTGTAGGTTTGCGTAATGAAGTTAGCGGTAGTTGTGTCTGAAGCATAGCACATATTTGCCGCTACTAACAAAACTGTAACCACTAAACCTTTTCTCATCGCACCCTACTTTTTCGCATCTACATTCAAACTATGCATTGCCATCATTTCTTTCATGGTGCGCTGCATGTTATCGGCCGAGCCATCCAGGAAGATAACGTTACCGTCAGAATTTTCAGAAAAATGCTTGATAGCTTCGGTCCACATGGTGAACAGGATTACCGAGGTGTCCATATTGGCCTGGTGCATTTCTTTGGCAGCTACGCTCATACCTTTAGCCACCTCCTCGCGGAACAGCGCTACACCCTGGCCACGCAATTGCGATGCCTGGCGTTCGGCTTCGGCGGCAATC
The DNA here is from genome assembly GCF_039634365.2 of Mucilaginibacter sp. PAMB04168. Lineage (NCBI taxonomy): Bacteria > Pseudomonadati > Bacteroidota > Sphingobacteriia > Sphingobacteriales > Sphingobacteriaceae > Mucilaginibacter > Mucilaginibacter sp. PAMB04168. Next base: position 559,036 of record NZ_CP155079.2, read on the forward strand.
TTAATAGCATTACCCTCGGCCTCTGCAGCTTTGGTTTTGGTAATCAGTAAAGCCTGGCCTTCATTTTCAGCAGCGGCTTTCAGGTTGTTAGAGGCCACTACCTGGCTCATCGATTTCATGATCACCTCATCAAACGTAATATCGTTTAACTGTAGGTCTTGCAGGTGGTAGCCCCAACCTTCCAGTATATTATCAATCTGTTCCTTTACATGCTCTACAATCTCTCTGCGTAGTATAAGTACATCGCTTTGGCGCTTGGTAGCCACATAGGCACGTATAGAACCTTCTACGGTGCGTACCAGGGCTTGCATCAGATTGCGCTCGTCAACAAATTTAAATGCTACAGCTTTGATAGCTTCTTCGCTCTGGTCAAAAACCGAGTACAGAATCATGGCCTTAAAATAAACATTGGCCTGATCGACCGTTACGGCCTGAAATTCCAGTTCTACCGAGCGGTTTTGAATGGAGATACGGGCATATAAAACCTCAATTAAAGGTATTTTAAAGTTTAGCCCCGGCAGTAGTATACGGCGGTATTTGCCAAAAATGGTTACCACGCCAACAGTGCCTTGCTTAATGGTTACAAATGATGTGAACGCAATAACTAATAAAATAAATACAATAATCCAAACGGCAATCATAAAATGGTGTTATAAGTCAATAAATATAATCGAATAACCATAAGTATCACTCAATCAAACAAAATAATTACTATGAATTTAAAACGTACGTTTGGCGCTATACTTACCGTGTTAGGTATAGCCGGATTAATTTATACCGGTATCCAGGTAATCAATCATTCGGGTAATGTTACTACATCTGTTGTAGTAGGCATTATTTCGATCTTATTCTTTTTTTCGGGCATAGGCCTGGTAAAAAATACCAAAGATACCGACTAAACAAAAAAGCTCCCGCTTTTAGGGCGGGAGCTTTATAATGTATATATATTAATTATTCTGAGGGGCGTCTGCTAATAACCGGCCGCCTTTATAATAGTAGCGGGTCCAGTAAGGGTCGGCAAGATAACTGATCATTACACCTTTGCTTGATGAAGCGTGGGCAAATTTGCCATTGCCAATATAAACACCAACATGTGTAATAGCGCGGCTGTGAATTTTAAAGAAAATCAAATCTCCTTCTTTTAAATCCTCTTTACCAACCGGGTTTACCATGCTGAAGATGTTACGGCTATTGTTGCCAATAGCGGTGTTAAACACCTTAGTATACAGTTGGTAAGCAAAACCTGAGCAATCAATACCGCGTTTGGTATCACCACCTAAATGGTAAGGGGTGCCAATCCAGTCGTATACAAATTGAAAAAGTTTTACGTTAGATGTAGCAGACATCGCTACGCCCATGATTTGAGAAAAGTAATCCTTTGCTAAACTCTTATCTTCCTCGGTCTCTGTCTCTCCTTGATTTGGAACACTTTTTGTTTGTGCTTGTGCACTCAAAATACTCAAAAACAGGGCAATAGCTAGGAACAATTTCTTCATCTAATCAACAGTTTTTGGGGTTATCTTAGTTACTTGTTTATTAAAATGGACACTGGTGTCTATTGTTGAATACAAAGCTATATAAAATTTTCAATTAACCAAATACTGAAAAATATTTTTTTAAGAATTAATAATGCCTAACCCATGATTAAGTTAGCACAGTATGGGGTGGGTGTAAAGTAAAATATTTTTAACAAATGCGTTCCAAAATCGATTTTTTTCAAGGATATAATTAGATTTGCGCATCCCAAAAACAGAAATTGATTCTTTAATAAATGAGTTCAATCGAAATAACTAAAGACACCTACCTGATGTGGTATGAGCTTATGCTCCTGATGCGTAAGTTTGAAGAAAAGACAGGACAATTATACGGACAGCAAAAAATCAGAGGATTTTGTCATTTATATATTGGACAAGAAGCTGTTTTGGCTGGAGCTGTATCGGCTTTACGTCATGAGGACAGTATGATTACTACTTACCGTGATCACGCACATGCTTTAGCTAAAGGTACATCACCTGGTGCTATCATGGCCGAAATGTATGGTAAGGCTACAGGTATATCTAAAGGTAAAGGCGGTTCAATGCACATGTTCGACAAAGCCAATCACTTTTATGGTGGGCATGGTATTGTGGGCGGTCAGATTCCGTTGGGTGCCGGTATTGCATTTGCCGAAATGTACAAAGGAACCGAGTTTGTTAACGTTTGCTACATGGGTGATGGCGCTGTACGCCAGGGTGCCTTGGGCGAAACCTTCAACATGGCTGCCCTTTGGAAATTGCCGGTTATTTTTGTTTGTGAAAACAATGGTTATGCCATGGGTACATCAGTAGCCCGTTCTACCGCCGATGTTGATATTTATAAATTAGGTTTGCCTTACGGTATCCCTTCATCAGCTGTTGATGGTATGGACCCGGTTGCTGTACATAACGCAATGGACGAGGCTGCACAACGTGCACGTGCCGGCGAAGGACCAACCTTCCTGGAGATGCGTACTTACCGTTACAAAGGTCACTCCATGTCCGATCCGCAAAAGTATCGTACTAAAGAAGAGGTAGAAAGCTATAAAGCTAAAGACCCTATTGAGATAGTAAAACAAGCTATTGAGAAAAACGGCTACGCCGACGAAAAATGGTTTGAAGAGATTGCTGCTAAAATAAAAGCACAGGTTGACGAAGCTGTACAGTTTGCCGAAGAGTCGCCATGGCCTGAGGCTTCTGAACTGTACACCGATGTATACGTTCAAAGTGACTATCCGTACATCCGCGACTAACTTATTATAAACAATTTAAACCAAACTATTCATCAATAGAATATGGCTGAAGTAGTTAAGATGCCCAAAATGAGCGATACCATGACCGAAGGTGTTATCGCTAAATGGCATAAAAAAGTTGGCGACAAGGTAAAATCAGGCGATTTATTGGCCGAGGTTGAAACCGATAAAGCCACTATGGATTTTGAATCATACCAGGACGGTACTTTACTTTATATAGGTATTGAAGAAGGTAGCGCTGCACCGGTTGACGCTGTAATTGCCGTTATTGGCAACCAGGGCGAAGACTACAAGCCATTGTTGGAAGGCGGTGCTGCACCGGCTGCCGAAGCTAAACCGGCCGAAGATAAAGCACCTGCCGCACCGGTAGCCGAAAAAGCTGCTGAACCTGCTGTAGATACTTCTAATATTCCGGCCGCTGTTATCCGTATGCCGCTCCTGAGCGATACGATGACAGAGGGGGTTATTAACAAGTGGAACTTTAAAGTAGGTGATAAGGTAAAAGCAGACGACTCATTAGCCGATGTGGATACTGATAAAGCTACCATGGAGGTTGTGGGCTACGAAGAAGGCACCTTATTATATATAGGTGTTGAAGAAGGTCAGGCCGCCAAAGTAAATGATATTATTGCCATTGTAGGTAAAGAAGGTACCGATGTTACCCCGCTATTAAAAGCTGGTGCAGGTACCCCTGCTGCTGCTAAAGCCGAAGAGGCTCCTGCACAGCAAGAAACTGCAGAAACAACTTCATCTGCTGCTTCATCTAACGAAGACGACAGCCGTGTTAAAGCTTCTCCTTTAGCTCGCAAAATAGCTAAAGATAAAGGCATTAACCTGAACGAGGTTAAAGGTAGCGCCGAAGGTGGCCGCATTGTTAAAAAAGACGTGGAAGGATTTACCCCATCTGCTAAGTCTGCCGGTGAGGGCGTTACTACGGCGCAAGTACAGGCCGAACAAGCCGCCAGCGCTAATGCTAAAGAGGGTGCAGCTAAAGCAGGTCCAACTATTACCCTGGCTCCGTTTATAGGCGAGGAAAAATACACCGAAAAACCAGTAACGCAAATGCGCAAGGTTATTGGCAAGCGTTTATCTGAAAGCTTGTTCACCGCGCCGCATTTCTTCGTTACTGTTTCTATCGATATGGATTCGGCCATTGTTGCCCGCGGCAAAATGAACGAAGTATCACCGGTTAAAATATCATTTAATGATTTGGTAGTTAAAGCTTGTGCTGTTGCTTTAAAACAACACCCGGCTATCAATTCTTCATGGTTAGGCGATAAAATCCGTTTCAACGAGCATGTGAACATCGGTATTGCTGTTGCGGTAGACGAAGGTTTGCTGGTACCGGTAGTACGTTTTGCTGATGGTAAATCATTAAGCCGCATTAGTGCTGAGGTTAAAGAGTTTGCCAAGAAAGCAAAAGACAAAAAGCTGCAACCTGCTGATTGGGAAGGCTCAACCTTTACCATATCTAACTTAGGTATGTTTGGTGTTGACGATTTTACAGCTATCATTAACACGCCTGATTCATGTATACTTGCGGTAGCAGGCATACAACAAGTGCCGGTAGTTAAAAACGGCGCTGTAGTACCAGGTAATGTAATGAAAGTGACGCTAAGTGCCGATCACCGCACGGTTGATGGTGCAACAGCTGCTGCATTCTTAAATACCGTTAAATCATTACTGGAAGAACCGGTAAGGTTATTGATATAACAACAAATTAAGCTCTTGTATAAGAGAAGCCCTTTGGTGAAAGCCAAGGGGCTTTTTCCTTAGGTAAAAAATTGAGTACCGGATGAAAGCACTGCTTCTAAACCTATTGATGGCCTGCTGCACGTTATGTGTACAGGGGCAATCTCAGCAAGCTCAGCTCAAAAGCCTGCTGGATCGCAATGCGCCGTGTAAATTTGAGGGCAAAACCATTAGTTTAGTCGATACCAATCTCTACGCCACATCAAGAAATGTGTCTTACAGTTATGCTTATTCGTTTCCAAAATATTTTACAGAGATATGGCCTAAAGAGGAAGTTGTTAGCGAGGTACGCAAAAAGACTGATGCATATATTGACACCGTAACTTACATTAGTCCCGATAAGCAAGCTACTTTTAAGATTTTCGCCGGGCAGGTAGTTCCTTTTCCGCTCGGCCGTAAGCGGGCATTAAGAGCTACAGATATACAGGTTGTAGAAAAAGCGGTTGATGATTATATCAAAACCATTAAATCTGGTAAGGACAAGGAGCTCAGGCGTGTAAAGATCATGTCGCTTTGTAAAGGTATTAAAGGATATAATTACAGTATTCAGGTAAAGGGTTACCGGGGCAATACCCAGTATCTCTACAAAATAATAGTAGCCGAGCTACCTGCAACAGGCGAACTCATCTTTTCTCACTTCCTATACCGGTACGATACATCCGTTAAAGACAAGTACGAAGCCCTGGGCATAACCTTAGCTAATGCTTTTGGGGTTGATGAATAGGCATTTTGTATTGTTAGATTATGTCATCTGCGTTATTAGTACAGGTAAATATGCTTTCCAATAACCGCTTCGTCTCCGAAATACATAAACACCCAAATAGGATATAACACAGTACTAACTAAATCGCATAATGGGCGTGGATAAACCTAGGGTATGGAGATAAAAAAGCCCGTCAAAGATGGGAGATTATCCATTACTTCAACGGACTTTATAAAGCAATTACTCTTCAACTGCAGCAAGCGCACTTTTACTTAACAACTTGGCGCTTTCAGCTAATTTAATAAACTCAGCCCGATAGCCTTCATTATCGCTGCCTTTGGCTGCACGGGCTCGTTTAATGGCTTCGTCATACTTGGCGTTTTGTTTAAACTCCGAGTCGCGCAGGAGCATACCTATCTCGGCTACTGCCGAGGCAAAGCGGAAATCATTTGTGGTACTGGCTAAAGCCACTGGCTGGTCTATCACTACGGCCTGGCTTACCTTACTTACCGACCCATTTGGCTCTTTATAGCGAAATTTTATGGTAAGCATGTCATTAGATATAAAGTTGGTAGTCGCTTGTGCTGATTTCTGATATTTAAGCGGGTCAACGCTATTAGTAAACTTATCATGCACCCCGGCAGGTATAATCTCATACAAAGCTGTTACATTATGACCTGCGCCCATATCTCCGGCGTCTTTAAGGTCGTTGTTAAAGTCTTCCTTGTTCAGCATACGGTTTTCATAACCAATTAAGCGATAAGAGGCCACCCTGGCAGGGTTGAATTCCAATTGTAGTTTAACATCTTTGGCTACCGTAAACAAAGTGCCGCCAAACTCGCTCACCAGCGTTTTGCGGGCTTCGGTAATGTTGTCAATGTAAGCATAGTTACCATTGCCTTTGTCGGCAAGGGTTTCCATTTTGCTATCTTTATAATTACCCATGCCATAGCCTAACACCGATAAAAACACGCCGCTTTTACGTTCCTGTTCAATTAGCTGCTCCATATCCTGGTCTGATGAGGCACCCACATTAAAATCACCATCCGTAGCCATAATAACCCGGTTGTTACCACTCTTTAAAAAATTTTGTTTGGCGGTTTTGTAGGCCAGCTTTATGCCCTCGCCACCCGCTGTTGAACCGCCGGCCTGCAGGCGGTCAATAGCATCTTTTATAGTTGTTTTTTGATCACCGGAAGTTGATGGCAGTACAAGTCCGGCAGCGCCGGCGTACACTACAATGGCTACCTTATCCTGAGGGCGTAATTGATCTACCAGCATCTTAAGTGATGATTGTACCAAGGGCAGCTTGTTAGCCGAAAACATAGACCCCGACACGTCAATCAGAAATACCAGATTTGATGCCGGTAGTTTGTTGGTTGCCACTACACGCGCCTTTAAGCCTATACGCAGCAGGCGGTGCTTAGGGTTCCATGGTGCGGCAGAAAGTTCTGTATGTATGGCAACGGGTTCGCCATTGGTTGGTGCAGGCAGGTTGTATGCAAAGTAATTGATCATTTCTTCAATTCTAACGGCATCCTTTGGCGGTAATTGGCCGTTGTTGATAAAGCGTCTTATATTGCTGTACGAGGCAGCATCCACATCAACAGAGAAAGTAGACAAGGGATTGTCATTCGGATTTTGAAAACCGTTCTCGGTAATGCCTTTGTACGATTCACTTTCTTGGGGAGCAGGCATATAAATGCCGCGTATTTTATTTTTTTGTTGTGCACCCGTTATCTGTATCCCCGCTACGCGGCCTGCAAGCGATTGATTGTACATAGGGGCTGGAGACATGTTAGCGACGCTGCCAGTGATATCGCGCTTTTCCGAAACGCCGTATCCCATAACCACCACTTCATCTAAGGTGCTTTTTGATGGCTTTAAGTAAATATTGAGGGTGCTTTGTTTGCCAACTTTTACTTTCTGCGTTTCGTAACCAATGTATATTACCATCAAAGTTGTGTTATTGCCCGGAATACTCAAGTGATAATAGCCATTGATATCGGTAGCTGCACCTGTGAAGCCGCCTTCGATACGGATAGCTACGCCGACGAGCGGTTGTTTGTTACTCGCGTCAAACACATGGCCGGTTACCATACGGCTGGCCAGAGCCGGTGCAAGAGCTGCGCAGTTGAGCAGCAGTAATAAGATCATTTTTTTCATGGCTGTTTAGTTTAATTTGTGATAAGGATGCGGCCTTTATACAATTTCCATAAGCCGGATAAAAAAATTATTTTACAGCACTTACATGAGCTGGTTCAGTAAAAAGCATAAGCCGGATGAGGCGGGCGATGATGCCCTGCTGCAACGCTATCGTCAAACCGGCGATTTGGCCGTGCTGGGCCAGCTCTATGAACAGTACATGCCTTTGGTGTATGGTGTGTGCCTTAAGTATTTGCAGGACGAGGAGCAAAGCAAAGACGCGGTTATGCAGATATTTGAGGAGCTTATTGTTAAAGCAAGCCGGCACGAGGTTAAGCAGTTCAGGAGCTGGTTGTATGTGCTGAGCCGTAATTTTTGCCTCATGCAACTACGGGCTCATAAAAAAATCGAAACGTTAAGTGTAGGTGAGCTTGTGGAATTTCCGTTTGTTTTGCATCCTGATGCTGATGATACTGGTGCTGGCGAGGAAAATTTGCAACAACTGGAAAGGTGCATGCAAAAGCTAACACCTCAACAGCAAAAGAGCATTGATTTGTTTTATATTAAAGAGAAGTGTTATAAGGAAGTAGCCGAACTTACAGGCTACAGCTTAAACGAGGTAAAGAGTTATATACAGAACGGCAAAAGGAATTTGAAAATTTGTTTGGAGAATAACCGTGAGCGATAAAAAAAACGACATATCGCAAATACAAAAGTACCTGAACGGTGAACTTGATGCGCGTGCTATGCATGAGCTGGAACGCCAGGCGCTTGACGATCCGTTTTTAATGGACGCACTGGAAGGTTATGCCCAAACTAATAGCAATCAAAACGCTAACCTGGGTAATTTGGCCAGCCGGTTACAACTAAGGGTAAAGCCGCAGGCCAAACGCGTAGTACTATGGCCAAAAATTGCTGTAGCAGCTTCAGTAATGCTTTTTATAAGTATAGGTGGATGGTGGCTACTTAACTACAGGCCCGCTGCTAATGTACCTGCTGGTAAACAGGCTGATAAAACAAATGTGGTACAAAAGCAACCGGCTCCTCTTAAAGTTCAGGCGGTGCCGCAAGAGAAGCAAGCTGTTATAAAACCTGCTGCGTCTAATAGCTTGTACACGCCGCCACTCATTGCCGTACAAAAGCAAAAACATCCCTTGGTTTTACCCAAAGTAGCAGCTGCACCTTCAACTAATGCAGCACAAGGGTACTTAAACGAGGTAGCCGATACACTGCAAAAAGCGAAAGAATTAGATGATGTAGTGGTGGTTGGCTATGGTACTTCGCGAAAGCAAGATCTTATAGGCAAAAGCGCTTTAAATTTACGGGCGGCAACAATGGATTCAGCTCTGCAGGGTAGGGTAGCAGGCCTCACTATTGCCAGCAAAGCAAAACTTGCAAAAGTTAAACCTGTAATAATGGTTAACGGGCAGGTTTTGTACAAAGATGACGGCCAGCCCGTTGTTGGCGCTATGGTTAAAAACCTTAATTCAGGTAGTGGTACAAACACCAATGTTAACGGTATATTCAGCATTACAGCTGCTGATAAAGATGAGCTGCGCATAGCCTATATTGGTTATAAGGCCGAACAATTAAAGGTACACGGCAACGACAGTATCAAGGTTTATTTATCAAGTGATAACCGGGCGCTTGCCGAGGTGGTTGTAGCAGGCATAACTCCCAAGCAGCAAGTTATTAAAAGGGCGCACCCTATATATGGCTGGGATCAATTTAAAGAATATCTTGAAAATGAAGCTCAATCGCCCGATGATAAAACCGGTACGGTGAAGCTAAGCTTTGTGGTAAATCCGGATAAAACGTTAAGTGATTTTAAGATCTCCAAATCAGTAAGCCAGGAAGCTGATCAGCATGCTATAGCTATAATTAAAGCAGGGCCGGCATGGCTACCTAATGTAAACGGTAAGCCGGAGACGGTTAAGGTGAGAATAAATTTTAAATAGATAAAGTTACTGACTATACACCAGGTAACTTCTTCTAGCATCTTGTATGCAATTAGTTATGCAAAGTTTGAGCAACGGCATACAGGCCAAACGGGTATCAAATACATTCAACATAATGAAGGCAAGCCTGTAAGCGGCCTTAATTCATCATCTCCAAAATACTATCTAGATACTCGCGGTTATTAGCCAGGCGGGGGACCTTATTTTGGCCACCCAGTTTGCCGCGGTTCTTCATCCATTGTACAAAAGTGCCGTCAGGGGCCGAGTGTACCCTGGGGCGAAGTAGCGCCAGATCCTTAAAACGCTTGGCGTCATAGTCAGAATTTACCCTGCGCAGGGTTTCGTCTAGTAAGTCAACAAAGCGTTCAAACTCGGCAGGCTTACGTTCAAATTCAATTATCCATTCATGCCCGCCACATTTGCTGTCGGTAAAGTAAATCGGTGCAGCGGTATAATCGCGTATAATGGCTTCGGTTTGGCGGCAGGCTTCTTGTAATGCGCGCTCGGCGTTGTCTATGATTACCTCTTCGCCAAAGGCGTTAATAAAGTGCTTGGTACGACCGGTTATTTGTATGCGGTAAGGATCGAGCGAGGTGAACTTTATGGTGTCTCCTATCATATACCGCCATAAACCGGCATTGGTGCTGATGATGAGGGCGTAGTTCTTTCCTATTTGTACCTCATCTAAACCAAGTGTTTGCGGGTTTTCATCATGTAGGTGTTCTAAGGGCAAAAACTCATAAAAAATGCCATAGTCCAGCATAAGCAACATATCCCCGGGTTCCTCCCGATCCTGAATGCCAAAAAAGCCTTCCGATGCATTATAAGTTTCAAGGTAATACATGTCACTACTGGGTACCAGCTTTTTAAACTGCTCACGGTACGGGGTAAAGCTTACTGCTCCATGAAAATAAAGTTCCAGATTAGGCCATATTTCAAGAAGGTTGTTCTTGCCAGTTATTTCGAGCAGGCGTTTAAATAAAACTATATTCCAGGTGGGTACGCCGCTAATACAAGTAACATTTACGTTTTTTGTGGCATGTGCCATCTTCTCAATTTTCTCCTCAAAGTTTTCGAGTAAGGCAATTTCGAGATTGGGTGTACGCAAAAACTCGGCCCACATAGGCAGGTTTTTCATAATAACGGCCGAGAGATCTCCAAAAAAGATATCGGTACTTAACTGCCCTACCTGGTGGCTGCCACCCAACGTTAACCCTTTACCGGTAAATAGCATTGTATCGGGCCGGTTGTTACAATAAATGGTCAGCATATCCTTGCCGCCTTTAAAGTGACACTCCTCCAGTGATTCCTCACTTACCGGAATAAACTTGCTGCGATCGTTGGTAGTACCCGATGATTTGGCGAACCAGGTTATATCTGAAGGCCAAAGCACGTTTTGCTCTCCTTTGAGCATACGTTCAATGTAAGGCTTCAGCGTGTCGTACGTTTGTATAGGTACACGCTCCTTATAGTCGGCCAGTGATTGAATGCTTTTATAGTGGTGTTGTTTTCCCCACTCGGTATCCTCCGCGTTGCTAATGAGCTGGTTAAACCATTCATCCTGAACTTCATTAGGATATTTCATAAAAAGCTCAATCTGATGGATCCGCTTTTTCATGAACCAGGTAACAACTGAGTTTATAATGGTCATATGGTACCTGGCAAATTAAACAAAAGTTTTTCTTTTTAGCACAAAGTTTGCGCCCAGGTAAACTTTACGCACCATCTCATTTGCCGCCAGTACCTCTGGTACGCCCGATTCTAATATCTTTCCCTCAAAGAGGAGATAAGCCCTGTCGGTTATAGACAGGGTTTCCTGTACATTGTGGTCGGTTATTAGGATACCAATATTACGGTGCCTAAGCTTGGCTACCATGCTCTGAATCTCTTCAACCGCAATAGGATCTACACCTGCAAATGGCTCATCCAACAGAATAAAATTAGGTTGGGCTGCCAAAGCCCGGGCAATCTCGGTACGCCGCCGTTCGCCGCCCGATAGCAGGTCACCACGGTTTCTGCGTACTTTATGTAAGCTGAACTCGTCAATCAGCTCCTCTAATTTGTCTTTCTGCTGCTGCTTGTTCATTGTACCCATTTCCAGCACAGCCTTAATATTGTCTTCTACGGTTAGTTTCCGGAATACCGAGGCTTCCTGTGCCAGGTAGCCAATACCTTTTTGTGCCCGGCGGTACATGGCATCGTTGGTAATCTCTTCATCATCCAGATAGATGCGGCCTTCGTTAGGCTTTATCAAGCCTACGATCATGTAAAACGAGGTGGTTTTACCCGCGCCGTTAGGCCCCAGCAAGCCAACGATCTCACCCTGCGATACGTTGAATGAAACGTCGTTAACAACGGTTCGCTGTTTGTATTTTTTTACCAGATGGTCGGCACGTAAGTTCATAGTTTTTTCAGTTGTCGGTTGATGATGCGGCCCGTGGCCTGTTTTTAGTTGTCGGTTACCTGTTGCTAAAGAAGCTCATACAGCTGGACACAGATCACAGGCAACTGAATTAGCAACGTATTCCTTTAATGTTTAATTGTATCGAACGCTTTTCGCGCCATATGTTTTCTTCAATGGTATAGCAAATATCAAACGGTTTACCCTGGCGTATATCCTCAATACATTCACCCTGATTGAAGGCAATGCAATCAAACAAAGGCGAGCTGTTTTGATAAACCGACATTTTAATATGATTGCTGCCTACCAGATTGACCCCGCCATAGACCGTCACATTACGGCTTACAAACACTGGCGACATGTTTTCGGGCCCGAAGGGACCAAATTGATTTAATACCCGGAAAAACTTAGGCGTTATTTGTGCCAGTTGTAATTCTGCATCAATCAGTATTTCCTGAATAAGTTGCTGCTCAGTTATGCTGGCGCTAACTACTTCCTCAAAACGTTGTGTAAAAGCATCAACCTGTTCTGGTTTCATGGTAAGGCCGGCGGCGTATTTATGGCCGCCAAATTGTAGCAGCAAATCGCTGCAACCGCACAACGCCTCATATAAATCAAAACCTACTACAGAACGGGCCGAGCCAGCTACGTGCCCGTTGGAGCGGGTAAGTACGATGGTTGGGCGATAATATTTTTCGGTAAGGCGTGACGCTACGATGCCTATTACACCCTTATGCCATTTCTCGTTAAATACCACGGTAGATTTGCGTTCGGCCGCCAGTACATCATTGGCAATCATGCTCAGCGCCTCATCGGTAATGTTTAGATCATGCTCTTTGCGCTCGGTGTTTTTTACGCTGATGAGCATTCCTTTTTCGCGGGCCAAATCGGTATCGGTAGCTAGCAGTAGTTCAACCGCATGCTTGGCATCGTCAATACGCCCGGCAGCGTTTATACGCGGGCCAATCAAAAACACAATATCGGCTACGGTATAATAGCTGGTTTTACCGGCAAGCTCCTTCAATACCTGTATACCAATGCTGGGTTCATCATTAATTTTTTGAAGCCCAAAAGCAGCCAGAATACGGTTTTCACCGCTAATGTGTACTATGTCGCAGGCTATGCTGGTTGCTACCAAATCCAGATATTGCGTTACTTCCTCAAAAGGTATGTTGTTTTTTTGTGCATAAGCCTGTATGAGCTTAAAGCCAATACCACAGCCCGATAGCTCTTTATACGGATAGTTACAATCAGGCCGCTTAGGGTCTAAAACGGCCATGGCGGCGGGCAGTTCTTCACCCGGCATGTGGTGATCGCAAATAATGAAATCAATATTTTTCTCGTTGGCGTAAGCTACTTTGTCTATTGATTTTATACCGCAGTCCAGCGCAATAATTAAAGAAAAGTCATTGGCTTTAGCATAATCAATACCTTTTGTAGATATGCCATACCCTTCGGTATAACGGTCGGGTATGTAATATTCAAGATTGGTGTAACGCTTGCAAAAAAAACTATATACCAAAGTTACAGCGGTAGTACCGTCTACATCGTAATCCCCAAATATCAATATCTTCTCGTTGCGCGTGATGGCTTGTTCTATGCGCGTAATGGCCTTTTCCATATCCATCATCAGAAAAGGATCATGCAGGTGGCGCAGATCTGGCCTGAAAAAGTAACGGGCATCCTGAAAGTTTGTTACGCCGCGCTGCAATAGCAATGTACCCAACACCGGATCGATGCCCAGTTCGGTAGAGAGCGCTTGTACCGCATTTATATCGGGATTATGCTTTAGTGACCACCGTTTTTGCATACTTTTGTGCTTTCAAACCTTTAATGTAGTTGTTGGGTAATAACCAACAAAGGTACATTTCTGTTAACACACGCGCATCCTATAACTATGGAAATTTTTGCATTAGGCGAAGGCTCTTACTCGGTTGACTCATCTAAACAATTTATACCCTTTAATCCTGCAACCGATAACGCAAAAGATCGTCCTGGCTCGCTGTTTATTCATGTAAATCCTTTTTTGGTTAAAACCGAGCGCGATTTAATTGTACTGGACAGCGGTTTAGGTTATAAAGATGATAAAGGAGAGCTCTTATTGCACCAGCATATACGCGAGGCTGGCTTTGCGCCGGGCGAGGTAAGCTTGGTGCTGCAATCGCACCTGCATTATGACCATACAGGCGGCCTGGTAGTGGAACGTAATGGCAAGCTGGAACCAAGCTTTCCTCAGGCGGTGCATGTTATACAACAAGGCGAATGGGATTATGCGCTGTCGGGCAAATCATCATCCTACCGCTTGCCTATTTTTGAAACGCTGCAGCGCGAAGCCAGAATTGAGTTTGTAGAAGGTTCGGGCGAGGTTAGGCCAGGCATTCACTTTGAACTGTCGGGTGGGCACACACAATTTCACCAGGTGTTTTTGCTGGAAGAGGATGGGCAGAAATGCTTTTTTGGTGGTGATGAATTGCCGGAGCCGGAACAGTTATTAAGAAAGTTTGCGGCTAAGTATGATTATGACGGGCGCAAAGCCATGCACTTGCGAGACGAGTACGGGCAGAAAGCAGCGGCCGAAAATTGGGTTTGCTTGTTTTACCATGCCAAGTCGACCGCTATAGGAAAAGTACAGTATCAGGACGAAACGTTTACAATAACGCCTTATTAAACGGTTTTTTCAACAGCAAACAGCTCTTTTATTTTTTCGACGTTAAGTGGCTTGGAGATGAAATCTTTTACCAGGTCATAAGATTTTGCTTTATTAATATCATTGCTGAATACCGAAGATGATATGATGAAGATTTTGGTTTTGTTCAGCGGATCTAATCCCAGGCGTTTAAATTCATCTAAAAACTCCCAGCCGTTCATAATGGGCATATTTATGTCAAGCAATATATAGTCAGGTAAGCTTTCCGGATCTTTCTCCTGCATCTCCAAAAGTTGGTTTATAGCATAACTGCCATCTAAACAAGCTGTTATTTCAGTATAAATCAGCGCTTTCTTAATTAATTTAATCGAAATAAAATTGTTTATCTCGTCGTCGTCAACCAGTAATATGCTAAGAGGTTTGGAGTTGCTCGTCATAATAAATCTCTATACGGAATGCCTTTGTAAATTGTTTCACTCCTAAAAGTTGTAATATAAAAAAAGTCCCGCCGCAAACATGCACCGGGACTTATTAATACGATTAAATGATATAAATGTTAGCGCGTAGCTACCAAATTTATATTTAAAAGAAACTCGTCGTCAATTGCTTTATCACCAATGCTTGCAAAAAAGCTTTTCGAACCATAACGAATATCGTGTTTAGTGCGATCAACTTTTACGTTTAACGCATTAACATTCAAAGTATTGTTGGCCAATGTATAAGTAGCAGGGAAAGTAATAACACTGGTTTTACCTTTAACAGTTAAATTACCGGTTACATTTACTTTGCCAGCACCTGCAGGCGTAATTTTAGTAGTCTGGAACGAAGCTGTTGGATATTTTTCAGTGCCAAAGAAATCTTCAGATTTTAAGTGACCTAGTAATTTAGCTTTGCCATCGCCGCTCAGATCGGTATTATCCATGCTGGTCATATCAATTACAAACTTGCCGGTGGTAGGTACTTTACCGTTAACGGCAACTTCACCAGAGGCTAATTTTATAGTGCCGGTATGCTGGCCGGTTACTTTTTTACCAGTCCATTCAATTTTACTTTTTTCTGTGTCAACTCTGTAGGTTGTTGGTGCAACAGGTTTAAAGGCAACTAAGGCAACTGCAACAACTGCTGTAAATAAGGTCGTCAATTTTTTCATTTCAGTTTTAATTTATGTTACAAATGTATAAGAAAAAAAATACATGTTTAAACATGTATTTTTTTCTTTGCTTTAGTATGACAATTTGCGCTGTATATGGTTTAACCAATATGCGTTTTAAGAAACGATTATTATTGATACTTATCAGTATTTGCTGTTCAGTATTAGCCTATGCACAAACTGAAACCCCTGCACAACTATATCCGGGTTTATTTGAAGCAGTGCAGATGCAGCAGATTTTCCCCGACGGTAAAACTTTTGTAGATGTATCGGCCAGGCAACCGCCAGCGGTTATTTTAAAAGCTTATCAGGTTGAGAAAAGTAAGCCCGGCTTTAACCTTAAAGCGTTTGTTAAGCAATACTTTTCGGCCCCGAGCGAAAACAGTACACAATACCGAAGCAATATTAAAGGCGGCATCCGCAAGCATATTGATACCCTGTGGACCGTGCTACAACACGTAGCCGACACTGTTAAAGGCACCACGCTGCTACCCTTGCCACATGCTTATATAGTGCCGGGCGGTCGATTCAGGGAGGTATATTACTGGGATTCATACTTTACCATGCTTGGACTTGAGGAAGCCAGGCAGTTTGTACTGATAGAAAGTGTAGTTAAGAACTTTGCTTACCTGATAGATAAACATGGGCATATACCCAATGGTAACCGCACTTATTATTTAACCCGTTCGCAGCCTCCGTTTTTTGCCTTAATGGTGCAGTTGCTGGCCAAACATAAAGGCGTCAAAACGCTGACTACTTATCAATCACAACTTATAAAAGAGTACCAGTACTGGATGCAGGGTAGTGAAGCCTTAAAAGCTGGCAAGGCGTATGCGCATGTAGTACGAATGGCCGATGGCAGTTTGCTTAACCGGTATTGGGATGCAAGCACGCAGCCGCGTGAAGAATCATACAGGGAAGATGTACTGGCGGCCCGGCAAACTAAACAGAACAAGGCAGAATTTTATCGAAACATTAGAGCTGCTGCCGAATCGGGTTGGGATTTTAGCAGCCGATGGATGGCCGATGGCAAAAGCCTGGCAACCCTTCAAGCCACCAGTTTAATACCGGTTGATTTGAACTGTTTGTTGTATAACCTGGAAACTACCCTTGCACAATCATTTGAGATAAGCGGTAACCAGCAATCGGCAGCGTTGTACCGTTCTAAAGCAGCCAAACGTAAAGCAGCATTGCTTAAATATTGCTGGAATAGCAAAGCGGGTTGCTTTTATGATTATAACTGGCAACAAAAAACAATATCAAACCAGGCGAGCATCGCAACTGCTTATCCATTGTTTTTTAATATAGCCAGCAATGCACAAGGCAAACAGGTGGCAGCCTTAATTGAGGCAAAGTTTTTACAGCCGGGCGGGGTAGCTACCACTTTGACGGGTACCGGGCAGCAGTGGGATCAGCCCAATGGCTGGGCACCCTTGCAGTATATTACCATTGTGGGTTTAAGAAATTATAAGCACAAAGACCTGGCCCAAACTATAGCTTCCCGTTGGATAAAATTAAACTTAAACACATTTAATCAAACCGGAAAGCTGGTGGAAAAATATGATATACAACACATCAACGCCAAAGCCGGTGGGGGCGAATACCCCTTGCAGGATGGGTTTGGCTGGACTAACGGCGTACTGTTAAAATTAATGAATATGTATAAGCACTAAGCATGCTTGTTTTTTTTAAAAAGTCTACCCCAGGTAAACAGCATCTTCCTGGCCATTTTGGCTAAGGGATACGTACACATGCTGCTTTAATACTGTAGACAAGGCTATGCCGGAAAAATCGGTACTTACCGGGAAACTCTTGTGATTACGATCTACCAACACTACCGTGCGTAACTTTTTAAGAGGAACATCCAGAAAAACGCCGAAACCGTAGGCTAGGGTTTTGCCGCTGTTTAAAACATCGTCAACCAGTATTACTACCTTGTTACGGCATTCGTTTATATCGGCGTCGGTGCTGAATTGCAGCGTACTGCTGTCTTTTTGCAATTCAATGTTAATCATGGTGCACTTAAACGGCGCAATGCCTTCTAACACGGTTTTAAGGCGTTGTGCTATAACGCTGCCTTGCGACAGTATGCCGGCAATAACTATTTCTTGTTCCTCAAAATTATCTTCGAGAATCTGGTAAGCAATGCGGTCAATCTTTTGCTGTATTTGCTGATGATTGAGTATTAAAAGCTTTTCGGCCATGGCAGCTGGTTGTAAGTTGCAGGTTCTACTTTGTAAACTGGTAAATATGCAGTTGTTTTCTTTAAATATGCAACCACTGTATAGAACCGATTTTCTCAACAAATATATTATTCCTTTCCGTATGGGAAAAATACAAAGTTGGCGCCTTCAGGTACAATTACAAATACGCACATGTAATCATGCGGGCTTTTGTAAGTGTCAATAAAGCGCTGTTTTAATTCTTTTTTAACGATGCCTTTTTCTACAAATTCTTCCAGGGTAGAAGCATGAATAGTCCAGTCGGTATTCAGATCTTCTTTATCTAAAATCAGTTCTCCCAGTTTCACCTCGTGCTGGTGCGCTACAAATATAGGGTAGGCCGATAGGCCCTCAACCATAATTTCTACCGCTACTTCTCTCAGCGACTCGCTGTATAAGCGCAGATCCACCTCCAGGGTTTTTAGCGGACTTTCTTGCTTCTGGTTATTATTCTCGTTCAGTAATTCTTCCGGATCCATAAGTTGGTTTTGAGATGCTATGTAGTAGAGCGAGGGGCGTACAAACAAAATGTACTGCCCGTTACTCCCTTCCACAGCTCCGCTTTACTTCTTTAATTCCAGTAATACCACGTTCTCCACATGCTGCGTGTGTGGGAACATGTCTACCGGTTGTATTTGTGTAACGTTGTATTTTTCTTTAAGTACAATTAAGTCGCGGGCTTGTGTGGCGGCGTTGCAGCTTACGTACACAATTTTTTCCGCTTCAATTTCCATCAGTCGTGCTACTACATCGGCGTGCATACCAGCCCTGGGCGGGTCGGTTATAATTACATCGGGTTTACCATGCGCTGCTACAAAGTCGTCATTAAGCACGTCTTTCATATCACCGGCGTAAAATTTAGTGTTATGTATATTGTTGATGGCGGAGTTTACCTTGGCATCTTCAATGGCCGAGGGTACGTACTCCACACCAATAACCTCTTTAACATGGCCAGCTACAAAGTTGGCAATTGTACCTGCGCCGGTATATAAATCGTAAACCAGCTCATTACCTTTAAATTGGGCAAGATCGCGCGCAATTTCGTAAAGCCGCTGTGCTTGTATGGCATTGGTTTGGTAAAACGATTTGGGGCCTATTCGGAACTGAATTTCGTTCATGTGTTCATGAATGTATTCAGGGCCTTTCCAGGCAATCACTTCCTGGTCAAAAATGGTATCGTTCTTTTTTTGGTT
Source organism: Mucilaginibacter sp. PAMB04168 (assembly GCF_039634365.2). NCBI lineage: Bacteria > Pseudomonadati > Bacteroidota > Sphingobacteriia > Sphingobacteriales > Sphingobacteriaceae > Mucilaginibacter > Mucilaginibacter sp. PAMB04168. Next base: position 577,974 of record NZ_CP155079.2, read on the forward strand.
AAGTATGTAAAGCAGCGATGTAATTTGCGGAAACTCGCGCTCTACGTAGCTCATCATATTGTTTACTTCATCGTCGGTAGCATGTGCAAATACTACAATCACCATCAGCTCGCCGGTTGATGAGGTGCGGATGATAAGGTTACGCAATGCACCGGTATGGGCTTTTACGTCATAAAACGTCATGCCTTGCTGCCGCGCGTAATCACGTATTTTTAAACGCAGATCGTTTGATGGATCGGCCTGCAGGTAGCAGTGGTATATATCCAATATCTTATCAAAACGGCCGGGTATGTGAAAGCCCAGCGCGCTCATCTCCATCGGGTCATCGGTGCGGTTCTCGCCATCATTTAGCCAGCGCTTGTTGCTAAAAGTATACTCCAGTTTGTTGCGGTAATAGCGATCGGCCGGCGAGGGTACAATGGGCAGGGCGTGGCTAACCTCAATGCCACCCAGGCGACTTAGGGCATCAGTAACGGCTTTTTGTTTAAACTGTAGTTGAGCCTCATAGGTCATGTGTTGCCACTTACAGCCACCGCAGGTACCAAAATGCTCACAAAACGGCTGTGTACGGTGGGCTGATGGCTGTTTAAGGTTAGTGATCTTGGCTTCGCCAAAATTTTTCTTTTTGCGGTAAACTTCTACATCCACCACATCGCCGGGCACGGCTTTTTCAATAAACAAAACAAAGTCTTCCGTTTTGCCTACACCTTTGCCCTCTTCGGCTATGTCAATAACACTTACGTTTTCGAAACTTAAATTGGGCCTATGGCCTCTTCCTTTTCTCATTAGGCTGCAAAGTTAAGCAAACCCAATACAAAACGTTAAAGTACGCTCTTAAAATACACCATCGGCCGAAACCAAACGACCTTCTTTGGTGATATAAGTTTGATAAGGGGGCTCAGGCCTTTTGCTCTTGTTAGGTATTGTGCTAAACCAGTTTAGCATGTTTATCCACAATTCGCCGGTTTCTGTTACGGCAGGCTCAAATTGTTCGTCAATCCGGTCTGAAAATTCTATTAATTCGCGTCTCATAGGATTTGTGTTTAAGGTGTAAGCAAAAATAACAAACATTTATACCAAAAACCAAATTGGTATAATGATTATTTTAATTTTATCTTACGGTAACAACCATAGCCAAAAAGTATTTAATCGGGCATGTTATAGAAAATGTAGGTAGTAAATATAATGGCCGACAGAATTAGCAGGGGCGGGATAACCACCGATGCCCAATAAATAACTTTGAACAGCATCTGCCTATAATTTTCATCATCATGATGATTGAGCCATACATCGGCTACCCAGCCAAAAGTATAAAGCAAGTGAGCTATAAGCATGTAGATAACATACGCTACTACAAAGCAAAATAGTATTATGGGAATGTACTCCCCTTCGGTTGAGAAGTTCACGACGGTTGCTATCCAACAAGTGAGCAGTATAAATGTGGCAGCGCCTGCTATAAGCAAGCCATTGTTGTATTCTTCTCTTTTGATCCGCCACCATCGGTTAACGTTCGCTTCTGCTAATTCGTTTCTAGTATTCATTATGTTGTTTTTAATATAAAAATCGCCCGGAGCCTGTCCAGCTCCAGGCGATTAGATTAGTCCCAGCTTATTTTACGGGAGAAGTACATGAGTACGGCTACGATGATAAAAAGCGCTATACTGCCTACCAGTAACGACAAGTCTTCGAGTTGGATGATGATAAAGATAAACCCATAAAATATGCTTAAAATAAGCGCGAATAACGACGCTGCCTTTTGATTGGCCAACAGAGAGGCTGTAAACCACGCAATTAGTGCGATGGTAGCTACGGCCGATATAAGGTATGCTAAATTATAACCCACGTGCTCGGTAAAGGATAGCAGCAGGGTGTAAAACACAATCATGGCTGCGCCAATAAGCGCATAATTAAACAAATGAATTTTGCGTTTCTGAATCACTTCGGTTAAAAAAAGCGATACAAAGGTGAGTACGATGATGAGTATAGCGTACTTGGTTGTGCGCATAGTTTTCTGATACTCATCGACCTGTACATGCAGTTCCACGCCAAACAAAGCATTTTTATTTAGTTTTAAACTATTAAGCAGCCCATCGTTAGCGGCCCATTGCTGCGGGAAAGGGCGGTTGTAATATAACATGCGCCACTTGGCGTTGAAGCCCTTTTGATCGATATGATTGGTATCGGGCAGGTAGCGACCGTCGAACTTGGGGCTGGGCCAGTTGCCGTTAACTTCAACCTGGGTGGTTTTGCCGGTATGTAAAAAGTTGAGCGCCTCGCTGCCTTTTAAATCCAGCACGAAGCTGAAAGGGATCTGGTTGCCTGTTACTGTAGTCAGATTAACGGCGGCCTGTAATCCATTATCCAGCATGTCGCCGTTATTCAACACGGGATCTACCGCCAGCGTCTGGTTTTGTACTTTGATGGTAGGGTTTGATGAGAGTCCTTTTAAGTCGCTGATGCCAAATACCAGCCTGGCTTTGTCATACATAATAGATGAAGAATCGATTTGCAGTTTGGCGAGATCAGCGCGGTCAAAATTACCGGTAATGCTAACCAGCGATTTATAAACACCTACTTCGAAAATGCCGCGCTTACGGGTTTCGGTATTTACCTTGGCCTTGATGAATAGGTTTTCGGGCATGAGGTATAAGGTTTCGGTGTACTCTTTAACTACTTCTTTGTTGGCTGTATCTCTCTTTATTACCTGTTTTTTGTAAGGTATTACCAGCACAGGCCCTTGTATAAGCTGGCTGCCCGACCACTTGTCTGACACATCGTTGATCACTTCCTGTTGTCTGGACGAGCGTTCCATAATCAGGCCTTGTATCCATGAGGATGGCATAAGCAGCACCACTGCAATGACCAGGATAACAAGCATTTTCAGTAGAACAGAGTCTCTGAACTGCGGGGATGAAGGTTTTTGAATTTCCATAGTTTTATTTTTTAAAAGTACTTTGTTTTTGAAAGTATTTAAGCAAAAAAAATAGCTGCAATATCAGCTACTTTTTTTGCTGCTTAATGAGTTGTTCCAGCGCGTTTAAGTGCTGCTGAAATGCCTGCTTGCCTTTGGCCGATGCCTGGTAGTTGGTGTTAGGCTTACGGCCAACAAAGCTTTTATTCACCACAATATATTCTTCCTTTTCGAGCGCCTTAAGGTTTGATGCCAGGTTGCCGTCGGTAACATCGAGCAGTTCTTTAAGCGAGGTAAAGTCGTAACTTTCGTTCACCATCAGCACGCTCATGATCTGTAACCTTACGCGGTTCTCAAAGGCTTTGTCCAGTTTATCAAAAGGTACTTTCACCGGTCGTATTTAAAGTACATCAGGGTGCCGTAAATTATATGCAGCACGCCAAAACCCATAGCCCATAACAATAACCCATAACCCGGCATAGCCGCAGCTATAATGCCTAACACAATCTGGCAAATGCCCAGGTACCTTACGTCATGGTAAGTATAAGCGCTGGCGCCTACTAAAGCCAGGCCGTAAAAGGCCAGGCAGGCCGGTGATACAATACCAAAGTACCCGCGGCTCAGCATAATCAGAATAAACAAACCACCGGTAATAAGCGGCGTTGCCATTTGAAACAGTAATGCCTTGCTGCTTTTACCCCACAGCGCCTGCCCTTGCTTTTTAGCTTTACGCCTTGTTAAGGCATAGCCGGTTACTAATGAAGCAACCAAAACAGCCAACGCTATAAAGAATAATTGCGCTACAGTGGGGGTGAATAGGAGAGCCGATGCATCATCCATGGTATAGTGGTCGCCACCAGCATATTCACTATGGCCGAACAAACCATAAGGCTGATAGATAACGCCATAAGCCAGGCCTGCACCTACCAGGGCATATACGCCGGCTAAAACGCCGGATAGTCCGCTCAAGGATAGAAATCTTGAAGAGCGCTCCATCATGCTCCGTATAGAAGCCAGGTCCTCGTGTATTTTACTTTGTTCCACTGAAAAGTACTTTTAGTTACAAAGTAAAGGATTTGCTTTGGAACAAACAAGACTTAAATGTTTTTTTATCATCAAACGCTATTCGGTATCTGTATAAGGATAGCCACCGATAAAGATCAAGCCATTGTCTGGCCGGGCGGGTGAGCCCTTTGCACCGAGTGCAAATGATGTTTTAAGCACCTTGCCATCGGTAAAAGTGAAGGTAATGGTATGTCCGGTTATTTTGTATGTACCTGCCGAAGCTGATTTTTTCCAGGCGCTGGCGTTAGGAGCCGATATGCCACCGTTTTTACCCCAGGTGAAGTGCGTGGCATCGGTAAAGGATATGGTGCTGATGGTTAAAGCATTAACACCATTGCCGTAGTTGCCGCCGCTGGCTTTCTCATAAGCCGGTTTGAGTTTGAGCGAGCCGGTATAAGCATAAGCCGGAAACCAGTTGCCTGCACCCAGTTTATAATCATACGTTTTGCCCTTGCTATTGGTGAGTAAGAAAGTAGCGCCGCTTTTTTTCCAGGTGCCCCAGGCGGCAGGCTGTTTGCTTTTTGATGCAGCAACGTTCAGGGTTTCAAGCGGCTCGTCGGCTATTTCAAAATACTCTCCGTTTTTAAAGAGCACAACCGGTTCAAAGCTTATGGCAGCAGGATAGCCACTTATGGCTCTGAAATACCAACCCTCAACCGCTGGTGCGGCATAAGTTGTGTTTGCTAATAAATTTGTGCAAAGGGTAACCAGCCCTAAAAGAAATATAGAACTGAGTAACAGCTTTAATGTCTTCATAATAGTTGTGTGTTTAAGTTACACAACTATAACTGTGCCGATTTTAGAGGGAAGGCTCCGTATTTATAAGGCGAAGCCTAATTTTTTGAGCAAATAGTTTGAACTATCTTAAAGTAGTTGCTAAGACTTGGTCGTAGTAACCGCAGGCTAAAAGGATAGCAACGGTAAGCAACATGGCCAGTAAGTAATAATTGTTTTGATTACTACCTTTAGGCTCAAAATCTTGTGGATGAATATTCGATAGTGCTTTCATGGTAAGTATGTTGAAATCGTTAATAAAAACGGTAATTTTATGCAATGTAGGCAATAAACGCCATAGAAATATAATGGTTTTAAAAAATTGCCATTATTTTAATTGATACGACATAAGCGAGGGCAAAAGACTGTATTACAGATCTTTTTTATTATTTTAATAATGAGATGGCGCGTCGGCAAATTAAAATAGCCTTATCCCATGCACCCGGATGTGGACTATTTGAAAAATTTAAGGTGCTTTAATGCTAACTAAATTAAGCGATCGGCTCAGCAGATACATGAGGCAGGCAACAACTTTTACTTTACCAGAATTGCTGCTTTAACCAGATAGGGGAGTATTTCTTTTTGAAATGATACAAAGTTTTTGCGCACATCCGAATCGCTTACAGATGTAAAGGCAAAGCTGAATACAATATTCTTGCTGCACTTAATTAAAAAGCGGATACGTTGGGGATAGCTTTCGTTTTTGCGCATGCCGGTTAAACGGGTGAATGAGCTCACGAGGAGGTCCTCCAACTCGTTAGAGAAGTTACGTAAAAATTCCTGGGAGTTGGCCGACTCCCGAATGAAGTCCCAGCCAATAAATTCGTTACAAACGGTGTAAGAGAGACGGCAGGTTTTCATGATAAGGCTGGTCAGGTGCGCTTCCTCATCCAGTTCGGGCGTGTCTGCATGGATCAGCTCATCAACACTTACCTGAATATAGTCCATTAGTAGCGAATGCAGAATAGCCTCCTTGCTGTCAAAGTACTTGTAAATAGTAGCTTTGGCAATTTTGGTTTTTTTGGCAATCTCGTTAACGCTGGTTTTATGGTAGCCAAACTTGCGAAATAGTTCCTGTGAAGAACGTTTTATGCTTTCTCTTACTTTGTCGGCTTCCATTTATCAGTTAGACACAAATATGCTAATATTATTGCTATAAACGCTATAGGTTTTTAAGGACCGTGTTGCCGGCGCTTTAACCGGCGAACCATCACTCAGCAGAAATTTAGAACCGCTGCAGGGGTCGGTTGCAGTAAGGCCGGTGTCATCAATAGTAACCGCGCAACGTTTTTCGGGCTGGTAGCTGCTGCATCGGTCATACGCTACATAACTATTGCCTGCCGTACGGTATATAATTAAACCTGCAACACCGTAGCCGTTTATAGTAACGGCCCCCCCGGCACTGTTTAGCTTATTCAGGCGCGGATCGGTAAGAGGCGCCTGGAAATTTACCGTTACATTAGGAACATAGCTCTGGTCACCTTTACCGCATCCTGCCAACAGCACCAATCCTATCAGATAAACCAGTTGCTTCATGCTTATACAATTTCGGTTTTAAACTGCTTCAGGAAACGTACATCGTTCTCTGAGAACAGTCTTAAATCACGTATCACATACTTAAGATTGGTAATACGTTCAATACCCATACCAAAAGCAAAGCCTGTGTATTTGTTACTGTCAATACCACAGTTTTCCAATACATTAGGATCAACCATGCCGCAACCTAAAATCTCAACCCAGCCGCTGTATTTACACATGTTACAGCCAGCGCCCTTGCAAATACTGCATGATACATCCATTTCGGCTGATGGCTCAGTGAAAGGGAAGTAAGACGGGCGGAAACGAACCTGGGTACCTTCGCCATACAGTTCCTGCACAAAATGATACAGCGTTTGTTTCAGGTCGGCAAAGGATACATTTTCGTCCACATACAAACCTTCTACCTGGTGGAAAAAGCAGTGTGCACGGGCAGAGATAGCCTCGTTACGGTAAACGCGGCCCGGCATAATAGCACGAAACGGCGGCTTGCCGCTCTCCATCATACGTACCTGTACCGATGAAGTATGCGTACGTAGAGCAATGCTGTCTTTACCGCCATCTTTAGTAATAAAGAAGGTGTCTTGCATATCGCGCGCCGGGTGCTCTTCAGGAAAATTCAGAGCCGAAAAGTTGTGCCAGTCGTCCTCAATCTCCGGCCCTTCGGCCACTACAAAGCCCAGGCGTTTAAAAATGTCAATAATTTCGTTGCGTACCAATGATAGCGGATGGCGTGAACCTACTGCAAATCCCTCACCCGGCAAGGTCAGATCCTGCTGCGAGGTTTGCGTTGTTTGCTCCGAGTCAAATTGCTCTTTTAGTAATTGGTACTTGCCATCGGCTAATTGCTTAAACTGGTTAAGTACCTTACCTAAGGTGCGTTTTTCCTCAGGTGTAGTATTTTTAAACTGCTCAAACAGGTCTTTAATAAGGCCTTTGGTACCTAAGTATTTAATGCGGAAAGTTTCCAGCTCCTCGGCGGTGGCCGGTGCGAAAGCTTCAACCTCGGCGGCGTATTGATTAATTAAATCTTGCATTATATAGCGGTGGACTTAATGGATGTTAAACTTGGTGTGCCGGTCTTTAAACCAACACAAAGATAAAATTAAACAGTATTATTTAATTACGCCCAGTTCTCTACCCACTTTGGTAAAGGCTGCTATGGCTTTATCGAGGTGCTGCTGCTCATGAGCGGCCGATATTTGTACACGGATACGGGCTTTGCCTTGTGGTACAACCGGGTAATAAAAACCTATTACGTAAATGCCTTCTTCCAGCATACGGGCGGCAAACTGTTGCGATAGCTTAGCCTCATATAGCATTACCGGTACAATAGGGTGTACGCCCGGCTTAATGTCAAACCCGGCCTCTGTCATTTTTTGGCGGAAGTATTGGGTATTGCGTTCCAACTTGTCGCGCAATTCGGTAGTTTCGCTTAGCATATCCAACACAGTGATAGATGCACCCGCTATGGATGGCGCCAGTGTGTTAGAGAATAAGTACGGACGTGAGCGCTGACGCAGCATGTCGATAATCTCCTTACGGCCGGCAGTAAAACCTCCAGATGCACCACCCAGCGCTTTGCCAAGCGTGCCGGTAATGATATCCACACGTCCCATTACGTTATGGTGCTCATGCGTACCGCGTCCGGTTTTGCCCATAAAGCCTGAACAGTGGCTTTCGTCTATCATCACCAAGGCATTGTACCTGTCGGCCAGATCGCAAATCTTATCTAGCTGCGCTATCGTGCCATCCATGGAGAAAGCACCGTCTGTCACAATGATGCGGTGACGCAGATCTTGCGTAGCTTTTAGTTTCTCTTCCAGATCGGCCATGTCATCGTGTTTGTAACGTTGGCGCTGTGCTTTGCACAAACGTATACCATCAATAATCGACGCATGATTCAACTCATCGGATATGATCGCATCCTGATCGTTAAACAGCGGTTCAAATACACCGCCGTTAGCGTCAAAAGCCGCTGCATATAATATCGTATCTTCTGTACCTAAAAATTCAGATAGCTTTTTTTCAAGTTCCTTGTGTACATCCTGGGTGCCGCAAATGAAACGTACCGATGACAGGCCATACCCATGATCGTCAATCGCTTTTTTTGCCGCCTCAATTACCTTGGGGTGTGATGAAAGGCCCAGGTAATTATTAGCGCAAAAGTTAATCACTTCCTGCCCGCCAAGCACTTCTATATCGGCGCCTTGTGGCGAAGTAATTATACGTTCGCGTTTATATAGTCCGGCTTGTTCAATTTCAGCTAATTCTTGCTGTAAAACCGGCTTTAAAGTGTTATACATGGTAAAATGTGTTAAAGTACAAAGGTAAGCATTATAGGCCATTAAGCCCTAATCAACTCAGCGGTACAAATAAATTAGGTTCAAAACAAACATTTTGCCTATAAAAGCTATATACACTATGACATCTCCCACCATGAAAGCATATTCATTATTTATATTTTTTATTGCTGCTGCCGTACAAGTATCTGCGCAAACCTACCGCTTATCAGGTAAAATTACCGATGAGAGTAAAAAGCCGGTGTCATTTGCGGCCATATATATTCGTAATACTACTTATGGTAGCACAGCTAACGAAGACGGAGACTATGAATTTAGGCTGAACCCCGGTACTTACCAAGTCGTGTACCGCTATGTGGGTAATTTAGAACGTACCGAAAAAGTAACCATTACTAACCACGACGAGGTGCTGAACGTTACGCTGGCCAATGAGCCTTTTGTTTTACAGGGCGAGGCCGGTAGCGGCGACGAAGGTAACCCGGCAGCTAATATTATGCGCCAGGTAATAGCCAAACGTGAGCACTATTTAAACCAAACTCAGGAGTATTCATGCGCCGTGTTTGTAAAAGGTGTACAGCGTTTAACCAGCGCTCCGAAAAGTCTTTTGGGGCGTGATGTACGCAGCGTTTTGCAGATTGATACCACTACCAAGGGTATCATTTACCAGTCTGAATCTCTTTCACAGTATAACTTCCGTACCCCTGACCGCATACGCGAGATTATGATAGCCTCCAGAACGGCAGGGCAGAATACGGCTTTCAGTTATAACAAAGCCTCAGACCTGCAGGTGAATTTTTATCAAAACAGTTTTGAGATACAGGGCTTAAGCACACGGCCGTTTGTGTCGCCGTTTGCGAATAACGCTATGTCGTTTTATGATTATAAGCTGGTAGGGCGTTCTATAAAAAGCGGCAGGCGTATTGATAAGATACAGGTAATACCTAAACGTAAGCATGAAGCTGTTTACCAGGGCAATGTGTATGTAGTAGAAGGCGACTGGCGTATTTATGGTATAGATTTGTACCTCACTAAAGCAGACGCTAATATTAATTTTGTAGATACACTTAATATAAGCCAGCAATATATACCCGTTACGGATAGTACCTGGATGCCTACGTCAACTCTTTTTGATTTCAAGGGCGGCGTATTAGGGTTTAAATTTAAAGGTTATTATCTGGCTATCTACAACAATTACAATCTCAATCCAAAGTTCCCTGAAGATTTCTTTAATGGTGAGGTAATGCGTATTGATACCCAAGCTAATGCTAAGCCTACCCGTTACTGGGCCAACAACCGGCCGGTGCCGCTTACCAATCTGGAAGAACTGGACTATACACGCAAAGACAGTATAGCTGTCATTCAAAGCAAGCCACAGTATCTCGATTCCGTAAACCGGGCGCAAAATGGATTCAATCCTATCAGTTACTTCTTTTTTGGTAAGCAGTTGTATGACCGTAAAACCCGGCAGTCACTTTATTTTTATCAGCCTTACCAAACCATATTTTATAATACAGTTGAGGGCTGGGGCGTAAGTGCAAAAGTGCATTACATTAAGGGGTTTGATAACGGGCAGTCGTTCAGTGTAACGCCTAACATCCGGTATGGCTTTGCCGCGAAATTATTTAGTGCTAATTTAGGTCTAACGTATAACTACGATCCGGCCAATCAGGGTGCCTTCTCGGCACGGTTTGGCAGCGATGTTATGGATTTGAATAACGCCGGTACCCGCTCGTTGCTGTTTAATACGTTAAGTTCGCTTTTGTACGAAAATAACTATGTTAAACTGTACCGTACCAAATTTGGTGTGGTGGCCTGGCAGCGTGAAGTAGCCAATGGGTTGTTGTTAAACACCCAATTGTCTTACGCAGATAGGCGGCAGTTGTACAATGTGTCGTTCAATCACATTAAAGATGTGCCCGACAAGCAATACACAGCTAACAACCCATTATCTAACCCGCCCGAGGTGGAGACACAATTGTTTCCGCAAAACCAGGCGCTTACAGCACGCGCATCGCTTACCTTTACCTTCAGGCAGCAGTATGTAACCCGGCCCGATGGTAAATACATTGAACCGTCACGCTATCCAAAAGTGCGGCTTAACTACCGCAAAGGTATAAGCGGCTTATTAGGGTCGGACGTAAATTATGATTTTGCTTCGCTGGATGTATTTGATGACCGGCTAAAAATTGGTCTGGTTGGTTTCTCGTCTTTTAAAATTACCGCCGGTACGTTCCTGAATCACCGCAGTTTGTACTTTATGGACTATAACCACTTTTTTGGTAATCAGGGTACAGTGTTCAATCCAACCATCGGTAGCTTTCACTTCCTCGATTTTTACGATTACAGCACTGATCGCTCTTTTCTGGAGGCGCACTATGAACATAATTTTGCCGGCAATTTCCTGAGCAAGATACCTTTCGTACGCAAACTTAAACTGGAAGAGGTGATTGGTGTAAATTACCTTACCCAAGCCCAACACACTGCATACTCAGGGGTAGGTAACAACCCGCTTATACAAGGTGTTAAGAGCAACTACTCCGAAGTTTATATAGGTGTACAGCGCTTTATTTTCCGGGTAGATTACGGTATTGCATTTGAGGGTAGCCGCCGCATTGTACAGGGTATAAGGATATTTTATGGCTTGAGGTAAGCAGAGGTGATTTTGGACAGCAAGAGGATTTTCTCAACGAGAGGGAATACCTGATGCTGAAACTCTGAACTTAGCATTTTAAACAAGCCGCAGTAAAGGCAATTGAGTTACCCTTTATCCTTTCCAAATAAACTTTTATCTTTGCACCTCATTTAACGCTGTTTGAACCAGTATCAATGTTTTATGGCAAAGTATAACACCCTACTGTATTATTGTTATTCAACAATAGCTGATGCGGAGCAATTTGCTACCGATCATTTAAAATTTTGTAAAAGCTTAGGTTTGACCGGCCGTATCATCGTAGCTGACGAAGGGCTGAACGGTACGGTATCGGGCACGGTTGAAGCTTGCAAAAGCTACATGGATGCTGTGCATGCCGATGAGCGTTTCGCCCATACCGATTTTAAGATTGATGAGGTAGACGAACCTTCATTTGTAAAAATGCATGTGCGTTACAAATCCGAAATTGTGCACTCGGGCCTGCGCGATCCTAACATCATCAATCCGCAAAAGCAAACCGGTAAGCACCTTGAGCCTGCTGAGTTTTTAGAAATGAAAGACCGCGATGATGTGGTGATCCTGGACGTGCGCTCAAATTATGAGCATTCGGTCGGTCGTTTTAAAAACGCAGTCACTTTAGATATTGAGAACTTTCGTGATTTCCCTTCAAAAATTAACGAGCTGGCTCAATACAAGGATAAAAAGATATTGACCTATTGTACAGGCGGCATAAAATGTGAAAAGGCTTCGGCCCTGTTGTTACATGAAGGTTTTGAGAATGTATACCAACTGCACGGCGGTATTATTAAATATGGCAAAGAAGTTGGCGGTGAGGATTTTGAAGGTAAATGCTATGTGTTTGATAACCGTTTAACGGTTGACGTGAATCAGATTAATCCTAAGGTAATTTCTACCTGCTTTAACTGCGGCAGTACTACCGATAAAATGATCAACTGTGCTAACCCTGAGTGCAACGAACACTTTACCCAGTGTGATGAGTGCGGCTCTAAAATGGAGGGCTGCTGCTCAGCCGAGTGCCAATCCCATCCCCGTAAACGCGTATACGACGGTACTGGTTATTATGTTAAAGTGCCTCAACCAGTAAACGTGACTAAAAAAAGTAAAGTACAACTGGCCGAGTAGGGGGTATAAGAGTTAGTAAACAAGAGTCAAGAAACAGAAAGCTTATCAGTTTAAAAATTGATAAGCTTTTTTTATTCATTGGTGTCTTCGTCTGGCTTTGGCTTTATCATTTTAGGATTAAAGCGCGGTTTGTATGCGGGCTTTGGTGTATCAATAGGTTTTGGAGGTACGGCTTCTGGCAACTCTTCAGGTGCTATCGGCTCTGCTTTGGATGTATCATCAGGTTGTTGCCCCACTATCGGCTCGTCGGCAGGCTTGGTGGTGGTTACCCCTGCTTTAAAACGTGGCTTAAAACCTAAGCTGGCGGGTTTGGGCTGGGTATCTGTAGTAGTCGGTTGCTCCTCCGTTTGTTTCTCTCCGGAGTTCGTTTTTTCGGGTTCCCCTTCTGTAGGTACACTGGGTTCACCAACTGGTTTGCTGGTTGTAACGCCGGCCTTAAAACGTGGCTTGAAGCCCACTTTAGCGGGTGCGTCAGATGGGGTTGCTGCGCCAGCTTCAGTGGTTGGTGGAGTTGGTGGTTCCGGTGCATCCGTTACTGGCTGTTGTTCATTAGCCGGTTTGTTTGTAGTAACGCCGGCCTTAAAGCGTGGTTTAAAACCAGGTTTGACTGGCGGGTTTACAGCGTTTTCTGTAACCGGGATATCATTATTTTCAGCCTCTGGCTGAGCAGCTGCTTCCGTTGATGTGGTATTTGCCTGTTCTGCTTCAGCGGCTGGTTTGGGCGTAGCGCTTTTAGCTTGAAAACGGGGAACGTAGGCAGGCTTAGGTGACGGCACACTTGCCATATCATCTACTGTGTTGTTTTCAACAGGGTTAGGTGTGGCAGGTGCGGCAGTTGAAGTTTCAGTTGTTTTAAACTTAGGCTTAAATCCTAGTTTTGGCGCCTCGTTGCGTGGCGATGGTTCTGTAAGTGTATCTGATACCGTTTGCTCCGCTATCTGGTTCTCTGCCCTTAATTTTTCGGTTTTTACCTCCGGTGGAAGTGGGTACTGCCGCCGCAATTTATTGAACCAGAACTTTTTGGTATGGTCAAAACTCTTTTCACCCATTTGTTCATAGTGTTCCTTAAATTCCGAAAACAAGCCGAGGTCGCCTTGTTGCAAGGCATCCAGGTTTATCTTCTTTTTTTTAAAAAACTCTTCAAATAACATGGGTTGGTAATTTCGGATGTTTGATTTCGGATTGAGCCTGCTGCCATTGTCGAGGAAGTATGCGATTACGCTATATTAGGCAGATCGCATACTTCTCAGTTATTACGTGCAACTTATCGTGGTCGGGCTTTTATTTTTTGGGCTAACCCTTACTCAGCCATGTTGTGATATACTGCCTGCACATCATCGTCCTCTTCCAGCTTGTCAATCAGCTTTAATACGTCGGCAGCGGCCTCTTCGCTAATCTCAGTGGTAGATAATGCAATACGCTCTAATTTGGCAGATTTTAACTCAATGCCCATGCCTTCAAGTGTTTTTTGCATTTTGCCAAAATCTTCGTAGGCGGCATGTAATACGGCAATGTCCTTGCCTTCCTCGTCAGTTTCTACAAACAGCTCTTCTAATCCAGCGTCAATCAATTCAAACTCCAGTTCTTCCAAATCGCGCTCGCCCGGATCAAAGCTGAAAACAGATTTACGGCTAAATACAAAATCCAATGAGCCGGTTTTGCCCAGCGTACCACCCACTTTGGTGAAATAGCTGCGTACATTAGCTACGGTACGGTTGGTGTTATCGGTAGCGGTTTCTACCAATACGGCAACACCGTGTGGCGCGTAACCTTCATACACCAACTCTTCGTAATCTTTTTCGTCTTTGCTTGATGCGCGTTTAATAGCCGCTTCAACACGATCTTTAGGCATGTTTACCGCTTTGGCATTTTGCATGGCTGTGCGCAAACGTGAGTTGGTTTCAGGGTTGGGACCGCCATCTTTAACGGCCATCACAATCTCTTTACCTAAACGGGTAAACTGTATGGCCATTTTGGCCCAGCGCTTAAATTTTCTCTCTTTACGGAACTCAAATGCTCTTCCCATTTTATAGTGAATAGTTATTTGTTAATAGATAATAAGTGCAAAAGTTATTTCGAGTACTAACGTAAAAACTTTCCAAACCTATAACAATAACTGTTGGAAATGATACCTTACTATTGGTCAGGATAACAACTGTTGCAGCTTACAAATTTAAGCTATTCTTTAAGTTTTTCAGCATTTCTTCCGTAAGTCGTTTCAGGTCGTATTCCGGCTGCCAGTTCCAGTCGGTTTTAGCCTGGCTGTCATCAATAGATTGCGGCCAGCTGTCGGCAATAGCCTGGCGAGGATCATGATTAGCATAGCTAATTGAAAAATCGGGCATTTGCTGCTTAATCTGCTCGGCTAGTTGAGCTGGTGTAAAACTCATGCCCGCTAAATTATAACTGGAGCGGATACTGATGTTTTCGGCAGGTGCTTCCATTAAATTCAAGGTTGCCCGAATGGCATCATCCATATACATCATAGGCAGCATGGTGTTGGCCGACAAAAAGCTTTGATAAGTGCCTGTTTTTAAAGCTTCGTAAAATATATGGATGGCATAATCTGTAGTGCCCCCGCCAGGAGCGGCTTTCCAACTGATGATGCCCGGATATCGTATACTGCGTACATCAAGCCCATGTTTGGCGTGGTAATATTCGCACCAGCGTTCACCTGCCAGCTTGCTAAAACCATAAACAGTATTAGGATCCATTATGCAATACTGCGGGGTGTTTTGCTTGGGCGAGTTTGGTCCGAAAACAGCAATAGAGCTTGGCCAGAAAACTTTGGCTGTGCCAAACTCCACGGCCAGGTCAAGTACATGAATGAGGCCGTTCATGTTCAGATCCCAGGCCAGCTTGGGCTTTTGTTCTCCTGTGGCCGAAAGTATGGCAGCTAACAAGTAAACCTGCGTAGGCTGGTGCTTATGAAACAGATGGTGCAGGTTCTCCTTATCCAACACGTTTGCAAACTCAAACGGGCCGCTATTGCGTATAGCATAAGCCGGATTGTTAATATCAGAGGCGATAACTTGCTCTGCTCCGTACTGATTTCTTAAGGCTGTTACCAGTTCGGTGCCAATTTGGCCATTAGCGCCTATCACTAAAATCTTCTCGCTCATGCAATATAATATTTGGACGTTACAAAGTTAAAAAAATGACTTTAAACCCGCTATATATAACAATTAAACGTGTTCTTGAGCAATCGTACTTCTGCTAATAAAGTTTACCGTATTTGCGTTGTTAAAATACGTGAAATTTTATTTTGTACGATTGTTAAAATGCCGGGTGCTGAAACCCATTCAAAAGGCGCTAAAACCAGCTTTAAGGGCTTATAGTTGAGATTATTTTGTTAAATAATATGTACATTTGAAAATTAACGTTTTTTAATTATTAAAGTTTAAACAAGACAATGAAAGTCGCAGTAGTAGGTGCCACCGGTTTGGTGGGTACTAAAATGTTGCAGATTCTGGAAGAACGCAACTTTCCGGTAACAGAGTTAATTCCCGTTGCTTCAGCAAAAAGTGTAGGTAAAGAAGTTACTTATAAGGGTAAGCAATACAAGGTGGTTTCTGTTGAGGATGCGATAAAGCAAAAGCCTGATCTGGCCTTGTTTTCGGCTGGCGGCAGTACTTCATTGGAGCAAGCACCTTTGTTTGCCGAGGCCGGTATTACCGTTATCGATAATTCATCGGCCTGGCGCATGGATCCTACCAAGAAACTTGTAGTACCGGAGGTTAACGCTGATGTGTTAACAGCTGAGGATAAAATCATTGCCAACCCTAACTGCTCAACTATACAAATGGTAGTGGCCTTAAAACCCCTGCACGATCAATACAAGATTAAACGCGTAGTGGTATCCACTTACCAATCGGTAACCGGTACGGGCGTAAAAGCGGTTGATCAATTGTTCAACGAGCGTAAAGGTATTGATGGCCCAATGGCTTATCCATACAAAATTGACTTGAACGTATTGCCGCATATCGACGTTTTTCAGGACAATGGTTATACCAAAGAGGAAATGAAAATGGTGCTGGAAACCAAAAAGATCATGGGTGATGACAGTATTCGCGTAACAGCTACAACGGTACGCATCCCGGTTATGGGCGGTCATTCGGAATCAGTTAACATTGAGTTCGAAAATGATTTTGACCTTACCGAAGTGCGCGACCTGCTGAGCAAAGCGCCAGGTGTGGTTGTGGTTGATGATGTAGCCAAACTACAATATCCAACACCGCTTGAAGCGCACGAGAAAGACGAAGTATTTGTGGGCCGCATCCGTCGCGATGAAACCCAGCCTAATACCTTAAACTGCTGGATAGTATCAGACAACTTGCGTAAAGGTGCTGCTACCAATGCCGTGCAAATTGCGGAGTACCTGGTAGCAAAAAACCTGGTAGGTGCGGCGGTAGAAGCGTAATTGTAAAAGTTATAATAAACAAAGAGGCCGATCTTATTCAAGATCGGCCTCTTTTATGTCTGGTATTTTTTCATTTGGATCTTCGGCATACCAATGCGCTCCTAACTTTAACAAAGAGCGCCATCGGTTTTTTTTGATGAAAGTAAATCCTAACTGCCTTTTTGCCGAAACCAAAAATCTTTTAAGCATCAGTTCTTTCTCTGCATCCTTTTTTTGTGAAACATCAGCATCTGTGAGACTGATCGTTTTTCCATTTTTGAATATGATCTTAATGGAAATAAAAGACCTGTACTGCTCGTCGTAATTGTAGCTGTAGAAGCCTAATATTTCGCGCTTTAAATACCCTGTATATTCCTTATTGCCTTCCTTAATATACATCCGCTTCCTGTCAAAATATATGGTTACAGATTTCGACCAATAGTTAAATAGCAATTTAAATATGAAGAAGAACAAACCTACAAGCAAATACATGCCACTCATGCCCAGGTAACGATAACCCTTTATAGCATATAAAATGATTAATGGCCATGTTATCAGTATACAAATAATGAATACGATATGGTTGGGAAGTGAAAGCACTTTTTTAAATACGAACTCTGGCGTGCAGTATTTTTCCATCAGCTAAATAATCTGAACATAATAAACTGCTCGGGCATTACTTAGTTTTTAAATCATCTGGGTATACCACTCTTTTGCAAAAGCCATATCTCCTTTCTATTATGCTGTTAATCAATAAAGTTTATCTTGCAATACTATACGCTTTCCATAATGAATGCAGAACCTATAAAGACATTCCATCAAAATAACTATCAGCAAGTGTGCGACCAGCTATCTAAACAAGATGCGGATTTTGCCGAAGTTATCCAAAATTATGGCTATCCGCCATTTTGGTCGAGGGCTAATGCTTTTGAATCACTCGTGCATATCATTCTCGAGCAGCAGGTGTCGCTGGCTTCGGCTTTATCGGCTTTAAATAAGTTAAAGGAGCGCATACAAGAGGTTACACCTGCCCGGGTGCTGATGCTTACTGATGAGGAACTGCGTGCCTGCTATTTTAGCCGGCAAAAAACCGCTTATACAAAATATTTGGCCGAAGCTATTTTGAACCGGCAATTGGATTTAGCGGAGTTGGCCGATTTGCCTGATGATGAAGTACGTAGCCGCCTTACAGCTTTAAAAGGGATAGGCAACTGGACGGTAGATATTTATCTGCTTATGGTTTTACACCGCACCGATATTTTCCCCATCGGCGACCTGGCTATTATTAACGCATTTAAACGGCTAAAACAATTGCCTGCTTCAACCTCCCAGTCGCAACTATTAGCCTTTGCCGAAACATGGCGGCCCTACCGCAGCATTGCCGCCATGTTGTTGTGGCATTTTTACTTAAGTTCTACAGCGTTAAAAAATAAGGGCTGATAGTAAAACAGGGTTGTGTAGCATTTTAGCTCTTATTTCTTGCATATAGGTCTTACAA
Source organism: Mucilaginibacter sp. PAMB04168 (assembly GCF_039634365.2). Lineage (NCBI taxonomy): Bacteria > Pseudomonadati > Bacteroidota > Sphingobacteriia > Sphingobacteriales > Sphingobacteriaceae > Mucilaginibacter > Mucilaginibacter sp. PAMB04168. The sequence goes on from NZ_CP155079.2 coordinate 596,253, forward strand.
TCCGTTTCTTTCTTTTTCCTGATAATCCTGTACAATACCTACGGCGTTATGTACGGCATCGCTTAAGGTGGTTATAAAGGCGCCTGGTTTAGCCAGTTGTATGGCGTATTCAATAGGGTCTAACTGGCTGTCAAGCACGTCGCACGGCAAGTTGGGGTTTACCTCATGTACGCCCTCACGCATAAGGCCAATTATATTTTCACGGGTGCGGCCACGCAGGTGATCTTCCTGCCGTAACAGTATATGATCAAACATAGTAGCGGCAATACGACCCAATTCGCGGATGTCTTCATCTCGGCGGTCGCCGGTACCGGCAATCAACCCTATTTTCTGTGGCGATTCAATATTGGCTAAAAACTCCTTTATACCATGGTAACCATCGGGGTTGTGGGCAAAATCCACCATAAACCTAAAATCCTTAAAGTTAAAGATATTCATGCGCCCGGGGGTTTGGCTGGCCGATGGTACAAAGGTGTGCAGGGATGTTTTAATATCTTCCGTTTTAAAGCCCCATAAGTAAGTAGCTAACGTAGCAGCCAGCACATTCTCAATCATAAAGGTAACCGTACCGCCAAAGGTTACCGGTATTTCGGTTACTCTTTGCACACGTATCTTCCAATCGCCTTTTTTTATGGTAACAAAACCGTTTTCGTACACGCAAGCTATGCCACCTTTTTGGCAATGTGCCTTAATAACCGGGTTGTCCTCGTTACGGCTAAAGTAGGCAATATTGCAATCGGCCTGCTTACCAATCTTTACGCAGTACTTGTTATCGGCATTCAGTACGCCCCAGCCGCTTCTTTTAACCGAATCAATAACAACGCTTTTTACCCGCATCAGATCATCGAGCGTGTGTATATCTGAAATACCCAGGTGGTCTTCCTGTATATTAGTAATTACTCCAATATCGCAATGTCCAAACCCAAGGCCCGAGCGCAGAATGCCACCGCGCGCTGTTTCGAGTACGGCAAACTCAACCGTAGGATCTTTTAATATAAACTCGGTACTGTTAGGCCCGGTAGTATCGCCCTTTACCATCATCGTGTTTTGCACATAAATACCGTCTGAGGTGGTAAAGCCTACACGGTAGCCGTTGTTTTTCACAATATGTGCAATAAGGCGTGTTGTGGTGGTTTTGCCGTTGGTGCCGGTAGTGGCAATAATAGGAATGCGCGACGATTTGCCCTGCGGGTAAAGCATATCCACCACGTGCCCGGCTACATTACGCGGCAAGCCCTCGCTTGGCGCAATGTGCATTCTAAAACCCGGTGCTGCGTTTACTTCAAGTATTACGCCGCCGTTCTCGGTTAAAGGCTCGGTTAGATTGTTAGCCATCACATCTATACCGCATATATCCAGTCCAATTATCCTTGAGATGCGTTCGCAGATAAATATATTTTCGGGATGTACCTGGTCGGTAACATCGATAGACGTGCCGCCGGTGCTCAAATTAGCGGTTGATTTTAAATAAACTATTTCATCTTTGGCCGGCACCGTATCCAGGGTATATCTTTTTTTAGTAAGCAGGTCCATGGTATCACGGTCAACCGAAATATGGGTCAGCACATTTTCGTGACCGTATCCGCGGCGCGGGTCGGTGTTCTCCTGGTCAATAAGTTGCTGAATATTTTGCGTACCATCGCCTTTAATATGCGCCGGCACACGCAGGGCCGCCGCTACCATTTTGTTATCAATTACCAAAACTCTAAAATCATGCCCGGTAATAAATTTTTCTACAATTACCCGTCGTGATATACGTGCGGCATGTTCAAAAGCAGCTACAGCTTCTTCTTCAGTTTTTACGTTGATGGTGGCGCCACGGCCATGGTTACCGTCCAGTGGTTTAAATACCAACGGGAAGCCCACTTTCCGGATGGCCTCTTTTACTTCGGCGGCCGAAGTAATGGTGATGCCTTTGGCCACCGGGATGGCTTGTTCCTGCAGTATGCGCTTGGTTTCGTCTTTATTGCCGGCAAGGTCTACCGCTATGCTGCTGGTATGCTCGGTCATGGTGGCGCGTATGCGAACCTGGTTTTTGCCGTAGCCTAATTGCACTAACGATTGGTTGTTTAATCTTATCCAGGGTATATCGCGCGATATCGCTTCCTCCACAATAGAACCTGTGCTAGGACCTAACCTTGAATTTTCCCTTAACTCCCGCATCTCCTGGATATCCTTTTCCAGTGTATAATCTTGTCCGGCAATCAGCGCCTCGGCAATGGCAACGGCAGCTTTAGCGGCAAAAATGCCAACGTTTTCTTCCACATAGTTAAAAACTACATTGTAAGTGCCCGGTGTTTTGGTTTCGCGGGTGCGGCCAAAGCCGGTATACATGCCGGCCAGGGTTTGTATTTCTAAGGCAATATGCTCAATCACATGGCCCATCCAGGTACCTTCCTGCACCCGCTCAAAAAAGCCGCCCGGTACGCCTGGCGAACAGCGGTGATTATACAGGCTGGGAATCAGTTCTTTAAGGCGCTCATAGAAGCCTTCGATAGTATTGGTTGGCCGCTCCTCCATTTCCTGAAGGTTAAGGCGCATCTGTATTAATTTTTTGCGGGTTATACTCCATATATTGGGTCCGCGTAGTACCTGTATTTTCTCTATTTTCATAGGTAAACGTGTCGTTTTTTCGAGATGATGATATTGATGGAAGCTGAATTTAGCTTTTGTAACAATTCAATGCAATTTTTGATGGTGCAGAGCGATTTTATTTATTTAAAAACTACTTTAACTGCATTTTTATCTTACTTTGTAATTATTGATTAAACTACTTGCGATGACTGTCCCGAAAGGTAAACTCATTATTATTGGCGGCGCCGTTGATATGGGCACCAACATTAGTGCCGAAGAACATTTTTTGCAGCCCGATTATCTCAAGTTTTTTGAGCGGGGCATTCTCAGACGGATGATCAATGAATCGGCCAAACAACTAGCCTCAAAAGTAGAAGTTATTACCACAGCTTCGCAAATACCCGAACTGGTTGGTGAGGAATATGTACGGGCGTTTAACCAGCTTGAAGTAGCTAACGTGAATGTACTAGATATCCGCAGCCGGGAGGATGCCAGCCAGCCAGATTACCTGAACCGTATACGCGAAGCCGATGTAGTAATGTTCAGCGGCGGCGACCAACTGCGCCTGAGCGCAATTTTTGGCGGCACAGAGTTTTTGCAGATACTGAAAAAGCGTTATTGCCACGAGAACTTCATCATAGCCGGCACATCTGCAGGCGCGGCTGCGGCCTCTACCAACATGATCTATCGCGGACAAAGCAGTGATGCACTGGTAAAAGGCGAAGTGCAAATTACTGCCGGACTTGGCTTTATCGATTCGGTTATTATTGATACCCACTTTGTGCAGCGTGGCCGTATAGGGCGTTTGTTTTACGCTGTGGCCAGCAACCCAGGCATATTGGGCATTGGGCTGGGTGAGGATGCCGGTCTGCTTATCACCGAAGGCAGCCTGATGGAAGCCATAGGCTCAGGGCTTACTATTGTTGTGGACGGTAAAAGCATGGTAGAAACTAATATTTACGATGTTGAGATGGGCGCACCGGTCTCTATTGACGGCTTAAAGGTACATGTGATGTCAATCTTCGACAAATACGATCTGGCACAGCACCGTTTAATCATCAAAAAGAAAACCAAGGTAGAGGAAGGCGTTTATTTACAGGTGCCAGACAGAGATTAGGTTAGAAGCAGGGTAGGAGTAGAGCTTGTTGTTAAGATGGAATTATAGATAAAATTACGTTCCTTAATTAAGTCTAAAGGTGTAGGGCGACGCTTCCGCGAAAAAAGTAACTATCCTTCATAAAATATCTTTCGCTTGTATCAAAACGCCTATTTTTGTTTTTAAGTAACAATCTAACCTGTTTTACCTTATGAAAATTATTATACATGGCGGCTTTTTCAGCGAATCGGGTACTAACCAGGAGGTGAAGCATGCTAAGCAGGAAGCCCTAAAGCAAATTGTGCAGCAGGGGTATGATTATCTGCAAACGCACACCGCTACCGAAACAGTGGTTTACACGGTTAGCTTACTCGAGAACAATGAGCTTTTCAACGCTGGTACCGGCTCCCAAATACAAAGCGATGGCTGCATACGTTTGAGCGCCTCGCTTATGGACGGCAGAACATTGAAATTTTCGGGTATAATAAACGTTGAGGAGGTCAAGAACCCTATTCTGATTGCCCAAAAACTGCAAGCTGCAGAAGACAAGGTTTTGAGCGGCAAGGGTGCCCAGCAATACGCCCGTGAGAATGGTTTCGATTATTATAACCCTGAAACACCTCAACGCCGGCAGGAATACGAAACCAAGCTTAATGACTCGATAAGATTAGGCACCGTTGGCTGTGTAGCACTTGATGCTGATGGCAACCTGGCTGCAGCTACTTCAACCGGTGGTAAGGGCTTTGAAATGCCCGGTCGTGTAAGCGATTCGGCTACGGTGGCGGGCAACTATGCCAATGGTGTAGCGGCTATATCCTGTACCGGAGTAGGCGAGGATATTGTAAGCGGTGGTGTAGCTACCAAAATTGTGACCCGCGTGAGCGACGGTATGACTTTGCAACAAGCTACTGAAAAAACTTTAACTGAAATGAAACCTTTTGACGGCTTTGTCGGTATAATTGGGCTTACCGCAGCAGGCGATATTTATTATGCTGACACTCACCCTTATATGGTGTGGGCATCGTATGACGAGAATATCAAAGTATTTAGTTAAATTACACTTTAATTGCTTTGCGTTTACTAAAATAGCGGTAATTTTACTTGCTAATTAATTTAAAGAAACTCAACAACAGCTCAATGAAAGTATTGTTACTTGCTTTTTTTTGTACCATTGCTATGTCGGCCTCGGCGCAGTTTTGGCCCTTTGCCAAACACCCACGTTATCCGTTGATTGCCGAAACTAAAAGTCGGCCATTCCGTTTACCGGCCGCTCAGCTAAAAGGTAATAAGATAAGCCGTGTTGAAATAGGACAAACCCCATACAGCCTAAAGCTTACCGAGCGTATAGTAATGAAAACTGCACAGCACCAAATGCGTTTCAGGGAGTATGAAGATGCCAGTTACAGTTTTAACGAACTGGCTAAAATATACGTGCAGCAAAACAAGTTGTCGCAGGCTAAATGGTTTTTTCTGCAAAGTAATAACCTTTCGCGCCAGCAAAGTAATGATCGTTTAACCATTGCTAATTTAATGGAACTATCTAGCGTAAAATCGGCCATTGGCGATTTTGCCTTGGCTCAACAGGATCTGGAAGAGGCCCGCACTATGGCCACGGCACATAACTGGCAAGATGATGTTCAATCGGTTAAAAAGCGGCTGGACTTGTTGCAATTAAACAAACTGGCTGCTTTAAAGCCCGCTGTTGGTGTTAACAGTCAGGCTGCTTTATAATTAAGCCTAAAAATATTTAATGAAGGCCTGGTTTAATCCAGGCTTTTTTGTTTAGGGAAGTCGATTAGCATAAGGTTAAGTAAGAGCTGGTTCTCCTTTAAAAGTCACAGTAATAACATTCCTGTTAGTATTAGGTAAATTATAACCACTTACCAAACATTGTATCCTATATTTACATTAGTATATTACGAGACAGCTAAAATGCTGTCTCTTTTTTATTTACTTTGGCAATTGTATAATATAGGCACTAATATTGATGTTTTATAATCTACCAGATATTAAATTAAAACCGGTTAAAGAAATGTTTAAAAAGTTATATATGTTCCTGGTGTTGGGCGCCGCTTTGGCTTGCCAGGCTTCAACCCCGGGTGCTGAGAAGGTGGATGGGTCAAATAATCTCCAGCCCGATCAGCAACAAAGCGTGGTGGCCAAAGAAGTAGCCTCGCTTATTTCCAGTTATAATTACAAAAAAGTTGCGCTGAACGATTCGTTGTCCGAAGTGGTATATAACCGCTACGTAAAATCGCTTGATGATAACCGTAATTATTTACTGGCATCTGACGTTAAGGATTTTGAGCGTTTTAAAACTACGATTGACGACGACCTGAAAACCGGCAACCTGAATAACGTTTTCTATATTTTTAACGTTTACCAGAAGCGCTACCTCGAGCGCATCAATTACTCATTAGCGCAACTGGATAAGCCATACGATTTTAATACTAACGAAACCTTTACTTACGACCGGGAAAAGCAGCCTTGGGTATCATCAGAAGGTGACATGAACAAGTTGTGGAGCCAGCGCGTTAAATATGACCTGCTGAACCTTAAACTGGCCAATGCAGACGTTGCCAAGAATAAAGAAACCTTACGCAAGCGTTACCAAAATTTGCTTTCGCAGTCCAAAAAAATATCCAATCAGGATGTTTTCCAGTTGTTTATGGATGCCTTTACCGAATCGGTAGATCCGCACACCAACTATTTTAACCCGGCCAACGCGGCTAATTTTAATATCGAAATGTCGCGCTCGTTAGAAGGTATCGGCGCTTCGCTGGCATCAGAAAACGAGTACATCACCATAAAAACTATTGTAGCCGGTGGCCCTGCCGATAAAAGCAAGCAAATTAATATTGATGACCGCATTGTAGGCGTGGCCCAAGGCAAAGCCGGCGAGTTTCAGGACGTAGTGGGCTGGCGTATAGAGAATGCTATAGCCTTAATACGCGGCACCAAAGGTACTACTGTACGTTTACGCATATTACCAAAAGGAGCAGGAGCTGGCTCAAAGCCTAAACTGGTTGAAATGGTGCGCGAAAAAATTGTGCTGAAGGATCAATTGGTTAAAAAAGAGATACGTACCTATAACTCCAATGGTAAAACCGTTAAAATTGGGGTAATTAACGTACCGGCATTTTATATTGATTTTAATGCTTACCGTGCAAAAGATCCTAACTATCAAAGCACCACCCGCGATGTTAGACTAATTTTAGACACCCTTAAACGCGCAGGTGTAGATGGTGTGGTTTTAGATTTGCGTCAAAACGGCGGCGGCTCGCTGATTGAAGCCATTGAGCTTACTGGTTTATTTATAAAGAATGGCCCTGTAGTACAAGTACGTGATACACGCAACCGTGTGGAAGTGAACGAAGACGAAGATCCGGCTGTTGCTTACGCTGGTCCGCTTGCCGTGTTAACCGATCGCTTTAGCGCTTCAGCCTCTGAAATCTTTGCTGGTGCCATTCAAGATTATGGCCGTGGTTTGATCATTGGTACACAAACTTATGGTAAAGGTACCGTGCAAAGCGCTATTGAACTGGACAAGGTCATCAATCCATCTATTAAGGAAATGATTACCACTGCCATGAACAAAAAATCATCTGGCACGGGTGCAGAGTCTAAATTTGGACAGTTAAATTTAACCATCGCTAAGTTCTATCGCATCAGCGGCAGCTCAACACAGCACAAAGGCGTATCGCCAGATATAAGTTTCCCATCTGTTATCCCGTTAGATAAATATGGCGAGGATACCGAGCCATCAGCTTTACCATTTGATATGGTTCAGAAAAGTGCTTATACCAAGGTTGGCGATCTGAGCAGTGTGATTCCGCAGCTAACCAAGCTACATGAGCAACGTATGGCTAGCAACCCCAATTACAAGTATATGCTGGAAGACATTGCCGACTATAAAAAGCGCCAAAGCGAAACCAGCGTAACCCTAAACGAGGCCGACCTTAAAAAAGAACGGGATTCAGAAGAACAAAAGACCTTTGAACGCAACAACCTGCGCCGTACGGCGTTAGGGCTAGCTCCTCTTAAAAAAGGTGCAACGCGTCCTAAAAACGAAGACTTGGATTTTCTGAAAATGGAAGCTGGCCAAATTATGACCGACTATATAAACCTGGAGAAATCCAACCGTTACACTAACGTAATACCGCAACAACCGTAAGTTTTACACTATACTGAACAAAAGACGCCCGCTTGCCGGGCGTCTTTTGTTTATAAGGAATTGTTCGGACAAATTATTAAAGTTAGTGGAGGCTGATTTTGCAAAAAAAGTTGAGTGTCTGGAACAAATTGTAAGCGTGCGTAACTATCCTTTACATCAAGGAGCAACGATAGAGGTTAAACCCTGTACAAGCCGCAATCTGTGATCTACGGTATTGCTTCGTTACTTTACCAACTTATAGTTTCTATATTCACTAACCCTCCAGCCGGTCCAATCTTCAATTTTTTGAAGTATGCGGCGACGGAGCGACATTTTCTTTTTGAGTTGTTCGGGGTCTATCTGTAACTTCCAGTTTTGAGCTTTAATGCGGCGTTGCATCACGGCCGGGTGTGTGCCTTCAAAAGCCAGCAGGCGGTCTGCATTCTTAAAATCAAATTCAAACTTTTCGGGCAGGTTTTCAGCTATCCAGGTGTCATCATGGTAAAACTGATTAAAATTACGCAGTTTGCTTTCCAGTCCTTTAGGTGGTTTTACCCATCCATAATGATAAATATAAGCGTCAATCAGTTTTACGTTAATCTTGCGGTCGGCCCATCTGAAACCTTGGGCATCCCGGTAAGCGTGGATGTTTTTATTGTTGCGCAGAACCCTTATCTCGCGACGGTACCATCGGCGCGAATGCGCGTAGTAATCGTACGAGCCATAAAAGTGCTGGTATTTAAACAACAAGCCTTCAATAGCCTTGTCGTTTAAGTTAGCTTCCATCTCCTGTTGAATAACCGGCAAATACTTTTCGTGTACCACTTCATCCCCCTGTATGTAAAAGGCCCAGTCGGCATCGGGTGAAATAGCGGCAAAGGCTTTATCCGTTTCGGCGGCAAACACCGATCCTCCCTCGCGTAAAGATTCATCCCAAACGGTATGAATGATCCTGATCTTAGGTGAATTGATACCTTTAATCAGTTCTTCGGTATCATCTTCACTATTGCCCAGCGCTACTACAAATTCGTCGCAAATGGATAGTATAGATGTAATGGCTTCCACAACGGGGTAGTCATTTTTTACCGCATTGCGGATAAAGGTAAAACCTGCTACTTTCATGAGCTTATAAAACAGATTGGTAAACTTTTATAGTGTTTTGCACACAAGCATCAAAGGTAAACAAAGCAAGCCTTTCATTTCCCCTTTGCTTCAGCTGCTGTTGTAAATTTTCATCGCCAAGCACCTGTGCAGCTGCCTGTTCTATATCGGCAGGTTGCAAGGGGTCAAAATAGATGGCCGCATTGCCGGCAATTTCTGGCAAACAGCTGCTGTTACTGCATATCACCGGGCATTGGTTGGCAAAGGCTTCCAACAAGGGCAAGCCAAAACCTTCATGCAGCGAAGGGAAAGCAAATAATTTAGCCTGCCGGTATAACTGCTGCAACAGCATATCGGTAACATCCATTTGCTGGCATTGTGTGCCAATGCGTTGTTGATGGAATAGCTGCAATTCGGCATTAGTAAAAGCCTTACCGCCCGCGCAAACCAGTTTAAGCTGGGGGTTAGCCTGTAAAAGCGGACTTATGCCTTTCACAAACAAGGGGAAGTTTTTATAGTGCCAGCGCTCTCCCACAAACAACAGGTAATTTTGGGGCAGTGTTACATTCTCTTTAATTAAGTTATCGGTTGAACCGTCCGGAGCTAGGTAGCCATGATACACCACGTGTATCTTATTAGCCAGCTGCGGGTATACTTTTATTATATCACTTTTGGTAAACTCTGATATGGCAATCAACGCATCTGCCCGTTCCATCACCAGCTTTTTTCGGGCAATTACCTCCGTTGCATCCGGAAAGTATTCGGGGTATAGCTCATGTACCATATCATGCACAGTAACTACGCAGGGCTTTTTAAGGTATTTAATAAAGTAGGGGTCGTAATAAGTAGGATGAAATACGTCGAAGGCGCGTGTTTTAAAACTCCAGCGCGAAAAGCGTCTGTTCCATTTGTAATACTTATTTAACTTTCCCTTCCATAAACTTTCACCCAGGTTGTTATTTAGCAGGAATGCGTCATGCTTAACATATTCGTTCTCGGCATATAGCGCGGTAATAGCGCTTTGATGGCCCGCAGACTGTAAGCCACGATGCAGGTTGGCAAAGTAGCGGGATATGCCCCCGTATTTTTGTAGTGAAAAAATCTGATGATCGAACAGTACTTTCATACGTGTGCTTTAATAAAAGTTACTGCCCGGCCTGCTTTGCTCTTTGCGGCGTTTGTATAAAAAGCGCAGGTACATTAACCAGCCCATACTTTTTTTAATGATCTGGGGCTTATCGTGCTTGAAAGCCTCATCATTAGCCACTGCCGAAAAGCCGGTTAAGTTGTACCAGGCCACTGGTATGTCTACATATTGTTTTTTGATAGATTTATCACCCCATACCTGTAAGTTCAGCGCATAATCGGCATAAATGCGGTACTTTAAACTGTATTGGTATTTTTGAAACACCTTGGCAGGATAAAATATGGATTGATGGTTTATGCAGTACTTAGCTAACCGATATGCCGAAAACTCGCCTGTAAACAGCGGCCCTTCGGCTTTGGTGTTCCCATAATATATAGTGTCCTCGTCTTTCAGTTGCTGTGCCATTGCGCTAAAGCCGGTAAGCAGGCGGTCATCGGCCCCTAAAAAGTACAGCCATTTGCCGGTGGCCAGCCCGGTGCCCTTGTTCAGCGCATCGTATATGCCTTTATCGGGTTCGCTTACCCAGCGGTTAACGTATGCATTATACTGTTGCAAAACTGTAATAGTATCATCGGTGCTCCCGCCATCTACAATAATCACTTCAATAGCCGGGTAAGCCTGTGCTGTAATCGAATCCAGACAGCCAGGCAAATGTGTTGCTGCATTATAAGTAGCTATAATAATGCTTACCAGCGGTAGTTGCTGGTTTTGAACGGTACGGCTGCCTCCCTGCCTCATGTTAAACGGCTTTAAACATAAACTGATAAATTAAGCTATTTTTGCACAAACATACGGCATGCCTATCAGTATTGATGTCATAATTCCTTCTTTCCGGCTAACACCGGCTACTTTATTGCCTATACTAAAGTTAGGAAGGCCTGCCGATACGCTTATACACTTCTTTTTAATTGCCGATAACCCTACACTGGTGCCTGATGCCGGCATAGCAGCCCTGGTAGATAATGAAACGGTTAGTTTGATTATTAACGAAAATAATTTGGGCGCATCGGCCACCCGTAACCGCGGCATTGAAGCTGGTAAAGGCGACTGGATTTTGTTTTTGGATGACGATATCGAAGTAAATCCGGACTTATTGCTTACTTACGCAACCGCCGCACAGCAACAATCGCATGAAATTGGCTTTATTGGATTAGTAACTATGCCCCCTGCACCCACAGCTTTTGCCCGGGCGGTTTATGCTAATGGTTCAATGGCTATTTTTGGTGCAGCGCAGCATAATGAATACTTTGCCTGGGGAGCATCAGCTAATATTATGGTGAAGCGCAGTGCTTTGGGAGATGTGCGATTCTCATCAGCTTATCCTAAAACGGGTGGAGGCGAAGAGGTAGAGTTTTTTTTGCGTATACGCGCACAAAACGGATTTGCTAATTATCGCTGCTTGCCCCATGCACAGGCCGAGCACCCCTGGTGGAACAATGGGCGGGCAGACTACACCCGCTTTTATCGTTATGGTATAGGTAACAGTTACCTAGCCCAACGTAATCCGGCTTACCGCTGGTACGATTTTTTGAACACACCCGAAACCTTGTTTTGTATAGTGGTAGCGGTATTTGTGGTCCACTTTTTTTACCGGCCTGTTGTGAACTATGGCTTATTCTTTATAGCAATTAGTTTATTTGCGGAATATATAACCAACATAATGCGAGTACGGCGCAATAACAAAAGGCTGTCTTTCGGAACCGCCTTTAACGTTATGCGCTTGCGCTTGGTATATGAATGGGGAACGCTGATTGGTAACCTCAAAAGATTCCGGTTAGCCGGACTGGGTGAACGTTTCAGCTATGATGGCAGCACCAAGGCCCGGCACTTCAGGCTTAACCGTTACAAGATTGTAAAGCTGGCTATTTACACTTTGGCTATTATAGCTTTAGTAATATACAGGCACCGTTAGCGGTAAAAAACTAAACTTCGTGGTAGCCGCTGGGGCAGTAAGTAAGTTTATCGCTTACGGTTTTTCGGTAGATGAGCTCGTTGGGCAAGAAGTTGCCCCTATCATGCCAGGGATGAAAGATGTGATAGCTGATAGCCGCCATTTTAAGGCGCTTTTTCAGGACACCAGCATTAATAAGGCGCGCACCAAATTCGTAGTCTTCCCAGCCCCAACCCTCAAAATCATTGTAGTATCCGTTTATCTTAATGTAATCGGCGCGCCAAAAAGCCAGGTTGCACCCCTTTACATTCCAGGAGCTGCGCGGATCGGGCTTAAAGAACATGGACAACAAGGGTATACGTACCGCATTAAAACGGCTGTATAAGCCTTGCGACAGGGAGTGGAAGTTGACTTGTTTAGTTTGGAGTATTTCTTTAGTCTTGGCTTCGGTAAGCATGGTGCGGCTACCTTGCATAAAGTATCCTTTGCGGGCGGCACGCTCATGATCGGCTACAAACTTGGGGTTAACAATAATGTCGCCATCAATTTCAATTATGTAATCCGCTTCAGACAATTTTACAGCTTTGTTTAGTATTAAACATTTCCGAAAACCCTTGTCTTCCTGCCAGGCATGCTTTACAGGAACGGTAAATAGTTTCCGGTAATGATCAATCAGCACTGTGGTTTCCGGGCGCGAGCCATCATCTGCAATCAGTATTTCATCGGGCATGCGCGTTTGGCGCAGCAAACTCAAGATTACCAACTCTAAAGCCTCAGGCCAGTTATAGGTTGATATGAGCACTGCTACCTTGAGCCTGTTTTTGCCCACTATTGGGGTGTGTTGTCCATCCTGCGCCATTGTAGGTAGCAAAGATACAAAACACCACCTGATTAGTATAGGGCACTATAGTAACAAGGCAGCTTGTTAAATACGATATAAAATAAAACAGGCAACCACCGTTAAGTACTTGCCTGTTTTTAAAATATATGATAGAATTTAGCTATTCATGATTTCCTCGAGATGCTCAGCCTCTAACGGAATGCCTGCCATTAAATCGACATTGCCACCTTCGGTTATGAGGATGTTATTCTCCAGGCGGATGCCCAGGCTTTCTTCCGGTATATAAATGCCAGGTTCGCAGGTTAATATGTTACCCACCTCAAATGGCTTGTAGCGGCTGGCAAAGTCGTGTACATCCAAACCAAGGTGGTGTGAAGTACCATGCATAAAGTATTTTTTATACAAAGGTGCTTTGGAGTCTTGTTTTTCCACGTCGTGGCGGTCAAGCAAACCCAGGCCAATTAGTTCGCCTGTCATGATCTTGCCTACTTCATCATGATATTCATTCCAAACTGTTCCGGCCACTATCATTTGCGTAGCCTGCTTCATCACCCTCAGTACCGAGTCATATACCTGTCGCTGGCGCGAAGTGAAGCGGCCGCTTACCGGTATTGAACGACTCATGTCTGCATTGTAATTGGCATACTCGGCTGCCCAGTCGAACAAAATTACATCGCCGTCTTTGCAAATCTGGTTGTTATCTATATAATGTAACACAATGGCGTTGTGGCCAGATGCTATAATAGGTGTATAGGCATGCCCGGTAGCACGCTGCCTTAAAAACTCATGTGTTATCTCTGCCTCAATTTCGTACTCCGCAACGCCGGGCTTTACAAATTTAAGTACACGGGTAAAAGCATCACGTGTAATATCGCATGCTTTTTGGGTCAGTTCAATTTCAACGGCCGACTTTACTACGCGGAGGTCTCTCATTATAGGAGCAGAGCGTTCATAATAGTGAAGCGGGTATTTGCTGCGCAGGTCTTCCAGGAATCGCAAATCGCGGTAAGGTACACCTGGCAGGAACCGGTCGTTCTCATTTGTATTGATATATATATGTTCTGCATAGTTTATAATACTGTGCAAAATTGCTTCAAAGTCATGCAACCAGTATACGCTTTGTATACCTGAAGTCATTTTCGCTTCGTCCTTTGTATACTTGTGGCCTTCCCATACCGCAATGTGTTCATTGGTTTGTCTTAAAAAGAGTACTTCTCTGTATAGTGGATTAGGACAATCCGGGAAAAGTAACAGTATACTCTGCTCCTGATCTATACCAGACAGATAAAAGAAATCGGCATTTTGTTTAAATACGAAAGTTTGATCTCCGCTACGTGGGTATTCGTCATTAGCATTAAAAAGGGCTATGGAATTGGGCTTTAATCGTGAAACGAAATTTTTTCTATTTAAAATAAATAAGTTGTTATCTATAGGTAGATATTTCATGAAATAAGTTCATTTAATTTTTATAAAACAAAATTTTGCATTTATTTGTCTCCAATATTAGTAAAATTGGAACGGTGTTTGGTAAACGATCAAACATAAGTACTAATTTTAATAAGTAAAATCACAATTAAAAATTGTTTAATCTTAAAACTATGAACTATTCTACATTAAAGAAAACAGTCGCGCTTTCTTTTGTATCTCTCTTAGCTGTTGGCGCTGCCAATGCTCAGTCTGATTCAACTGCAAGCACTACAACGACATCAACTGGTACCGCCAAAGTATTTGGTGGCAGAGGCCAGTACAACACCTGGAGCTTTGGCCTGAACGCTGGCGCTGTATCACCAGTTACTGCTATCGGCGGTACTCATGACTACACTGACTACGTTGTGTCATTAGGTTACGGTGCTTCATTAAAATGGCAATTAGCACATTCATTTGCTTTGCAATTAGATGCAAACGGTGGTAAAGTTGCTGGTAACAACAACAGCGCTATTGGTGGCGCACGTGACGGTTTCCGTTCTTACGATTCTCGTTTTTGGCAAGGAACTTTAAGTGGTAAAGTAAACGTTGCTACTATCGATTTCTTACGTCGTAAAAATTCAGTTAACTTCTTCGTTAACGCTGGTGCTGGTATGGTATGGTATAACCCACACTTCATCACTACTGGTGGTACTGAAGCTCGTTACACAAACGCTGATGGTTCTAAGCACTATGTAAAAAGCTTAGTAATTCCAGTTGGTGCTGGTGTTAAATTCCGTTTATCAGATGCTTGGGGCTTAAACTTAGGCTACAATGTTAACTTCACTGATGATGACAACTTAGACGCTCTGAAAAGAGGTTACCCTACTCGTGACCGTTACTCATATGGTTACGGTGGTTTAGAGTACACTTTCGGTTCAAGCTCAAAACCAAACTTAGAGTGGGTTAACCCAGTTGCTATGATGTATGACGAACTGTATGATGCAGCTTTACGTCAAGAAGTTGAAGCTTTAAAAGGTCGCGTTACTAACGTTGAAAACGCTGTTAACGACCTGAAAAAAGATTCTGACGGTGACGGTGTGTCTGATCAATTTGACAAATGCCCTAACACTCCTGCTGGTACAGTAGTTGATGGTGCTGGTTGCCCAATCAAATTCCCAACTGACTCTTTAGCTGGTAATGGTGCTGGTACTGCTCAAGCTTACTCAAACATCCAGTTTGACTTTGATAGCTCAGTGTTAAGAACTTCTTCTTACGGCGTATTAGATGCAGTTTCTGCTGATATGCGTTCAAACACTGCTAAATCTGTAACTTTAAACGGTTATGCTTCATCTGAAGGTACTGCAGCTCACAACCTGCGTTTATCTAAAGACCGTGCTAACTCAGTTAAAACTTACTTAGTAAACTCTGGTGTTGAAGCTCGTCGTGTTAAAGTAAAAGGTTTAGGTGAAACTAACCCAATTGCTGACAACTCAACTGAAGAAGGACGTGTAATGAACCGTCGTGTTGAGTTCTTGCAAAAATAATTTTAATAGAAATTAATACTTTGAAAAAGGCTCCGGATAACCCGGAGCCTTTTTTTATTACTTTTGTTTTATGTACTTCTTCCGCAAAAAGAACGATAACCGCCCAACCAGCTTTAACCTGAAGGTAATGCACATTATTAATGCAACAGCCATTATTATATTTGTGCTGGGCATTATCTGGAAGTTGATAGACTGGTTTATACTTAAAAAATAATGAGCACTATAATTAATACCACCAACGCACCGGCACCAATTGGCCCGTACAGCCAGGCTGTTTTAGCAGGCAATATGCTGTTTGTATCAGGTCAGATTGCATTAGACCCTGCGTCGGGCGAACTGATTCTGACTGACATCCCTACGGAAACCACCAAGGTGATGGAAAATATTAAAGCCATTTTGACAGAGGCAGGACTCGAATTCGGCAATGTGGTAAAAAGCAGCATCTTTTTAAAGGACATGGGCGATTTTGCCAAAGTGAATGAAATCTATGGCTCATACTTTAGTAGCAACTTCCCTGCACGCGAAACTGTACAGGTAGCGGCCCTGCCTAAAAATGTGAACGTTGAGATTTCGGTTATTGCCTATAAAGGCTAAGCAGTTATATATCGGTTAACGTTGAACGCGTCAGTATTTCAAACTCCTATTGATTATTTAAAAGGTGTAGGCACAGCCCGTGCCGAAGTTTTAAAAAAAGAACTGGGTATATTTAGTTATGAGGATCTGCTGCGGCATTACCCGTTTAAGTATATTGACCGTACGCGCTTTTACAAAGTACGCGATATAAATCCAGAACTACCCTACGTACAAGTTATAGCTCGCCTAACCCATAAAGAAATAATAGGCGAAAAGCATACCAAGCGTTTAATTGCACATGTACAGGATGATACAGGTGTAATGGAATTGGCCTGGTTTCAGGGTATAAAGTGGGTGGAAAAAAGCCTTATAGTAGGTAAGGCTTACATTATTTTTGGCAAGCCGGGCATGTTTAACGGCAAGCCGCAAATGGCTCACCCCGAAGTGGAGCCTTACTCGCCCGAGGCGCTTAAACGCAAAGGGAATATGACTTTGCAACCGGGTTACAATTCAACTGAAAAGCTTAAAACGTTTTCACTTGATAGTAAAGGTTTGCAAAAACTGGTGGCTATATTGCTTGAGCAGTATGCAAAAGACATACATGAGAACCTGCCACTTTACATTCTTCAAAAGTTCAGGTTGATGGGTAGGGCAGAAGCATACCGCCAAATTCACTTTCCCGAGAGTCCAGACTTGTTGTTTGAAGCTCAGCACCGGTTAAAGTTTGAAGAACTTTTCCTGATACAATTACGCCTGCTCAAAAATAAGCTGCTACGCACCCAAAAGTTTAAAGGCAATATATTCGGCAGCGTTGGCGAATCATTTAATACCTTTTACAATCACAAAATACCATTTCCGCTTACTAATGCCCAAAAGCGGGTGTTAAAGGAAATAAGGTTGGATACCCAACGCGGCGTACAGATGAACCGCTTGCTACAGGGCGATGTAGGCAGTGGTAAAACCGTAGTGGCTTTAATGAGTATGCTGCTGGCTATTGATAATGGATTCCAAACCTGTATGATGGCTCCAACAGAAATTCTGGCCAATCAGCACTATATATCTATCAAAAGCCTTTTAGGGGATGACTTTTTAGAGGTAGCGTTGTTAACCGGCTCTACCAAAAAGAAGGACCGCAAGGTGATCCATGAAAAGTTGCTAAGCGGCGAACTCAAGATTTTGATAGGAACGCATGCGCTCATTGAGGATGCCGTTCAGTTTCAAAACCTGGGCTTTGTGGTAATTGACGAGCAACATCGCTTTGGTGTAGAACAGCGTGCCAAATTGTGGCGCAAAAACACTATCCCGCCGCATGTGCTGGTAATGACGGCAACCCCCATTCCGCGTACGCTGGCCATGACTTTGTATGGTGATTTGGACGTATCCGTTATTGACGAACTGCCTGCAGGCCGTAAACCCATCGAAACCTTGCATTTTTATGAAACCCAGCGCCTGCAAATGTTTGGCTTCATGAAACGCGAGATTTCCATAGGCAGGCAGGTGTATGTAGTATATCCGCTAATTCAGGAAAGCGAAAAGCTGGATTTGAAGAACCTGATGGATGGTGTGGAAACCATGTTGCGTGAATTCCCGCCGCCGCAGTATCAAATCAGCGTGGTGCATGGTAAGCTCTCCGCCACTGATAAGGATTTTGAAATGCAGCGCTTTGTAAAAGGTGAAACACAGATTATGGTGGCTACTACCGTAATTGAGGTAGGTGTTAACGTACCGAATGCATCTGTAATGATTATTGAAAACGCCGAACGTTTTGGCTTATCGCAGCTGCACCAATTGCGTGGTCGCGTTGGCCGGGGTGCCGAGCAATCATATTGTATTTTAATGAGCGGTCAAAAGCTGAGCCGCGAAGGCAAAGTACGCCTTGAAACCATGGTTCGCACCAATAACGGGTTCGAAATATCTGAAATTGATCTTCAACTGCGCGGCCCGGGTAATATTGAAGGCACCCAGCAAAGCGGCGTGTTAGATTTAAAATTGGCTAACCTGGCTACCGACCAGGAATTATTGCTACAGGCACGCAAAGCTGTTGAAGATATTTTTGCGCATGATCCGCAACTGACCCTGCCCGAAAATCAAGTCCTGCATCAAGCTTCTCAGGCAAAAAATGGCGGCCTGAGTTGGGATAAGATTTCCTAATTGCTATCTTAACGGCATAAAACATCTCTTTTCATGAAATTAAAAGCTACCGTCCTGTTCTTAGTGGCTGGTGTGGGTTTGTCCATATCTGCAAACGGACAAACCGATTCTGTTATGATGCGCAAGATTTTTGATGAAGCGCTGGTAAACGGCCAGTGTTATGAAAACCTGCGCTACCTGTGCAAAAAGATCGGTTCGAGACTGAGTGGCTCAACAGGTGCCCAAAAATCAGTTGAATGGAGCAAGAAGCTAATGGACGGCTATGGATTCGACCGCGTTTACCTGCAAGAGGTAATGGTGCCGCATTGGGAGCGCGGCGCAAAGGAGCAGGGGATTATAATTAGCGGCAATACGCGCACACCTGTAGCGCTGGCATCACTGGGCATGTCGGTAGCTACGCCAAAAGCCGGCATTACGGCCGAGGTGGTTGAATTGCAAAGCGTGCAGGAGCTGCAAACTTTAGGCGAAGCCAAAATAAAAGGAAAAATCGTGTTTTTTAACCGCCCGTTTGATGAACGCTTTATCGAAGCAGGATCGGCCTACGGTACAGCCGGCGATCAGCGTAATGTTGGCCCCGGCATGGCGGCTAAGTATGGCGCTGTAGCAGTCATTGTTAGGTCGCTTACAAGCGCGCTGGACAACTATCCGCATACGGGTGGCACCAACTATGGTACTAACCCTAAGATAGCCGCAGCAGCGTTGTCAACAGTAGCAGCGAACAAGTTAAGCAGCTTGTTAAAGCAGAAAGGTTCATCGCCGGTAAAGTTTTTTCTGAAAACCAATTGCCAGATGCTGCCTGATGTTTTATCGTACAACGTAATTGGCGAAATTAAAGGAACCGAGAATAACAATAAATACATATCTGTAGGCGGTCACCTCGATTCATGGGATTTAGCCGAAGGCGCACATGACGACGGTACCGGTGTAATGCAGTCGGTTGAGGTGTTGCGCATATTTAAAGCGTTAGGCTATAAGCCAAAAAATAATGTGCGTGCCGTGTTTTTTATGAACGAGGAGAACGGCCACAAAGGTGGTATCAAATATGCAGAGCAGGCTTTAAAAGATAAGGAAGAGCATATTGCAGCTATTGAGACGGATGAAGGCGGCTTTACACCAAGGGGCTTTAGCTTTGAGCGTGCTACGCCTGCCTTTCTGAACGCGGTAAACCAGCAATGGAAAAAGCTTTTTGAACCGTACGAAGCCGACAGGATGGTAGCAGGCGGCGGCGGTACGGATATCGGTCCGCTACGCGAAACACATCCTAACATAGCGCTTATTGGTTTCCGGCCGGATTCGCAACGGTATTTCGATATTCACCATACGCCTAATGATGTGTTTGAGAATGTGAACAAACGTGAGCTCGAATTAGGCGCTGCGTCTATTGCGTCGCTCATCTATCTGATTGACCAGCACGGTTTGAATTTTTAAACCAAGGTTGCATTGTGGAGAGTGAGTAGTTTGAAGTAAAAGGTTTATAATGAGATTTCAGAATACATTATCGGTTATACTGCTTTTTGTATTTAGCGGCCTCTTTAGTTGCAATAGTAATACCTCGCAAAAGGTAGCCGACCGCAAAATGCCCATTGGTAACAGTATAAAAACTGAGAACCAAAGCGAACCAAGTGGCGATATAACCGGCCCTGAACAGAAGTATACTGATAAGGATTTTAAAGAGCATGTAGGTGATTGTTTTGAAAGAAGCAAGTATACCCTGCCCTACCAAGGTACTATCAATCCTGAAAAAGCCAACTATAAGATTCTTCCTTGCGAAATTGCTGGTGTAGATGATTTCCTTTGTGAAAACAAGGGTTTAAGGTATATTTCGCTACCCGACTTTGAAAAAGTTAATGTAGTACTGGTTCCGATGGACTGTGGCGACTTTAGCTACCGCTATTACCTGCTTACTATAAATGATAAGAAAGTTGTTGCTAACCAGTATGTGGAAGGTGAGTGGTTTGAGCCGGATGATGATCGTTATAAAGAACTTACCACATTTTCTATTGACAAGAATTACAAGATATCAATAGTGACTAACCAAATTGAAAACGGCAACGCTAAGCTTAAAGAAAAATTGACTTACCAGTTAATGTCTGATGGAAAGCTCCGAAAAAATTGAAAAAGGTAAGATCATATTATCGAAATTGACTGGGCAATGCTTTATTTAAACGCCATAAATGTACTTAATGAGAAAAACCCTAACCTTAACATTAATTGGAGTAATTGCAATTGGCTCGATTTATGCCTTGGTTCATTATATCAAGATGGACGGATTTTCGTTTGCGTGGATCCTGAATTTCCTTTTAATGTTCTTTATGATTCTTTTTACCGACACATTAAAAAGTCAGCTCACTTCTTCTTACTTTAAAGACAAGAAATGGGAAAGACGTGGGAAAGTATACGAAGGTTTTGGAATAAATCTGTTCAGAAAGTTCCTGGTTTTGATTGGCTGGGAAAAGCTTACACGAAAAACCAACCCGATCGAGAATAATACTAAATCCTTGATGAATTTATATTACCAAACAAAAAAGTCTGAACTGGACCACTTAATCATCTTACTTATAGTTTTAGGATTTAACGTTTTTGTTGCATTCAAATTCGGAGTTGTGAAATCTTTGTGGCTACTCCTGTTAAATGTTTTATTACACCTTTATCCAATTTTCCTCCAACGATATAATAGGCCACGAATTGAAAGGGCCATAAATTTAAGTACACGGAAGTAAAATCTTTACCGCTACCAGATGGGGCATACCTTAATATCATGAGTGAGCATACCTGTAATTTTGAAGTTGTGCTTACAGATCTTCAATGGTAATAAAGGCATGTTAGTAACCTGCTTTAGATAACATTTATAAAACAGTTTACTATGTAGCCATAGGAGATTAGTGGAAAAGAATTTATAAAAAAAGCGCCTTTCTAATTAAGAAAGGCGCTTTAGTAGCCCGTAGGGGAATCGAACCCCTGTTTCCAGAATGAAAATCTGGCGTCCTAACCCCTAGACGAACGGGCCAAATAATAAGTGGTCGGTATCAAGATATGATTAAAGTTGACCATTCCTTTAATCATCAAAGTAGCCCGTAGGGGAATCGAACCCCTGTTTCCAGAATGAAAATCTGGCGTCCTAACCCCTAGACGAACGGGCCAAATATAATTGGCATTCTAAAGTTGGTTTCGGTTAACCTATAATATTAACTTAATGCCCAACACAATAGCTTAAACCAAAGAACAATCCCTTATTTTGGGACTGCAAAGATAGACGTTTATCTGAAAAAGTAAAAAATATTGGTTAAAAAATGTTTAAATTTTTTATGTGTAAGCTTAAAAGGGGGTATATGAAACAAAAGGATGAAAAGATTATTTTTACTAATGTCATCCACAAGGCTTGCTGCCTTGTGTTAACACAATGACCTATCCATTATGAAAGCCGTATGGAATAACCACGTAATTGCCGAAAGCGATCAAACCATTGTTATCGAAAACAATCATTATTTTCCGAAAGAGAGCGTTAATTCCGATTTTCTTCAATCTTCAGATACCCACACTACCTGTCCCTGGAAAGGATTGGCTTCTTATTATACATTAGAAGTTGAAGGCCAGCAGAATAAGGATGCTGCCTGGTATTACCCCGAACCTAAATCGGCTGCGGCTGAGATAAAAGATTATGTTGCCTTTTGGAAAGGGGTAAAGGTAAGCGAATAATGAAAGTATATGATGTAATTGTTATTGGTTCGGGGCAGGCCGGTAGTCCGCTGGCACGTAAAATGGCCAAGGGTGGGAAAAAAGTGGCCATTATAGAGAAGCGTTGGGTTGGCGGTACCTGTGTAAATGATGGTTGTACACCAACCAAAACCATGATAGCCTCAGCTCGCGCGGCTTACCTGGCCGGTAGGTGTGATAATTTGGGCGTGCATATTGATGGTTTTAGTATAAATATGCCTCAGATTAAAAAGCGCAAGGATGATATTGTGATGCACTCGCGCAGCGGCAATCAAAAAAGTTTAGAAGACGATCCTAACATAGACCTTTTGTTTGGCGAAGCCAGTTTTACCGGCCCTAAATCAGTTAAAGTTAAATTGAACGAAGGAGGTACTGAGGAATTACAGGCCGAATGGGTCTTTATCAATGCAGGCTTGCAAACTGTTGTGCCTGATGTTGATGGACTGCAGAACATCGATTACTTAACATCAACCAGTATACTGGAACTCGAGACCGTGCCTGATCATATTTTGGTTATAGGAGGTAATTATATAGGATTGGAGTTTGGGCAGATGTTCAGACGCTTTGGAAGCCAAATCACCTTATTGGAACGTGGCCCACGCATTATGAGCCATGAGGATGAGGACATAGCTACCGAGGTCAATCATATTTTGGAAGAAGAGGGAATTGCTATTCATGGCAATGCGCAGGCTAAAAAGTTTGAAAAAAACGCTGATGGTAAAATTTTAGCCACGCTTGATCTGGGCGGCCGTACAGAGCAACTCGAGGTTTCTCATGTACTTGTAGCGGCGGGCCGCGAGCCGCAAACCAAGGCGCTTAATCTCGACGCTGCAGGCATAGCAGTGGACGATAAAGGGTATATAAAGGTTGATGAAAAACTGCAAACTAACGTGCCTGGCGTTTATGCGTTAGGCGATATAAAAGGCGGACCAGCGTTTACCCACATCTCCTACAACGATTTTACCATAGTATGGCGCAACCTGCTGCAAGGTGAGGATTTAACCACTAACGGTCGTCCGCTACCTTACTGCATGTTTACTGACCCTCAACTGGGTAGGGTGGGTATAAGCGAAAATGAAGCTAAACAACAGGGCTTAAACTATAGAGTTGCTGTGTTGAAGATGGAAAACGTAGCCCGTGCTGTTGAGGTAGGCGAAACCCGGGGCCTGATGAAAGCCGTTGTAGATGCCGATACCAAGCAGATATTAGGCGCAGCCATATTAGGCGAGGAGGGCGGCGAAATCATGACTGTTTTACAGATGGCTATGGAGGGCGGTATAACTTATGACCGGATACGGTATTGTATTTTTGCACACCCTACTTATAGCGAATCGCTTAATAATCTGTTCATGAAATTGGATGATTGAGGTAAGATCCTGAAACGGTATTAACAACAAAATGTACTGTCGCTGTGCAAAATTTGGTGATTGTTCTATGTAAGCTGCTTTTGGTATAATATCGTTATATTTAGCCATGATTAAGGTCCAAAACCTAAGTAAGCATTACGGCCAAACCAAGGCCGTTGATGATCTGTCGTTTGAGGTTGCGGAAGGCGATAACCTGATTTTGCTGGGTACCAGCGGTTGCGGAAAAACTACCACCTTAAAAATGCTGAACCGTTTAATTGAGCCTAGCAGCGGTAAGGTGTATATTAACGGACAAGACATAACCAAACAACCCGTAGAATTATTACGGCGTAATATGGGTTATGTATTGCAAAACAATGGCTTATTTCCTCATTATACAATTGCCGAAAATATAGCTGTTGTTCCTAAATTGTTAAAATGGGATAATGAGCGCATCAATAAGCGTACGCAAGAGCTTCTCAATAAGCTGCATCTTCCTAACGATCTTTTAACAAAATATCCAAACCAATTAAGCGGAGGCCAGCAACAACGTGTTGGCCTGGCGCGTGCACTGATGGCCGATGCGCCCGTATTATTAATGGACGAGCCGTTCGGCGCATTAGACAACATTACCCGCGCACAAATACAGGCTGAGTTTAAAGAGCTGGACGAATTAAAGCGCAAAACCATAGTAATGGTAACGCATGATGTACAAGAGGCTTTTGAACTGGGTAACCGAATAGCGTTGATGAATAAAGGGCGCCTGTTGCAAATAGGTACACCGGCCGAATTACTGTTTAAGCCGGCTGATAAATTTGTAAAAGATTTTTTGAACGCGCAACGCCTGCAGTTAGAACTAAAAGCCATTACCCTGCAAGATATATGGGAACTATTACCACCCGCAACTGATATATCGGGTGCTGATGTTAACCTGCCATCAACCTGTAGTATGTGGATGGCTATGGAAGTACTTAAAGGCAATACCGAAAAGGTGTTAATTGTACCGCCGCCGGCTATCGAGGCTAAAACTATAACTTTTGAGCAACTCATGACGGCTTATCACCAGTATCAAGTAAACCTACCGGTATGAACGAGCAACAGCAAACGTTATGGCAGTTTATGCAGCAACAGTCGGGCAAGTTGTTTACCCAAACACTTGAGCATATAGGGCTAACCTTCGTTTCTTTACTAATTGCCGTAGTTATTGGTTTGCCGCTGGGTATACTTATTGCGCGTAAAAGGAAATTGTCGGGCACGGTATTGGGTATTGCAGGAGTGCTGCAAACAATTCCGAGCATTGCCTTACTAGGGTTTATGATACCCTTGTTGGGTATAGGCGCAAAGCCGGCTATTGTGGCTTTGTTTTTATATGCCCTTTTGCCTATCATCCGTAACACTTACACTGGCATAACCGGGGTTGATGCTGCGGTAAAAGAGGCGGCTTTAGCCATGGGTATGAGTATAAAACAAGTGCTGCTTAAGGTAGAATTGCCCTTGGCTATGCCTGTTATATTAGCCGGTATACGCACTGCTACGGTAATTAATGTAGGCGTTGCTACCCTTGCATCGTACATAGCTGCCGGCGGATTAGGTGAATTTATCTTTGGGGGCATATCGCTCAACAACAGTAATATGATACTGGCCGGTGCCATTCCTGCAGCGCTATTGGCTATCCTGTTCGATTTGCTACTGTCAGCTTTGCAAAAAACTAGTTTTAAAAAATTTAAAGTTGGCTTGTATGCCTTACCGGTTATAGCGCTCCTGTTGGCCTCTTTCTACTTAATTCCGTCTGCTATGGGCACTAAGCTAACGGCCGGTTTTACACCTGAGTTTATGGGGCGACAAGATGGTAACCTTGGATTGCAGCAAAAGTACGGCTTAAAAATGCACACGATCGTGATTAACGATGCCGTGATGTATAAAGCCGCTTATGAAAAGCAACTTGATGTTATTAGCGGTTACTCTACCGATGGCCGCCTGAAAGCTTATAACTTAATGGTGTTGGATGATGACAAAAACATCTTTCCGCCCTACTACGCAGCGCCTATAGTAAGGCAGGATGCCTTGGCGAAGTTTCCGGAACTGGAAAAGACACTTAATCTGCTATCGGGCCATATTAATGATTCGGTAATGACGGAGCTAAACTACCGCACCGACTACCTGCACCAAACGCCCGAACGTGTAGCCAAAGATTTTTTAGTTGCCCATCATTTATACAAACCCAGCCAAAACGGCCGTGCTGGGGGTACCGTGCGTATTGGCTCCAAGGTTTTTGGCGAACAATATATTTTGGCTAGTATGTACAGTATGCTGATTGAAGGCTACACGCCTTATACTGCATCAACCAAAACCGGTTTGGGCGGTACAAAAATTTGCTTCGATGCACTAACCAATAACCAAATAGACTTTTATCCCGAATATACCGGCACCGGTTTATTGGTATTACTGCAGCCTTCAGTCAAGGTGGTGAATGAGGTGGGGGCAGACCGGGATAAAACTTACCAATATGTGCAGCAGCAGTTTAAACAGCGTTACCATATACAATGGTTAAAACCAATAGGCTTTAATAATGCGTATGCTTTAATGATGCGGAAACAACAATCTGATGACCTTAACATCAAAACAATTACCGACCTGAAACGCTTTTTGGATAGTAATAAATAGTATGACCCTAGCCGACTCTTACAGAACGGTACGCCGCCGTACCGAGCGTATCTGCAGCCATTTGCAAACCGAAGATTACGTTGTACAGCCCATTGCAGATGTGAGTCCGCCTAAGTGGCACATAGGCCATACCACCTGGTTTTTCGAAACCTTTATTCTGAAGCCGTACTTTATGGGTTACCAGGAGTATGACCCCAACTTCAACTATGTATTTAACAGTTATTATGAAACCGTTGGCGCACGCGTAATCAGGACTGACAGGGGTAACCTGAGCCGGCCAACCGTGCTGGATGTTTACCGCTATCGCGAATATGTGGACGAAGCCATAGAGCGGTTCTTATGCCAGGAGCCATCGCCCGAGGTAAAGGAGCTTTTTATATTAGGCCTTAACCACGAGGAGCAGCACCAGGAACTCTTATACTACGATATTAAATATATACTGGGTCATAACCCACTTTTCCCCGCTTATGATAAGGATTATTCCTGCCCTAAGTTTGAGAGTACCCCCGGCTTAATCAGTATTAGCGAAGGTGTGTATGAAGTGGGGCATCAGGGTGAAGATTTTTGTTTTGACAATGAACTGAACCGACATAAGGTTTACCTGAACGCTTACGAGATTAGCGGTAGCCTGGTAACCAATGGTGAATATCTGGAGTTTATTAACAGCGGTGGTTATCAGGATTTTAGGAACTGGCATGCCGAAGGGTGGGACTGGGTAAAAGTAAACCAGGTAAACGCCCCTATGTACTGGCACCTTATAGATGGCGAATGGTTTGTTTACACCCTGCGCGGATTAGAGCCGCTTGATTTGAAGGAAAGCGTTGGGCATGTTAGTTATTACGAAGCATATGCCTATGCCTCCTGGAAAGGTATGCGACTGCCAACTGAGTTTGAGTGGGAAGTAGCCGCTACACATTTTAATTGGGGCAAATGCTGGGAGTGGACCGAAAGCGCATATTTGCCCTACCCGGGCTTTAACAAAGCACCCGGTGCTATAGGTGAATATAACGGCAAATTCATGGTTAGCCAAAAAGTGCTGCGCGGCGCTTCAGAAGCTACGCCACAGGGGCACAGCCGCATCACCTACCGTAATTTTTTTCATCCAAATATGCGCTGGCTTTTTAACGGTATCCGTTTAGCCAAATAGTAATTGTTACTTATGAAGAATACCGATACCTCTGTAGCCGAGTTTAGCATCAACCAACAATTTTGTGATGATATATTGGCTGGTCTTACTGCATCGCCCAAATACCTGGAGGCAAAATATTTCTACGATACCCGCGGAGATGAGCTCTTTCAGGATATTATGAATTGTGCAGAGTATTATCCTACCAAATGTGAACTGGAAATATTTACCCGCCAAACTGAAGAGCTGGCCCAGGCCATTATAGCCGATGGCAGCGCTTTTGACCTGATCGAACTGGGTGCCGGCGATGCCATGAAATCTACCCACCTGCTACGGCATCTGCTAAACCAACGGGCGGAGTTTACCTATGTGCCCATCGATATATCGGGCCATGTGATCAATTATTTGCAGGATGCACTCCCGGCTTCCTTGCCGGGCCTGCAGCTCACCGGCCTTACGGGTGAGTATTTTGAAATGCTCGAACAAGCAGCTCAACTTTCACAAAGGCGTAAGGTGGTTATGTTCCTGGGTTCAAACATTGGCAACATGCCGGTAACCGATGCTCGGCAGTTTTGTGTGGAACTGCGCAGCCACCTCACCGCAGGAGACAGTGTGCTGATGGGAGTTGACTTAAAAAAGAACCCCAAGATTATTTTAGCTGCCTATAATGATGCTCAGGGTTTCACACGAGAGTTTAATCTTAACCTGTTAACCCGTATTAACAGCGAGTTGCGGGCCAACTTTAATATTGAGGCTTTTGAGCATTATCCAACTTACGATCCTCAAACTGGTTCCTGCAAAAGTTACTTAATTAGTTTGACCGATCAGCAGGTGCAGCTTTGCGGTCAAACCATAAGCTTTGCTAAGGATGAATATATCTACATGGAAATCTCACAAAAATACACGGTACAACAGGCCGACAGCATGGCCAATGATTCGGGCTTTAACCCTGTTTGCCATTTTTTTGATAGTAAAAACTGGTTTTTAGACGCCATTTGGAAGGCTGTGTAAAACGCTTGTAAGGGATTTTATTCCGGCATGTTTAAAAAGTTATTTTAGGCTGCGATACTGCAACATTTAACATGTAAAAAATACACTAACCTATAGTGCTTCCTGACAAATTTTTAGTTGATTTGTAATGCAAACCAATCAATTCTAAATAATGGAAGATTTCTCTCTCAAGGATAAAGTGATTTTAGTTACCGGCGGTACCGGTGTTTTAGGCGAGGCCTTTATTAAGGGTATTGCAAAGGCTGGAGGTATCGTGGGTATATTGGGTCGTAATGAGAAAATAGCTCAGGAACGTGCTGATGCCGTAAATGCCGACGGTGGTAAAGCCATAGCGCTAATTACCGATGTAATGAAGGAGGCAGACTTGATAGCTGCCCGTGATAAAGTACTGGATACCTACGGCCGTATTGACGGATTGGTTAACGGAGCCGGGGGGAATATGCCAGGCGGTGTGATACAGCCCGACCAAGATATATTTACCATGAACATGGAGGGCATGCGCCAGGTAATGGACCTCAATCTTTGGGGTACTTTGATGCCTACTCAAATATTTGGCGAGGTAATGGCTAAAGGCGGCAAAGGGAGTATTGTGAATATTTCATCCATGGCATCGCAACAGGCAGTTACCAAGGTGCTGGGTTACAGTATGGCTAAAGCAGCTGTTGATAGTTACACCAAGTGGTTTGCAGTTGAAGCAGCCAACCGTTATGGCGATGCTATACGTATGAATGCCATTGCACCAGGCTTTTTTCTGACTGAGCAAAACCGCACGCTGCTTACCCAGCCAGATGGTAGCTATACTGAGCGTGGAAATCTGGTTATAAAAAATACGCCATATAAGCGCTTTGGCAAAGCCGAAGAATTGATTGGCGCACTAGTTTGGTTACTGAGTGATGCATCAGCCTTTGTTACCGGTACGGTTATCAACGTTGACGGTGGCTTCTCTATATTCAGCGGCGTTTAATAGGCTTTCATTTAAACTAAAAAAAAGAGGCTTCCTGATAATTAGGAAGCCTTTCTTTTTTTATAATAAATTATGATCAAACATTAAAAGATAAACCCAGGTAATAATGAATATCAGCGGTATCATAAAAGGGGATATCCGTTGAAAAACCCGGTCGCGCTTATTGCCATTAAGCATAGGGTAATAGTTTTCAGCTGAGCTGCCGTCGGTAACTGCTTTATAGTTTCTGCGTAGCTTACGCATGTAGAATAAGCCAGCTATCACATCAATGAAAGTGAATACTGCTACAGCTAACGCTGCAATTGGGAATATCACAGCCAGCATTTGTTGCTTCTGAAATAATTCGGGTGATGGTGCTTTGGCTGTTACCAGCATTGCATACACATTGAAAAAAAAAGATTGACCGATAGATAGCCATATAACCCTTTGGTTAACGGCATTGTCATGATGTTCTATTTGGGCCCGGCTAACGCGGTAAATTTCCGATAGCGCTTGTTCTTGTTGATTATCAGCCATTATGATGTTTAAACGTTTATGTTATTAACACCAGGATAAATCATTAGTTTGTAGATTAATAATTTAACTGACAGTTTTCATCATCATTTTTAAAACTAGGGACTTTATAATACAAAAAGAATTTTAAGCTGGTAATGAGTATTTGTCCTTACGGCCAAATTTTTCCACGGTAATCTGGCCTTTACTTTTAAGGTTTGATAGCACGTTCGAGATTTGCCTGCTGATGGTTTTAGCGTCAGACTTGGGTTCGTATTGTGCCATGGCGTTGGCAATGTCTTCGTTAAAGCCCGAACCGATTTCTTTCAGGGCAAAGGCTATTTTAGCGGTAATGGGCAAATTATCAGCATACTTTTCCGGAATTTCCAGCTCTTTTGAAGGTTTAGGCTCGGCAGCATCCTTAACAAGTTTGGCTTTTGCGGCTGGTTGCGATATGTGATTAGTTTGGTTGCCGTTGTCCGCAACCAGTTCGGGCAAAAAGGCAGTTAAAATACCTTCCAGCCTTTTAGCTTCTTGCTGGTGAAAATTAATTTTTTCTTTAAGGTGGTTAATAATATCCTGCTCGGTAATATTTGCCATTACGATGTGTATTTAGGTAGTAAATACTAAACTTACAAGTTATGTCCAGGATTGTTTAGGGACTATGGTAAACCAACAATGATCTTACCCCGTGGCACTTTGGTCAATTCGTGGGTCTTCGGGCAATATTTCCATGTCCGGAAATTCTATATAATCGGCGTACCATTGTATAGCGCTAATCACATCAAGTGCGTCTTCGGGACTAATGTTTATCGTCTCGAATGCATACAGTTTATTGTCGGCATAGCCAAAAAGCTGAATCTCATTGGTGTCCGGCGTAAAATCTTCGTTTGTAACGCAGTATACTTTAACCTTTAACGCACTATCACGTGAGTGTATAACGTCGCGGCAAGGGTCATTCGGATCGGTAGCTAAAAGGAATACGTTATGGTCCATAAAGAATTTAACACGTTATAGGTTATATAGTTTAAGATATTATAATACAAAATTGGTTGCACAGGTATACAGCCTGCAGAATGGTAAATTGGTAACTATTATTAAACAAAAGTTGCCTTGAGCATGTTTTTAAAAATAATGAGTTCAAATACACTGTCGAAATATATCATAACCGGAATGCTTTTAGTGTTATTGGCATCGTGCAAGGATAATCCGCGCAATAAATTTGGCGGGCCCTCAAATAATCCGCATGATACGGCAGCTTCCCGCCGGGATACCAGCTCGGTAGGCAACCGTACTGATGGTAGGGAGTAAAACACAGTTTAACTATCGGGAAATTTTTGGGAATCAATTTCACACTCCACAGTAAATATTTCTACATATTTAATTGAGTAGTACTTAAAGACAACTCAGGCGCTCTAAAAACGGGCTTTTTAACTCTTGGTATAACAATTGCCTATATATTATAGCCCTACTCAAAGGGCTGTTTTTCATAGGTAGATGTAGAGTCGGATAACTGCGAGAGTGATCCGACTTTTTATTTATATACCTGTTTTAGATGCCAGTGCATCCTGGGCAAAACGCATCAAATCTTTGGCGTTGATGTAACCAACAGTGTTTAATATCACTTCGCCTTTAGAGTTGCAAATAATTAAGGTAGGGTAGGCGCGCATGCCCCACTGCTGAGCCAAACTTGGGTTATTACCCTGTTCCATATCTAATGCCGCATTTACAAAGTTTTTATTGAAGTACTCGGCTACCTGTTTGTCCCTAAAAGTAGTGGCTTTGAGCATTTTGCAGGGGCCGCACCAGGTAGCGTATGCATCTACAAAGATGAGCTTTTTTTGAGCCGAAGCCTGCTTTAATGCTTGTTGCCAATTGGTTGCTGTAAAGTTGATCTGTGCTTTTCCGGTTTGTGCCAAAGCACCTACAAATAAAAGCACCAGTAAAGTTTTAAATAGTAGTTTCATCATTATTGTCAAATACAAGTTTATAATAAATAAGCAGCCTTTTGTTTATTCAGGCTGCTTATTTTATTGCGTTTTATCTAAGGGCGGCGATCGCCACGTTGTGGACGCTGGCGTTGTTGCTCAGACTGCGTTTCTCGCTGCTGACGCTGTTGCTCCGTTTGTTGCTGACGCTGCTGATCGCGTTGTTGCCTTTGTTGCTCCTGCTGCTGGCGTTGCTGATCTTGTTGTTGGCGGCGTTGCTGCTCAGCCTGCTCGCGTTGCTGACGCTGCTGGTCTTGCTGCTGGCGTTGTTGATCTTGTTGTTGGCGGCGTTGCTGCTCGGCCTGCTCGCGTTGTTGACGCTGCTGGTCTTGCTGCTGCCTTTGTTGATCTTGTTGTTGGCGTTGTTGATCAGCTTGCGCCTGCCGCTGCTGCTCAGCCTGCTGGCGCATTTGGGCTTGTTGTTGATCCTGTTGTTGCCTGCGTTGCTCTTGCTGCTGGCGTAATTGATCACCCTGCTGGCGCTGCTGGTCAGCTTGCTGCTGCTGGCGGCGCTGTTCAAACTGCTGGCGTTGCTGTTCGCGCTGCTGATCGGCCTGTTGTCGCTGTTGTTCAGTTTGTTGTTGCCCACGCTGGCGGCGTTGCTCAAAATCTCTCCGTTGCTGTTCACGCTGCTGTTGTTGCTGGTCATTCCCTTGCTGTTGCGGTGTGCCTTGTTGCTGCTGGCTGCGCTGCTCCACCTGTTGGCGTTGCCAATCACGCTGCTGGCGTTGTTGGTCGCCGGTTTGCTGTTGTTGCCTGCGCTGCTCAAATTGCTGACGGCGTTCCTCGGCTTCTTTACGTTGCTGGTCGCTTAATTGTTGCCCGTTTTGATTTTGCTGGCGGCGTTGCCAGCTGTTATTTCCGTTTTGGTCGCTTTGCCTGTCGGGCCAGTTAGGTCTGTTACCCTGGTTGGGAAATGAAGGCTGGTTTGGTCTGTTATCGCGGTTATTGTTATATGGGCGGTTATCATTACGGTTACTGTTTATTCTAACTACATTGCGGTTAGCGGCATCATTACTGCGGGCAATGTTAGCCAGCCGGGCTGCATTTTGATAATTTACTGAAGCGCCCCTGTTGCGGTCACCAATGCGAAAGTTTGGATTAGCATTGCGATAAGCACTTGCATTTACCACACGGCCGGGACGCGCATAATCTACCCGTCTAACCTGCGGGCGGTAAACATTTAAGTCATTATTACGGATAGAAAGTCTACCGGGTCTGTTCAGGTTATTAATGTTATAGACTTGCACACGGTTGCGGGTAACTCTTTCAATATCAAAAGCCCTTGGCCCTGCAATGTAACGGCGGCTGTTGCGGGTGTAAAAGTTGTTAATAATGTTAGTACGGCGAAAGATGTTTACAATACGTGGGCGTGGCACATAGTAATTGTATATAACCGGGCTGTTGATGTAAGCCTGCGGAGCAAATACCCAATAATCTTCTGGAATGGAATAATCGTTACCAAAGGCCGCATCCAGGCTTACATCTGGTCCAAGTGGCGCCCAGCCATAATAGCCATCGCCGCTGCGCCAGTCAACCCAGGCTGGTCCCCACTCATAGCCTGGTATCCATTCCCAGCCATAATAATCATCAAACCGCCAGCGCCCGTAATGGAACGGAGCCCAGCCCCAATCGTAATCGGACACCCAGGTATTACCATACTCGGTCATTACCCAGTGGCCATTGGTGGCATAAGGCTTAAAATCCTGGTCTGCATCGGGTACCCATACGCTGCCGTATTCGGGGTCGTCAAGCCAGGTGCCGTATTGTTGCAGCTCATCGTAAAAATCCTGAAATGTTATTTCATCGTCTTGAGCGGCTGCTTTATGAGACACTGCCACGGTAACCAAAAGGGCCAGGCAGCATAACTTTGTATATTGGATAAACCTTCTCATTATAATAGGTATTAATGGCTTAATTGCTGAAGGTTGGACACATATAAAGCAAAAGCGTTTAACGTTTGTTGTGTATTGTATGTAAATAGTTTGTGGTAGAGGCTTATCACCTATTGAAAGAATTTTTTTACATGCTGCTACGTTGTAGTATTTATTAAATAATTTTACCCATCAATTTCAAATAAGGACTTATGAGTACAGTAAATATTCCGCGGTTAGATTTAAATACCTACAAGAATGGCGATGCGGAGAGCCGTAAAAAATTCTCGGATGCCATAGGTACGGCATTTAACGAAACGGGGTTTGTGACCATTACCAACCACGGGCTAAGCAAGGAATTAATAGACAGCCTTTACCAACAGGTGAAAGCCTTATTTGCGTTGCCCGAGGACGTAAAGCTTAAGTACGAAAAGCCCGAACTGGCCGGCCAGCGTGGTTACACCAGCAAGGGCAAAGAAACTGCTAAAGGGTTTAAAGTGCCCGATTTGAAAGAGTTTTGGCAAATTGGCCAAACCGTTTCCGATGGTGACCCTATTAAAAATCAGTACCCTGATAATGTATATGTAGAGGAACTGCCTGATTTTAATACTGTAACACGTGAGGTTTATCAAAAGCTGGAAGCAGCAGGTACTTTACTACTGGAAGCTATTGCCACCTATTTAGGACTGCCCGAAAGCTACTTTGATGATAAAGTGCGTAATGGTAATTCAATATTGCGTACGCTGCATTACTTCCCCATTGAGGATCCTGATTCGTTGGCTCCTGATGCGGTGCGTGCCGGCGCGCATGAGGATATTAACCTCATTACTTTGCTAATTGGCGCCAGCGCTGATGGATTAGAGCTGCTTACCCGCGAGAACGAGTGGTTTCCGGTAAAAGCCCATGGCGAGGATGTGGTAGTGAACGTTGGCGATATGCTGCAGCGCTTAACCAATAACAAGCTGAAATCGACCACGCACCGTGTAGTTAACCCGCCACGTGAAGAAATGAAAAATTCACGTTTCTCGGTACCTTTCTTTTTGCATCCTAAATCAAACATGGATCTTACCAGTTTAGATAGCTGTATTGATGAGCAGCATCCCAAACTGTACAGCGACATGACTGCCGGCGAATACCTGGATGAAAGATTGCGAGAGATAGGGCTGAAAAAGTAACTATTAATTACAATAAGATTTTCTCTAATTTAAAATTTTTAAGCTGGTTGACAAACCGGCTTTTTTTATTTGAAAGTATTTTGCAGTCATTAGCATACTTCTATATTTATAGAAAAATCAAATTAGTATGAAGAAAACCTTACTCTTATTCACAATTCTATTTATCGCTTTTAAAGCATCTGCTCAGTTTGAAACCTCTAAGCAAATTTACGAAAGCCCCAAGTTAAAGGAAGCGATAGCGAAGCACAAGTTAGTAGCCATATTGCCATTTACTGCCAAAATCAGTTATAAGAAACCACCAAAAGGGTTTGATGCAGAAGGTAATCGTCAGCAGGAAATTAAACTGGGCACATCGGTGCAGTCGAGCATGTACACTTTTTTGTTACGTAAAGCAGATAACTACAGTGTGAGCTTTCAGGACGTAGATAAAACAAATACACTTTTGAAAAAATACAAGGTACTTGATAGCTTAGATATACATACAAAAGATGAGATAGCTAAAATACTCGGTGTTGATGCTGTTATTTACGGTACTTTTGAACAACAAAGTACCAAGACCGAAGCGGGTGCTATTGTTTCGGCAGCATTATTTGGTGGCTTTGGTGGTAAAACCGGCGAAGGTGCTATAACTCTACAGATTTCGGACGGTGCAGACGGTGAGTTAATCTGGCGTTATACTAAAAGAATGAACGAAAGTTTAGGTGTATCAACAGATGATGTGGTAGAAAGGCAGATGCGTAAGCTGTCAAGAAACTTCCCTTATTCTAAATAATTCGTAAAATCTTTTTATAAAGAAGCCGGCTTATTATTTATAAGCCGGCTTCTTTATTTTATAGCATTGTATCCTATAGATGACAGTAAAAGCCTTGATTTTTTTCAACCCCTCGTGTAACCTTTTCGTGTTTTTGCAGTCTGTTGTAAAAACTTAAAAACCTTATCATGAAAAAAGTTATACTCATACTCGCCGTATGTCTTTTCGCCTGTCAGGCTATGGCCCAGTTGCTGGAACCCGCCAAGCAAGTTTACAAAAGCCCGCACTTAAAAGAAGCTATCAAAGCGCACCACACCGTTGCTATACTGCCGTTTGATGTGCAGATAACGTACCGTAAAACGCCGAAGAATCTGGATACGGTATGGCACGCCCGCCAGGAGGCAGAACTTGCCCAGCAAGTACAATTCGAGGTCTACTCCTCGCTGCTGCGTGAATTCTTTAAATACAAAGTCCGCTTTCAGAACGTGCTTGAAACTAATCGCCTGTTGCAGCAGGCCGGCATGACTGGTAGTTTAGACGTTTACTCTAAAGATGAAATTGCCAGAGCTTTAGGCGTAGATGCCGTTATTTTTGGCGATATGCTGCGTAAGGAAAACACACCAAATGCAGGGGTTGTAACGGCAGCTATATTTGGTTATGATAAAACAGCAGAAG
This sequence comes from Mucilaginibacter sp. PAMB04168, assembly GCF_039634365.2. NCBI lineage: Bacteria > Pseudomonadati > Bacteroidota > Sphingobacteriia > Sphingobacteriales > Sphingobacteriaceae > Mucilaginibacter > Mucilaginibacter sp. PAMB04168. The sequence goes on from NZ_CP155079.2 coordinate 632,511, forward strand.
TAACCCTAACTATAAAAGTAGCTAACGGTACCGATGGCGAATTGCTGTGGCGTTACTCAAAAAAGATGAATGAAATGGGGTCGGTGGAGTCGAAAGACGTGTTTGAACGGCAAATGGAAAAACTAACACGCAACCTGCCATATACAAGAGGGGTGTTTACAGTTTTTTAAGAATTAGAGGTGAGAGTTGGGCACTTAAATGTAAGAGCCATTGCATCTGTATTGTTTACTCTTGATTCTTACTTGCCATTTCTCCCTGTATGGCTCTTAAAAACTCATTGCAGTGCTGTGAGCCAATTATATATACCAATCCATCGCGGTCGGTTAAATGAATGGCGTCATTACCTGCCGTGTAAAACCTAATGGTTCCTTTTGAGTGTAGGTTATATACCGGGTTATTGAACAGGTAGCGGCTGTAAGGAGCGGTTTCTACCTTTACAATACTGTTCAGATCAATTTTAACAAGGCGGGTGGTCCACAAGCCGTTTAGTAAAATGCTTTTATTTTGCACCCTGGTACTGAAGTGTACTACAAAACCCAATATAATAGACAATATAACGATTGCAAACCCTACAACTACCAGTAAGTCGGCATTGCGTTCATTCTCATCTTTAAAAAAATAAACGGCAAAGCACACCATAGCCAACGCAAGCCGTATGGTAACCGGTATCCATTCGCGGCCAAGATATTGCTTTTCAGTAAAAACCGGTTTTGTAGCTGTCATGACTTTATAATAATTCGAAGATAGCAACTTTTTTAGTTTGCGGTGTTAATTTATACCGGTTGTCGAGCCGGTAACCTGCAAGCCAAATTATTTCATTGTTGCCATTTACAATTAAGGGCACCTTTGTTTTTTGATGCAGCGGAATCTTTTGGTTGATGAAAAAGTCGCTTAACTTCTTACGGGCGGCCATCCCCAGCGGTATAAAATAATCGCCCTGTTGCCAGTTGCGCAAGGTTAGCGGGTAAGTTAGTAAATCTGAATCAACGGCTGCAATGCTAGGGTTTTGCGGTATAGTAAAAGGTGTTTCAGCTTGTGTTATTTGTATATGGTTAATGCCATAAGCTACAATAGTGTCATCTGCCTGTATAAGAACAGGCGCAGGTATATGATGCTGTTTGGGTGTTAAAATTAGTCGTTCACGGTCAAGTATCAAGGTGTGTGTGCCCGAATCAAACACCCGTCCGCTGTGCTTAGGCAGGGCGGTAATCAGGTCGTCTATGGTAGTTTCGTTAAAGCCAAATTCTTTCAACAGGCCAGTGAGCAACAACCGTTGTGGCGTAAGCCGGCGAATACCATCCAGTGGTAAATGAACTTCATTACCATGAGGTAACAGCAATTCCTTCTTCAGGGCTGCCAGCTGCATTTCCAGTAGTTGCTCTAATTCCCGGAAATGGGTTAGGTTGCGTTCAAAGGTGTTTTCGAGGTTAGGGTTTAACTCCTTTAGTCGGGGTATTACCTCATGCCGCAGCTTGTTGCGCGCATATTTGGTTGATGCATTGGAGCTGTCCTCAACGTAAGCCAGGTTGTTTAATTTCATCAGCTCTTCAATCTCCCCCCGGTTTAAGTATAATAAAGGACGTACCCACTGGTTGTTTTGGGGCAAAATGCCATGCAAGCCTGCAATGCCGGTGCCGCGGGTAAGGTTCAACAATATAGTTTCAATTGTGTCGTTTTGGTGATGTGCCAGCGCAACGGTATGGTAACCATGTTGTTGCCGCACTCGTTCAAACCATTGGTAACGCAGCTCACGGGCTGCCATCTGGATGGAGACTTTATGCTCGATGGCGTAACCTGTGGTGTCGAAGTTGATAGTGTGAAAAGGCACCTGCATATTAATGGCCAGTTGCCGGCAAAATTGCTGATCGGCATCAGCCTCGGCGCCTCGCAACTGAAAGTTGCAATGTGCAATGCCAAATTTGTAGCCGGCCGCTTTAAGCAGATGCGTTAGCAGTACCGAGTCCATGCCGCCGCTTACGGCAACCAGTACCGAACTTTGGGCCTCAAACAGGTGGTGCTGTTGTATAAAGGCAGTAAAACGATGAACCGGCAGCATAGCCAAAATTATTAATTTAATAACCGCAACCAAACAACTAATTTTGCAGCGTGAGAAAATGTCTCTTTATATACATCCTGTTACTGATTGCTGCCACGGCTACTGCACAACGAAAGCCCAAAACTACCATAGTTAATCTGATTCGGTCAGACCGCAGTGAGGGCATGAAGCGCAATGGAGAAGATGTTATTAAGGTATACAAGGGCATTTTTCAACAAGAGAATTCTACACTACGATCAGACAGCGCCTATTTTTATCCGCAAAAAAATTCATTTGACGCCTTCGGCAATGTGAACATTAATCAGGGCGATACGCTGAACGTTTATGGTGATAAGCTGTATTACAACGGTAATACACACGTGGCCTTGGTTACAGACAATGTACGCATGGTTGACCGCGACGCCACTTTAACAACTAATTACCTTACGTACAATACCGCTACCCGCATTGGTACTTATACAGGCGGTGGTAAGCTGGTAAATAAGGACAATACCCTGATCAGCAAAAACGGTTATTATTTTGCGTCCACACGTGATGCTTACTTTCGATACAATGTGGTACTCACTACTATTGATGCTACTATCCGTACCGATACCTTGCGTTACAATTCAGGTACCCGTATATCTTACTTTTATGGCCCTACCCGAATTATTGGTAAAGACAAAGATACACTGTACACCGAGCGAGGCGAGTACCATACCATTACCGAAGAGGCATTCTTCAGTAAAAAGAATTTGTACACGCAAAATACAAAATCGTTAAAAGGCGATAGCCTTTATTTTGACCGCTTAAAGGGATATGGCAGGGCAGTAAAGAATGTAACTTTTGATGATAAGGAGCAAAAGGTGACCATTAAAGGCCAGCTTGGAACTTATTATAAAGCTGATGAGCGTGTAATAGTCACCCAAAACCCATACGCCATATTTATAACCGAGCAGCGTGATACTACACAAAAAGACTCGGCTGTTGTACCACCAGCTCCGGTAAAGGGGAGCAAAAACACGGCTGCCAAAAAATCAACGCCTGCCACTAGCTTACCTGTGGTTAAATCTACAGCGAATGCCAAAAATTTACCGGTTAAAAGCACAGCAACCAGTAATGATTCATTAGCCGTAAAGCCGCCACCGCGTGTTAAGCGCGATACCATTTACTGGGGTGCCGACACGCTCGAAACCCAGATTGTTACTAACAAAGTACTGCGCGCCATGCAAGAGAAAATGCGGCTGGCCGGTATACGCGATACGAGTTTAATGGCAACAAAAGCGGCTATAGTTAAAAAGACGCCTTTAAGGCTTTCAACTACTAAAAACCTGATACCGATGCCGCCCGCCGATATTAAGATGGATATGAGCTTTTTAAAGCCCGACTATTTTGGCAAACCTAAACCGGTAGATACAACACAAAAGAAGAAGGTAGTAAAAGACTCGACATTGAAGAAAAAGCCGGTTTTAGCTGTGAAGCCCTCGCGGCCCGATTCGGTATTTATGCAAAGGCAGTTTACTTTGAGTGATACGGCCCGTATCCGTATCCTGAGCGCTCATCATAATGCAAAAATATTTAAGTCGGATTTACAGGCCAAGGCAGATTCTATGTTCTACAGTTACAGCGATTCTACCATGCGTTGCTTTGTGAACCCTATGTTCTGGACTCAAGGATCACAAATTTCTGGTGATACGATTTATTTGCAGTTAAAAAACAAGAAGCTGGATAACATGGATATATTCCTTTCGGCCTTTACGGTCAATATCGAAAAGAATGACTCCACCCATTTTAATCAGGTGGCCGGCAAACGTATGCGGGGCTTTTTTGCCGACAACAAGCTGCAGCGCCTGTTTGTAGATGGTAATGCCGAAACTATTTACTTTAACCGCGATAGCGGTGTAGTAACCCAGTTACTGCGTACTATAAGCAGCCGCATACGGGTTAATTTTAAAAATAACAGCGCCAGCAATATTACACAGTATACCAAAGTAGAACAAAACATTAAGCCGATTGACAAGGCTACCGACGATGATAAGATATTAAAAGGCTTTATCTGGAAACCTAAAGACCGGCCTGTATCTAAGGAATCCATCATATCGCCATTGGCCAGGAAAAAGCCTACAGGAAAGATGCCGGTTAAAAAGACACTTGCAAAAGCGCCAGCAGGCACGAGCCGCAAATCAAGCCCGCCAGGCATTAAGCCGCCACCTGCCGATTCCACTGCAACCAAGTCGGGGTCACCGCTGGTAGATCCGGCAACAGTTAAACGCCCTATGCCAGACAGTACCATGAAAGGTCCTGGCACTACCACCAAGCCTACGAGGCGTGATAGCTCCAGAGTGAATCCTTAATTGGGCTTTATATTGATAAGAGAAAGCGGAAAAAGCTTGCAAAGCAAATCCGCGCTGAGGAGGGATAGAAATAGATAAGTATTAGCTGGCAGCAGTCTAACGTAGTTGCCCATATCAATATTAAACCGCCTGTTCATTCAAAAAAGCAATTAGCTTTTCCATCGCTATAGCGCGGTGACTGATGCGGTTCTTTTCGGCCATGCTCATCTCGGCAAAAGTGATATTATAGCCGTCGGGCTCAAAGATCGGGTCATAGCCAAAACCTTCAGCCCCGGCCTTTTCCTGGCGTATGTTGCCGTTTATAGTGCCTTCAAAAAAGTGCTCTTCACCATTCCAGATCAGGGAAATTACCGTACGGAAACAGGCTCGCCGGTTAGTAACGCCTTGCAGATTTTGTAAAACTTTATTAATGTTGGCTTCGTGTTGTCCATGTTGGCCGGCATAACGTGCCGAGTAAACGCCCGGCTCATTGTTCAGGGCTTCTATTTCCAGCCCACTGTCGTCGCCAAAACAGTTAAGGTGAAACTTATTGTATATGTAACGGCTTTTAATAGATGCGTTTTGCCTGAAAGTGGTGCCATCTTCTACGATCTCATCGTGGCAGCCAATATCAGTAAGGCTTTTCAAATGCAAACTATCGCCCGTTTTAGCGGCAACTTCCTGTAACTTGTGCTGGTTGTGGGTGGCAAATACTAAGGTGGCGGGCATATTACAAGGTTTGTATCTGGGTCCAAAAAGTTTTAGTGTTCTCTTTCTGGCCTATCATTTCAGTAAAACTATAAGTATAGAGCGCTTTTAAACCCTCTAATGGTTGCATCTGGTTTTGGCCAAGTTTAGGCAAGCCTTGCGGACAGGCGGCATTGCCTAATATCAGCAGCTTTTGAGGGTGAAAAAAACTGTTTAATTGAGGCCAGGCCGAGTCCTCATAATTGAAAAGGTTAACAATGGCCACATCATTTAGGGTATAACCCAGGCGGCCTATGGTATTGGTAAGCGCTGTTAAATGTGCATCTGCCATATATTCGGCATCAGCGTAATGGCATAATACAAGCATCTTTTTTTGATTGCCGCCTAAGTACTTAAATGTTAAAGCGGGCGTTTCTTTAACGATGGCAGGCTCTTGTGGAGCAGCATCTGGCACAGGTGCCTGGGCAGCAGAGGCGTTGCCATAAAACGCTTTATCCGCTGCGAGCAAATAAAGTTCTTCGGTTAAAAAGTGGCGTAGTTGGGCCGGCGTTGTATCGGGTCTCACTTTAACAAATTTTAACAAAAATAACTAAAGCATCTGTAGCTTTATGGGCATATTCGCATATTATTATGCCACAGGTATATAATGCTATATTTATACCGCCGAAGTGCAGAAAATTTGCGAAATTCGGAGGTTTATTTCAAGTGCTTGCTGCATACTAAGGCAAGCGCTCAATTAAAGTGTACATGAGAAAGTTTGGAATTGTATTATTAAGTTGCTTATTGACATTTACCCTTGCCCACGCGCAAAAAAACACTTTGGATAAAGTGGCCGGCGTAGTAGGGGGAAGCATTATTTTAAAATCAGATATTGAGTTATCATACGCACAGTACCTGGCACAGGGCGGCTCACCCGACCCTGCCATTAAGTGTTCTATTTTAGGTCGGTTATTGACGCAAAAGTTATTGGCTCAACAGGCCGTAATAGATAGCGTTAGTGTAACTGAAGATGATGTAGACGCACAAATTGACCGCCGTATGCGCGGTATGATTCAGCGTGCCGGCGGGCAAGACCGCCTCGAGCAGTTTCTGGGCCGCTCTGTAATCCAGTATAAGGATGAGATACGTTCGGATATTAAGGAGCAATTGGTTGCAGAAAAGATGCAGCAAAAAATTACCGAGAAGGTTAGCGTTACTCCGCAGGAAGTGCAGCGTTTTTTTGAGCGTATTCCTAAAGATAGCCTTCCCTCTTATAACAAAGAGGTAGAGGTTGGCGAAATTGTGTTTCAGCCCAAACTGAACAAAGATGAAAAGCAATTTTACAGAGACAAGGCAGAAGGCTTACGCACCCGTGTTAAAAACGGCGAAGATTTTGGTACGATAGCCCGTCTGTATTCGCAAGATCCGGGTTCAGCGCCTGATGGTGGTGATTTGGGTTTCTTTGATCGCTCTCAAATGGTAAAAGAGTTCACAGCAACGGCGTTTAAACTTAAAGCCGGTGAAATATCTCCCGTGTTCGAGTCCGATTACGGTTTTCACTTTTTGCAGGTTATTGAGCGCAGGGGTGAGCAGGTACATGCGCGCCACGTACTGGTAACGCCGGCTACCACGCCAGCCAGCTTAGAGCGTGCGAGGCTTAAGGCCGATAGTGTTTATACCCTGATCACCAAGAATCGCCAGATCGATTTTTCTACCGCTGCCTCTGTTTATTCAGACGATAAAGAGACCAAGTACAACGGTGGTATGTTAATGAATGCGGAGGATGTGCAGTCGCGCTCAACGCTTATCCCAACCGATAAGCTTGATCCGCAGGTAGCGCTGGTTGTTGATACCATGAAGGTAAACAGTATTTCGAAACCACAGTTGGTAACAGCGCAAGACGGTAAATCTACCTATAAGGTATTTTACCTGCGTTCGGTAACCAATGCGCATAAGGCCAACCTTGCGCAAGATCTTCCGCGATTAAAAGAGAACGCGCAAGCCGATAAAACTAACCGTACAGTAAGTGAGTGGTTTGAAAAGAAAAGAAAGAACACCTATGTACGCATCGATCCTGAGTTTCAATCTTGCACTCAGTTAAAAGAATGGGTAAATACAACGCAAACCGCTCAAATTAAGCCATAATATACCAACTGTATGTCGTCGTACCGTTCAGAAGTAGAAGCTGCTGATGCCTTAAGGCAGGCATACTTAAACACAAAGGCCGAAATAGGGAAAGTTATAGTAGGCCAGGATGAAGTTATAAAGTCGGTACTGATTTCTATATTTAGCAATGGCCATTGCTTGTTGGTAGGTGTGCCCGGTTTGGCTAAAACCTTATTGGTGCAAACTATTGCTCGCGTGCTCGATCTTAATTTCAACAGGGTACAGTTCACGCCAGATTTAATGCCGTCAGACATTATCGGTGCGGAAATATTGGGTGAAGACCGGCACTTTAAGTTTATAAAAGGCCCTATTTTTTCGAATATTATATTGGCCGATGAAATTAACCGTACGCCGCCGAAAACGCAGGCCGCTCTTTTAGAGGCCATGCAGGAAAAGGCGGTTACAGCGGCAGGTGTTACCCATAAGCTGGATCAGCCGTTTTTTGTGTTAGCTACCCAAAACCCTATTGAACAAGAAGGTACCTATCCTTTACCGGAGGCTCAACTGGACCGTTTTATGTTTAACGTTACGCTAGGTTATCCATCATTTGCTGAAGAGTTGCAAGTTGTAAAGAATACAACCAGCACGAATACTGTGCAACTGAACAAGGTAATTAGTGCACGCGAGATTATAGAGTTTCAGCAATTGGTAAGGAATATCCCGGTTACAGATCATGTGTTGGAATATGCCGTGCGCATGGTGTCTAAAACACGTCCGCAGGGTGAACTGGCTACACCGCAGGTTAAGCGTTTACTCAATTGGGGCGCGGGCCCTCGTGCGTCGCAGTTTTTAATCTTAGGTGCTAAATGTCATGCGGTAATCAGCGGTAAGTACTCGCCCGATATTGAGGATGTACAGGCCGTTGCCAAGCCTATTTTAAGGCATCGCATAGTACGCAGTTACCACGCCGAAGCTGAAGGCTTGAGTACAGATCAGATTATAGAGCAGTTGTTTTAAATGCTAAAATGCTAAAAGGAAAAGCCCGTTTGATGTTGTCAAACGGGCTTTTCCTTTTTAATATAAATACCTAAGCTTTTTTAACGGCCGTATTAGTCTTCTTTAACGTAGCCGCCTTAGCTTCTTTTTTGCAACAATCGCCACCGCATTTCTTTTTGCCTTTATCTTGTGCAAATGATTGAGTGGCCGATAGTGCCATGGCAGCAGCCAGAGTGAGTACAAACTTGTTCATGGTTATAAGATTTAAATGGTTAAGCAATTAAGCTGTTAGTTCGGCCAAAATAGTACGGCCGCCTTTTACCTTATCACCCAGGTTCACATTAACTTGTGTACCTATAGGTAAGAAGATATCAACACGTGAACCAAATTTAATAAAGCCAAATTGCTGGCCCTGCTCCACTTGCTGTCCTTCTTTAACATACCAAACAATACGACGGGCTAAGGCACCGGCAATTTGCCTGAAAAGTACGGTTACGCCTTCCGGGTTTTCAATGGCAATGGTAGTACGCTCGTTTTCAGTAGATGATTTAGGGTGCCACGCAACAAGATATTTACCCGGGTGATACTTGAAATATTTTACCACACCTGCTATAGGGTTACGGTTTACGTGCACATTAACAGGCGACATGAAAACTGAAATCTGGATGCGCTTGTCTTTCAAATATTCGGTCTCTTCCACCTCTTCAATCACCACTACTTTGCCGTCTGCCGGGCAAATCACATGCTGGTTATGCGTTGTTATGGCAAATTTAGGGCTTCTGAAAAACTGCAGGATAATCACAAACAGTAAAAACGACAGGATGTATACAATCCATTTGAGCACTACGGCATCCGGATAAAAAAAGTGCACCAGCGCATTCAGTACAAATATAAACAGAATGCACAGGGCCATGGAGGTATATCCTTCTTTATGAAAAGTCATAGCTTATTGAAATAAAAGAAAGCAAAAATACTAATTAAAAATGAGGTACAAATAGGCAAAAACAACCGGAGCCGCAAGCAGCAATCCATCAAAGCGGTCAAGCAAGCCACCGTGGCCTGGCAAAATGCCGCCGCTGTCTTTAATGTTGATGCTGCGCTTAAACATCGATTCTATTAAATCGCCCAGAGTGCCTACGGTACCTATAATAATAGCAATAGATACCCAGTTACGCCAGGGTAGCTCGTTAAAATACAAGCTAATGATGTAGCCAACCAGTGCGCTGATCAAAACGCCGCCTATAAAGCCTTCCCAGGTCTTTTTAGGAGAATGCCGCTCAAACAGCTTGGTACGGCCAAACTGCTGGCCAACCAGGTAAGCACCCGTGTCATTAGCCCAAAGCATAAACAAAAAAGCCATTGGAAAATGCGGGTTGTAGCCGGTGCTTACATAAGCCAGTGCATGGAAAAAGCAAAACGGAATAAGTGCGAATATAATCCCGAATAAAGTATAGGCTATATTACTAAACGGATTATTAAACTCTCGGTAAAGTTCCCATACCAGTATAGCAGCCAGCGTTACCGGCAATAAAAATACGTACCTGTAAAGCGGAAAATCAAATGCGGCATCGGGTGTAGCGGTTGCATTACGGTAGCACAATAAAGCAAAGTAGCCAAAAATTAAAACGCCGTTAATGATGCCTGCCGGAAGGTTGGGATGTAAGCCTGCTTTTTTAAGAAGTTTATAGAACTCCTGCAGGCAAATGATGCCGAGCAGTAAATAAAATAGGCCAAATACCGCCGGACCGGCAAAAAATGAACCCAGCATTACCACAATAAAGATAATGCCGGTTATAGCACGTGTTTTCATAAACTAATCTGGTTCATTACCATCAGCTCAATGGCTTTGCTAAAATCTTCTTCGTGAATGTAAACTTCAACATTGCCAAAGTTACGGTGTGATGATGATTGCCGGTTAAGGAGTACGGCGCCAATCTCGTGCTCAATAAGCACTTGTTTAATGATCTCGGCCTGATAGTAATCGGTTGAGGTATAAATTTTAACCCAGTTTTTTTCCATTAATGCGCGCTGAGGTTGTTTCTTTCGAGAGCTGTTTTACGGTAAATTAATAACAAAGCTACAGTAATTATCAAACTTAAAGCATACAAACTGTAATTAAAGGCATGCTGGTTATTGGGGTCAATGTTGAGCTTTTTATGTTGATAAAGGTAGGTTAACACCACTGCCGAGCCGTTATTTAAAAAGTGAGCCCATACCGCAGGCCAAACGCTGCCGCTCCAATAAGCAAAGTAGCCAAAAAATACACCAAGCATTAACCGCGGCAAAAAACCAAAGAACTCCATATGGAATGCGCTAAACAAGGTTGCCGTGATCCATATGGCCAGATGGGGGTTATTGGTCCACCTGATAAATATAGTTTGTAGTGCCCCCCTGAACATTAGTTCCTCAGCAATGGCCGTTACCAGGCCAACCAGTAGCAGGCATTTGACCATATCCAACCATGTGTTCATCTTTAACAAAGCCTCAGTAGCCTTTTGCGCCGCCTCTTCTGATGAGCGCATCCAATCTTCAATGGCCTTCAAAAAATCAGGAAGTACCATTTTTTGGTTAAGGTTAATCAGCACTTCCATAACAGGGCTGCTCATGATCATCAGCGAGAAAACAATGGCCAGTAATGCCAGCGGAAAGCGCGTGCCGGCAAGCAAATATGCTGATGTATTGCGTACAATAAATTTGCTGAACACGATTGGTGTAAACAGGATAGGTAATGTTGTTCCCACAATCTGCAATAGCCAAAGCGACTGTATTGCTTGCGGAGAGGTCAAGTTCATAGCCATAATAAGCTTTAAGGCATCTAAACCATAAAGCATAAATATAATGCCCATTGCTATAACATTACCGGCAGTAATTAAGCCAATGGCAACTGCACAAAAGATAACAAACTGTACAGTAGGGGTAAAGTCTGCCTTGCTTTTATATTCTGGTTTTTCAGTGATCATAGAGTTGCCGCAAAATTCGTATTTTTGCGGTGGTTAAAGATAAGCATGTCGGTACAAATAGGAAATATTGATTTAGGAGAATTCCCGCTGTTGCTGGCGCCCATGGAGGATGTGAGCGACCCGCCCTTTCGCTATGTGTGCAAGCAAAACGGTGCGGATATGATGTATACAGAGTTTATCTCGTCTGAAGGCTTGATACGCGACGCCGCAAAGAGCCGGCAAAAGCTGGATATATTTGAGTATGAGCGCCCCATTGGCATCCAGATTTTTGGCAGTGATATTAACAGCATGCGCGAGGCTACGGAGATTGCCACGCAAGCCGGGCCCGATCTGATGGACATTAATTACGGTTGCCCGGTTAAAAACGTAGCTTGCCGTGGCGCCGGCGCCAGCTTGTTGCAGGATATTGATAAAATGGTAGCCATGACCAAAGCTGTTGTGGAAGCTACACACCTGCCGGTAACTGTAAAAACCCGCCTCGGCTGGGACGATAACACTAAAAACGTTTATGAAGTGGCCGAACGCCTGCAGGATGTAGGCATTAAAGCTCTTACCATACATGGCCGTACCCGCGCTCAAATGTATAAAGGCGTAGCCGATTGGACCTTAATAAGCAAGATCAAGAAAAATCCACGCATACAGATACCAATTTTTGGTAACGGTGATATTGATTCGCCCGAAAAAGCAGCCAACTGGCGGTTAGAATATGGTGTAGATGGTATGATGATTGGCAGAGCGGCTATTGGTTATCCCTGGATATTCAGAGAAGTAAAACACTTTTTTGAAACCGGAGAGCATCGCGAAAAGCCTACTATTGCCGAGCGTATTGATGTTTGTAAAACACACCTGCAAAAATCAATAGAGTGGAAAGGCCCTAAAACAGGTGTTTTTGAGATGCGCCGCCATTATTCGAACTACTTTAAGGGGTTGGAAAACTTTAAAGAGTTCAGGACGAGACTGGTATCAACGGAAAATATCGAGGAGCTATTTGACATTTTATGGCAAATAAATGAAAGATATACAGCTGAAATGGCTTGATTATTGATTTGCGATAATATAACTTTGGATATGGCTACTACTACAATTACAGACGGGGTTAGGATTTCGGTTGAAACACAGTACCAGCCTGAATATTCTAATCCGGCAAACGAGCATTATATGTTCGCCTATAAAATACATATTGAGAATTTAAGTGATTACACCGTTCAGCTCATGCGCCGCCACTGGCATATATTCGACTCAAACGGCAGCCGCCGGGAAGTGGAAGGCGAAGGCGTGATTGGTCAGCAGCCTATAATTGAACCAGGTGAATCGCACGAGTATATATCGGGGTGTAATTTAAAGACAGATATGGGCAGCATGAAAGGTGAATACCAGATGCAGCGTCTATTGGATAACAGCCTGTTCGATGCACAAATACCTGAGTTCTATTTGGTCGCACCGTTCAAAATGAACTAATAGTAATAACACATTTTTGAAAGTCCTGGTTCCTGAAAGAGCCGGGACTTTTTGTTTACAGATAATGAGTTTTAATTCACTACAATCGATTAAAATTGCGCATCGTTTTATCTTAAGATTTCTGTAAGTTTGAGTATAACCCCATTATACTCCTATGAAAAATACGCATCCATTCTCTCGGCGGTCGTTTATGCGGCTCGCCGGCATAGGCGCAGGCACTCTTATTCTAAGCTCAGTATGGCCGGCCTGGGCTAAAACCAAGCCTGGTAAAAAGCTGGGTATTGCGCTGGTTGGCTTGGGCGGTTACAGCAGCGGGCAACTGGCGCCTGCATTGCAGCAAACACAGCATTGTTACCTGGCTGGTATTGTAACCGGTACGCCTTCCAAAGCTAAGGATTGGGCAAAAAAGTACAATATCCCACAAAATAACATTTACAATTATCAGAATTTTGATAGCATAAAAGACAACCCGGATATTGATATTGTATACGTGGTGCTCCCGGTATCTATGCACAAGGAATTTACCATTAGGGCGGCTAAAGCCGGCAAGCATGTTATTTGTGAAAAGCCCATGGCCCTTAACGTGGCAGACTGCCTTGAGATGATTAATGTCTGTAAAAAAGCTAACCGAATGCTATCTATTGGTTACCGCTTGCATTTTGATCCTTACCATCAGGAAGTAATGCGACTTGGGCAGCAAAAAGTGCTGGGCGCTCTAACCAGCCTTGAAGCAGCCAACGGTTTTAGATGGGGAAGCACGCCTACTTGGCGCTTAAAAAAGGCAATGTCGGGCGGTGGTTCACTGATGGATATGGGCATTTACACCATACAAGCCGCTCGCTACACCACTGGTGAGGAACCAATAGCTGTTACCGCACAACAGGAAAAGACACGCCCCGATTTATTTAACGAAGTTGATGAAACTGTGTTTTTTGAGTTAGAATTTCCTGGCGGCTTTAAAGCGCAGTGTAAAAGCAGCTACAATAATAATTGGAGCAGCCTAAAGGCTGCTACGCAGCGGGGCGGCTTTGAACTTAGTCCGAGTTTTTATTATAACGGTCTTCAAGGCAAAACTACTAAGGGCCCCTTGGTTTACCAGCCAATGAACCAGCAAGCTGCCCAAATGGATAACTTTGCACAATGTGTTGCCCTGCGTAAGCCAACCCGTGTACCTGGCGAGGAGGGACTTAAAGATATGAAGGTAATTGAGGCTATATACCGTAGCCTGGACAACGGCGGCCGCAGGGAATTGGTATAAGAATGAAAATTTTCATAATGCTGTAGCACAGTAGCTTAATTATGCGTAATGAGTGTATCAATGTTAAACTTTATGAAAAAGATTTTAAATTTAACAGTTATTATTACCATAATAACGGCAGGTTTGTTGTTCTCTGGCTGCGATAAAGAAAATGTTAGCAGCAGCGATAGTATCAAATATGGTACTTCGTTTGGTATGTGTGCAGGCTATTGCAACAACGAGCTTACCGTTAAGCAAAGCGGTGTTCAGCTTATTCGCAGGAAGAATGGAGGGCCGGAAACCAAGACTTGCCAAAAGTCACTCACGGAGGAGCAGTGGAAGCAGATTATAGATAAAATAGATTTTGCAAAGTTTAGTAAGCTTAATGCCGTTTATGGCTGCCCCGATTGTGCCGACGGTGGTGCGGAGTGGATTGAAATACAGCGGGGGCAAACTAAGCATAAGGTAACATTTGAGTACCACGGCGAGCCCGAGGCGCTAAAAGGTTACATTGCCGATTTGCGTCAGCAAATGGCTTCTTTCGAAGATTGTAAATAAGATACTTTTCAGTAAGTTAATTACACAAGTGCTAAGATGCCCTGCAGTTGTTAAACTGCAGGGCATCTCGTTTTTAATTCATCATGAAGGTGTTTTTATGGCTGCTGTACCGGCATAATATAAATCGGGCATGACGAAAGGGCAACCGTACCTAGCACTTTACGATATAGAACTATTAATTGCACATCTATTTGCATAAAGTATTGCTACACTTTACTTTTAAGCCAACCAATTATCATAGCATTGCTTATGCTTATTCAGAAATTAAAAAAGTCGTACTGGTGGCGGCCGGCTTTAAGCCTTTCGTTAATATCCCTATCTTTTACTGCCTACCATCAAGCGCTGGTAGATGCAGATTTAGTAAGGCTACAAAAAGACGGCTCCTTACAGTATAAGGCCGATGCCAAAGGTAATACGCTGCCCGATTTTAGTAATGTAGGCTACCATAGCGGCGAAAAGGAATGGCCTAATGTTCAGGTAGTGAAAACCATAAGCCCGGCTGCGGAAGGCAGTAGTGAGCAAATTATACAGGATGCGATTAACGAGGTATCGGCCCGTGCGCCAGATGCTAATGGCTATCGCGGTGCTGTTTTGCTTAAGAAAGGCAAATATTTAGTGCCGGGTACTATCCGGATTACTACAGGTGGTATTGTAATACGGGGCGAAGGCAATACCGCAAATGGAACCTGTATTGTAGCCACAGGTAAAGGGCAACGCACATTGCTGCAAGTTAGTGGCGACGGCCGTTTGCAGGAAATAGCCGGAAGCCGTACCGATATAACCGATGCGTTTGTGCCTGTAGGTGCGCACAGCTTTAATGTAAAAGCTGCCGGTCTGTTTAAACCTGGTGATAAGGTGGTCATATACCGGCCCGGAACGCAGACATGGATTAGTGATTTGCAGATGGATCGCATTGATGCGCGTGAAGGCACCTTACAATGGCAGCCCAAAGAATTTAACCTGGAATTTGAGCGTACCATAACGGCCGTTAATGGTAATAAGGTAGTTGTTGATGCACCCGTGGTAATGCAAATGGAAGCTAAATATGGCGGCGGGCAATTGTTTAAATACAATTTTGCAGGCCGTATAGCTGAGGTTGGTATAGAGGACATTTACTTTGAATCCGAATATGCCGGCGATAATGACGAAGATCATGGCTGGCGTGCGGTAGCTTTCTCTAAAGCCGAGAACTGCTGGGTAAACCATGTTACGTCGCGGTACTTCGGTTATTCGTGTGTGGATATTAACAACTCCTCAAAAAACATCACCGTTACTAATTCTAAATGCCTGGATGCTAAATCACAAATTACAGGCGGGCGGCGTTATTCATTTGTGATTGATGGTCAACTGAATTTGGTTACCAACTGCGAAACCACGGAGGGTAGGCATGATTATGTAACCGGTGCCAGGGTATGTGGCCCTAATGTGTTTTACCATTGCAAAGCCCGCCGCACTCATGCTGATATTGGCCCGCACCAACGCTGGGCGGCTGGCACTTTGTATGATAATATTGATACTGATGGCGAGATCAACGTGCAGGATAGGGGCAATTATGGCACCGGGCATGGCTGGTCGGGTGTTACGCAGGTGTTGTGGAACTGTAAGGTTCAATCGGCGGCGGTACAAAATCCTTGGGTGTCGGGCACTAATTATGCCATTGGGGTAGCCGGTAAGCAAGCACCCGGGCGCTTTGCCAATCGTAATCAAGCCGTTTGGGAATCAAAAGATCAACCGGTTAATCCGCCTTCGTTATATGAAGCACAGTTAAAAGCCCGGTTACTAAAAAAATGATTCTTTACACATAGATTAAAGCCAAGCGTAATTTTTCGTCATAAATGGTTTGATAATTAAGCTGGTTAAAATTCAAACCTATGCAAGTTAGGCCTGTTGCTGTATAAAAAGGAGAAGAGATGCCAAGAGTGATTGTACTAACTGAAGCGCCCGATAACCGCAGAATTTATTTTAACGTCAACAACATACTTTATTTTTACGAAGTGCCCGATTTTGACGGCAATGTAACCAAGGTATTCACCGGAGATAGCAATTACGACGTCATGGAATCGGCCGAAACCATCAGGGAATTGGTGGAGAACGCTTAAATACAAAAGCCTTTGTGACCAGCAAAGGCTTTTGTGTTATTACAAGAGAACGATTTTATGAGTGAGCTTTCTCAAATCTTTTGGTAAGTAGGTCGAGATATGTACTGATGGGTTCACCTATTGATTATGGAATTATCTTGACTACCGATAATCGAAATGCTTCTATTCGGTAAATAACCGGATAGACTTCTTACAAATTTGAGTCGCCTAGGTAAATGCCATTTAAGTTCTGGTTATTGAATTACTTTCGTCGTTAATTTGTTGAAATCTAAATCAATGTGGAAAACTATTAAATCTTAATAACTATTAAAAATTTATCTTAGAGCGCCCGAAGAGATCAAATGATCAGGCCGAGGGGTGACGATTAAAGTTAAGCAAATTCTCGATGAAACGCAAGACGAGAACCGCCAGTACCAGGTAATCCTGCGCTGCTGATGTTCCGGAGGACGGTAATACCGTTGAGAGGTGTTTAGCAATCATTGTTATTAAGCTTTTAAATTTGCTCCACTGGAAACAGTATACCGAAGAAATCTATAACAGCAAGATTTTAACGTTCAGGGCGCTGGAATAAAGGCTCAGTCAAGCCTTAATAATACCCTGAGGGGTTAAGTTGAACAGTCAGCTTAATTCGTAAGTGCCGATAGAGATATTTACCGGCCAAGTGTGGAATAAAGTTCGTAGAGGTGAAAAGTCCTCGTATGATTGGAGTGGTCATAAACTTAGCAGTGCAAAGACATTGTGCATTAGCCAGGAAGTTAAGACTGTTATGCTTCCTGGCTAATGTCCCATTAAATTCAACCTAATGCCGTTTGACCAAGATGTTTGGGAGGAATTCGAGGTAAAAGCTCGAACATCATTTCCCAAAAGATATACCCATTTCGATAGGCCATTTGACGTCGAAAAAGGATTAATTAAGTTAAAGAACCTTCTTAAAGATCCTTCAGGAAAGGGTATCGCTCGCCACCCTTTCTTTCCGTTTTTAAAGATTTTCATAAAAACCCCTCGGTACAGATATCAGGATGAATTGTCCTCTTACGGTTTAGATACAAAAGAACGTCCTATTTCTTTTGCGGCCCATTTTGATGCTTTAATATTCACATATTTTGATTTGATGCTCAAGCGGAAATACCAGCAGTATATTCGCGGCAAAGGTTTCTCAGAATGTGTACTGGCTTATCGCGACGATCTTGATGGAAAATGTAATATTCAATTCGCAAAGGAAATCTTCGATCAGATAAGCGAAAAGTGCAAAACTGGTGGGGCTTATACGGCGATTGGCTTTGATATCAAGGGATACTTCGACACAATTCCTCATGCAGAACTAAAACGCCATTGGCAGACCGTGCTCGAGACACCAAAAATGGATGAAAATACTTTTGCGGTCTTTAAAGCTTTGACGACCTACAGTTATGCAGCTGCAAATTCCCTGAAAAAGCATTTCAATTTTGATAAGATTGAACGAGGTAAAAGTTTACTAGATATTATGCCTTATACACTGACAGGTGGGAGGCAAGTGCATGAAAAGTTTGGGTATCTACGCCGGATGAATTTAGTTGCTTGTAACAATTCATTTTTAGAAAATTCAGCCCAGGACCACCCTTTGGGGATTGGTCAGATTCCTCGTGGTATTCCACAAGGTTCAGCAATCAGCTCTACATTATCCAATGTTTACTTACTGGAATTCGACAAGCATATGCATAATTTATGTTCAACAATGCAAAGTGTTTATCGAAGATATTGTGACGATATTCTCATTATATGTAAAACAAAGGATGTTGATTATTTACGTGATCGTCTTTGCCAACAGCTCGACTACCATGGTCTTAAAATTCAAAAAGATAAAACTGAGGTCATTGATTTTAGAAAAACTTATAAAAAGGTAGTTGCATTTGATGGTTCCGAAAATGCTGTAAAAGGTAAGAGAAAAAAGTTACAGTATTTAGGATTTGAGTTTGATGGAGAGCGTGTATACATCCGGCCAGGAAGTTTGTCCCGTTATTTCAGGAAGATGAAAGCGGGTATCCGAAACACTGTGTTGAAAGCCTATGGGAAGAGGTCAGACACAACCAAAATCTTAACCAAAGATTTACTGGCGAAATATGCTCATACTGGACGAAATAATTTTATATCTTATGCTTATCGCGCAGCATCGGAATCCTATGGTTCAGGAATTAATATAAAAGAAGGGTTCAACTCACCAGCAATAAAAAGGCAGCTCAGCCGGCATTTCACCATCCTACAAAGTGAACTCAATAAAGAAAATGAACAGCGCTACGCGTTAAAATTGAAAGAAGCTCTATGGAGACAGGCGTCTAATAAGACCGTAAAAATGGTGGCAAAAAGGAAATTAATTTAGAACGAGATTTTCTCGTTAGTAAATCGGGTCTGATAATATTCAGGCAGGAATAATATATAGTACAAGATACTTGATCCGGCCCCTTTCTTGCAATGCAGTAAATGCAGTCGAATCTGTTTTATCAGATGAATTTTAATCCTGTTGATGCTGACAAAAATCCACCAGCCACAGCGTTGCAAACTTTCTCGATCGACTGTAAATAGTTTGAGATTGACCAGAACCTTCATAATGAAGTTTGATGTTGTCCACTAAGAACTCATGTGAAAGAAAAGCCAAATTAAAGATTTTGATTCGTGAGAATCTTTAAGCGCCTGGTGTTTGCGTCATTTCCATTACTGCTTGAATCGCTTGTGTGTTTGGCTGGTCTATAAATTTTAGATAATTTGCGGCAACCGCAATAACGCTGTTAACTTATTGTAAACTCCGACAGGCACATCAAATGCATACAAACCAAACCGACCCGGTAATTCTGCAAACCAAACAGCATTTTGAAGTTTTGGATGGTTTAAGGGGCGTTGCTGCCCTGGCGGTCGTCCTGTTCCATTTTATGGAATGGGTTTATACCAACCCCAGCCAGAATTTTATCGGACATGGTTTTTTGGCTGTCGATTTTTTCTTCTGCCTTTCTGGTTTTGTAATTGGGTATGCCTATGATGATCGTATAGCCAAAATGGGCGTATTTGAATTTTTTAAAGCAAGAATCATACGGCTGCACCCCTTAGTAGTAGCAGGGTCGGTATTAGGTTTGCTGGCATTTTTGTTCGACCCTTTTGGCGGCCATCCTGAATTATACAACACCGATAAAATTATCCTGACATTTTTTTGCTCCATATTGCTTATTCCCTTACCTGTAATAGCCGACAGGGGTTTCAACCTGTTCAGTTTCAATGCACCATCGTGGTCGTTGTTTTGGGAGTACGTTGCCAATATAGTTTACGCACTTGTGCTTTGTAAAATCAGGCGTGGCTACCTGTTGCTGTTAACCATCGTTTCGGCAGTGGCTATTTGCTGGGTAGCTTACCATTCAGGCAATTTATTGGGTGGCTGGAGCGGCCCTACCTTTTGGGACGGAAGCGCCCGGATATCGTATTCATTTTTAGCAGGACTGCTTATTTACCGTTCAAACTGGATCGTTAAGAACAAGCTGGGATTTTTGGGTGCTGGTGTGTTATTGTTTTTGGCCTTTGTTATGCCATCCTCCAAATGGAATTGGCTATCTGAGCCTTTGGTGGTGTTGTTATACTTCCCCTTACTGATCGCTTTGGGGGCAGGTACTCCGTTAACACCCGGCTTTAAAAAGGTATGTAGTTTCTTGGGTAACATCTCTTACCCTTTGTACATGACACATTATGCCGTGTTATGGATGTTTGGTAATTATTACACCAGCCATAAGCCAGACACTACACAACTGGCTCTTATCATCACGGTAAGTATATTTCTGCTGGTTGGGGCGGCATATTTGGTAATGGTAGTTTACGACACCCCGGTGAGGAAATATCTGAGCAATAAACGGAATAAAAAGCTGGCTTAGTAAAAGTAACCGTTGCTTAACGTCACTTGTTTCTTATAAGTCAAATAGGCTGTACGCGTTTTACAGGTGATATTTCTTAAATAAAATGCACTTGTCTGTATAACGCTATCATTAATTACTATGGGGTGTAAGCAATACAGCTTTGGTGCCCCAACATTTTACAGTTTAAACTTTAAGAGAAATATGACGGACAACGATAACACGCTAAAAAAACAGGAATTAATTGAAAGTGCTTATGCTGCTTTTAACGCCAGGGATATTGGTGCAATACTACAAGTTATGCATCCTGACGTAAAATGGTCGAAGGCATGGGAGGGTGATTATGCAAACGGGCACAATGAAGTAAGCGCTTATTGGGAACGGCAATGGAAAGAGATAGACCCAAAGGTAACGCCGGTTGGTTTTTACGAGAGAGAAAACGGCACCTTAGAAGTTAAGGTTGACCAACTGGTGAAGGATTTAGAAGGCAATATATTGTTTGAAGGAAAAGTAACCCATGTTTACTTGATAAACGATGGTTTATTACAACGTATGGATATTGAAAAAAGCTAAATGCTTACACAATTGGAATATTATTAAAATCGACCTCTGCCACAGCAGCAATACCCTCAACCACCAAGTCCGCGAACTTTATAATGCAAAAAGCTGTCGCTATTAACATAGCGACAGCTTTTTTGCTGAACTTCGATTTATTTATGATTGAATAAAAGCCAAAAGATCTTTATTAATGGTTGCTGCCTCTGTTGTAGGCATACCATGTGGAAAACCCGGATAAGTGATTAGCTTTCCATTCTTTAAAAGCTTAGCTGCTTTTACACCGGTAAGCTCGAACGGAACAATCTGGTCATCCTCCCCATGCAGAACCAATACCGGAATATCTACGCTTTTAAGATCTTCTGTAAAATCAGTTTCAGAGAAAGCTTTGATACAGTCATAATGGGCCTTTATGCCGCCCATCATCCCCTGGCGCCACCAGTTGTCTCTGATGCCTTGCGATACTTTAGCACCTTCACGGTTAAATCCATAAAACGGGAGGGTGAAATCCTGGAAATATTGAGGTCTGCTGGTAGCTGTTCCTTCGCGTATCTCATCAAATATCGACATAGGAATGCCGTCAGGATTACTTTCAGTTTGGGCCATGATAGGCGTAACTGCACTAATGAGCACTGCTTTCGCTACACGATCTTTTCCATACTTGGCAACGTAACGAATAACTTCGCCACCACCTGTAGAATGGCCAATGTGTATAGCGTTTTTTAAATCAAGGGCCTCAGTCAATTCGGCTACGTCGGCCGCATAAGTTTCCATGTCATGTCCGTCGGCAGTTTGGCTAGATCTTCCGTGCCCTCTCCGGTCATGTGCAATAACTCTAAAGCCTTGTTGCAAAAAAAACATCATTTGTGCGTCCCAGTCATCACCTGATAAAGGCCAACCATGATGAAATACAATAGGCTGACCGGTTCCCCAGTCCTTGTAATAAATTTCGGTTCCGTCTTTCAATGTGATTTTACTCATGGCGTTTTGTTTTTTGTTATGATGATTGATGAATTAGTGGAAACAGTTGTATAGCAAACTGCAGTTGTAAGCTATTCATTTTGCGCTATTAAGGTGCAGTAAACCTGCGGCTATTACACTGATTACCTTAAAACCAACGTTTCCATAAAAACTAAAGTAGCAAATAAAGCAACCCAAAGTATGGGCTCAATAAAATTTCACAAAAGGATAACAATGTTCACAAAGCCCAATTAGTAGCTGCTGCGCCCTCGGGCTTGCTGATCATCTGTAAATCAGGAGCGTTATGATAATAATCAATCAAATAGATAAGCGGGGAGGTATGGTCATGTCAACAAACAAAGCCTCATGTATTTTAGGGCTTTGTTTGTTTATATAGAGAACATCTATTTTAAATGCGCACTAAAAAAGTCAATGGTGCGCTTCCAGGCCAGCTCTGCGGCGGCTTTGTCATAACGGGGTGTGGTATCGTTATGAAAGCCGTGGTTCACGTTTTCATAAATAAAGGCCTGGTAGTTTTTGCCGTTCTCTTTCAAAGCAGTTTCGTAAGCTGGCCAGCCGGCTGTAATCCGGGTATCAAGCGATGCATAGTGCAGCATTAATGGCGCTTTAATTTTAGGCACATCAGCCACTGTAGGCTGGCTGCCATAAAAAGGTACCGCAGCAGCCAGTTCCGGCACACGAACAGCCATCATATTGGCTATGCCGCCGCCATAACAAAAGCCTACAACACCTACTTTGCCGTTGCAGTCTTTATGATTTTTCAGGTAATTGTAAGCCGCTATAAAATCTTCTTCCATCTGGCCCTTGTCTCTTTTACTTTGCATAGCACGTCCCTCATCATCATTGCCCGGATAACCCCCCAGCGGTGTTAACGCATCGGGCGCTAATGAAACAAAGCCCGCCAAGGCAGCTCTTCTGGCCACATCCTCAATGTAAGGGTTTAATCCGCGGTTTTCGTGAACCACAATAACACCTCCTAATTTCTTTTTGGCATCTACTGGTTTGGATAGCAGGCCTTTAATTGTACCGCCGCCTTTGGGTGAGGCATAATTGATATATTCAGATGTTAAACGCGGATCATCGGGCATAATTTGTACGTTCCCTTTATAATCGGGCATCAAAAAACTCATTAATGATGGCACAGTTAATCCGCCAACGGCATAAAGAGAAAGCTTTTGCATAAATGCACGCCGGTCGAGTCGGTTGTGTGCATAGTCATCATACAGGTCAAACACTTCCTGTTTAACTTCTTCTTTGTTGATCTCGCTCATCGTTAAAGGCTTTTTTTCAAATGTAGTAAATCAAAGCAATCATTTATTTCCCCATACGGTAACAGTAATGCTACCTGCAACACTTACCCATTGTACACGAGCGACTGAATTATGCCATGTTGTGTGTAGTAATAGCTCCGCATTAATTACTCAAATTCGGAAGCCGGAATTTTTATACCTAACATTTTAAATAACTTTTGCAGCTTACCTTTAGTTAACTGCTTTTTACCGGCAAAGAACAGATCTTTGTTTTCTTGTGTGCCGAAAAATGTCATTAAGTTTTCCGACGTTAATCCAAACATAGCCATCCTATGATTTATAAGGTCAAGTAAACGCAGTTCTGGGAATTTTACATACTGCGCTTCATAAGTTTTTACAGCAGTAATTAACAAATTAAGTTCTGCAAACTCTGGTGTAGTTGGCTCAGCACTAAAAATAGACATAGTTCTTCCCAAGGCCTGTTCGTACTCGAAACGCGTGCTCAAAGCTTCTCCAACTTTTTGATAGGAATCTGCTTCAAATTCAGCTACCATTAGGGGCTGCGGTGTTGTGGGTTCGATAGCGTCATCATAAGGAACAACAGTACGTTTAGTACTGGTTCGGCCTCCGCTTACTGTAATAACAACATGCTCAACTACAAACTTTCTTCCTGCAGGCTGCATCATTCTCCATTTATCTTTTATATAAGCTTGATGCTCCTCTCTACTGCCTAGCCAAGTGATGCAGATGGCATTCAATTGTGCACGCCACTCGTATTCTATAATATATTCTCCTGTTCCTAAACTAAACGATCCTGCGCCTACACCCGCCCCGCTAAAGCCATTAGCTTGCTCAAAACGCTTTCTAAATTCATGCTCATATTCTTTCAAAAATGTTAAAAAGGCCGTTTGTGATTCTGGACGAGCAGAAATGTATTCCAATATCTTATTTATTGCAATCAAATCCATAACTGGTTATCTTGGTTATAACAAGCACAACACTCTATACGCAGTCTTACCAAATATAACATGTCGCCAAGGAATATCACATTTTAACTTCTGTATTTTAAGTCCCGGCATCTTCTTTTCAATCTGCTCAGCAGAAGCTTACGGCCTTTTTGGATACAACCATCGGGGATTCGGATAATTTGCTTGCGTCGGGCCTTACCATCTTTGTATCCTAATAAATATGATTAAGCTATGGAACATAAAAAAGTATGGTTTGTAACCGGAGCCTCAAAAGGCATTGGGCTGGCATTGGTAAAACTCCTTCTTTCAACCGGCAATAAAGTGGCTGCCACAACAAGAGATGTTAAAGCGCTGGAAAGCCAATTACCGAACGATAAAGCAAATTTGTTGCCTTTAGCGGTCGACATTACAGCAGATAAAAATGTAAAAGATAGTATCCAAAAAGCCATTGAACACTTTGGACGATTAGATGTGGTTGTAAACAATGCAGGCTATTCACTGGTGGGCAGCATGGAAGAAATGACGGACGAGGAGTTTCGTGGTAGTATGGATGTAAACCTATTTGGCACCGTTAATATCATTAGGGCAGCCATGCCTTATTTCAGGAAGCAAGGCTCGGGGCACTTTATCAATATATCGAGCAATGCAGGGTATGTAGGTTTTGCAAAGGCCGCCAGTTATAATGCTGCCAAGTTTGCGGTGGTAGGCTTGTCTGAAGCCCTGGCGCAAGAGGTGCAGCCCTTTGGCGTTAAGGTAACCGTAGTTGCACCCGGCCAGTTTCGCACTAACTTTATGGATAAAGGGTCGATGACATTTGCCCAAAACAAAATTGATGTGTATCAATTAGACAAGGCCGAAAAAATGTGGCGTGAGTTTAGCGGAAAACAAATAGGCGATCCGGAGAAGCTGGTTAAAATATTAATGGATTTAACGGATATGCCCAACCCTCCATTACACTTGCTGCTGGGCCCCGATACCTATCAGTTGGTTACCGAACACCGCCGAAAAGAACAGGAGGAGATAGAAGCCTGGAAACATATAACACTATCTACTAATATAGCATAACCCTAAGTAAGGGTAAGCGGCATTTTAGTAACTTGCTCTTGCCCGCACTTTAAAGAATTCATCGCTTATGAGTAAAGAACATCATGCCCCTTATGCCATCAACTCTATAGCCGAGTTACACCGGCTCTTAAAAATAACCAAGCCAGCGCATCCATTAATTAGTGTTATTGACTTTAGTGAGATTACCTGCTATACAGATGAAAGCCTGCGCAGCGTTTGCTATAACTTTTATTGTATTGCACTGAAAAAGAATTTTGAGGGGACGATGAAATACGGCCAAAATTACTACGATTTTGATGAGGGGGTGATGACGTTTTTTTCGCCGGGGCAGGTAGTAACCACCGATATCGTTGCAGGTCTTCAGTTATCGGGCTGGTGGCTCGTGGTTCATCCTGATTTTATACAAGGGCATACATTAGGAACCAAAATAAAGTCTTACGGCTACTTCTCTTATGCTGTTAGTGAGGCGCTACATCTATCAGAAAAGGAAGAGGCCATGATAGATACAACGATGCGGAACATTCGGTTGGAGTATGAGTCGGCAACCGATCATTACAGTCAGGATGTGATACTATCTCACATTGAATTGCTGCTTAACTATTGTAACCGTTTTTACAACCGCCAGTTCATCACCCGCAAACAAGCTAATAATGACCTGCTGACTAATCTGGAAGAACTGCTTACAGACTATTTTAACAGCGGCAAAGTGCAGCAACAGGGCCTGCCAACCGTACGCTATATTGCTGAAATGCTCCATGTATCGCCCAATTATTTAAGCGATATGCTTCGGTCATTAACCGGCCTTAATGCACAGCAACATATTCATCACAAACTAATTGAGAAAGCGAAGGATATATTAACCACAACTTCGTTATCAGTTAGTGAAATTGCTTACCAATTGGGGTTCGAATACCCGCAGTCTTTCAACAAGCTCTTTAAAAGCAAAACGCAACTGTCGCCGCTTGAGTTCAGAGCATCATTTAACTAACTATTATACAGTTTTTTACGAGCAGGCTTTGATAGTAACCAAGCAAATCCGGTAAGTCACACACTCTTGACCAAAACTTTGTAAGCCAGCAACTATACTACGCCTAATATTAATGGCTCGAGTTTGTTTTTTATATAAAACGTTACTCCTTAAAGAAAATAAATAATAAAAATTTGCGCAAGTACATGCTTGCGTATATATTTGCAAGCAGATACTTGCAAATAGTATTATCAGTTATTTACAGGGTAATTACCAACTGGGGCTGTGTGCAGTAAAAACTATTGAAATGGATGCCAGAAGAGATGTATTCCAGGCTATAGCCGATCCGACCCGCAGGGCGATACTTGGCCTGATAGCGGAGAAGCCACAAAATTTAAATGCTATTGCCGAAAAGTTCGACGTAACCCGGCAGGCTGTATCCTTACACGTAAAGATACTAACTGAATGCGGTTTGCTAGAAATTAAGCGCAAAGGGCGCGAGCGTTATTGTGAGGGTAGATTTGAAAAATTGGGCGAAGTGGCAAACTGGGTAGAACAGTACCGCAAACTTTGGGAAAGCCGGTTCGATTCGCTGGAGGACTACTTAAAGGAAATTCAAACCAAACAATCATAAATATGACATCACAAACAGAACCTGTACTGGAGATTACCCGCATACTGGATGCACCGCCCGAACTGGTGTTTAAAGCATGGACGGAGCCCGAGCGCCTGGCCAAATGGTGGGGACCAAAAGGAAGCCGCATTACCATTAAAAAATTTGATCTGAAGCCGGAAGGCACTTTTCATTACTGCATGGATCATCCCAATGGTACCGAAATGTGGGGGCTGTTTGTTTTTCATGAAGTTTCGGCCCCGCACAAACTTGTTTTTGTAAGCTCGTTCGCCGATCCGGAAGGTAACATCATCCGTGGGCCTTTCTTTTCAAACTGGCCGCTTGAAATAAAGAACGTGCTCACCCTGAAAGAAACAGACGGAAAAACAATCATGACATTGAAAGGCGGACCCATAAATGCTACAGAAGACGAAATGGCACAATTTGCTAAAATGCCCCAGTCTATGCAGCAAGGTTTTGGTGGTTCATTCAATGTGTTGGAAGAATATCTCAAATCTATAGCCGAATAAGATGATGACAGATAAAGCAAACGAAATTGTAAGCACCAGGGTATTTAACTTTTCGCGCGAGCAGCTATTCAAAGCATGGGCGCAGCCCGAGTACCTGGCCAAATGGTGGGGACCGAAAGGTTTTACTAATATCTTTAAAGAATTTGATTTTACTATAGGAGGCAACTGGATGTTCACCATGCATGCACCCGATGGCAACAGCTACGAGAATTTAAACAGGTTTACCCAAATTGTTGTGCCCGAGCTTATTGTTTACGATCACCTGCAATCTAACCATGCCTTTACCGGCTCTTTTGTTTTTGAAGAGCTGCCGGGAAAAACCAAAGTTATATTTACAATGGCGTTTGAATCGGCAGAGGAATGTCAAAAGCTGAAAGCTTTTATTACTCCGGCTAATGAGGAAAACTTTGACCGCCTGCAAGCGGTGCTCGAAGTTATGCCTCAAGATGAGTAAATTAAACACGGTTTGCTTAGGTAAAAGCTTAAAAGGCAAACGAACAACAATATCATAACCATCAACAACCTTTAACCTGTCATGAAAAAAGTAAACATTATTTATTGGGTATTTACCATTTTATTAGCGGTAGCTATGCTGTTTTCGGCCATTGGCGGCCTGATGCCCAATGCAGAGGGCGAAGCTATGATGAAACACATTGGATATGGGCCTCATGTACTGCCCTTATTAAGCATATTAAAGATTTTAGGTGTAATTGCCTTACTTGTACCCCGCTTTCCCAGACTTAAGGAATGGGCCTATGCCGGGTTTACTTTCGATTTAATAGGCGCTGTTTACTCTTTTGTTGCCGTGGGCGATCCGGTTAAGAATTGGGCACCAATTCTTTTAGGGTTTGTGTTCATTTTAGTGTCGTACGTTTACTGGCATAAAAAACTAAAACTCCAGGCCCAGTTAAATGGCAAATACGATACAAGCTCTTAAGTGATTCCAAAACTCATGCAAAAATGGTAGCGGCAACATCATGTTGCCGCTACCATTAACATCAGTACGTGTTTTACAAACGCATTTGCATATTTTACTTACAATGCCTAAGTTGAGCGTAATTTAGCAAGACGGATGACTGCTTCGGAATCTGCCCTTTGGGATAAAATTAAGCGCTTTGAACTGGATGACAATCAGTCTAGCTTTAAATTTTCGGATAGGCTGGCCAGAGAAAATGGCTGGGATCAGAATTATACGATCCGTGTAATAGAAGAGTACAAAAAGTTCGTTTTTTTATGCTGTGTTTCTTCAGGTAGTATTACACCATCAGACGCGGTTGACCAAGCCTGGCATTTGCACTTAACCTATACCAAGTCCTACTGGGTCGACTTTTGCAAGAACACGCTTAACCAGGAAATTCATCACAACCCTACGCAAGGCGGCAGCCACGAAACAAAAAAATTTAATGGCTATTATACACAGTCTTTTAAGGTTTACACCGAAAAGTTTAAGACTGAACCGCCCGCCGACATCTGGCTGGATAATTCGACACGATTTTCAGATATTAATTTTCAAAGGGTAAATATCAGCAACTTTGCGTTAGTTAAACGCTCAACCCTTAATGCTTTTAAAACAATAGCGTTTTGGGCAATTGCCGTCTCAATCTTAATTTTTTTTGTTGTAATTAAAGATGTTGAACCTTCTTTAGAGATCCCCTTGGTGGCTGCAGTATTCATCGGCCTGCTCATTTACAATTTGCGAAGTTCCAATAAAGAACGCAGCAACGAAATTAGCGGCTGCGGAGGCGATAGCTCAGGCGGCTGTGATTCTTCTTCACATACGCACGGTGGTCATGACGGTCATAGCGGTGGCGATAGTGGGTGTGGCAGCGGGTGCTCGGGCTGCTCGGGCTCTGGGTGCAGCGGGTGTGGTGGTGGCGATTAAATTTTTCTCAATAATATATTTATCCTACAGAGGCCAATATGAACTGGAATTAAGACGCCATAACACCATTGCGTTATGGCGTTGTACTACCTTTTCCTTATTTATAAAAGTAAACTGTGCCTAAGGTTTTAGTGCCGCTATTATATCTATAATATGATTTTACAGGCCATAGGTTGTCCCGGTACTCATACTCGGTAACTAATTCGGTTACCGCCCCGCTACCGGCTGTAATATTGGCAACGCGGGTTATATTGTTTTTTGAATAGTACCTGGCATTGTCTAAAGCTGGCCCCACTTGCCTGTAGTATGGATTGGCTTTGTTATCATACTCATAAACAAACTCTGTTGTAAGCGCACCTCCCGGCAGCGAGTACTGCTTTTGGCCGGTAAGGTTACCATTGGAATAAGAGCTTGTGGTATAATATGACGGAAAACCATTGTAATGATTAACGGTGGTTTTTATGATCTGCCCCTGGTTATTGTACTCATACAACTGCTCAAAAACCAATTTAAGTATATTGCTCGTGTCATATTCCAGGTACTCAAACTTAGCAGGCTTGCCGGTACCTGCATAATAATAGTTGTGTTCGGCTACTTTTTTGGCAGATGAATTAAGTGTTACGCCCGTGAGCAGCCCATTGGAATAATGATACTCCAGCGAAGACAGTAATGCACCTGCCTGGTTGCGGTGCTCAGACTTAGCAAGGCGAAGGTTATAATCGTACGTGTAATTTTCGGTGTAATAGGTGCCATCATCGTAATAGCGCTGCACATAGTTCAGCACATTCAAATCAGTTGGACATGGTTCAGGATTGCGGTATCTTTCTTTTTTACAAGAGGTGGCCGCAACTGCCAGCAATAAAATTATAATCATCTTTTTCATCGAAATTGTGATAAGGTTATTAGCTATACGCGGCAAGGTTTTGGAGTGATACAGTTGGATTAATATTTAATGCATACGACATTTTAACATTGCCATACTGTATTATTGACAGCTTTTATAACTTAACTTCCCTCCAAGCACAGCAACGCCTTATTGAACCGCTACGGAATACTTTTTGATGATCTTATAGTATAATAGTTAAAAAGACATGATTCATTTACAATTCATATTAGGTTACATGGGCCCGGGTGGGTTTAACTCAGCCTGGTTGTTAATGATAGCCATTGGCTTAATTAGCCTGGCGGTACAATGGCGTTTCAAAAGCAAGTTTAAAGAATATGCAGAGATAGGTTTATCATCAGGCCTTTCGGGTGCCGAAGTTGCCCAGCGTATGCTGCGCGATCATGGTATTACCAATGTGCAGGTTATATCGGTTGAAGGTCAGTTAACCGACCATTACAACCCCGAAAACCACACCGTGAATTTAAGCGCAGATGTATACCACAGCCGTAGTGTGGCTGCTGCAGCCGTAGCTGCGCACGAGTGCGGCCATGCTGTGCAGCATGCACAGGCTTATAGCTGGCTTAGTTTCCGCTCGGCTATGGTGCCTATTGTAAGCACGGCCTCAACACTTACCCAATGGACACTGATGATTGGCGTTATGCTGCTCATTTTTTCGGGCAATCCGTTTGTGTTGTTTATTGGTGTGGTGGCGCTGGGTATAGTTACGGCATTTAGCTTTGTAACCTTGCCGGTTGAGTTTGATGCCAGCCGCCGTGCACTGGCCTGGCTGGATAACAACCACAGCGTAATGCAAACCCGGCAGGAACATGCCGAAGCTAAAGACGCCCTGTGGTGGGCCGCTATGACCTATGTGGTTGCGGCTTTAGGCTCGTTAGCAACGCTCCTGTATTATGTATCGCTACTGAGTAGCAGTCGGCGTAATTAACTGTGCTGATCATCTAAAAAGCCCTGTCTTTGATTAGGCAGGGCTAAACTCTTCTGTAAGTTGCATTCCAAAAGTTGGGTTTAATAGGCTGTCCAGCCACCATCTGCAACGATCACAGCACCGTTCACGAAACTGGAATCATTCGATGCCAGGAATGAGGCGATCGTTGCGATCTCGCCGGATTCGCCGCTGCGGGGATTGAAAGCCGCCCCCGACATCGCTTTGGCGATTCCAAATTTGTTGGGCGATTTAAGTGTTTCTCCAATGCTGGTATTAACACCGCCCGGAGCAATGACATTACAGCGAATACCCTGATCGGCATATTGAAAGGCTACATTTTTGGAAAGGCCGATCAGTGCGTGCTTTGAGGCTGTATAAGCCGCACCCGCACGTGAGCCCTGCAGGCCGCCGATGGAAGATACGTTGATGATTGAACCGCCTTTGTTTGCGGACATGATGGGCAGCACCTTGCGAATGAGCCGCATCGGACCAGTGAGGTTTACGGCAAGTACGCGTTCCCATAATTCATCCGTTATTTCAGCTGCCGGAACGAAGTTATCCATGATGCCTGCATTGTTGACCAGGATGTCCGGCGGGCCATACTTAGCGAACGCGGTGTCGATCAGTTCCTGAGCATGTTGCTGGTCAGACACATCGCCCGTTACAGCGATGGCATTGCCACCTTGTTTCTGAATCGCTTTAATTACTTTTTGGAGACCATCAAAGTGAATATCCGAGATCACTACTTTTGCACCTTCCCTGGCAAATAGTTGAGCAATGGCTTTGCCCATTCCGGCTGCTGCGCCGGTAATGACCGCTACTTTGTTATCTAACTTGTTCATGATAAATATTTAGTATGAAGCTTTTTAAAAAACAGGTAACGTTTCTGTTGGGTAAGGGAATACCAGTAGCGGCACCTTGCTTTCTGCAGCCAGTTTCTGACTATAACTGATTCCCAGCAGCTGTTCAAAGAAATTTTTCCGACGATGCACCATAACCATTAAGTCTGCTTGCACATTGCCCGCCATATCTTGCAATCCTTTATGGGTATTGTGTTCATCAAACTCACGATGATAGATATTAGGGTAATTAATCTTATTAGTCACCTTATGTAAAAAATCCTCCACCTTACGCATATTCTCCGGCGTGTGCTCACAAACGTGAGTGAGCAGAATTTCTGCATTGAATGGCCGTGCCAGGTTAGCCAGTGAATGAATGATCTGCAGGTCATCGTCCTTAAGGTCGGTGGCAACAGCAATCTTTTTGACATTCTGGAAGCTGGCTGCTTCAGGAATTATCAATACCGGCAGATCAGTGTTGTCCAGCACTTGCTGGGTATGGTTGCCCAGCATCAACGACGAGAAACCCTTATGATGATTGGCCATGACCAGCAGGACGACATCACGCCCGGCAAGGGACGTTTCCATACACGCGTTTAAATTGCCTTCCTGCGCCTGACATTCTATCTTTGGGCAAAATCCAACTTTGGAGCGGTCAAGTGCTGTGCTCAGTTGTTGGGCTGTTTCCTGCAATGTGGCTTCAGCGCCAGCTTTAATTTCTTCAAAATCTTCCATTGGCCAGGCGATCTGCGCACCCATGGTTTCAGATGAAGGAACCAAAAAAGTATGGAACAGTAATACATCTGCCTTTAGGCGGCATGCAATCGCTAAAGCATAAGCGGCAGCGTTAGCAGATCTTTCGGAAAAGTCGGTAAGAACAGCAATCTTTTTCATGATGTCATGTTTGTTGATGATGACGCAAATTTCCGGGAAAGCTGATAAAAGAACTAAGACCAGCGTCAATCTAAAACATGACCCTAATCACTTTGTAAGGCTCTCGAAAGGGTTAATTTTGAGTCAGTTAATTTACTGATAATGAAAACACTTAAATTTTCTTTCGAGCATCCGGTTAGGGGTAAACTGCGGTTCCGTCCCCTTTCAGAACAAACAAATGCAAGCATTTGCCGCAGGTTCGATACTGGTGTCAGCACAGATCTTACCGTTGCGCTAAGAGGATTGGAAGCCGGAAATTGGGAGCTGACCTTGGAATGGGAATATGAAGAGCGAAATTATCATTATCAGCACACATTTGAGATTGGGCAGGTAAACAACGGCCTATTCGGATTGACAAGGTATGCTAAAGCAAGCCTGTTTCATAACCGCCACCCATTACATGCGATTAACCACTAAACGGCTAGTTTCTTTTGAACGGTCTGCGTAACGAATCCCATTTGCTGGCCGGCCTGATACCCTATATCTTGACGCTTTTGTCTGGCACCAATTGTACGGCCTGTCAAGATTGCCAGTGACCACAGGCTTTCATGTGCTCAATGCAGACGATCAATTGCTTATTACACTTCCGGGTCAAATATCATGTCAGGTAAATATCTGATCTTATGCGTTTATATCAGGGTCAGTGCCTCTAGGTATTCAGCCTCGTGCCAAAGCCACATCTTATTACGAGAGCATTACGGTAAAATGTAATCTTAGTAATTGTTAAATTTGAGCTAAACACTGCCTTACCCGCACATGCTGGTTTCTGTTACTGTTTTAGGTGGGCTCAGGTAAGGAATATTAAGGTTTAAACCTCGCAGTAAAAACCATACTCCCAAAACCAGCATGATATATGGAATAACTTTGTTTACCTGGCGCCGAAGCGGTATACTGATTAAACTGCTACTTATAGTAGCCAGCAACATAAGCGGTACTGTACCCATGCCAAACCAAAACATATACTGTACGGCACTAATTACGTTACCTGTATTAACCGCACCAGCTAGTGCCAGGTACACAAAACCACAAGGCAAAAATCCATTTAAAACACCGATAAATAAGTGGCCCCATTGGTGCTTTAAAGCATGTGAAAGTAAGCGATTGAACCAGCCCATGTGATTTTTAACGGCGGCACTTCTGCTTACAGAAAGTTTAAGCAAGCGGACAAAAGCGGCCATGATAATGAATATCCCGCTAAAAAGGCTTACCCATTGCTGCAGCCCGGCTAGCCAAAGCTGCTGGCCTATCAAGCCGGTTAGCAAGCCCAGGAGGCAATAGCTAAAGGTACGGCCCAGGTTGTAAATGAGTTTGTCGCCCAACAGCAGCCAGCCGCGGCCTTGTGCAACGGGTATGGCAAAAGCCAGGGGGCCACACATGCCAATGCAATGCACACTTCCAAACAGACCAATAAAGAAAGCTATCTTATCTTCGCTCATTTAATCGTTATATCTTGCTCGTACAAGTATTGCTTAAGATTACTTTGCCATTCAACACGCAGTTTGTAAGGGCCCTTGGCAAACGCTGTTAGCGGTATTATTACCGGATCAGCAGCTTTAATACACTCAACCGGGAACAGCTTATCCATCCGCCTGTCGGCTGCACGGGTAAAGCGTAGCTTGCCTTTTGCAGGCGCAGCAAATTGTACCAGCATGTTTTGTGCATCAAAGCTTACTTTAGGTACGGCCCTATCAGCATAAACCTGCTTTCCACGATTAAAATCCTGGTCGAAGTTGATGCCCTTTTCATAGTATTGCTTATCGTAATCGTCTTTAGTTTGGGCGAACATATATACGCCCATGCTAATAATGAAAACCATAAAAGCTCCCATGCCCATTATTAAATAATTTCCCCAGTTAAGTTTCATCTTTTTTAATTTATAGGTCCTATAAAGGTGGTGCTGGCTGTGCCCAACACCTTATTGCCCTGCATTACTTTTAATTTGATTTCTGTTTTGGTTGTATGGATAAGGCTAGCCGGTATGAGCATAAAAAATGTAGTGCGTACTGATTGCTCTTTATCCAGCTTACTTAGTGGTTGTATATATCTGATCTTTACACCGGCATTATTGGCAACCAGTTTAACTGATTGTATTTTGTTGGTTTTATTTACAATATCGGCGCTGTAAATATTACTTATATAACCTCCAGGTTGTTCCTGGTAAAGTAAACCGGCCGACCGCATCACCGTAATATCTATGTCGCTGCGTTGAAGTATAAAGTAGGTAAGGGCTCCCAGTAATATTACCATTACGCTGCTGTAAGCAGCCATCCGGCCCGTAAAGGATGGCTTAACCTTTTGTTCGATCATCTCTTCGGAATAAAAACCAATGAGATTAAGCGGCTTGTTTATTTTATTCATCACCTGGTTACAGGCATCAATGCAAGCTGTACAATTAACACATTCTAGCTGGGTGCCTTTCCGAATATCAATGCCGGTTGGGCAAACATCTACACACAAGCCGCAATCCACACAATCTCCTTTGGGCTCCTCGCTCGGACGTTTAAGCTTACCGCGCGGTTCGCCACGCAGATAATTATAAGCCACCATAAGCGTGTGCTTATCAGTTAATACACCCTGTAAACGGCCATACGGGCAAATAACGGTACACACAATTTCTCGTACCTGGCTGTAAACAAAGTAGAATAAGCCCGTAAATATCCATATACTGGCAAAGCCCGACCAATGCCTGTTAACAGGTTCGGTAATAATTCTTAATAAACTTTCGCTGCCTATAACATAAGCCAGAAAAGTATTGGCTATGATAAACGAAAGCACAATAAACGCTATATGCTTTCCTGTTTTCTTTAGTATTTTTTCTTTGTTCCAAGGCCCTTGGTCTAACAGGCGTCGTTGCTTAGGGCTGCCTTCTATCCATATCTCTATTTTTCGGAAAACCATTTCCATAAATATCGTTTGCGGACAGACCCAGCCGCAAAAAACACGGCCAAAGGCAATGGTAAACAATACCACGCATACCACAAATACCAGCATAGCCAGTACAAACATGAAAACATCCTGTGCCCAAAATACCTGGCCCAGCAGTACAAAACGGCGCTCAATCACATTAAGCAGCAGTACCGGCTGCCCGTTAATGCGCAGGTAAGGGGCAGCAAAAAATAAGATAAGGTATATATAGCTTAACCAGCTGCGGTACTGGTACAATTTATCCTTACGAACAAGCGGATACATCCATCTACGCTTTCCATCACTTACCGCATCCAGCTTATTCGTTTCAGATAACATCATCACACAATTATTACTTATAATTCAGGTATACTTTGCACCACTCAACGGGCTACTACCATAGCCGTTTGGGTTGCCTGAGCATTGCCGTCTTCGTTTTCCTTGTCTCCTTGCGGCTCTTTAGCGTTAGCCGGCTTACTGCCTCGTACCGATTTGATATAGTTGGCTACGTCGGCAATTTGTTTGGGGGTTAGCTGTTTTTCCCAGGTGGGCATTCCCTTGGCCGTAACTCCATACTTAATGGTTTTAAATACGTCATTAATTTTACCGCCGTGCAGCCAATAATCATCGGTTAAGTTAGGGCCAACCATTCCCTGCGCATGTTCGCCATGGCAGGGTGCGCAGCTTTGTTTGAATATAACAGCACCCGAAGACAGTATGGCTGCGTCAGTTGAAAGTTTTACTGTTTTCTCATCTACCTGGTTGGCAGCTTTTGCTAAAAACACTTCTTTTTCTTGGGCGGCTATTTTCATTTCAATGGTATATTCCTCATCCTGCAAGGGTGCTGCATCAAACACATGGTAGATAAGAAGGTACCCTACCGAAAAGATAATGGTAGCATAAAACAAGTACATAAACCAGCCCGGTGTGGGGTTATCCAGCTCCTGTATACCATCGTAATCATGTTCAATCAGTATAGATTTTTCTTCAGACAATGGCTTTAAAGAGAGTAGCTTCAGTACCACTTCCCCTTTGGGCTTTTTAACTTTAGCCTGCTTACGCTCGGCCTCCATTTCAGCATACTCAGCAGGACTTAAAAGTGCCTTAGCTAATGCTTTGAATGTGTTGTTTAATACCAGCATTGCGATAATGATCAAGATCATCATCACCATCATAGCGCCGTAGCCCAGGTAATCTCTTACATCGGGCGGAATCAGGTTATCGTCTGCCGCCCAGGCAGGTTGCGCAGCCAATACGATAAAAAGTGTGATCAAAGATTTAAAGTATTTCATTGATATAGGGTACTATCGTGTTTGTCAAAACTGTCATTTAAGGGCACAGCGCTCATGTAATCATTATGCTCTTTGCGGCTGCGTATCAGCATAATAGTTACTACTATAAAGAAGGCCAGAAAAATGCCCAGCGATAAAAGCAGGTAAATCTGATTATCTGCTATATTTTCGGTAAACTGCTTAAACATGGTTATTGATTATTAGCTGTTTTATTGGCTTTAATGTCGGTGCCGAGACGTTGCAGGTAAGCTATAATGGCAATGATCTCTTTATCGGGTGTTACTTTGATATGATCTTTAGCCAGATCGTCGCCAATTTTGCGGGCTTGCTGATCCAGGTCTTGGTTTGCTTTCAGGGCAAAACCGGCCGCGTATGGTACACCCAAAGTACGCATGGCATTAATTTTTGATGCAGTAGTACTCGTATCGAGCGTTTGCGTAATTAACCAATCATAATCTGGCATAATGCTGCCGGGCGACATTAACCGCGGGTCCATCATGTGGTTGTAGTGCCAGGCATTACCATATTTGCCGCCTTCACGGTGCAGGTCGGGCCCTGTACGTTTTGATCCCCATAAAAACGGGTGATCATACACAAATTCACCTGCTTTGCTATACTCGCCGTAACGTTCAGTTTCGCTCCTAAAAGGTCTTACGGTTTGTGAGTGGCAATTAGAACAACCTTCCCGTATGTACAAATCTCGACCTTGTAACTCCAAAGGTGTATAGGGTTTTACGCTGGCTATAGTAGGTATGTTGGAAGATATGGTCATGGTAGGCATAAGTTCGATGAAAGTGCCTATCAGGATTACCAGCAGTGACAAAACTAATAACTGTATTGGCCTGCGCTC
The DNA here is from genome assembly GCF_039634365.2 of Mucilaginibacter sp. PAMB04168. Taxonomy (NCBI): domain Bacteria; kingdom Pseudomonadati; phylum Bacteroidota; class Sphingobacteriia; order Sphingobacteriales; family Sphingobacteriaceae; genus Mucilaginibacter; species Mucilaginibacter sp. PAMB04168. Next base: position 670,307 of record NZ_CP155079.2, read on the forward strand.
TACTACTCTGTGCCATGAGTCGCCCTTTTGTTTTACATAAGCAGGCTCTAACGGCATTGCCTCAGCAGCTTCGTTACTTACCAAACTACCGCGGGTCATGGTGCGGGCCAAGTTATAAGCCATTACAATGACACCCACCAGGTACAGTGCGCCGCCAATGGAGCGCATTACATGCATTGGTAAAATGCGCAAAGTGGTTTCTAAAAAGTTGGGGTGCTTCAGCATACCTTCAGGCGTAAATTCCTTTAACATCAGGCCTTGTGTAAAACCTGCCCAGTACAGCGGAATAGCATAAAATAGTATGCCCAGTGTTCCTAACCAAAAATGCCACGAAGCCATTTTTTTGGAATAAAGTTCAGTTTTGTAAATACGGGGTATTAACCAGTATAATATGGCAAAGGTTAAAAAGCCATTCCAGCCTAAAGCGCCTACGTGCACGTGTGCAACAATCCAGTCGGTGAAATGGGCAATGGAGTTCACCTGTTTAAGCGCCAGCATAGGCCCTTCAAAAGTGGCCATACCATAAGCGGTTAAGCCTACCACCATAAATTTAAGGATCACGTCATCGCGCACCTTATCCCATGCGCCGCGCAGGGTAAGTAAGCCATTAATCATGCCTCCCCAGCTTGGTGCTATAAGCATAATGGAAAAAGCGACACCCAGTGATTGCGCCCAGCCTGGTAATGTGGTATATAACAAATGGTGCGGGCCAGCCCATATGTAAATAAAGATGAGTGCCCAAAAGTGCAGGATACTAAGCTTGTATGAATAAATAGGACGATTAGCCATTTTAGGCAAGAAGTAATACATCATACCCAGATAAGGGGTAGTTAGAAAGAATGCCACCGCATTGTGCCCATACCACCACTGTACCAGGGCATCCTGCACGCCGGCAAACAGGTAATAGCTTTTTAAGCCCGATATTGGCAACTCGAAAGAGTTAACAATGTGCAAAACAGCTACCGTTATAAACGTGGCAATGTAAAACCATATAGCTACATATAAATGCCGTTCACGCCTTTTAAATATGGTGCCAAACATATTTACGCCAAATGCTACCCAAATTAGCGTAATGGCAATATCAATGGGCCATTCCAGTTCGGCATACTCATGGGAGGTAGTAAAACCCATAGGCAGTGTAATCACTGCAGAAACAATAATGAGCTGCCAGCCCCAAAAATGTATTTTGCTCAAAATGTCGCTGAACATGCGGGCTTTGAGTAGCCTTTGCAAAGAGTAGTATACGCCCATAAATATAGCATTGCCCACAAAAGCAAAAATGACGGCGTTGGTATGTAACGGGCGTATGCGGCCAAAAGTAGTGTACTGGTTACCCAAGTTAGCTCCCGGGCTGTACAACTGTATGGCAACGAGTAGCCCCACCGTCATACCGATAATACCCCAGACGATGGTGGCTATCCCGAAGTTGCGCACAATTTTGTTATCGTAGTAAAATTTTTCGGGTTGCATAAATGATTTTGTTGATCGTAACTATTTTAATGTTGTAAAAGTAGGCCGGCAGCTTTACCGGCTAAATGATGACTGCTAACTCAAAAACTGACCTTCGTCATTTTTTAATTGTTCCTTGGGTTCATCGTCTAATAATATGCGTACAGAAGGGGTGTACAGATCGTCGTGCTGGCCATGGCGCTGAGCCCAAAAAAATGCGCCTAAGAAAATTAGTGCCAGCAAAATGCTGCACCCTATTAAAAAGTAAATTATGCTCATGATAAATGCCTGTTTTTGGCCGCCACATGTGTGGCAATGCTGGTAAAGGATATGATGGTGGCGGTGCTTAACGGCATGAGTATAGCTGCCATTAAAGGCG